>JAQGHR010000107.1 GCA_028291545.1 Planctomycetota bacterium | reverse complement strand
ACCGGTCGAGAGTCTCAGGGGTGTCGGGGAACAGATACAGCTTTCGTCCGGCGTCGAGCGCGACCTGAATTGTACCGTTGTGGATGCGGTCGTAGATCCAGCTTCGCTCGAGATTCAGCTTCTCGATGAGTTGCGGCACCGTCAAGAAGCCGGGGATGCGTCGCGGGTGCGATTGCTTGCGGTCGCGGAGCAGGCGGTGTCGGAGACGGACGAACCGCACCGAACTGGGTAGGACGGTCGTGTGTCGCGGCGAATGGTGACCACGATCAGTCAGACATCGGGCGATCTCCTCATCGGTCTTCCCTTGCCGCGTCATGTCCAGGATCGTGTCCTCGATCTCTTGGCCGCGCGAGAGCAGCGACCAGGAGCCGACGGTGATTGCCACATCGGCGGTCGTCGTCTCGCCCCCTTTCCAGACGACACGGCAGTGGACGGCGTCCGGGGAGGTCCGATGGATGATGACCTTGTCGATCAGGCATCGCAGGAGCGACTTCTTCTGCTCCTGGGAGAATCGATCGGCCCGCCACCACTCCGGGATCTGGCGACCGGTCTCGGCGAGCGTCCGCCGGGTCTCGGGATCGAGTTGATAGATTTGTGATCGTCCATGATTTTCCATTTCGAGGTCATTCTCAGCCTGTTTCAGCTCTCGCAGCGCCAGCTCCCAGCGGCGTTCCAGCTCGGCGGCCACCAGGCGGTTATCCGGGTCGGCCTTCTGGAACTGGCGCTCGGCCAGCCGAGCCTGGTAACGGAGCCGTTCGAGTTGCTGCCATCGCGCCTGCTGGACCTGCTCGCGCTCCTCGGAGAGCGTGGCCATGACCCGGTCGTGGACGTCCAGTTCCGCGGGGGCCAGCGCCTCGAAGAAGAGGCGAACGACGTGGTCGTCGATCGCGTCGCCGGGGATCCGCTGGCAGACCGGGACCTGGCTCTGCTGCCGCAGCGCATTGCACAGGTATTGCGTCCCGCCCTTGTATTGCACGACCATCTTGTGGCCACACTCGCCGCAGTGGACGAGGCCGTGCAGCAGGGCCTTCCCGGGGCGGGGGACGCCCCGGGTCTTGTTCCGGTCGTACTCGCTGTGATTGTCGCGGATCATGCCCCGGATCTTCTCATACGTAGCCCAGTCGATGTAGGCGGGATACACGTCCCGGATGTGGATTCTCCACTCGCAGACCGGCAGTGGTTTCTGGGCCGGGAGATGATCCGGTCCGGTCCTCACGGACCGGGTCCGGCCATAGACGAACGACCCGGCGTAGGCCGGGTTCTTGAGGATCGCTCCGACCGACGAGACAGTCGGGCGACGCCAGACGACGTCGCCGAAAGGATCACGTCTTGGAACGAACAATTCTTCACCATTGAATAATCGGACGACCTTGGCCAGGGAGCGGACGCGGAGGAACGTGACGAAGAGGAGATCGATGCGGCCCTGGACCTCGAGATCGGGCCGCTTCACGACACGCCCCAAGGCATCGCGCGTGAGGCCCACGGGAAGGGTCAGCGCCAGCTCGCCGCGTCGGGCCTTGTTGAGCAGGCCGGCGGTCAGTCGTGCCTTGATCGTATGGAGCTCCAGCTCCGAGATCTGGCCCTTCAACCCGAGGAGAAGGCGCCCGTTGATCGAGGCCGGGTCGTAGATCCCGTCCCGGTCGCCGATCAGGCAGCGGCGGTATCCGCAGAGGTCGAGGACCTGATACCAATCGGTGCAATTTCGTGACAGCCGAGTGACATCGTAAGAGAAGATGATGCCGACTTGATCGAGGGTGACCTGGGTCACGATTTCCTTGAACCCCTGGCGGCCCTGGGTGGTGCTGGCGGTCCGCCCGAGGTCGGAGTCGATGACCTCGATGGCCTCGTCAGCCCAGCCGCACTCGCGGGCCCTCTGCCGGAGTGCGTACTGGAGCTGTTGGCTCTCGTGGTTGGTGAGGGCCTGGTGCGGGCTCGATTGCCGGATGTAGATGAGGGCCTTGCGGCCGATGTGGAACGGGGTGATGTGTTCGGAAATGCTCATGGATGACCTCCGCGCAAATGGCCGTGATGTCGTCGATCGCCTGCTGCCTCAAGGCCTGCGGGAGTCTTCGCCAGACGTGCCGGGCTTGTGGCATGAGGTGTCCCCCTCCGTGACCAGGGAAAGGAGGTCCTGGGCGGCTTCCTGGGTCCATTTTGTGCGAAGGGGGCGGATCTGGCTCGGTGCCAGATTGGTCGAGGAGATGGGGATGCGAAGCCGCAACGCATCGCGGTAGGCCACGAAGACGAACGCAGGGCCGCGAGGATTTCCGCTGACCGAGAGGACGGAGAAGCGGCGTCCGAAGAGGGGATGGGTCGGGTCGGTTACCTCGACCTCCTCGGAAGGGGTCTCGGGCGGGTTGTTGAGGGGGGTATCATGGAAGGGTTTCGTTCTTCTTGAACCCTCCGGTATCAATCAACCGGCCGACGATCGGGGCGTCCTTGAGCGCGAAGCCCAGGTCGATCCGCGTCCGCGTCGTGGGCTTGATCTCGGCAAAGACGTGGTTGCGGTAGAGGGGAACAATGGTCTTGCAGGGACAGGCCTTCACATCCTCGCCGATGTTTAACCCAAGCGCCAGCAAGCGATCATAAATGGGCTGCAATCCGGCCTTGCCGCCCGAGTACATGGCTGCGACGTAGCCTTCGGCGGCGGCCAGGTAGGTCGCCGGATCTTCCTCGATCATCCCCATGCCTCCCTCGTCGGCGCGCTCGGCGAGCCACCAGGCCGTGTTGGTGCCCAGGCCGTGCTCGGCCTTGAGCCAGGCGCGACGCGCCTTGAGGTCATGGGGACCGTCGGACTGGATGAACGCGACCCATTGATCGAGCGATTTTCCGGTCTTCTTCGGCAGATCGGCGATCCACTTCTGAACCATCGCCACGCCGGGGTGGACGCTGTAGAGCGGTCGCTTCGTCGCCGGCTTCGCCGCCTTGGCCATGACCCGTCTCCTCAAGCGTGATTGAGAATCCGCCGCAACACGTCGATGGTGAGATTGCCGCCGCTCAGGACCAGGCCGACCGTCTTGCCTCGCAGTTCGTCACGACGCTGGAGCGCGGCGGCGACCGCGGCGGCTCCGGCTCCCTCGGCCACCTGCTGCGTGGTCTCCAGCAAGAGGCGAATCGCGGACTCGATCTGCGCGTCGCTGACGAGCATGATCTCGTCGACCAGCCGGTGCATGAGCTGCAGCGGCAGGTCGAACGGCTCGCGGGTGGCCAGCCCTTCGGCGAACGTCGTCGCGTTCTCGGTGACGATGCGCTCGCCCGCCTTCCACGAGCGATAGACCGCCGGCGCGCCTTCGGCCTGCACGGCGATGACCCGCGTCTTCGGATTGACGAGCCTCGCCACGGACCCGGCCCCGATCATGCCGCTGCCGCCGCCGACGGGAACGAACAGGACATCCAGGTCGGGCACGACCTCGAACATCTCCATCGCGCAGGTGGCCACGCCGGCGATCAAGAGCGGTTCATCGGCCGAGTGGATGAATCTCAGGCCGTCGGCCCCGGCCCGGATCTCGGCCGCCTTGCGGGCGTCGTCGAAGTCACGCCCGGTTTGCACGACCTCGGCTCCCCAGGCGCGGGTCGAGGCCACCTTGAGGGGGTTGGCCGCCTCGGGCATGTAGATGATCGCCCTGGCGCCGAACAGCCGGGCCGCATACGCGACGGATTGCGCATGATTGCCCGTCGAAGCGGCCACCACGCCCCGGGATTTCTGCTCGGCCGAGAACGTCGAGATCAGGTTGATCCCGCCCCGAACCTTGAAGGCGCCGGTCGGATTCAGGTTCTCGCATTTCAGATACGCCCGGCATCCCAGGGCCGTATCGAGCGCCGGGCGCTGGAGCATCGGCGTCGGCCGCAGGTATGGGGCAATTGCCGTCTTCGCCCTCAGCACATCGGCCAGCGTCGGCGGCGACCAGGTCATCGGGCGTTCCCCTCGGATCGTGACGGTTCAGAGCGTCCAGGATCGTCTCACACCCTCGCGTCTGACGGCAACCCGGCCTTACGGCGTGCGAGTGGGCTCCGGTTGTGGCAGAATCGACGCCTCCCCACGGTCCTTCCCGCCGAGAACCCGCGAGCGAGGCGAACGGTGAAACGACTCTCCGTCGGTCCGTTGTATTATGAGTTCAGCCGGCATCACGAACCGCGATTGCGGATCGCGCCGGGCGAGTCGCTGGAGGTGGAGACGGAGGACGCCCTGTCCGGCCAGATCCGCCGCGACACCGATCGTCGCGACAAGACGACGATGCCCTACAGCAACGGCCTCACCGGCCCGATCTTCGTGGAGGGCGCCGAGCCCGGCGATGCGCTCGCGGTAACGATCGGGGAGATCCGCCCCACGCTCGACCTGTGCGTGACGCGCACCGCCGACCCGAAGCAACTGTGCGAATGGCTGGGGTCCGACTGCCCGCACGGCACGCACGTCTGTCCGATCCGCGATGGCCTGATTCACTGGAGCGACACGATCACGATCCCCTACGTGCCGATGCTCGGCTGCCTCGGCACGGCGCCCGAGTGGGGCGTGCCGACGACCCTGCCGGCGGGGCCGCACGGGGGGAACATGGATCTCGTCGAGGTCCGACCGGGGAGCACGATCCACCTGCCCGTTTTCGTCCCGGGCGGGCTGCTCTACGTGGGCGATGCCCACGCCGCGATGGGTCACGGCGAGCTGTCGGCCACCGGCCTGGAAATGCCGGCCGAGACGACGCTCACCGTCAACCTCGTGAAGAACCGGAAGCTGCCCGGTCCCCGGATCGAGACGCGCGAGGAGATCATGTCCGTCGCCAGCGGTTGCCCGATGGAGCGGTCAATCGCCCAGGCCTACGCACATCTCATCCTGTGGATGGAGTCCGATTTCGGCTGGGACCGCTGGCGCGCCTACGACCTCCTGACCCACGTCGGCCGCATCTCCGTCGGCTACTACGGCATCGGCACGGTGGCCGCGAAGGTGGAGACGCGCTACCTGAACGCCGGAAAGGGGTCGTAGGCACACGAGCCTCTCACTGCTCGCTCCACGGCCGGCCCGGGGGAGGCGGAGGCGGCTGCTTCCAGCGCCAGGTGGGCTGATAGGCAATATGAAGATAAGGGGTCACGATGCGTTTTCCGCCCTGCGTCTGCGACTGGAGCAGGGCGTCGAGGACGCCGCTGGTCAGTAGGGTTCGCTCGACGGGCCAGGTGGGGGTGCCGGTGCGCATCATCGTTTCGATGCCGTCCAGAAGCAGACTGAAATGGGCGGCAGGACGGGCCTCCTGGGTCCAGAACCGGGTCGACTCGATCCGCCGGTCGTCCTGATAGCGCCAGGCCGCCGTCCAATCGTTGACCGCGCCGTTGAGTTCCAGGAGGAAGACCCGCAGGCCGTCCTCGTACTCGACGATCATCAGTAACGGCTTGGGAACGGCCTTGCGATCCACGGTTTTCCCGCTCTCGAACCCCGGGGCGCGCTTCAGGGCGGCCGCGAAAAGCTCGGGATCGAACATGCGTTCATCCATGGCCTTCCAGACGTCGTCGCCGCTCAGGCATTGGACCGAGCGGACGCCGGTCTCGCCGCCGCGGCGCTGCTCGGCGAGCGCCTGCACGGCTTCGAGCCCGTGGAACCCGTAGGCGTCGGTCGTGCCGTAGGTGAAGGCGACGATCTCGCTCACGCGGGCGTCACGCGCGACGTCGGCGGCCGGGTGCCGCCAGCTCCCGGAGACCGACGAACCGGCCATGAGCGGGATCTTCAGCTCGCGGGCGGTGTCGTAAATCGCCTTGGCGTCTTGCCAGTTATCGGACAGGTGCTTGTCGATGAAGACCGGGACGACACGACCGCTCTGGCGGAACACCTTGATCGTCTCGTCCCAGAAGCGTTTCTTGGGATATTGATGGTTGCCCGTGGCCGAGAACGGATAGTTGCCGTGTTCGGCCACCAGCAGCACGCCCTCCACGGCCAGCTTGCCGGTGCCGAGCGTGAGCGTCTCGGCGATGCTCGGCTTGATCGGGAACCGGTGCGAGGCGGCCAGGAGGCGACTGATGTCGTTCGGGGGCTTCTGGTCGGTGTACAGCGACGCGAGCTTGAGCGGCGACTCCCGACCCGTGCCGTCGAGCATGTCCGTCAGGAGCAGACGGCTCACGATCACGTCGGCATGCGAATTATGCCGGTACTCGGTGACGAGTGCGGCGACACGACGCGGCGGGGGCTCGTCGGCGAGCACGACTCTCGCCACCAGCACCAGAAGCAGCGCGAACGACCATCGCGACGGATGAGCGAGGACGGGAGGGGTTCTCATCGTGGCTCCGGTTTCTTGGGCTGGGGGTCGCTGATCAGGAACGCAAGGAGGTCGAGCACCTGCTCTTTCTGGAGGACGTTGACCGTGCCGGCCGGCATGTTGGATTGGTCCAGCCGCCGGCGCTGGAGGATGCCCGCCTTCTCGATCGTCACGGCCTGGGCCGGGGGAGGCGGGCGCAGGACCACGACGCGATCGTCCTCGCGCTCGATCCGGCCGGAGACGACCGTGCCCTCGGCGGTTTCAATCAGAAAATTCGCATATTCGTCGGCGATCACCCTGGACGGCACGAGGATCGATTCCAGGAGGTCGCGAGGAGCCAGGCGGCGGCCGACGCCCGCCAGGTCGGGCCCGACGGTCCCGCCCTCGCCGCCAATCCGGTGGCACTGGACGCAGCCCGTGTCCAGGAACGCCTTCCGGCCCGAATCGAGCGAGCGGCCGGTCGCCATCTGGTCGAGAGACGGCAGGAGGTCGTCCATCGTCCAGTCCCGGACGAAGGGCCGATCGGGCTTGAGCTGCGCGATCCAGGCTCGCAATAGCGCGACGGCCGACTCATCCACCCGGTTGGACACCAGCGGCGGCATCTGGCCGCGACCGCGGTGCGAGAGGCGATGGAGGAGGACCGAACGCTCCGGGTCGCCCGGCGCCACGAGCATGGCGTCGGCGATGCCGAAGGTGTCGTGTTGCGGCCTCGCGCCCAGGAGATTCATCTTCTCCCGGGGCGTGGTCAGGGCCATCTCCATCTTCGCGTTGCCGCCACCTGATTCCACATGGCATCCGGAACAGTTCACATGTAGATAGGCCCGAGACCGGCGTTCGAGATCCTGGGTCGCGTCGGCCGGGTCCACGAACCTGTCGAGATCCTGGGGCGGTTTCGGCAGGGCGGAGGTGAAGAGGCCGAGCTGATCGAACGCCTGAAGCTGATTGACGCGCCCGCCGCCCTCGCCCTGGTCCCGGTTCAATTGCGAGCCCGTCAGGCCGAGCACGTAGTTCCCCGCGCGGCTGTGGCAGGCCATGCACTCCGCCCGGCTGGGGAATCGCCAGTTCTGCCGCGCGATCTCGGCCTCCTCGCCGTTCTTTGCTACGAGGGTCGCGTCGGTCTGCTCGGGATTCCAGCGGTACGAGTAGCCGTCCCATTCCCCTTGCTGGCGGAGCAGCACCCGGGTCTCGACCCGGAAGAGTGAGGCCGCCTTGCCCGGTTCCCGTTCGAGCGAGAGCGTCTGCACCAGCGCCGTCCCGTCGGGAAACGTCCAGCTCCGGCCGGAATCGAAGCCGACCTTCGTCGCGCCGGGGACCGCCATGGCATGGTCGGCCCGGGCGCCGTCGGTCCAGGCCGGCGCGTTGACGGAGTAAGGAATCACCGCGGGATCGAGCTGATTGGTCTTCGTCGAGGCGAACAGGCCGGTTTGACTCAGCAGGGTCGGGAACGGCGTGGCGTTCTCGGTTTTCGGCCTGGGGATGAGCCGGTAGAGCCCGTTGCCTCCGTGGTCGACGATCAACAGCTCGCCGCGATGGTCCACCCGGAACGCGGCGATTTGCAGCGTCGTGTCGGCCAGCTCGCGGTGCCAGAGGACACGCTGGCCGTCGTGCTTCATCCCCCAGATCCGCCCGGTCGAGTAGTCGCCGTAAATGTACGCGCCGGCCAGGTCGGGGAGCTTGTCGCCGTGGTAGACGACGCCGCCGGTGAGCGAACGGAACTCGGCGTGCGAATGCTCGATCGTGGGGGCGACCAGGGGGGTCGGGCCGCGCTTGCGTTCGAGGTAGAACGGGTGGTTGCCCTCGGCGACGCTCCAGCCGTAATTCTCGCCGCGACGGATCAGGTGGGCCGTCTCCCAGAGATCCTGGCCGTTGTTGCCGACCCAGATGTGGCCGGTCTTCGGGTCGGTACACATGCGCCACGGATTGCGGAGCCCGTAGGCCCAGACCTCGCCCCGCGCGCCGGGCGTCTTGACGAACGGATTATCGGCGGGGATCGCGTACGGCATCTTGCCGTCGCGACGATTGACGTCGATCCGCAACACGCTGCCGAGCAGGTCGTCGAGGGTCTGGCCCGAGTTCCAGCCGTCGGAGTCGCTCGTGCCGTCGCCCGTGGTGACGTAGAGCAATCCATCGTGCCCGAACGTCAGGTCGCCGCCGTCGTGCCCGGCGGATTTCCACTCGATGATGGTCTCTTCCGACTTCGGGTCGACGTGTCTCGGCGCTTGCCTGTCCACGTTGAACCGGCTGATACGGTTCATCCGTTCCGGGAGATCCTTGGGACCGTTGCTGAAGACATACAGGAATCCGTTTTTGACGTAGTCGGGATGGAAACAGACGGAGTAGACCAGACGCTTGGGCATGTCGAGGAAAACCTCGGTCTCGCCCGCGTCCGGGTCGTCCTTGATCCGCAGGACGCGCGCGCCCTGGTCGGCCGCGCCTTCGGCCTGCACGACCAGCAAGCGGTCGGTCCCGGGCTCCTCGGCCAGGTAGATGGGGGCTTTCCAGGTCTGTTTCGTGAAGGTCTTCTCCACCGTGTAGGGCGACGGCGGATCGGGAGAACCCACCAGCCGCGACGACGACCAGGGGGTTCGCGGTTTGGGTCCTATCGGCTTATCGTCCGCGACCGCGAAGCCGGCGCAGAGGCTGAGAAGGAGGGTCGCGAGGGGCGCGGCGTATCGTGCTGGCATCTCAGATCCTTTGAGGGTCGAATCGCTCGATTCAGGAACGACGCTCGTCAATCGCGAGGTTGGATTTCCACGCGTACCACGCCATAAACCAGAAACTCCGGGACGACGAAGTGGACGCGACCGTCCGCGACCTTCGCATCGAGCGTGCGAGGCTCCGCCTGCTCGGGGGTGAGGAATCGGACCGATCGCAGGGTCGCGCCCTCGGGCAAGACGAGATCGGCGGCGACACCGGACACCGCCAGCGGCTTCTCATCCCGGATGCCGACGCCCAGGTTCGGTTGCCCGTCCGATCCGGGGGGCAGCTCCTCGCGATTGTAGTTCACGAAATGCAGGTCGATCTCGCCGTTGGAACCCTTCGGCCGGCTGGCGGAGACCCGCACGGAGAAGGGCGCCGCGAACCGGCTCAGGCGGTCGGGCCGACCGGCGGCGAGGGTTTCGCCGGCATTCGCAACTGTGATAACGCGTTGATATTTCGCCGCTTTCTCGGCCGGGAACTGGTCATCGGGCCAGACGTCGAACAGGACGTGGGATTCGAGGAGGGCCTGGCCGAGCTTGCGGAACGACTCCACGGCCGCGACCTTCCCCTCGTGAACCTGTCTCCGAGGGAACAGCAGCGCGACCTCGGCGTGCGGGACGTTGCCGCGATAGATCGCGTCGTGCCGTTTCAGAAATTGGTAGTAGCGCACGATCTCGGCGCGGGCCAGCGGGTCGGTGAACTTGGTGTAGAAACCCATCGGCGCGCCGCCGTTGGCCGCCAGCTCGGCGATCGCCGCGCGGATCCTCGTGCCTTCGTATTTGCCCAGCGTGAACGAACGGTCGTCGAACGCGCCCCGGATGTAGCGGGCTTGCAGGGTGGCCTCGCCCAGGACGTGTTTCTTGAGGTCCGTGAAATTCGCCGCGCCGCCGGTGCTGTACCACAAGTAGGTCTCGTCCCGACCCCAGAACTCGGCCGGCAGGAGGCACCGCTCATCGCCGTCAATCTGCGAGAGATTGCCGAGATGATTCCATTGCGCCACGATCAGGTCGGGCTTCAGCGAGCGGCCGTATTTCACGAAGACCTCGTCGAAGACCTGCTTGTTCGAGATCTGCGAGAATCGCAGCATTTCCAGCCGCAACGGCGTCGTCTCCGCGGCCGGATGCCAGGACACGATCTCCGGGAACCGATGTCTGGCGAGGTCTTCGATCGCGAATTTGGTGCGCAGCTCCTCGGGCGTGAACCGTTCCTTCAGGTAGCTGCGGAAAGCGGTCTGGCAATGCTCGCAGAGGCAGTTATGCCGGTAGAAGTAATTGATGATGAATCCATCCAGCCCTCGGCGAATGCCGTGCCGCACCCAGGCCTTCAGCACCTTTTGCCAGTCGGGGTTGCGCAGGCAGGCCCAGTGCTCGTTCATGCCGCCGATGGCATAGGTGCGCGTCTTGATGGGCGAGCCGTCGGCGTTTTTTTCGAGCAGCGAGACCGGGTCGGCGACCGGCTTCGGGCCGAGCGTTTTCTCGTCCCAGAGGTCCCGGTAGAACTTGAAGAAGCCGCGAGGCCCTTCCGGCCCGTCGGGGTCGCCGACCAGGAACTCGACGTTGAAATGGCCGACGACCTTGGTGCCGCGCGCATGCAGCTTGCCGTTGAGGGCCTCGAACCAGTCTCCCAGTTCGTTCAGCCCTCGCACGGGGAAGTGCGACGGGTAGCCGTTGTACTCGGCCGTGTGGCCGAGGCTCCAGAAGTGCGCGCCATAGAATCCGACCTGGGCGATGTCCGGCCGGGCGTCCTCGATGAACTTGAGGTAATCCGGGTCCCCATACTCGGCCCAGTGCGCCACCAGCGTCGTGAAATCGAATCGCGCGGGATCGGCCGCCCGGCCCGGCGACACTGTCCCGAGCAAGGCCCATAGGCCGATGGCCAGGATCGACGCGCGGGAGGTTTTCGACCCCGCTCGTCCCAACCCGTCGGGCCGGCTCGCGGACGACGATTTTCGAAATACTCGATCCATCACGGCGGTTCCTCGGCTTTCCGGTTGCGCGTCGAGAATTCCGGGACGTCCCGATCCTCCCGCCGCTCGCACTGCCCCCCGGCCCGAGGATGATCTTAATCGCGGGAGGATCGCTCCGCATCACCTTGCCGCTTTAGGGCCAGAGCAACGGATTCCGCGATCGAACGACCCGTTCGTCCCGATAATGCTCATCGGGGAAGGAAAGCGGGCCGCGCTCGCGCCCGCCTTTGGGGGAGGGAGTTTCGATTCCCCTCCGGGAGTTTTTATTCTCCGATCGTGACGTGGCATGGCGGAACCCCGGCCACACGGATCAGATCCGCATGCCGTCGGACCGGGTGATTGACCGGTGCGGGCGAGGCCCCTACACTGCGATCTTCCCGCGACGTTCTTCCTCTGGATTGCGGAGATTGCAGCGATGTCCGACTTCTCCCTGAATCGCCGCGCCTTTGTACGAGGTTCGCTCGCCGGCGCCGCCGCGCTGGGGTTGGGCCTGCGACCGAGCCTGGGCCTCGCGGCCGATCCCACGGGCAAGCCGAAAGCGGGCAAGATCGGCGACTTCAAGATCTCGCTGGCCGAGTGGTCGCTGCACAAGGCGCTCTTCGCCAAGCAGATCGACAACCTCGACTTCCCCAGGATCGCCAAGGAGACCTATGGCATCTCGGGCGTCGAGTTCGTCAACCAATTTTTCAAGGACAAGGCGCGCGACGACTCGTATCTGCGCGATCTGAAGAAGCGAGCCGACGACCACGGCGTGACGTGCGTCCTGATCATGATCGACGGCGAGGGGGACCTCTCGCTGGAGGACAAGGCCAAGCGGGACGAGGCCGTCGAGAACCACAAGAAATGGGTCGATGCCGCCGCCGCGCTCGGTTGCCATGCCATCCGCGTCAACACGGGCGGGAACTACAGCGCCTCGAACGTGGACGCCGCCGCCGAGGGCTGCGGCGCGCTGGTCGAGTACGGCACGAAGAACAAGATCCACATCATCTGCGAGAACCACGGCGGCCCGTCGAGCGACCCCGATGCGCTGCTGGCGCTGATCAAGAAGGTCGGCAGCCCCGACTTCGGCACCCTGCCCGATTTCGGCAACTTCCCCAACAAGGACCACGTCTACAGCATCGACGTCTACGAGGCGATTGCCCGCATGATGCCCTATGCCAAGGGTGTCTCGGCCAAGAGCTACGACTTCGACGACTCCGGCAAGGAAGCGCACCTGGACTTCGCCCGCATCATGAAGATCGTGTCCGACTCCGGCTACCACGGCTGGGTCGGCATCGAGTATGAAGGTTCCAAGATGCCCGAGCCCGAGGGGATCAAGGCGACGAAGACTCTGCTGGAATCCTTGCGAGGGGCAGAGTACAAGGGGGCCGATTAACCTCTCACTTGACCTTCGCCAACGCGCTCTGGGTGAAGCATGTCGTCCGGACTGGCCCGCGAAGACATGCTTGCGAGTGAAGACATGCTTACGGGTACGTAAGCATGCCACCCGGGGGGTCTGGGCCGATCCTCAGAAATCGACGCCTCTGGCCAGGACATCCGATCACGCCGTCGGCTTGGCCTTCATGGCCCAGATGCGGACGTGGCCGTCGTGATGGGCGGTGGCCAGCCGGACGCCGTCGGGGTGGAGGTCGAGGCCGCGCCCGGTATTCGGCATCGCAAATTTGAAGAACTCGTTGATTTGATCGGGCTTGAAGAAGAGCAGGACGCCGCCGGTCGTCCCGCCCGAGACGGCCACGAAGAAGCCGTCGGGGTGGGATCGCACGCCCCAGGCCACGCCCTTGATATCCTCCTTGGGGCGCTGGAGCCGAAGTTCCTTGCCGGCCTTCCAGTCGATCAGGACCATGGCGGGATTGCTCACCGCGCCCAGGGGGTTCGAGGCCTCGATCAGGCCCGAACACGCCAGGAGGGAACCGTCGGCGCTGAACGCCATGTCGCGGACGCCGCCGTAATCGACCCCCTGCCCCGCGTCGTACTTGGAGAGCTTGGCCGCGTCCAGCCGTCGCGCCTCCTTGCGGACCAGCACGTCCCACTGGATGATCAGGCCGTTGATATCGGCCGAGACCAGGTAGCGCCCGCCGGCCTCGAAGGCCACCTGATAGACCACCTTGGGATGGCCGGGGAGCTCCTGGATGAGCGAGCCGTCGGCCATCGACCAGAGCCGGACCATGCGGTCGTTGCCGCAGGTGGCAACCAGCGTGCCCTCCTTGTTCACGGCGATGGCGTTGACCCAGCCCCGATGCGCCTCGATCGTGCGGATCGGCGTGGGCGCCGCGGCGGTGGCGGGCCACCAGATCAGCCGGCCGTCGCAGCCGCCGGTCAAGATGGTCTCACCATCGGGCGAGCTCGCCAGCGCGTGGACCCAGCTCTCATGGGCCGTGAGCGCCACCCGGGCGCCGGTCGCGAGATCCCAGCGCTGGACCGTGCAGTCTTCCGATCCGGCGAACACGAAACGGCCCCTGGCGTCGAATCGGCACGACACCAGCGGACGGGTGTGGACCAGGTCCTTGGCGAGGTGGATCTTGGTCGGGTCGGCGAGGTTCATGCCAGCAGTTCCGTGATGGGCGAGGCCGTGGGATCGGCGATCTGGACCGAGCGGCCGTCCACCTCGTAATCGTCCTTGGGGTCGAGCCCGACCGCCTTGAGATAGGTGTGGAACAGGTGCCCCGCGCCCACCTGGCGATCGACGACTTCGGTCCCTTTCGCGTTCGTCTTGCCCACCACCGTGCCGCCCTTGATGCCGCAACCGGCCAGGGCGATCGACCAGGCCGTGCCCCAGTGGTCCCGGCCGTACAGGTAGTTAATCGTGGGCGTGCGGCCGAACTCCGACATGACGACGACGAGCGTGCTGTCGAGCCGTCCGCGCTGGGCAAGATCGTCGAGAAGCGTCGAGAAACCCTGATCGAACTCGCCGAGCTGTTCCAGGTGGAAGGCGAAGTTCTCGTTATGCGTGTCGTAATTCGAATGCGTGACCTGCACGAACGTCGCGTCGGATTCGAGGAGGCGGCGGGCCAGGAGACAATGCCGGCCGAAATCGTGCGAGCCGTAGCGTTCTTGCTCGCGAGCGGGCTCCCTGGTCACGTCGAACACCTCGCGGCGCTCCATGAGCTGGAGGGCCTGTTCGTAGGTCGTCGTGTAGGCCTCGGTCTCGGCGGTCCGGCGGCGGTTGGCGAAACGATCGTTCATGTGACGGCGCAGGTCGTGACGTGAGGCATCGGACGCGGGCGTCGTGGAACCGGCCCTGGCCGTGTTGGCCGGCGGCGCACCGTTGCCGAGGTAGAGGGCGCCGTACTTGGGGCCGAGGTACGCCGCTTCTTTCCCGCCCACGCCGCCACCCCCCGGGGTGATGTGGATGTAGCCGGGCAGCGGCTCCGTGCCCTTGGCGAGGAACCGCGCGGCGAGCGAGCCCAGGTGGGGGAACTCGGCCCCCGGCGCCTGCGCCCGACCGGTGTGCATGAGATACTGGCCCTTGCCGTGATCGTTCTCGTGGGTGTTCACGCCGCGAACCAGGGCCATGCGGTGCATGTGCCTGGCCGTCTGCGGCAGGAGCTCGCAAATCTGGATGCCGGGGACCGACGTGTCGATTGCGCGGAACGGTCCGCCGGTCTCGGTCTTCGGCTTGGGGTCCCAGGTCTCAAGCTGGCTCGAACCGCCGGCCAGCCAGATGACCAGCATCTGCTTCTGACCCTTGGCCATCGCGGCCGCCGCCGAGGGGTTGACGAACGAACCGAAGCCCGAGGCGAGACCCAGTCCCGCCAGGCCGCCCAGAAATCCGCGTCGCGACAGGACGTGGTCGTCGGACCGGCACGAGTAATCGCATCGCATGGTCATCTCTCCTCGCCTCGTTTCGCGAGCGGTTTCAGTGATTGAATCGAAACTCGGTGGACGTCAGGAGCGCCCACGCCAGCTCATGGACGGCCTGGGCCTTCGCCGAGGGCTTCGCGGCCAGATACTTGATCGCTTCCTCGCGCTCGTCGGGCATCGGCCGGCGAGTCAGCACGGACAGATACAGCTCGTCCACCATCGCGGAGGCATCGGCGATGGTCGCCAAACGACCGGCCAGGCCGTCGAGCCAGGAGAGGACCGGCTGGCCGTTGGAGAGGAACAATGCCTGATGCACCGATGCGTCCTGCGCGTCCTGCGACTGGCCCGCCGCCCGGCCGAACTGCGCGATGAACGGCCCCGAGTTCCCCTTCAGCCCGTCGTAGACCGCCGACTCGACCAGGCGTCTGCCGAATCGCCTGCGCTTGTCGTCGAGCTGCATCAACTGCGTGAGCTTGGGATCGACCGTGAACAGGGTCCGCTCGACCGCGGCCCGCGTCGCGGCCACGATCCCGGTCGCCTGCATCACGCTCCAGGAGAACTGCTCGGGGCTCAGCGGCTTGAGCACGGCCACGGCGAACCGGGCGGGCGAGCCGTCCTCGGGCGAGAGACCGGGCGGCGGCTCGCTGGATCTGGCATAGGTCCGCGTCAGCGCCAACTCGCGGAGGAACTTGCGGCCGTCGAACCCCATCGCGGCCAGCTCCCTGGCGAGCATCTCCAGGAGTTCCGGATGCGAGGGCGGATTCTCGGCCGTGTGCAGGTCGAGCGGGTGGACGATCCCGCGACCCATCATGATCGCCCAGAGCCGGTTCGCCAGGTTGCGATTGAACTCGGGGACCTTGGCCGAGACGACGCTCTTCGCCAGCTGCGCGCGGCGGCTGTAGCGCGGGACCGCTCGTACTTTTTCGGCCGGAGCGACCCAGTATTCCTGCCCTTTGGCCACGGCCGGCTCGGCCACGGGCTCGGCGTACAGCACCCGGGGTCCGGTCGTGTTCGTGATCTTTTTCTTGAACACCGACTTGAACGTCACGTCCCCCTCGGCCTTCTCGCCCAGGGTCGCGATACCCTTCGCATCCTGAACCAGGTAACTGCGATTGAAGAACGCGAACAGGCCGTAATAGTGGGCCTGCTTGTAGTCGTCGTACAGCACGTGATCGTGACACTGGGCACACTGCATGTCGCGGCCCAGGAAGAGCCGGCCCACGTCGCGCGTCATCAGGTTCGGGTCGCCCTCGCGGTCGAGCGCGAACCTCGCCGGGCCGCGATGAGCCGGATCGGCGCCGTCGGCCGAGAGGATCTCGCGGGCCACCTGATCGAGCGGGCGGTTCTCGGAGAAGGCGTCGAGCAGGAAGCCCTCCCACTCGGTCGCCGGTACGTGCGTGGCGGGCCGGCGCTCCATCAGCATCACGTCGAACACGACCTGCATACGCCTCGCGAATTCCGGGCTGTCGAGCAACCGGTCGATCAGCTTCTCGCGTTTGTACGGCGACGGATCGTCCAGGAAGGCGCGGGCCTCGGTGGCCGTCGGGATCATCCCCGTGAGGTCCAGGTGGACCCTCCGTACGAACTCGCCGTCGGTCGCCGGAGCGGCCAGCCGTCCGTCCCGGCCTGCCTCGATCGCCCGGTCGATCCGCTCGTGCAACGGCGTATCGGCCGCCGCCGATCGCCCGGCGAAGAGGGCCGCAATCACGCAGAGCAACCATGCTGCCCGATGCTGGTCACGCATGGAAATGCACCCTACCGACCGTTGCGACACGAACCCACCTCGCACAGGAGGTCCGGCATCGCAGGTGATCAAAGTTTGTTAAACATACCTCGTCCCGCCCCCGCCCGCAACCGGAAACCCCGAACCCCGCGGGGCGACGCAGGTCCGCCGATCCGGGAAAATGGCTCCGCCCGGGCCGTGATCTTCCTGGGTCACGGCGGATCGGCCTGGTATATTGAGCCCGCCCGGGCTTCCCGACCTGCACGAAGAGGACGTACCGATGATCGCCGCACTCCTCCTGCCGCTGATCCTCGCCCTGCCGGCTCAGGCACCGGAGGCGCGCCCGTCCGCGAAGGCGGACGCCGCCATGGCGAAGGCTCGCGCCGAGGAGATGCGGGAGCTGGCGCGCGGGATCACCATGAAGTCCGGCGATGAGAAGGCGCTGGAACTCGCGCCCGAGCCGATCTACCGCTTCGTCGACCCGACGCGGTCCTTCTCCGACGGTACGGTGTGGGCGTTTGGCAGGGACGGCCGCCCGGAGGCGGTGTTGACGGTCTCGCTGGAGGGGCGGCAGGGCGGCAAGCTCCACTGGCTCTACGAGTTCACCTCGCTCTCGACCGATCGCGTCCGCGCCGTCGGCCCGGCCGGTGCGGCGCGCTGGCCGTGGGCGCCCGAAGGACCCGGAATCGTGCTCCGCGCGATCCCGAAGGCCGACGCCCCGGACGCCGACGCCCCCAAGAGACTGCGCCAGATGCGTGAGCTCGCCCGCCGGTTCCGCGCCTACGAGTTCTTCGAGCCGAAGCCCGGCGAGCGTCCCGAGCGCTACGAGCTTCGCCTGCTCCCCCAGCCCGTCGCGCGCTACAAGGACCCGGCCTCGGGCCTGGTCGACGGTGGCCTCTTCTTCCTGGTCTACGGGCAGAACCCGGAGATCGCCCTGGTCATCGAGGCCCGCGCCGCAGGCAACGCGGCGCCGAGCTGGACCTACGGCGTGCAGCGCATCTCCGCGGCCCGATCGCACGTCCGTCTCGACGATCGGGAGATCGCCGATATGCCGAGGATTAACGACAACGACCTGACCCGCCCCTACGCGGGCTTCATCCGCCCGATCCCCGAGGCCGTGAAGTGACGACCGGGAGACGCCCGATGACGCACAAGATCCTGGCCATCGGCGAAGTGCTCTGGGACCTGCTGCCGACGGGCAAGCAACTCGGCGGCGCGCCGGCCAATTTCACCTAC
Source organism: Planctomycetota bacterium (assembly GCA_028291545.1). GTDB lineage: Bacteria > Planctomycetota > Planctomycetia > Isosphaerales > Isosphaeraceae > JAQGHR01. The sequence continues at coordinate 17,755 of JAQGHR010000107.1, read as the reverse complement.
CATTGTCGCTCCCTGGGGGCCGATGCCGGGCTGGTCACGCGGATCGGCGAGGACGGGCTGGGGCGCGCGGTCCTGGATCGATTCCGGCTGCTGGGCCTCCCCATCGAGACCGTCCAGGTCGATCCCGAGCTTCCCACCGGGACGGTGGATGTCGCGCTGGATCCGGACGGTCAGCCGCGATTCACGGTCCGCGAGCATGTCGCCTGGGATCGGATCGCGGCGGACGAGGCCGCCCTGGCGGCTGCCGCCGAAGCGGACGCCCTGGGCTTCGGCAGTCTCGCCCAGCGCAGCGAGCCATCGCGGCGGGCAGTCCGCGCCCTCGTCTCGGCGTCCCGGCCCGGGGCGTTGCGCCTCTTCGACGTGAACCTCCGGCCCCCGTTCGTCGACCGCGACGTCATCGCCGAGTCGCTGACCCTGGCCAACGCCCTGAAATTGAACGATCACGAACTGCCGGAACTGGCGGCGATGTTCGGCCTGCCCGGGGACGCCCGAACGGTGATGGCGGGGCTGGCCGACCGGTTCGGCCTGTCGCTGGTGGCCCTCACGCGCGGTGCCGGCGGTGGGCTGCTGCTGGCCGACGGCCTCTGGTCCGACCATCCCGGCCAGCCCGTCGTGGTCCGTGACACCATCGGCGCCGGCGATGCCTTCACCGCGGCCCTGGTCGTCGGGCGTTTGTCCGGCCGACCGCTCGATGTGATCAACCGCCACGCCAACGCGGTGGCCGCGTTCGTCTGCTCTCAACCCGGCGGCACTCCGACGTTACCCGACGACCTGAAAGAACCGGAGGGGTGATGCGGGGCAAGTTCGCCGGGGTTGTCTAACAATCCTTGAACGTTCCGAGTATCCTGGACGCGAGATTCGTCAAGACGCCCCGGGGAACCGAGCGATGGGACGGATGGTCTTGGCCGCGATGGCAGTCGCCTCGCTCCTTCTCGGCGATTGCCGCGCCGGGGACGATGCGGGCCGGGCCGACGCCGCCCGCGCGGAGTTCTTCGAGGCCAGGGTCCGCCCGGTTCTGGTCGGCCGCTGCTTCGAATGCCACGGGCCAAACAAGCAGAAGGGCGGCCTGCGGCTCGACTCCCCGGACGCGATGCGGACCGGCGGCGACACCGGGCCGGTGATCGTGGCGGGCGACCCGGAACACAGCCCGCTGATCGAGGCGATTCGCCACGACGGGTCGGTCAAGATGCCCCCGAAGGGGAAGCTCGACGCCGCCGAGATCGACGTCCTGACCGAATGGGTCAAGCAAGGCGCGAGCTGGCCGTCGACGACCTCCGAGAAACGCCCCGAGACGGCCGCCAGCTTCATCACCGACGCCGACCGCGCCTTCTGGGCCTTCCAGCCGGTGAAGGAGCCGCCCGCGCCGGTCGTGAAGGATACCGCCTGGCCGAAGTCGTCGCTCGATGCGTTCATTCTCGCGAAGCTGGAACAGAACGGCCTGCGCCCCTCGCCCCCGGCGGCGAAGCGCACGCTCATCCGCCGCGCCACGTTCGACCTGATCGGCCTGCCGCCCACGCCCGAGGAGAGCGAGGCGTTCGTCAACGACGCGTCACCTGAGGCGTTCGCGCGGGTGGTCGATCGGCTGCTCGCCTCGCCCCATTATGGCGAGCGCTGGGGGCGGCACTGGCTGGACGTCGCCCGCTACGGCGAGGACCAGGCCCACTCGTTCCAGCCCCGGCTCTATCCCAACGGATTCCGATATCGCGACTGGGTGGCCCGCGCGTTCAACGCCGACATGCCGTATGACCGATTCGTCACCGAGCAGATCGCCGGCGACCTGCTCGACGAGCCCGGCCGGTTGGAGCGTCTCCCGGCCCTCGGCTTCTTCGCCCTGGGGCCGGTGTATTACGGCGACCCCAAGACGCTCGATCAGGTGGACGACCGGATCGACACGATGACACGCGGGTTCCTCGGCCTGACCGTCGCCTGCGCCCGCTGCCACGATCACAAGTTCGACCCGATCCCCACGGCCGATTACTACGCGCTGGCCGGGGTCTTCCTCAGCACCAATTATCATGAAGCGCCCGATGCGCCCCCGGAGCAGATTGCCGCCTTCGATCTCGGTCAGCTTGTGATTGAGGCCAAAACGCGTGAGATCGACGCGTTCCTGCAAGGTGAGTCGTCTCGCGCTCATGCGGCGGAGAGTGCTCGCGTCCTCGTCGCCGCCCTGGCGCATCGCGGCGAGCCTCGCCGCCCCCTTGCGGATCTGGCCCGTATCGAGGGGCTCGACGCGGATCGGCTCGGCCGATGGGTCGGATTCCTGGACCGGGCCAAGGATCACGCCGAGGTGATCGCCCTCCGACGGATCGGGGACGATCTCGCGGAGGACGACGAGGCGAGGCGGATACTCCTGGATGCGGCCGAGACCTTTCTGAGCCGCGTCCAGGCCCTCCTCGATCGCCGGCAGGCCCTGCTCGCCGCCGAGTCACTCAAGAAGTCGCCCAGTCCTCCAGCTCTTGACGCCGCGGACAAGGCCCTCATCGGCTGGCTGTTCGACGACAAGGGGCCGCTTGCCGTCCGCAAGGATCAGGACGAGAAGGAGCTTCCCGCGACCGCCAAGCGTCAACTCGCCGCACTCCGTGAGGCGAAGAATTTAGCTCAGAAGAATGCCCCGCCGAAGTATCCGGTCGTCCACACGCTCAAGGACCATCCCCGCCCGGCGGACACGACCGTGCTCGTGCGCGGCAATGCCGAGGCTCCCGGCCCGACGGTGCCCCGGCATTTCCTCTCGATCCTCGGCGGCGACTCGGCTCCGTTCACCCGGGGGAGCGGCCGGCTGGAGCTGGCCCGAGCCATCGCCAGGCCCGACAATCCGCTGACGGCCCGGGTGATGGTCAACCGGATCTGGCAGCATCATTTCGGACGCGGATTGGTGGGCACGCCCAGCAACTTCGGCGAGCTGGGCGAGCGGCCGTCGCATCCGGAATTGCTCGACCACCTGGCCCGCAGGTTCGTCGCGAACGGATGGTCGATCAAGTCGATCCATCGAGACATCCTCCTGTCCGCAACCTATCAGCAGGCCGGAGGGACGGACAGCCACGCGATTGAGCGTGATCCCGAGAACCGGCTGCTCTGGCGGATGAAGCGCCGGAGGCTGGAGGTCGAGGCGTGGAGGGACGCCATCCTCGCCGTGTCGGGCCGCCTGGACCCGGCCCTCGGCGGGCCTTCGGTGAAGCTCGACGATCGCAACAACCGTCGGCGGACGTTCTACGCCGCGGTGAGCCGGCACGACCTGTCGCCCATGCTCCGCCTGTTCGACTTCCCCGACCCCAACATCACCGGGTCCGAACGGACGCGCACCACGGTCCCGCTCCAGGCCCTGATCGTGATGAACGACGAGTTCCTGATCGAGAGCGCCCGGGCGCTGGCCGCGCGGGTCCGATCGTCGCCGGATGGGGGCGACGACGCGCGGATCCAGATGACCTACGCGCTGCTGTTCGGCCGTCCCGCCACGGATCGCGAGCGGCAAATCGGCCGGGAGTACCTGTCGGCCGGCGATCCCGACGGATCGCCTCCCGCCGATCTCAGCCGGTGGGAGCGGTACGCGCAGGCGCTGCTCGGAACCAATGAATTCGTGTTCGTCGATTGAGTGAGGAATCGTCCATGAGTCGCTCGCCCGGCAGGCCCATGACCCGTCGCGAGGCCCTTTCCCGCATCGGCGGCGGTTTCGGCGCGCTCGGGCTCGCCGGCGCGTTCGCCGATGCCGGGCTGCTCGCCTCCGAAGGGTCGGTTCCCTCGAACCCGCTGGGCGCCCGGCCGCCGCATTTCCCGGCCAGGGCCAGGCGCGTCATCTTCCTGTTCATGAACGGCGGGCCGTCGCACGTCGATACTTTCGACCCCAAGCCGCTGCTCAAGCAATACGCGGGCAAGGACGCGCCCGACTCCCTGAGCGACCCCAGGCGCAAGAAGAAGGGGGGCATCCTGCCGTCCCCGTTCACCTTCGCGAAATACGGGCAGAGCGGCATCGAGGTCTCGGAGCTGTTCCCCGAAGTGGCGTCGTGCGTTGACGACCTTTGCGTGATCCGCTCGATGCATACGGATAACCCGAACCATGAGCCGTCGTTGCTGATGATGAACTCGGGCAACATGCAGCCGATCCGCCCGAGCCTGGGCTCGTGGCTCACGTTCGGGCTCGGCTCCGAGAACCAGAACCTGCCGGGGTTCGTCGTCCTGTGCCCGGGCAAGCCGGTCGTCGGCCCGCAGCTCTGGGGCAACAGCTTCCTGCCCGGCGTCTACCAGGGGACGCACATCAACAACAAGTCCGTCGATCCCGAGACGATCATCCGCGACATCCGCAACCGCCACCTCCCGCCGGCCGCCCAGCGCGAGCAGATCGACCTATTGCAACGCCTGAACCAGGCCCACCTCGACGAGCGCGGCCGCGACGAGCCGCTGGAGGCCCGCATCGCCTCCCTGGAGATCGCCTTCCGCATGCAGTTCGAGGCGCGCGAGGCCTTCGACATCGGCAAGGAAACGCCCGCCACGCGGGCTCTTTACGGGGACGGCGAGTTCGCCAACGCCTGCCTGATCGCCCGACGTCTGGCCGAGCGTGGGGTCCGCGTCACGCAGGTCTATTACGGCGACGGCCAGCCCTGGGACGACCACGCCGACATCCTCAACCACCGCAAGCATGCGCAGAAGAGCGACCGGGCAGTCGCGGGCCTGTTGAAGGACCTCAAGGCCCGGGGCCTGCTGGACGAGACCCTGGTCCTCTGGGGCGGCGAGTTCGGCCGCACGCCGACGTCGCAGGGGGCCAAGGGGCGCGACCATCACAGCACGGGCTTCTCCATGTGGATGGCCGGCGGCGGCGTTCGCGGTGGGATGGTCCACGGCGCCACTGACGAGCTCGGCTTCAACGCCGTCTCGAATCGCATGCACGTCCACGACCTGCACGCCACGATCCTTCACCTGATGGGCCTCGACCACGAGAAGCTCACGTTCCGCTACAGCGGCCGCGATTTCCGCCTCACCGACGTGCACGGACAGGTCGCGACCGACGTCCTCGCGTGAACCCCCAGACATGAGACCCACGGAACCAACCTCCTGGGGCATGCTCAACGACGCCGCGGGCGGCTCACCCGAGGCGCGGGCCTGTTTCGCGGATCGCTATCAGCCCCTGGTGCGGACCTATCTCGCCGCCCGATGGCGACACAGCCCGATGATCGAGGAGTTGGACGACGCCGTCCAGGACGTCTTCGTCGAGTGCCTCCGGGCAGGCGGCGTCCTCGAACGAGCCGAGATCGACCGGCCGGGCGGATTCCGGGCCTTCCTCTACGGCCTGGTCCGCAACATCGCACTCCGGTTCGAGCAGCAACGCGCCCGGCGACGTGTCCCGGCGGACATCGATCCGGATGCGCTGGCGGCCTCGGAAGAGTCCCTCTCCCGCGTGTTCGACCGAGCCTGGGCGACGACGCTCATGCGCGAAGCCGCGACCCGTCAGGCCGAGCTCGCCGCCCTGGCCGGACCCGAAGCCCAGCAACGCGTCGAGCTGCTTCGCCTCCGATTCCAGGACGACCTTCCCGTCCGCGAGATCGCCCGTCGTTGGCAGGCGGATCCCGCGATCCTGCACCGCGATTACGCCAAGGCCCGTGACGAGTTCCGATCCGCGCTGATGGAGGTGCTCGCCCGTTACCATCCCGGCGCCCCGACCGCCCTGGAGCGAGAGTGCTCGGACCTGCTTGCCCTGCTGCGATGATCTTCGCGTCGACGCTCGATCCGAAGGATTCTCAAAAAACTCCGTGCGAAAACTCCGATCGCCGCGAACCAGGGATGGCGACCTCGGAAACCGGCTTGGGGAGATGGCCATGAATCGTTCTTCGATCGGCGAGGACCACTCGCTCGACGCCGGTCTTCGCGCGGCCTTCGGGCCGGTTGGGGTGATGTCCGACGCGGACGGACCGTCCGTCTCCGACGTCCTCCGCGCCATGGGCGGCATGCGGGATGGAATTTCACTCCGCGAGGAACCCGCCGGCGAAGCCGACCGGGTGCAACCGTCTCCCCAGACGGCCAGCATGTCGGGCCGTTACCGGGTCTCCGGCGAGCTGGCTCGCGGCGGGATCGGCGTGGTCCTCAAGGGCCGGGATGTGGACCTGGGCCGAGACGTGGCCCTGAAATTCCTCCGCGAGGAGCACTCCGCGAACCCGTTGCTCGTGCGGCGGCTCGTCGAGGAGGCCCAGATCGGCGGCCAGCTCCAGCATCCCGGCATCTTGCCCGTCTATGAGCTGGGATTGGACGGCTCCCGGCGACCCTTTTTCGCCATGAAGCTCGTCCGAGGCCGAACGCTGGCCGACCTGCTCAGGGACCGCAAATCGGCCGACGAGGATCAGGCCCGGTTCCTCGGGATCTTCGAGCAGCTCGGCCACACGATGGCCTACGCCCACGCCCGGGGCGTGATCCACCGCGACCTCAAGCCCTCGAACGTGATGGTGGGGAGCTTCGGCGAGGTCCAGGTCGTGGATTGGGGCCTGGCCAAGGTCCTCGCGCGGGTAGGAGCCGAAGAGGTGACGATGGACCCGACCAGCGCGGATGACTCGGGCGCCGATTCCCCGATCCGATCCGGATCGGGCGGCTCGCTTTCGGAAGCCGGCTCCGTCCTGGGTACGCCCGCGTACATGCCTCCGGAACAGGCGCGGGGTGAGATCGATCGGCTGGACGAACGCAGCGACGTCTTCGGGCTTGGGGCCATCCTCTGCGAGATCCTCACCGGTCGCCCCGCTTATGAAGGCTCGCGCCAGGAGATCCTGGATCACGCCCGAGCGGGACGAGTCGAGCCCGCTCTCGACCGTCTCGCCCGCTGTGGTGCCGCCGAGGAACTGCTCGCCCTGGCGCGGCAGTGTCTCCGCCCCGAGCGCGATGATCGGCCGGGCGACGCGGGGGAGGTGGTCCGCACGGTGCAGGCGTTCCGCGAGACCGTGGCCGCTCGCGCCCGAAATGCGGGGCTGGAGGCGGCGCGGGCCAAGGCCCGGCTAGCCTCGGAGCGCCGGGTCCGCCGTCTGATCGTCGCCCTCGCCGCCGTGGTGATCCTTGCGGCCGGGATCGGCGGCGGGTTGTACCTCCGCGCCGAGCGAGAGGCACTCCGCGCCGAGAAAGCCACCCTCCTCGCCGATCGCGCCGCGCTCGAAGCGGAGAGAGAACGCAGAATTCGCCTCGAAGAGGCGATTGAGGTTCTGATCATGGTCGAGGGTAAGAGCCAGTACGTGCTCATGCAGGCGGCCGACGCGGCCGATAGCGACCTGGACAAGTGGATTCCGTTGCTCGGCATGATCCATCGCATCGCGCAGCGAACCGCGGCCAACGCGCCCTCGGCGGGTGCCCGGCAGAGAGCCCGAGAACTCGCCGATCAGATCCATCGTCGCGAGATCGAGCTTCGCGAAAAGCTGGCGAAGCGTGGAGCGTCGTCGCCCCCGTCACCCGGCGAGCGAGCTCCCTGACCGATCGCTTCGCCCTCGTCCGCAACCGTCGATCATCCCGACCCCGAGAACCGTCCCGCGTGGGCCGGCTCGATCGGATGCCCCTGTGCGCGCCTCGCGACTCGACGAGCGAGCCGCACGCCCTTTCCCGGGAGGTTCTCATGAGTGCAGTTTTCGGATCGCTCCGGCGAATGAAACGACGGAACAGGCTTTTCCTGCTGGCCGTCGTCCTGCTGGCCATCCCCCTCGGATTCTCGGCCCGAAGCGGAGAGCCCGAGAAGGCCGACGACCTCGTCGTCCACGAGTGGGGGACCTTCCTGGCGATGAACGGCTCCGACGGCGTGAGCCTGGAGGGGATGTACCACGAAGAACACGCATTACCCGGCTTCGTTCATGCGCGGAGCCGCGACCAGCTACGGCTCCCCTCGGTCTCGCTCAAGGGGGAAACCCCGGTTATCTACTTCTACACGGACACGCCCCGGAAGGTCCGCGTGGACGTGAAGTTCCCCCGGGGAATCTGGACCCAGTGGTATCCCCGGGCGCAGATCGTCGGACCCCAGTTCGCGCAAATGCCCTCGGCTTCGGAACTCAAGGACGGCCGGATTCGCTGGTGTGCCGACCTGATCCCGGCCGGGACCAAGGATGTGACCTTGCCGACGACCTCCAAGGACGCCCTCTGGAACTTCACCCGGGACGTGGACGCCGCCTACGTTCAAACGGCCAATCTTTCCAAGGATCCGGCCACGACCGAGACGGAACGGTTCCTGTTCTACCGAGGTCTCGGCCGCGCCCCGCTCCCCCTGAAGTTCGCCGCGGCCGACGGCGGCACCCTGGCCCTCGATTCGAGCGACCGGTTCGGGCTGGCCCACGTGTTCGTGATCCGCGTCGAGGCGGGCCAGGGCGTCTACTCCTATCGGCCCGCGCTTCGTCCGGGCGAGAAGGCAACGGGGGTCGTGCCCTCAATGAAAGGGGCGAAGCCGCTGGACGCGTTCACGACCGAGCTTGCCGACGACCTCGCCGCACGGCTGGTTGAGAGCGGCCTGTTCGCCAAGGAGGCCCGCGCCATGGTCAACACCTGGCGGTCCAGCTACTTCCAGACGCCCGGCGTGCGGGTCCTGTTCGTGCTCCCGCAGGCGTGGACGGACGAGTTCATCCCGTTGACGATCGAGCCGCAGCCGAGGAAGACGGTGCGCATCATGGTCGGTCGCACGGAACTGCTCACGCCCGAGCGAGAACGGCTGGTCGAGGACGCCGTTCGCGACCTCGCCTCGACCGATTCCCCGCGACGTCAACGCGCGTTCTCCACCCTGCGAGCGCAAGGTCGTTACGCCGAGCCGATCGTTCGTCGGGTCCTCGGCTCGACCGGCGATGCGGGGGTCCGGTCGCTCTGCAAGCAGCTCCTCACGGCCGAGTATGTCACCGAGTTGAAGACCGCTATCCACGGCGCGGCAAAGGGCGGTGATTGGCTGGCCGATGACCCGATCCACGTCCGCGCGCAACTGGCGGCGTTGCTCCATGACGTCGGCCTCGACTCCCAGGCCAGGGCCGAAGGGAAGGCCGTGCTCGAGTCGCTCCGAGGGAAGCCGGCCCCCGCCTTCACGCACGCCGAATTTCGCGGCTATGCGCGGGCGTCCGCCCGCGCCATGGAAGCCTGCGAGGACGACCGAGGCGCGAGTGCATCGTATGAGACGTTCGTGCGATTCGGCGCCCAGGCGCTGACCACCAAGGAGTGCCGGTTCTGCCACCACGACGCCGGACCCGAGAGCGCCTCGTGGTTCCGATCCTGGTGGGCCGGTCCCAAGTATGCCTCGTTCGTCGCCCGCACCGAGGGATTGGACGCCGCGATCGACCGGTTGAGCCAGGCCACGCCCGATCCCGCGACGCGGCTGCGATTGGCCTACCTCCTCGAAGCCCGGAAGCGGTCCTCGCAGGCCGACGTGATCTGGCGCGAGTTGGAAAAATCCTCCCTTCCGCCCCTCGTCACGTCGGCGGGCGCGAGCCGCTGAGAGGCGATCCGGAGGGCGATCTTCAAGCCAGAATTGGCTGAATCTCCCGAGCCCCTTCGGGGCTGAAACGCGGCCTTCCGGATAGCAGCTGAGACCCGTCCGCTCCGGGACGTTCGCCCAAAAAAGCGACTTTCTTCCGGATGCATGGCGGATCGGGCGGGCGAATCGACTCCTCTCTCTTGTTCAGACCCCAACGGGCCGAGGGCCTGATCCCGTCGGAGCAGATATCTGTCTGCTCCGATAGGATCTGGTCGATTCCCCCGGACCCAGGGTCGAGCTTCGCTCGATGCCGGCGTTGCAACGAGTTGCGCGAACTTGATGCCGGAAGGCACCAAGGGATCGTGTCCTGGGATGCCCCGCGACAGCGCAATGAAATCGACGAAGGCTCGGTCCTTCTCAGCACAGACTCATCACAAAGGGAGCTTGCTCGATGTTCTTCGCACGGCACCAGCAGGGCACGAAGTGGCGGACGCGACTGTTTTCTTCTCGCCAACGGCGCGCGAACCAGACGCGGAGGGGTACCCTGTTCGGGCCGAGGCTCGAAGGCCTGGAAGAACGGACCGTGCTCACCTACCTCGCGCCGATCTCTTACGCCGTCGGCACCAGCCCGGCGGGGGTGACGGTCGGGACGTTCAACGCCGACGCCAGCCCCGACCTCGCGGTCGTCAATCAGGGCGCGGCGGGGACCGTCGGCATCCTCCTGAGCAACGGCGACGGCACGTTCCAGCCGAACGTGGATTACCCGGCGGGGTCGAACGCGTACGACGCGAAGGCGGCCGATTTCAACGCCGACGGCAAGGTCGACCTCGCGGTCGTCGGCCTTGGGGGGACGGTCAGCCTCCTGCTCGGCAACGGCGACGGCACGTTCGCGGCCCTCACGACCAGCGCGGTCGGGGTCGGTTCCCACTCGATCAACGTCGGCGACTTCAACGGAGACGGGAAGCTCGATGTCGCGACGATGAACAGCGGCGGCGCGACGGTTCTCCTCGGCAACGGCGACGGCACGTTCCAACCCCGCCTCGACTCGGCCATCCCCGGCAACTCGACGAATACCGTGGTTGGCGACTTCAACCGCGACGGCAACCTGGACCTGGCCACGTCCAATACCACGAGCGTCGGCACGATCACGGTCCTGAGAGGCCACGGTGACGGAACCTTTGACCTCGCGGCAAGCTACGCGGCTTTCTCGGCCCCGGTCTACCTGGCCGCCGGCGACTTCAACCACGACGGGTATGACGATTTCGCCGTCGCCAATTCCTACGCCGCCAGTTCGATGAGCGTCATCCTCAACAACGGCGACGGCAGCTATGCGCCCCCGAAGACCTATGACATCGGCCAGACCGGCTACGAGATTGAAGTCGCGGACTTCAACGGCGACGGCAATGACGACTTCGCGGTTCGAGGCGGGTCCAAGTACATGGTCCAGCTCGGTAAGGGGGACGGCACGTTTTACCCCTCGGTGAGCTACGCGACACCGGCCGGCCGGTTCGAGATGGGCGGGATCGGTGACCTCAATGGTGACGGGGCGGTCGATTTCCTCTACCCGAGCACCGCGGGTGTGACGATCGTGATGAACGCGGCCGACGACCTGAGTAACCTCGCCGGGGCGGTCGGGTTTGTCGTGAGCCTGCCGCCCACGACCACGGCCGGGGCGTCGTTGCCGATGGCGGTGACCGCCGTCGACGCGAGCGGGAACACGGCCGCCGGCTTCCTGGGCACGGTTTACGTCACGAGCAACGACCCGGCCTCGCCTTCGAGCATCGCCTACACGTTCACGGCGGCCGACGCCGGCGTACACTCCTTTGCCGGGTCGGTGCGGCTGGTGACCCAGGGTGTACAGACGGTGACCGCCGCGGCCCCGTTCATGACGAGCACGACGCAGTCGGTGGGCGTCGGCGGGGCGGTCTCGACCTTCTCCGTCAGCAACCCGACTACTCTGGCCGCCGGCACGACGTATAACGTGACCATCACGGCCGAGGACGCGATCGGCAACGTGGGGGTCGGCTACACCAGCACGATCCACTTCTCCAGCTCGGACGTCCAGGCCGGGTTGCCCGCCGACTACACCTTCACCACCGCCGACGCCGGCACGCACGCCTTCGCCGTGACGCTGAAGTCGGCCGGGTTGCGATTCGTGGGTGTCAGCGAGGTCGGCGGTGCCGCCAGCGGCGGGTCGAACGTCAACGTCACGCCGGGTGCGGCCCAGTCGTTCGCCCTCGCCGGAGGCGGAGGCGCGATCGGCGTGTCCCGACAGGTCACGATCGTCGCCCGCGACGCCTACGGTAACACGGCCACCAGCTACTCGGGCGCCGTCCACGTCACCAGTTCCGACCCCTCGGCCGTGCTGCCCGCGGACACCTCGCTGGTGAGCGGGGCCGCGACCGTGAGCGTCACCTTGCTCACCGTCGGCACGCAGACGATCACCGCGACCGACCCGGTCACCGGGCTCACCGGGACGATCTCCAGCGACGCGACCCCTCCGGTCGCCGCCTTGTTCGCGATCTCGGGCTCCTCCGCGACGACGGCCGGCGTGGCGACGACGGTCACGGTCACGGTCCGGAACACGATTGGCCAGGTCGCCACGGGCTACGCCGGCACGATCTACTTCAGCAGCTCGGACGTGCAGGCTGGCCTGCCCGCGAGCTACACGTTCACGGCGGCCGATGCCGGCGTCCACGCGTTCAGCGCCACGTTACGGACGTCCGGCACGCAGACGATCACCGCCCGCGACGCGACGGGTGCCCTGACCGGCACCCAGCTCGGTATCGCGGTTTCCCCGGCCGCGCTCTCCGGCTTCCGGCTCTCGGTTCCGCTCGGCGCCGACAGCAAGGGCCATATGCTCGTCACCGCGGGCGATTCGATCGCGGTGACGGTCCGCGCGGTGGACGCGTTCGGCAACAACGTCACCGGCTACAAGGGCAAGCTCCACTTCACCAGCACCGATACCCTGGCAAGCTTGCCGAGCGACTATAGCTTCACCGCCGCGGACGCCGGCGTTCACACGTTCTCCGTGGCCCTGAAGACGACCACCGCGAACGCCACTGTGTGGTCGATCAATGTCGTGGATACTTCAAACTCCGCGACGCTCGCCACGCTCACCAACTTCGAGGTGACGAACGCCGCCGCGGCCAAGTTCCTGATGAGCGCCCCGACCAACGCCACGGCGGGAGTCGCCTTCTCGCTCAAGGTGACCGTCCTCGATGCCTACGGGAACAAGGTCAAGAACTACTTCGGGACGGTCCACTTCGGCAACACGGCCGGCACCGCCGGCCTGCCGGGCGATTATACCTTCACCGCAGACGACGCAGGCGTGCATAGCTTCACGATCACCCTGAACACCGCGGCAGACCAGACACTCTCGATCCTCGATATCAGCAACTCATCGCTGAACTCGAGTACCCTCGTCAAGGTGAAAGCCGCAGGGGGCGGCGGTGGAGGCGGTGGAGGCAAGAAAGTCTGATTGACGCTCCCGCAGATGCACCTTGGATCTTCGGCCCGGTACGGCGATGGAAACGCCGTACCGGGCGGCTTTGTCGGCGGCGGGTCCAAGGTCCGCGACGACTTATCCGTGATCCCCTGCATCAGGTCGACGTACGATGTTCGTTTTCGCCTCTTTGACGAGGGCTCGCCAGGCGATCCCGATGGCGGCCTGTCCGGCCATCGAGAAACGGCTTCCGCGAGCCGATTAGGCAGCATCGGGCTCTGTACGCCTACGGGGAGGCAGGCGACGGAAGGCGCTCGGGAATGGCGCCGACACTGCGGTTCCGGACCGCACCCGCGTTGGGCGGGGGCCAATGCGAGTCTTGATCCGAGAGCGTGAGCTGCCGCAGCGTGGCAAAGTCGTCGGCGCGGAAGGAGGTGTGGGCGATCCGGATCTCATCGACGTCATACCAGTTACCTCGGCCTCGCCAACTGGCGTCTTTCCAGAGATGCAATCTGGGCTTGCGTGGTGGCGACGAGGGAACCGTCCCGCCGATGAGGCAGCTCTCGACGTGGATGTCGCCGCCGGTCGCTTGCAGGTCGAGATTGAGGAACGTGGCCCTCCGCGCCGTGAGCCGGCAGTTGGCCGACACACGAATCTCATCGACGGTGCGCTCTCGCTGTATCAGGACATTGTCAAGGGTCAGGCAACAAGGCGCAGCGGGTTTGTCGCGCCCCTGCAGATAGATGGCTCGCGTCGCCGACGAACGAATCACCGAGTCGATAAGCGCGTATCGTCCGGTGTCGGTGAAGAACAGGTCGAAGCCCAGGCAGTCACGGATGAAAACACGGCGGTAGGTCGTCTCGCTGCTGCCCGTGTCGCAGATGCCGGTCGCGTTGCCGGTTGAGGTGAAGCCGTCGACCCGATAAAGACAGTCGCCATGGGCGCTGATGCCATCATCGCCGCAGTCGACGGCGCGAATGTTCTCCAGGACGATGTCGCGAGAATCCGACAGATTGAAGCCGTCATTGTAGGGGTGCGTCGACGTCAGATTGCGGATGACGAGATGTCGGCTCGTGCCCTGGATCAGCACCCCGGCAGGGCGGTAAGGGATCAGAATTTTCGCGTCGGCCAGGGACTGCCCTGCCGGCAGCCGCAAGAAGAACGACCCGTGGATATAACCCGCCCGAGCCGCCTTGGTCCTCCCGGCGTCCTTGACGAAGGTCCATTCGCCCGGCTGCAGGTCGCCGGGTGACTTCAGCGGCTCGCTGGGGCCTTTGGAGCAGCGATTCATCCGATTGAGCTTGCCATCCCAGAGGAAGAACCATCGGTCGATGATCGCGTCGGTCAGCGGCAGCAGGTCGTCGTGCCGATACTGCCCCGGCGAGACCTCGACCCAGCCCGCCGGGTCGAGCGGATCGCAGCCCTCAAGGGTGGCGCCATGACCGTCGATAGCGATCGGCCGATCGGGCTCGCCGGACTTGTTATAGAACGCAGCCCAATCGTGATACACCATCGGCTTCAGGTGAATCGTATCGCCTGGCTGGGCCAGTCGAATGGCTCGAGCAAGCGTTCTCACCGGCCGTGCTACCCCGTCACCGGCGTCATACCCCGAAACGGGATCGACGTGCAGATCGGACGCACCTGCTGGGCAGACCAGGGATGTTTGCCAGGCGACGGACATGAGCGCCAAGGACAGCCGATTCATCAGTGTGGCCCCGGAAGAATTGAGGTTTGTGGCCGTCTTCGCCACTCTCGTTGACCCGCCGCCGACCTGCGGCTCAACGCACAGTATCGCGGAACGTCTGGCTCTTACCGGAGCTCGAATTCCGGCGGCGGTGGGCACGCGGGGTTCACCCACTGGATCACCGCTGCCCATCCGCCGCTCTCATCGTCGTGCGACAGATACCCATGAATCGGACGCACGACGGTCCAGCCATCCCTGAGGTGTGCGGTCAGCACGGGATCGACGAGCTCGCCGCGCTGGACCGCCGCCACATACTGTTCCGCGCCCATCGACGCGCATCGCTTCCCATATCCCGGCAACCGGCTGGCCCCGACCATCCGCCAGAGACCCTCCTCCTGAACCAGGCCGCGAGTGATGTCTGTGAGCGCGTGCGCTATCCCGTGATGTTGATGGGCGGGATGAACCATGATGTCGGCGCCGTACAGCGTGTGACCCGTCACGGGATTGTGGTCAGAAAACGTGCCTCGGGCGGTCAGGACGTCCCAGGGGTCGTCGAGATGGAAATCGATCATCCGCAGCCGGAGCGTGAAGTGGACCCCGGCGACCGCCCCTTGGGACGAGTCCAGTGCCACGAACTGGCCCTGGGGAAACACGCGGTGATGCTCTTCAAGCTCTTCGCAGGTGTAGGCAGTCTCGGTCGGGTAGACCAGCTTGCAGATATCGCGGATCTCCTCGAAATCCGACGACCCCATGAGGCGGATTCGATAGTTTGGCGGGAGCATGGAAGGCCTCTGCTACTGGATTTCCCGGGAACCATATAACCGCATCCCGCGATCTGTTCCATGAGTTGCCGTGATGGACGTGGGCGTGTCCCCGCCGGTCGACGATGATTCCCCAGGCGGAATGGACCTCGGCGGCCGTAGTCCGGAATGCCGTTGTGGGGTGAAAAGGAGGACCCACACCCAAGGGGCGCGTCCTTGATGGAGGCAACGAGCCACACCGCCGGCGGGCAATTCTCTCCTTCCGAGAGCTTCGCGTGCCCGAGCATGATACCGACCGGACGCGGGCGCGGCGATCCTCGGGCGACCCCGGCCCGCGGGACGGCGCCGCGTCGTTGTGGATGCGGTCGCTCAGGTGGGTGACCAGGGCAGAGGCAGGGGCCGGCCGGGTGCTCCGCGTCGAGCGCGTCGAAGACCGGCCCCGGGGCGTATCGCGCCCCGAAGATTCTGAGGTCCTCAACAAGTTGGCCAGGACACCCGCGGTTTGACGCGCGGCAGCACGTCCTGTAACCTCTGGGCTTGCAGCAGAACGCCAGGGACGCCGAGAGCCACAGTCGGGCAGGCCGACGGCCCGCCAACGCTCGATCAGCGACGATGACGTCGGTCGTCGCGCTGCTCGGGATCGCCCGACGGGGAAGGTTCGTAACGCGGGTCGGCATCGATTCTCGGTATCATGGAATACCGTCTAACGGCTTCGACCCTTGGTCCCGGAGCGGTCCCATGCTTGATGTCGAGGACGCCCTGACCGCCACGGCCGGCAAGGCTTTCCGACTGACCCGATTCTACGCGGACGTGTACGAGGCCGAGCCGACCGACGCCTCGGAGATCCCGTACATCTCGGACTCGGATTACCACCGGGCGTCCGGCTTGCTCGACTGCGTCGTGGACCGCGAGGCGATCGTCGGGATCTTGCCGCCGTATTACCGGGACGCGGGCCGGTTGCCGTTCACGGTCCCCGAGGACGAGGCCGAGTTGGTGCTCAGGCAACGGCGGATCGTCCGGGCGATGAAGGACCTCGGCGTCGATTTCGGCGCGTCCCCGCGATTCCTGATCGTGGCCGATGGGGGCCGGGGGCCGTTCGCCTGCGAGCTCGCCAAGGGGTTCTACTGGGAAGGGTTTCAGACGTCCATTTCGTTCCGGTGCGGGACGGGCGACGAGCTGCGGCAGGACGTCGCCATGCACGACCCCGACTATGTCGTGCTGGCGGGCGGGCGACACCTGCGCCACGCGCTCGAGCGGCCGCGACACACGGTCTGGCTCGTCGAGCACTGCGGCGATTCCCCGGTCGACGGACCCGAGTATCCTTCGCTGCTCTACGCGGACGGCGTCGATCTGATCGGGTCGCGGGCGGCCGGCCGGATCGGGTACGATTATGACTCCGAGCAGCTACTCATCGAGGTCGACCCGGCGTCCGACCTCTCTCACGTCAGCAAGCTGCAGTTCACGTGCTTTCCGCTCGTCCGTTACGGCCTCGGCCGGCGGGTGCCGACGGCCGAGGCCCCGGAGACGGATGCCTCCTGATGGTCCGGTTTCATCGTCATGAGGACGGGTCGGTGAGCCTCCTCGGGATGCGCGAGCGCGACCTCGATCGGATGAGGCGATTCTTCGCGCGGCTTTACCGGGAATTCGGCCACTACCGCGCCGTCATGGATGGCTCGGGGTTGTCCCCGGAGGGTTCGCCCGTCGACGTCCTCGGCCGATTCCCGCACACGAGCCGGGAGGACTACCGCGACATCCTCCAGCCCGAGGCGCTCTCGCGGCTCAGCGGCGACCGATTCGTCTGTGACTACAGCTCGGGATCCACCGGCCGATGCGTCCTGCGGCTGGCAACCCCGGCCGACGAACTCGCCGAGCAGGCGATCACCGAGCGGGTCTTCCGCAGGGCCGGGATGCGGGGCGGGGATACGTTCGTCTGCGCCGACGTCGGATTCCCCGAGATCTACGAGTTCTACTTCCGGGCCGCGAGGGACCTGGGGGTCCGGCGGGCGACCTACCTCCACCTCAATCGAGATTACGGGCGGTCGCTGAAGCCGATCCGACGCCTCGCGCCGGACGTATTCCTCACACTACCGAGCCTCCTGGTCCGGTCCTGGCCCCACCTGCGGTCGGTCTGGCCCCGCCGCCGGTCGCCCATCCGTTCCCTCATCTACATGGGCGAGCCGATGCACCCCGGGTTCAGGCGGGAGGTCGCCGAGACGCTCGGCTGCCGCGTCTATTCCTTCTATGGGACCACCGAGACCGGCGGGATCGCCGGCGAGTGTGACTGCGGTGCAGGGGGCCACTTCGATCCGACCATGATCGGCGCGACGATCGCCCGGCCGGAATTCGTCGACGATCAGACGGTGCAGGGCGAGCTGGACCTGACGACCTGGCACCTCCGCGACCACCCCGTGGTGAAATATCGCGTCGGCGATGTGGTTCGGGTCACGACCCGGCCGTGCGGGTGCGGAGAG
>JAQGHR010000080.1 GCA_028291545.1 Planctomycetota bacterium | reverse complement strand
CGATCGGCTCATCCCGACCCCGAAGCCCGATTCCCTGTGAGGAACCGGGTCCCGATCCCGCACATCCCGACCACCCTCGGCCGGGGATTCACTTCATTAGGAGTTACGCAGTTGCGGAGCGAGTCGGTGATGTGTCCAGTGGGGCGGGCGTCCCTGCCCGCCTACAAGGAATTCACGCCCCGTAGGCGGGCAGGGACGCCCGCCCCACTGGAAAAACGGACGATCCAGCCCGGGAACAGCATAACTCCTATTCATGAAAGTATCATCGCGACGAACGAGCCTTCCGAATACGAAATCCGCCGGGAATGTGCGATCCGAGCCGTCCTCACGGCCGGATCGATCGGATCGACGCGTCGGTGGCATTAGCGCGATTGGCGAGGGCGGATGCGATCCGGCTGAACGCCTGCAACCTCGCCTGGGGCGATTCCAGACGATTCGTGGCCTCAAGGGCACCGGCCACGTCACCCGATGCCGCCAGCGACGCCGGCACCTCCGCCTGCGCCCACCGCTTCAGGTCCGGGTTGCGGACCTGATCGGCCAGACGACGCGCCTCGTCTCGTTCGCCCAGAGCTGCGGCGATTTGTGCAAGTTGGCCTCGACCGTAATCCTCTCGCAACGCAGGCATATGCTTGTCATTGATCTCATTTCCCTTTCCGTCGGTGACCATGAGGTTAGCCGGAATCGTCTGCTCGACCGGCTCCTTCCTCCTCGCCTCGGCCACGGCGCGGGCTCTGGCCCGGGTTTGCGCGGCACCGTCCGCATCGCCGGCTTTCTCCTGGTGCCGAGCGATCTGCATCAGGTAGGAGACCTGATCGGTGGCATGGTTCGATCCCATCGCCTCGACCGAGCGAACGGCCCCCGCGAAATCGCCCGCCTTCATCTGCCCAAGGGCAACGTGCTGAAACTGGACGTATTTGTATTCATTAAATTGGGCGGCAACCGCCGCCTCATACGCTCGTTTCAGCGTGGCCACTCCCGCATCGCGCCGCCCGGCTTCGATCTGGGCTTCGGCGATTGTTGAGAGGACGTTCGCCAGGCTGTCATATCCGCGAGGCTCGTTCTCGATCGTTTCGAGCGCGCCGTCGATGTCCCCGACGCGGGCCTGGGCCATCGCGATCTGCCGACGGCCCCTACCGTCATCCCCCAGGGCCTTGGCGCGGTCGTGCAGTTGTCGCAACATCTTGCGATCGTCCGGATTGCGTCCGGGCACGATCGCTTCGGCGATCGCCGACCAGCCCGTGAACTTGTAGATGCGGGCACTCTCCCGCTTGATCGCCTCCAACCCGTTGGCATCAAGATCCTTTAACCTATCCTCATCCAGGACGAGTGGGACCGGAAACGGCGGGTCGTCCACCAGTTTCAGGGCGTCGCCGAGCCGCCCCGCACGGGCCGTGGACCAGATGAACTGTTGGGAAACGCTCAGCCGATCGGGCCCTCTGGTTAGCTTGGCGCTGGTGACGATCTCGCGAAGCTGCCCCAGAGTCCGCCCCACGGCCTCCTCGTCATGAAGCATTGCCTGAGCGGAGGCGATCGCGGCCAGGTCGTAAGCCTTGATGAATTCGTTCCTGTCCTCCTCCAGATCCTTCATCGCCATCCGCAACGACGCCCGCGTGCCCTCGGCATCGCCGATCGCGGCCTGAGCCCTGGCAAGTCGTGCCAAGGCGCCGGGTCGATAAGAATTCTTGGGAATCGCTTCCGCAGCCTGATACGCATGGCGGAGCGTGAGGCGAGCGGACGCGACATCCTTGATAGAAGCCTGGATCGTGCCGAGCTGGATGAGGTTGAAAATCTTGTTCGGCATCGTGTTATTTGGCTCGTTGGGATCGGCCGGGACCGCGACCACGGCCTTGACCGCCGCGTCGAGCTGAGTCTTGAGGTCGCCCTGCGCCTGGGCTTTCGCGGCGGCCTGAACGGTTCGGGCCACCTTGATGAGCGAGGGGGGACCGCTCCCTCGGCAGACGGCCGCCGCGACGCCGCCGAGCGTGGTTCCCATCAGGACGAGCACGACGGCCGTCACCTTCAGCTTGTGGATCAACATCATGCGAAGCACCTCTCCGGCCAGTTCCGCCGCCGAGGTGGAAACCCCCGCGGCCGAGATCGCTTGGCCGGACGCAACATGCATCGCGGCCCGGCTCGTGGCGTCGAACAACAGCGGAGGGACCGGCGCCGCCGAGGCCGTCGCGCCGGTGACCACGGCCAGCAAGGTCGCGGGCGCGACCAGCCCCCGTCGCGTGAGACGATCCCGGAGCCGGTCCCTCGCCCGGGCGATCCGACTGCGAACCGTCCCGAGAGGGCAGCCCAGTTGCCGGGCCGCCTCCTCGTGGGTCAGGCCCTCGAAGTAGCACAGGATCAGGGGCGACCGATACCGCTCCGGCAAGCGGCCGACCTCCTCGTCGATCACGGCGAGCCGTTCCGCCCGCTCGCGATCGGCTTCCGGAGCCGCGAGAGTGTCCAGGCCCGATCGCTCAACGTCCCGGCGACGCACCGCGCGGGCTCGTGCCCGCAAGGCCACGCGGCGGGCCACGCCATGAAGCCACGGTCCCAGACGGCCGCCATCTCGCAACGACCCGGACCGCTTGACGAGGACCAGGAACGTCGCCTGGAACGCGTCCTCGGCCGCGTGCCCGTCGTCGAGAATCCTCCGGCAGACGCCCAGGACCATCGGCCCATGCCGCGTCGCCAGCGCCTCGAAGGCCGCCTCGTCCGATCGACCCGCGAACCTCCCCAGCAGTTCCCCATCGGACAGCCCGGCGACCGTCCCCACGGTGAAGAGCCGATCCATCCGCCTGGTATCGGCCCCTGGCTGCGCTCCCGTCATCCCGGTTCCCCATCCCACGATTGCGAGTGGTTTCACTCCTTTACTACAGGATGGGGGAGGATCTATCCAGGAAAGCGAAAAGAATTTGGCGAGCGAGCGATTCTTGGATCAAATCTCGCCTTCCGGTGGCTGCTCGCCTACAAAAAACGGTCACACCCTCGCCATCACCAGGCTGGCGTTCTGGCCGCCGAAGCCGAAGCTGTTGGAGAGGGCCGTGCGAACGGGCATCTCCCGCGCGGTGTTGGGCACGTAATCGAGGTCGCAGACGGGGTCGCGGACGGACTGGTTGATCGTGGGAGGGACGACCCCGTGGCCCAGGGAAATCGCCGTCGCGGCGGCTTCCAGGGCGCCGGAGGCGCCGATCAGGTGGCCCACCATCGATTTCTGGGACGACATCGGGATCTTGCACGCACGGTGGCCGAAGACCCGCTTGACGGCGATGGTCTCCATCAGGTCGTTCAGCCGGGTGCTGGTGCCGTGGGCGTTGATGTAGTCGATGTGGTCGGGATCGACGCGGGCCTCGCGGAGAGCGGCCTTCATGGAAAGGGCCGCGCCCTTGCCCTCGGGCTCGGGGCGGGTCAGGCCGTAGGCGTCAAAGGAGGAACCGTAGCCGGTGACCTCGGCGTAGATCGTGGCCCCGCGTCGCCGGGCTTTCTGGTAGCTCTCCATGATCAGGACGGCCGCGCCTTCGCCCAGCACGAAGCCGTCGCGCTCGCCGTCGAACGGCCGGGAGACCTCGGCGGCCGGTCGCGTGGAACGGCTGACGGCGCTCATGGCCTGGTAGGCGACCAGCATCAACGGGTCGAGCCGGCTGTCGCAGCCCCCGGCGAGCATCACGTCGGCATCGCCCCGCCCGATCAGGCGGAACGCCTCGCCCACGGCCTGGGTGCCCGCGGCGCAGGCCGTCACGATCGTGTTGTTCGGCCCCATCGCCCGATGCAAGATCGAGATATGCGACGCGGCCATGTTTGGCAGATGCTTCAGGAGCCAGAGCGGGTCCATGCTCTCGGCGCGGGCCTTGCTGAACCGCGCCAGGTCCAGCGAGCCGTCGTCGGACATCCCCCGAGCGACCGGGCCGGCAAGCTCGGCCATGTCCATCGGCGTGATCCCCGTCCCCATGCACACGCCGATGCGGGCCGGGTCCAGCGCGTCAGTCTCCAGCCCGGAATCTTGCACCGCCAGCGCCGCGGCGGCCACCGCAAACCCCACGGCGCGGCTCATCGCCTTGGCGTTCTTCTTGTGCTCGCCCAGATACGGCATCACGTCGAAGTTCTTGACCTCGCCCGCGATCTTGACGGCCAGGCCGGTCGTATCGAAACTCTCGATCGGACCAACCCCCGAGCGACCTTCAACGATCGCTTCGGAAAATGCCCGACGGCCAATCCCATTGGGGGAAATGACACCAATTCCCGTGATTACCACGCGACGCATGGATTTCTCCCGGCCCTGTGCATCCATGCCTTCGAGGCCGACAATCGCCAGTTGTCTCGTCCCGGTTCCGAGTCGGAAGCGAACAACCTAATCTAGTCCACAATCCCACGAACGCCAAGAGAATTTAGTCGGTTTGGGTAATTTGGGCAAGTTTGGCGACAAGTGCATGGGTGGTTGGTCTTTTCGATCCCGCTGTGGATCGAACCCGGTGACGGCATGAGCGTGTCGTGCTAGAGTGAAAATCCGCGATTCGCTCCAATCTTTAGTCGGCAGAACGGTGCCGCGCGGACGAACTTCCCAAGCGAATAATGGGCCAATTCCATGACGATGAGTCTGGCTGAGAGGTCGAATTCGATTGCGCCGTCGGCGACCTTGGCCATGGCGTCCGCGGCGAGGAAACTGAAGGGCGAGGGCGTGGCGGTGCTGGACTTCGCCCTGGGCGAGCCGGACTTCCCGACTCCCGAGAACATCCAGGAGGCCGCCATCCGCGCCATGAAGGCCGGTCACACCCACTACACCCCCCCCGCCGGCATGCCCGAGCTGAAGGCCGCCCTGGCGAAGCTCTATACCGAACAGCACGGCCTGCCCACCAGGCCCGACCAGGTGGTCGTCTCCAACGGCGCGAAGCAGTCGCTCCACAACGCCCTGATGGCCCTCTGCGGACCCGGCGACGAGGTCATCATCCCGGCCCCGTACTGGGTCAGCTACGCCGACCTCGTGAAGCTCACCGGCGCGACCCCCATCATCGTCGAGACCGGCGAGGCCGACGGCTTCAAGCTCTCGCCCGAGAAGTTCCTCCAGTTCGCCACGCGTCGCACCAAGTTGCTGATGATCAACAGCCCCTCGAACCCGACCGGTGTCGTCTACAGCCGCGCCGAGCTTGAGGCGCTGGCCGACGTCGTCCTGACGACCGACGCCGGTGTCCTTTCCGACGAGATCTACGAGCAACTCTGTTACGGCGACGCCACCCCCACCTGTTTCGCCACGCTCCGCCCCGGCCTGGCCGATCGCACGATCACGGTCTCCGGCGTGAGCAAGACCTACGCCATGACCGGTTGGCGGATCGGCTGGTCGGTCGCCCCGGCGAGTGTGTCGAAGTTCATGGGCGACATCCAGAGCCAGGAGACGTCCAACCCCTGCTCCATCAGCCAGTGGGCCGCCCTCGAAGCCATCACCGGCCCCCAGGATTCCGTCAAACGGATGCACTCCGAGTTCATCGCCCGCCGCGAATACGTCCTCGGCCGCATCGCCTCCCTCCCCGGCGTCACCTGCGTCCCCCCCGGCGGCGCCTTTTACGCTTTCATGAACATTTCCTCCTACTTCGGTCGCACCCTCGGCGGCCGTGTCATCTCCGATTCCACCGACTTCTGCCTCACCGCCCTCTCCCACGCCCACGTCGCCCTCGTCATGGGTTCCGCCTTCGGTGCCGAAGGCTACGCCCGGTTGTCCTTCGCCACCGATCTGGAAACCCTTCGCAAGGGGTTCGACGCGCTGGAGGAGTTCCTCAAGGGGTGATGAGGGTGGCGCTTTTCGGCGGGACTGGTACACGAGATGTTCGGACGATCGTGGAAACGTCCGGTCGGTTACCTACCTGTTGATCCCCGAAGGGGCGGAATTGCGTAGCCCTGGGCGTCAGCCCGGGGTCCAGGGCGATCGCTAGCGGCGCGAGCCCCCGAAGGGGCGAAACCCGACGAGCCGGCCTCGCTCCTTGCCCGCAGTGTCGCCCCTTCGGGGCTAAACACATACCCACGCGGAGCGCGGGAACGAGGGGCGGCGGCTCAACGACAACAGGGGAAAGGCCTGGCGCCTCACCTGGGAGCGTGTTGGTACACGGCCCAGAGTGGGGCGATAGGCCTATCCGTTGCGGCTGCGGACAAATCGCGTCAACCCTTGACCGTCGCCTGGAAGGAGAAGGTGCCGGTGGGGCTGATCACGATCCCGACGACTTGATTGCCGAACACGGAATTGGAGCTGGTGATGCCGGCGGAACCGGGGTAGTTCAGATTGGCCCAGGAGGCCTCGCCGAACGTGCCGTTCTTGTTGCGGCGGACGGTCACCACGGAGCCCTGGGCGCCGCCGTTCGGCCCGACCTGGACGGAGTCGGCGCTGAGGGTGTAGACGCCGTTCTTCACGCTGCTGATGCCTTCAAAGTGCGTGACGAGGTTGCCGCCGAGGAGCCCGCTGGGGGCGCTGAACGAGGTCCAGTGGGAGAATTGACCGGTGGCCGAATCGTAGTCGACCAGATACGCCTGGCCGAGCGGGTGGCCCTGATCGGCCAGGTTATTCACGGGCAGAGGGCTGTATCCGCCGCAGATGGTGTAGCTGGTGCCGCCGTTGTACCAGATCCCGTAGGCGGTATCGCTGAGCGAGCCCGGGAAGGTGATATTCGTGACGAACTTGGCCGTCTGGACATTGTAGATGTAGGCGTTCCCCGGCCCCAGGGGCAATCCGTTCGAGGTCGGGCCGTCGTAGTTGCCCACGGCCAGGCCGCCCATGGTGCTGTGAACGTAGTTGAATTTGGCACCCGCGTAATCGATCGTGGTGTAGGTGCCGCCGCCGGACTTCAACTGGGCGAGGGTGCCCTGGTAGACGAAGCCGTTGACCTCCACCGGGCCGGTCGCGGAGGTTGAAGTCCGGTAACTACCGACCAGTTGAATGCGATTGCCGGGCAGATTGTTCGGCCCGTAAACGCTGGTCGAGGTCGCGCCCGGGACGTTGACGGTGTAGGTCTTGCCCTTGCCGTTGATGGCTCCGACGAGGAGCAAACCGTTCGAGCCCGATGTGCCGGAAATCAGGAGTTGCCCCTTGTCGCCGCCACGGAGGCCCTGCCATCCCGAAACGGGCTGAGTGCTCACCAGATCGGAGTTGTAATAGCGAGTTCCCGACCCCGAATCACCGTTGACGATCACGACGTGGCGGGATGAGGCCTTGATCTGAACGACGTGCCCGGCGTCGTCGGCGATGGTCACGTTCCCCGTGATCGGAGGGAGTGCGGTGCGGCCGGTCTGGAACGCGCCGGTGACGTCGACCTGAATGGTGTCGGCGCCCGGTCTCGCGTTGGACGCGACGATGGCGTGACGGAGGGAGCCCGGTCCCGAATCGTGGAGGTTCGTCACCGCGAACGTGGCCATAAGTTGCCGGCCCTCCAGGACCTCAACGCTGTGGACCCGCGAATGCAAGGAGGTTTGAGGTTTCGAGCGAGGCCGCCTGTTCAAGAATGCGGACTTGAAACGGTTCACACAGTTCAGCGCCATCATGGATCATCCCCCATCTCGAAATCGGCGTTGCCGAGAATTTTTGGAAGCGCGGCGACCTCGGGGTCGGCAGGCGATTCCAGGTTGTTTCAAGCCGCAATGGACCCGGGTCCAGGCCCGTCTCCAGGGCATCATCCCGCCCAAAATCCCCGGCAGAGCCGCTGCAATCGCCTCATCCGGGGGAGCGGACTGACCGCCGAAGCCGTTCTCCCTGCGGTGAGTTAGGACAAGAACGCAGGAAAGGCAAGAAATTGCATGACGAACTGGCCTGACGGCGGGCGGCGCGGACCGTCTGGAATCCCCGGGAATTGCCTTGAGTGGCGCCGTCGGCTCGATTCCAATGCGTCCTGCTGATAACCGAACGCGACGATCCGACAAGAGGTGGACTCATCATGGCGAACGATCTCGGCAACTTCCTCCGGACCACGCGGAAGGCGTCATCGCGAGGGAGGGCCGTCTCGCTCGACGTTCAGAGGCTCGAAGGTCGGGCCTTGATGAGCCGGGGAGGGATCGTCGTGCCTCCGCGAGCGGCCGAGGTCGCGCCGATCATCGTCGGCGCACTCGCGTCATCAGGCGGGGCCGTGCGCAAAGCGCCGGCTTTCTCGGCGGATTACCTGGGAGTGAAGCGGGCCGACCTGAACCTGGTCGCGGCGTCGGCGACGCTCAAGAACGGGAAGACCCTGACCCTCTCGGCCACCGTCCAGGGGAAGCTCATCCGGAAGCCGACCGGCCCCGCCCAGGAGGCGTTCTTCGTCTTCGCGATCGACCGGTCCAGCCCGCAAACGTTCGCGCTCTTCCCCACGAGGCCGAACATCCTCTACGACGCCGTGGTGGTCGTCACGATCACCAAGGACGGCACGGGCGCCTACCTCGCCGACAGCGTGACCGGCGCCCGGACCGACCTCGCCCCGAAGAGCGTGCGCGTCAGCGGCAAGACGGTGCAGGTCGATGTCGCCGCCTCGCTCTTCGCGACGCCCTCGGGTGTCAAACCCCTCTCCCAGGCGCGATTCGGGGTCTGGGCCCGCAGCGTCCTGGTCCACGGCCTGGCCGACGCCGACGATTTCGTCGCCAGCTTCCTGCCCGAGAATGGCAACGCCCCCATCGGCGTGAAAGGCCGCCGCTAGGCCGGGCCTTGGTCACGCGGGAGCCCGACACGTCGGAGGAACGCACCCCTCAACGTACTGCCTCGCGCCAAGCTCTCTGGTATCGTTAACGGCAGCCACAATTTTGCGCGTGGGATCCGTTGGGGCGAACGATCATGAAGAAAATGCGACTCAGCACGATGATGCTCCTGGTGATCATCGCGGGCTTGACCGTCGCGTTGGTGGCGGAGAGAAGGCGGTCGGCGGCGATCCTTGCCGAGGCGCAGGCTCAGAGGGAGTTGGCTCGCAAAGGCGAGCAAGTGGCGTTGTACCAGGCGCAGGTTGCGCGGGCGCAGGCCCTGCTGCAAGCCAGGGAGGCGGAGGACGCGGCGAGGTCGGTCGCAAAGCCATCCGGATCAACGCCGCGCTGACGTTCGGGGAACCGCCACGATGCCGCGTATCCGCGTCACGCTGCGGAAGATGATGGCCGCGATCGCGATCGTCGCGGTTCTGCTGGGCGGCTATATGGAGTGCAAGGCGTTGCGGCGACGGGCGGAGGACTACCGCCGGAAGGCGGAAAATCACGCGGACATCGAGGGCGTTCTGCGGGCCATCGCGGCGACGAGTGGTGAAGGCTCGCCCGTGGATATCTCCCCGGGTCCAGGAATCCGGTCGAGGAGGTTCACCGTGCGGGACGTGATCGAACGCGAGGCCGCGTTGCATCGAAAATACGAGCGCGCCGCCCGCTACCCCTGGCTCTCCGTCGCGCCGGACGAGGTGATGCCGAGGTAAACCCATTCGGGAGGCCGAGTCACGTATCCCAACCGATTCCGTGCTCACAACCGGCAGAGGCAAGAAATCGGGCGATCGGATCGGAAAATGTGAAGTTGCGGTGGGGTGACAAACGATGATCAGGGAAGAGGGGTTCTATTGAGCGCGATCGGACTTGCCATTCCCGGCCAGGACGGCTAGGATTCGCCGCCTGTCACGTTCGAGAACACCCCCTAGCCCAACACCTTGGAATCTGCATCCGCGTGGGGCCTGCCCATCCACGCCGCGCCGGGGTTCCGGCCCGGGGAGGTCTGTTCGATGGTCCGTCGCCTCACCTCGTTCGCCCTTGTCGCCGTCGCTTGCGCGGGCGGCTGCGCGGCGAGCCGCGTCGGTCACGTCCCTCCCAAAGCGGCCCTGGCCGAGAAGGCCACGCCGTCGCGGGACATCGGGCAAATCGTCGATCGCCACAACCAGAACGCCGAGCTTGTCACCAGCCTGGAGGCGTCGCCCTCGGTCACGGCCAGGCGGGGCGGGGGCGGTCGCGGCAACATGGTCTTCGAGCGGGATCATAACTTCCGTTTCGTGGTCGAGGGGGGCATGTCGGGCAAGCACTATGCCGACATGGGCTCCAACGACGAGGAATTCTGGTTCTGGGCCGACGACAAGCAGGATCGCCACGTCTACGTGAGCCGCTACGACGCCATGACGAAGCCCGGGGGGACCGAACTGGCGTTCCAGCCCGACTGGATCATCGAAGCCCTCGGGCTTCGGGTCATTCCCGACGACGAGGTCCGGCAGATCCGGGTCGTGAACAACGACGCCAAGAAGCCCGGCACCGATCTCTGGTACCACTCCCGGAAGACCCTCCGAGGCGAGCCGGTCGACAAGGTCACGCTCGTCTCCCGCAACACGGGCGAGGTCCTCGAACATCGCTTCTACGCACCCGGCATCAAGACTCCGGTCGCGACGGCCACGCCCCTGAGCACCACCGAGGCGACCCTCGCCGATAACGCGGGTGCTCGGGTCCAACTGCCCAAGCAGATCCACCTCAGGCTGGACCCCGCCGATGCCAAGCAGTCGCCAATGGAGATGGACCTGGTGCTGAGCGGAGTGAAGGTCAACGCCCCGATCGAGCACGCCCGTCGCGATGAGCTTTTCGCCGTCCCCCAGATCGCCGGCAGCCCGATCAAGCGACTCGACGAACCGTCCGAACGTGCCGAGCTTGGTGGAGCCGCGACCACAGGGCGAGGCGCCGGACGGACCGAGACCCGCCAGAGCTCGCCCGCCCCGCCCGCCGGCGAGGGGGTCCGTCTGGGCGCTCCGTCCCCGATCGGCGTTGACGGCGCCTACCTCCGCCGCTCCGACGCGATGCCCTTCGCCTCCCCCGATCTCGGCGGTGACGGTGGCGCGGTCCTCGGCGTGCCCGTTCCCACGGCCCCGGAAAACCCGGCCGAGCGGCTCTCGCGACGTGATCCGATTCACTAACGAGTCGAGCCCGACTCTGGATTCCTCGTCGCTCAACCGGGCGATGCGTCGGCGCACACCCGGGATTTCGGTATCGTGGGACCCTTTGGTCGCGCGTTGTCTCGCGACGGCCGAGGATCATTAGGACCTGAGACCCCAGTTTCCCATGCGCATCGTCGTGACCGGTTCCGTGGCCTTCGACTACCTCATGTCCTTCCCCGGCGAGTTTCGCGAGCACATCGTCGCGGAGAAGGCCGACGTCCTGAGCGTGTCGTTCCTGGTCGACTCGCTCAAGAAGCAACACGGCGGCACGGCGGCCAATATCGCCTACACCATGGCACTTCTGGGCCTGCGGCCGGAGGTCGTGGCGGCGGTCGGGGAGGACTTCGCCGAGTACCGCAAGCACCTGGAATTCCACGGTGTCGATACGAAGGGCGTGCTGGTCGTGCCGGACGAATTCACGTCTTCTTGCTTCATCAATACCGACCAGGTGAGCAACCAGATCACCGCGTTCTATCCCGGCGCCATGTCCTCCGCGCACACCCTGGCACTGGGCGGTCTCGGGCTCTCGAAGGACGACCTGGTGGTGATCTCGCCGAATGCCCCCGAGGCGATGGCGGAATATGTCCGCGAATGCCAGGAGCTGGGCCTTCGCTACCTGTACGACCCCTCCATGCAGGCGCCCCGGCTCTCGCCCGAAGACCTCAAGGCCGGCTTCAAGGGGGCCGCGATCCTCACCGGGAACGATTACGAGTTCGGCATGATGTCCAGCAAGCTCAGCATGACCGAGGCCGATCTCCGCGCCACGGTGCCCGTCTGCGTCGTGACCCACGGCGCCGAGGGCTCGTCGATCTTCGCCGACGGCCTGGAGATCCGCATCCCGCCGGCGAAACCCCGCCAGGTGGTCAATCCCACGGGGGCCGGCGACTCGTTCCGCTCTGGCCTGGTTGCGGGGCTCGCACTCGGCTTGCCGTGGGAGGTTTGCGGGCGGCTCGGGGCCGTCGCGGCCGTCTACGCGGTCGAGCACCTCGGCCCGCAGCAACACTTTTTCACGCGTGACGAATTCCTCGCTCGCTATCGCGAGAACTTTGGCGACCCCGGCGTCGTCCTGTCCTGAGTCGTCACGGCGTCCTGGCGGTGAATCTCCTCCGATGCCCATCTACCGCCTGGATCGCCGCCCCCTGTTCCCCCCGCCCGAGCACGCCGAACCGGATGGCCTGCTCGCGGTGGGCGGCGACCTGTCGGTCCCGAGGCTGCTGGAGGCCTATCGCAACGGGATTTTCCCCTGGTTCGAACCGGGGGAGGAACTGCTGTGGTGGTCCCCTGACCCGCGATTGATCCTGGAACCGGAGCAGATCCAGGTGTCGCGCAGCCTGCGGGCCACGATCCGCAAGGGGACGTACGAGGTTCGGTTCGACACGGCGTTTCGCCGTGTGATTCACGCCTGCGCCGCCACACCCAGGAGGCATGAGGACGGCACCTGGATCAGCAACGACATCGAGCTGGCCTATTCTGCGCTCCACGACCTCGGGTTCGCGCACTCGGTCGAGAGCTGGTCGGGCGATGATCTGGTCGGCGGCCTGTACGGCCTATGCCTCGGCCGCGCGTTCTTCGGCGAGTCGATGTTCTCGCTCCGGCCCGATGCCTCGAAGGTCGCCCTCGTCGCGCTGGGCGACGCGTGCCGCCAGCGGGGCGTGACCCTGATCGATTGCCAGATCACTTCGGCCCACCTGCTCAGCCTGGGGGCTCGGGAGATTCCTCGCGACGAATTCCTCGCACGCGTGAGGGACGCCGTGAAGGCGCCGAATCCGCCCGGGTCGTGGACCAAATCGGAACCGTCTTGATCTTACGATTGTCAGAGGTCACACTGGGGCAGTCGCCGCTTGCTGCTCGCGTTCGCCGCAGGGCCGGTTCCAACCGGCCTCCCCGAGGTCAAAGCCGGCCGGTTGCAACCGGCCCTACGGGGGCGCCTTCACCCTGGATCGCCCATGCCCGCTCTCACGTCGGTCGCGAGACGCCCCCGCCGCATCCGCAAGCGAACGATCTTCGCCGTCTTCTGCGGGCTTGTTGTGCTGGCGGGGCTGGCCGGATTTCTCTACCTCGGTTGGGCCACGTCCCGGCAACTGAGGAACGCGATGGCCGAGGCCGATCGGCTCGACCCCGGCTGGAGATTTCCGGAGCTGGAGGCCAAGCGGGCGGTCATTCCGGACGCGGAGAACTCCGCACTTCAGGTCGGCAAGGTTCTGACGCTCATGCCCGCGGTCTGGCCGCCGATCATGCGCAGGGCTAACCCGACCGACCCCGGAAGCGTCGAGTTCGAGGCCGATCTCCTGACCCGCATCGGTGAGATTCCGCCCAACGTCCGCCTGGGCGAGCCGCTGGCCGCCGAGCTTCGCCAGGCGCTCGCCGCGTATCCCGAGGCCATCGCCCAGGCCCGCAAGCTCGCCGAGATGCCCCGAGGCCGTTTCCAGGTCGTTCGTGCGGCGAACCCCATGTTGACCCTGTTGCCGCACCTCCAGGCTGTGCGCGACGTCGCAAGATTCATCCAGACCGACGCGATCCTCCGCGCCCACGACGGCGACATCGACGGCGCTCTCGAGTCCTGCCGCGCGATCCTCAACGTCGGCCGGTCGATCGGCGACGAGCCCTCGGTCATCTCGCAGATTGTGCGGATAGCCATCCCGAGCGTCTCGATGAACACCGCCCAGCGCGTTTTGGCCCAGGGACAGGCTTCCGAGGCCGCGCTTGCGAAATTCCAGGCCAGACTGGTCGAGGAATCCCGGCACTCGTTCCTGCTCGCCGCGCTTCGAGGTGAGCGCGCCTCGAACCATGAACTCATGACCAAACTCACGATCGGCGAGTTGAATGTGGCCTCGATCAATAAGGCCATGGGCACCGGCCTGCCGACCATGCCAATCCCGGGAAGTGGCGCCTTTTTTCAGTACAACCACGCCCTGATCTTGAACCATCTGAACCATGGCGTGGAACTCGGCAAGCTGCCTGACGAACAGCAGCTCGACGGATTCAAGGCGTGGGAAGAGGAATTCACGGCGCCGATGGGTAATGGCTTCATCAAGACCATCAGGATGCTCAATTATCTCTTGATGCCGGCCATCGCCGCAGTGGGTAACGCCCAACTGCGGCTCCGGGGCACGCTGGCGTCTCATATCGCCCTCATCGCCTCCGAGCGCCACCGCCTGGCCCACGGGACGCCACCCGTTTCCATGGACAAGATCGACCCGAAATTTGCCGTCGGGATTTTCGATGACCCGTACCTCGGTCGTCCTGTGCGGTTCCGGATCGAAGCCGGCCGGATCAACATTTACAGCGTCGGCCCCGACCGCCAGGACAACGGCGGCACGTTCGACCCGAGAAGCCGCCCCATCGCGGGCACGGACCAGGGCTGGACCTGGTGGCTCCCCCCTTCGCGTCGCCTTCCGCCCACGGATGAGCTTCCCAGGGACGTGTTCCAGAAGATGCCGCCCGGGGACCAGACGGAGCCACTTCCATGAGTAAAACGGCCGCTACGGTCGCGATTCGACAGAAACGACGATGGCCCCGCAAACGCATCGGCGTCGCCCTCGCGCTGGTCATTTCGGCGCTGGGGACCTGGCTGTGGACGAACCATATCGCCGGGAGCAAGCTTCGTCAGGCCGAGGCCCGGGCCGATCGGCTCGATCCCGCCTGGCATCTGGCCGACATCGTGGCCGGGCGATTCAAGGTTGCTGATGAGGAGAACTCGGCGATCGCAGTCGCGAATGTTGTACGGCTCATGCCCGGAGGATGGCCGAAGGCGACGAAGCGATTCCTCGGACAGGATGCGCCGCCCGGCTCGCCGTCGATCGTGGAAGAGACCGTGCAAGATCGCGTCGAGAAGCTCGCGCCGAACGTTCGACTCGACAACGCCCTCGATGCCGCGATCCGCCGCGAATTGCGATCGCTGAAGCCCGCGCTGGTCCGGGCTCGCGCCCTGGCCGGACGTGATCGGGGACACACGGATCTGGTCGTCCCCAGGATCGTCTATGCCACGCTCCTGGGGCACGTCCAGAACACGCGACAGGTGATGCGCCTTCTCGAAGTCGATTCCGCGCTCCTGGCCCACGATGGCGACATCGACGGCGCCCTCGATTCCTGCCGCGCGATCCTCGCCGTCGGCCGATCGATCGGCGACGAGCCGTTCCTGGTGTCTCAACTCGTCCGCATGAACGCCGCGGCGCGCGCGATGGGTGCGGCCGAGCGGGCCATGGCGCAGGGCACGGCCTCCGACGCCGCGCTGGCGAGGCTCCAGGCCCTGCTGTTCGACGAGGCCGATCAGCCGATGCTGCTCTGGGGCATGCGCGGCGAGCGTGCGGCGACGGACGACGTGTTCTCGAAGCTGGCGACCGGCGAAATCACGGCCAAGGAGATCCGCGGCCTGATCGGCAATACGCCGGCCATGCCTATCGAGCTTGCCGCGTCGGTCAGCGGCGCCTTCATCCGTTTCAACCACGGCCTTGCGCTGGAGATGCTGAACGAGGCCGTCGAGATCGCCAAGAAGCCGATGGACGAGCAAGTCGACCTCTGGGCCGCGTGGAAATCCAAGTCCACGCCTCCGACCGACGTCCTGCCCCGTTTCGTCGGCTCGCTCACGTTCGAGGTCTTGCCCGGTGTCGACAGCGTCGCCCTCGCCTACATTCGCACCCGCTCCATGATGCATGCGATGGCCGCCACCATCGCCGCCGAGCGCCATCGCCTGGCTCACGGTTCCTTCCCCGCTCGCCTGGCCGAGATCGACCCGAAATTCCTCCCCCGCCCTCCCGTCGATGCCTTCACCGGCCGTCCGATCCTCCTGAAGCCCCGCGACGGCGGCCTGATCGTCTACTCCGTCAGCCTCGACCGCAAGGACGACGGCGGGGTTGAACTTGGGTTAAAACAGTGGGACAAGCCCGGCCATGACCTCGGCTTCCGCCTGCTCCCCGTCTCGGCACGCGGCAAGCCTCCGGCCCGAACCACCTTGCCGGACGACGTGTTTCAGTACATTCCCGGCCCGGACGAGGATGAGCCGAAACCGTGAGCGATCGACAGACGTAAGTTCTTTCTTGGTGGAGGCTGGCAGGGGCGCCCGCCGCTACCAAGGATTGGCGAAATTTGCAGATCTAAACACTTTACCGTCCTGGCGATCAAAGGCCCCTTGCCCACCCCCGCCTCGGGCCTGGGCTTGATCCGACGTCGACCCGTGAACGACACTGGTGAGGCCCTCGTGTCTCGCCCCCCGCGTCCCTGGAACGCCTCTCGTGAAGACCGCGCCTGACCGTCCTCGGAAGAAGCGACGACTCTGGCTCTGGCTGATCGTCGTGCCGATCCTGGTACTCGTGACGGCCTCCGCGGGGGCGGCCGTTTACTTCAAGAGACAGATCGATCGCCAGTTGACCAGGGCCATCGCCGAGGCCGATCGCGACGATCCGAACTGGCGATTGCCCGACCTCCTGGCGCATCGGACGCCCGTTCCCGACCCCGAAAACTCGGGGCCGCTGGTCCTGTCGATCGCCGCCGAGATCCCCGCGAGCTGGCCTCCGTCGGATCGCATCGCCGGGCTGAGCACCGTGCCGCCGAACGCGCTCCTGACCGATGACCTGACGTCGGACCTTTGCAAGGAGCTTGCGAAGGTCATCCGCCCCCTCGCCCAGGCCCGCCGCCTTGTGGATCGACCGAAGGGGCGATACGAAGTGACCTTGGAAAACGATGCGATCGAGTTCTCCTTGAAGCATCTTCAGGCCGCCCGAGCGGCCTCAAGGCTGATCCAGTTCGATGCCTTGCTCCGCGCCCAGGAAGGCGACGCCGACGGCGCCATCACCTCCATTCACGCGATCTTGAACGCGGGACGATCGATCGGGGACGAGCCTCTGCTCATCTCGCAGTTGATTCGCATTGCCATTGTCGGAGAGGCGCTTCAGAACCTCGAACGCGTCCTGGCCCAGGGTGAACCGTCGGAGGACGTCCTGGCTCGATTACAAAGCCTCCTCGACGACGAGGCCCGCCAGCCTCGCCTGCTCTGGGGATTGCGGGGCGAGCGCGCAAACGCTCACGTCATGCTCGAGAATTTCGCGACCGGACGAGTGTCCGTTGCCGAGGCCTCGGGGATGTCGGATGCCGTGGCGCCCGCCTGGCTCACGCCATTTGCCCCCATGATCTTCCGCGCCAATCAGGCGACGATACTCCATGTCTACAACGACGCGATCACGGTCGCCCGGAAACCAATTGACGAGCAGCCATCGGCCTGGCGCGCCTGGGAAGCCTCGTCCTCGCTCCCCGGGCTGAAGAAAGCCAAGCTCACCGAGGTGATCGCTCGTCTCACGGTTCCCAGCACGGCGGGGGCCGGTCAGGCGGAGTTCCGCATCCATGCCATGCTTCGCGCCGCGACCGTCCTGGTCGCCTGCGAGCGGCACCGTCGTTCGCACGGACAGTGGCCAGGATCGATCGCCGAAATCGACCCCAAGATCCTGCCCGAACCACCGCGCGACCCGTATGGGAGCGAGCCCCTGCGAGTGATGCCGACCGAGTTCGGTCTGGTCATCTACGCGATCGGACCCGACCGTGTTGACAACGGCGGCGCCGTCACCGATCTCAAGCACTATCTGGAACCCGGACACGACCTTGGCTACCGCGCCTGGCATGTCTCCCTTCGTCGCCAACCCGCTCCCCTGCCCGAATGGCCCGAAAATGTCTTCCAGACGGTCCCCGGCGAGAGCGAAGCGATCCCCTGAGCCAATCGCGAGTGTAACACTCCGACGGTACACGCGGAACGTCCGGAATGTGTATAATGCGCGATTCCTGTCGACCCGTCTCGGATGGTCCAGAGCGGTCGTTCTGACACTGTCCGCCCACGGCGAGGCGACCCCATGAGCCGACCGACCCGCACGTTCGTCGCAGTGCCGATCCCGAGGGATCGGGCGGAGAAATTGCAGAGGCTGCAAACGCTGATCGCGCCCTCGTTGCCGAACGCGAGGTGGGAGGAGCCGGATAAGTTCCACGTCACGCTCGCGTTCCTGGGCGATGTGCCGGATGTGGACCTGAGCCCGATTTGCCGGGCCGTGGCGGAGGCCGTGAAGGGGTTTCCCCGGTTCGAACTGGCGATCGAGAAGCTGGGAGTGTTCCCCAACCCGAGCCGGCCTCGCGTGGTCTGGGCGGGGCTGACCGGGGATGGCGTGGAAACCTTGAGCGAGATCCAGCGCGCGGTCGTGACGGCCGTCGACGGCCTGGGCTATGCGCCCGAGGATACGAGGTTCACGCCGCATATCACCCTCGGCCGCCTCAAGCCCGGCAAGGACCCAACGGACGATTGCTCCCCCCTGCTCCGCCATTTCGAGCGCTGGATGGGCGGGTCGTTCGGCGTCCCGGAAATCATCACCTACGCCTCCCAATTCACGGCCGAAGGACCGGCCTATGTGCCGCTGGGAAGGGCGCCGTTGAAGGGGCGTTGACCACCCGCGAAAACCCGCGGCATCGGCTTGACTTGTTCACCTGTTTCGCGCAGAATACTGACCTAACGTACAGATAACACGGGACCGTGTGACGGAGGCTCGATCGTGGCCAGGAAGCAGACGGAATCGGCGAAGCCGGCGAGCGTGTCGGCCGAGGAGAAGGCGCTGAACAACGCGATCGGCCAGATCGAGAAGGCGTTCGGCGCGGGTGCGATCATGAAGCTGGGCGAGGGGAGCCACATGGAGGTGGAAGGCATCTCCACCGGCGCCCTGTCGCTGGACCTGGCCCTGGGCGGCAAGGGTCTGCCTCGCGGGCGCATCATCGAGCTGTTCGGCCCCGAATCGAGCGGCAAGACCACCCTGGCGTTGCACGCGGTGGCCAACGCCCAGAAGATCGGCGGCGTCGCGGCGTTCATCGACGTCGAGCACGCGCTCGATCCGTCGTGGTGCAAGAAGCTGGGCGTTAATATTGAGACGCTTCTGGTGAGCCAGCCGGGCGCGGCCGAAGAGGCGCTACAGATCGCCGAATATCTCGTCAAATCGGGCGCGGTGGACGTGATCGTGGTGGACTCGGTCGCGGCGCTGGTGCCGAAGTCGGAGCTGGAGGGCGACATCGGGGATAGCTCGGTCGGCGTGCAGGCGCGGCTGATGAGCCAGGCGCTGCGGAAGCTGACGGCCCCGGTCTCGGCGTCGAAATGCGTGCTGATCTTCATCAACCAGATCCGCGAGAAGATCGGCGTGATGTTCGGCAGCCCCGAGACCACGCCCGGCGGCCGCGCCCTGAAGTTCTACAGCTCGTGCCGGATCGATGTCCGGCGGATCGGTCCGGTGAAGGAAGGCGAGGATGTCGTCGGCTCGCGGATCAAGGTCAAGGTCGTCAAGAACAAGGTCGCGCCGCCGTTCCGCGTCTGCGAGTTCGACATGATGTATACCGGCGGGATCAGCCGCGAAGGCGACCTGATGGACCTGGCGCTGGCCGACAAGCTCATCGAGAAGTCCGGCTCCTGGTTCAACTACGGCGACCTCCGCCTCGGCCAGGGCCGCGAGAACGCCAAGCAGTACATCAAGGACAACCCCGACGTCGCCGATGAGCTCACGCGGAAGATCATGGCCACCCGCGGTGAGCATCTGGTTGTCGCCAACGGAGTGCCGGAGAGGGACGACGAGGAATGAGCGGGCCGTAGAATCGACTCGCAGGACGATTGCCAAGGCGCAATTGTGCCCGTCCCACCATGAACTTCCGTGTGGCCGGGGGCTGTACCCAGACCCCGGAATCTTCCAGCAGCCCGGCCGATTCCGGGGTGGGTACAGCCCCCGGCCACACGGAAAACAGGGGTCGAAACCTCGACTTGGCATTCCCCCTGAAATCAACTCGACCTTGACTTGTCGCCCGGATTGGTCATGCTGACGGTGGGGAATTCGCCGGTCGGAAGTCTCGACAGGAGAATCCGATGCGCAAATCGATCGCATTGGGTCTCCCCGCGCTGGTGGTCTCCGCCTATCTGGTGGGGACCGCGACCTTCGCGGGGGATGGCCCGATGTCCGGTGTCGCGGTGGGTGATTACGCCGCGCCGTTCGAGGTCCAGGACATCACAGGTCCGAGCAAGGGCAAGTCGCTCTGTTATCGCTGACAGTACGGAGCGAGCCCCGTGGTTTGCGTTTTCGCGCGTAATACCACAGGGCCCTTGACCAGTTTGGTCAAGCAGGTTGACTCGGAAATCGCGAAGAATGAGAAACTCAAGTCGTTCGTCGTCGTCCTCACCGAGGACGCCGAGAAGACGACCGGCGCGCTCAAGATGCTTGCCACGGAGCAAGGCGTCAAGAACGTGCCCCTGACGCTCGTGGCCAACGCCTCAGGTCCGTCCGACTACCAGATCGCCCGGGACGCCGACGTTACGGTCATGATGTGGAAGGGCGGGAAGGTCGTGGTCAATCGTGCCTACTCCAAGGGCAAGATGACCGAGGCCGACGTCAAGTCCATCATGTCCGAAATCCCCAAGATCCTGGGCGATTAGACCAACGGAACGCCCCCTCAACGTGAGGGGGTGACGACCACCTTAATTGTTCCCTCCGACGAATCGACCCCACACGTCGCCCGTACCCGCCTGGGTGCGGGCGATGTCGTTGCGGGTCGCCCCAACCGCGAAGCGTAAGAATTTCTCGCCAAATTTCTTCGGCAAACCAGGATCGATCCCAAAGCTTGCGCCGTCTCCGTGCCGATTCTACTTGGGACGGCGTATCGACGTTGCTATTATGGATTAACCTACATCGCCCAAGTTACCCATTCCCCGAGATGGCGACATCGATGAGTTTCCCGGTCCAACCCTTCTCTGAAGGCCGAGCCGCCTGGGTCGACGACCTGGATCGCGTAGCGCAGCGGAACCGCTGGGGCCTGGCCCTCGTCGCGGTCGGATGGGTGCATCTTGCAGGTTTCGGGACGTGCGAATGGCTGCATGCAATCGGCGATCGTCACAGATGGCATTTTGTCGCGTTATGGGCTGTGGAGTTTGTGACGGTGCTTGCGGTCTTGCGAGGGATTGCCGGACGGGGTTGGATCCGGTCGACACCCTTGGCGGGGATCATCGGGCGAGTGTGGGGAACGGTCCTGATCCTCTCCTTCAACCTGGCTTCGTTGAACGTGATGTCGGGGCTGGAACATGAGTGGTTCAAGCCGGTCCTG
Source organism: Planctomycetota bacterium (assembly GCA_028291545.1). Lineage (GTDB taxonomy): Bacteria > Planctomycetota > Planctomycetia > Isosphaerales > Isosphaeraceae > JAQGHR01. Next base: position 23,259 of record JAQGHR010000080.1, on the reverse strand, counting down.
TGCACCGTGGCGGCGTTCGGGTTCATGATGATGGCGTATCTGGTCAGCGCCTGGTTTTTCGCGGCGGCCGTTCAGATGTACTTCACGGGGTTGATCATGGTGAATTACCTCGCCTATGCGTATCTGATCCACGGCGTCTCCTGGTGGGCCGCGCTCATGGTCATCGGCGGCAGCATGGAGCTTCGCCGACGCCGCGCGATGCGCCAGGCCAGGCCGATCCTGATCCGCATCACCTTGCCGTCCGTGTCATTCCCCGGTCGCAGGCTCACGTTCCGGGCGGAGCGGTCGTCGTAAGGCGTTGTTTTCGATAGACTTCCACCGCGTGTGACCGCCGATTGATGTTGGCGAACGGCTCGGATCGCGAAATCGATCCAGGTTCGGAAGGGAGCATCGAGAATAGCCATTCATAAGCGAAGTCTCCTTTAGGATGGCCGACGTGCCCGCCGAGTGACTACCGCCATTACGCCGACCATCACCAGCCACGACGAGGGCTCGGGGATCGGGACCGGATCGCCGCCGGACTCCATGGTCAGCGACTGCACCTCCCCTGTGAAGCTTCCCGAGGAGTTGAAGAAACTCACTTCAGTCCTGGTGAAGTCGCTCAGGCTAAACGTCTGGGGCGGCGACAACGGTTGCTCCCCGCCCTCGGTGAGCCAACGTCCCTTGCTCCACAGGTGAAGGAGGACATGCCTCCCGTCCTGATCCGTCGCAAACGTCAGGGTCGTGGTCGGGATCAAGGGCTCGCCGGGGTTGGGAGGAGTCATTGTCTGCTGAATGACATACAGGTCGAGACTCCCGGACGCGCCCGCATCGGGGGAATTCACCCCGTCCAGGCGGAAGGTGAACGGCGTCGGATTGCTTACCGGGTCGCCATCGACCCGGAAACCTACAAGCTGGTGCTGGGTGCTGGTGCGTTCACCCGGGTTCAAAGGGTCGTAGGCAATCGTCCCGGAGAATCGCGTCCCGGGCGCCACGTTGAGGGCGTCCACCGTCCCGGAAGGCGTAAACGACGTAATCACCCCGGCATAGCGGTACCTAATCACGTCGGCTTTCGACTCGGCATTACAGAGCAGGATCAGGGCGGGGATGACGGCAAGCCTGACGCAGCGATCCATCGCGGTTGGTCCTTCCTGAGGGTGCCACTCCGGGGGGCGGATCGGTGGCCGCGGGATCCTATCGGGCCGCCTCAGATGCAACCACCCGAATAAGCTAGTCCTGACAGGCGTGATCTCTACACGAGACGATGCGCCCACCGCTCGACGTAAGTCCCTATTTGATGGTCGCAATTTGGTCAATCCGTCCGGAGAGTTCACCCTTTACACGGTTTACGTTCGGCCTCGATCGCGATCCTATCGGTGCCTGTCTCCCTCCTCAAGAGGCGGGAGGCCTCTGCGGACCTTACATCAAACCGATGTCACGCTTCTTCCACCTATCTCGCGACCGACTTCCTCTTCACCGAACGACATCGAACAAAGTCGGCTGGCCAAGCCGCCTCGCGTCGTTGCGGAAGAGAAACGCGATGATGATTCCGGTCACCGCACCGCCGACGTGCGCCAGATAGGCAACGCCGCCGGTCATGCCCAGACGACCGAGCGAGCCCGCTCCCTGCCAGATCTGGAATCCGATCCAGAGCCCGATGACGATCACGGCCGGGACGTCAACGATCACGCGCAAGATCAGGACACGAACGCGGTTATAGGGGAACCACACCAGATACATCCCCATGATGCCGGCGATCGCCCCCGAAGCCCCCAGCGTGGGGATCGGCGACTCGGGCGCGGCGGCGATCTGGGCGAGGCTGGCGATCAGGCCGCAGCAGAGATAGACCACGATGTAGCGCACCGTGCCGAGGACTTCCTCGACGTTGTCGCCGAAGATCCACAGATAGAGCATGTTCCCCGCCAGGTGCAGCGGACTTCCGTGCAGGAACATGGCCGTGAACAGGGTCAACCAGACCGGGAACGGGACCGGGCCTTGTTCGATGACGCGCTCGCGAGGCGGCGCGCCATCGTCCCGGCCGAGCAGGTCCACGCGACGCGGGATCTCGATCGCGAACGGGGCTGCGATGTCCTCGTTATGGCTGATCTCGATCGGTGTCGCCGCGAACGACGTCGTGAACTGTTCGCCGTGATCGAGCTGGACGAAATATGCCATTACGTTCAGTGCGATCAGTACATAGGTCGCAAACGGCACGATCTTGGTGCGTTGTAAGTCTCCCAGTGGAAAGACCATGCGCAGAGGCTCCCGGTCGTGATCGGATTTCGCGTCCTGACCTACGCAGCCGTGGTGTGGCCCTTCTTAGAAGACGTCCTCGACGCCGAGCCTCCTGGCCCATTCTCGCAGGCTGGATTGGGTCGCCTCGCTCAACTCGACCCCGTGCTCGCGCGCGTCTCGGCGGACGGCTTCGAGCATCTCGGGTCGGAGTACGGAGTTCGACGCGGCTTTCGCGGCCTCGGTCACGCGCTCGTGGAAACCGGCCAGCGGTTCCAGGGCGATGACGGAGAGGGCCTGGACGATCCATTCTCCGTGCGCGGTCAAGGGCGTCCAGGGCACCAGACCAGCGAGTGCCTCGTGATCGGAACCAAGCGCGGAATCGGCGAGCAGAGGCGGTCCCTCGGGCGCGGGTAGGGCGACCGACCAGGCGCCATCCGGTCCGAGAGCCATGGCGATCATCGGGCCAATGGCGATGTCCGCCACGATCGGCGCGGCCGGACCGGCGGCGCCGATCCCCTTGACCCGGACCAGGCCGGACCCGTACTCGCGCGCCTTCTCCGAGGCGATCGCCGCGGCTCGGGCGAGGATGGATTCGGGCACCCCGTTATGGCCGTCGAGTACCGCCGTCGCGGCTCGCTCGGGGCCGACCTTCCCCTCGGCCTTCGGATCAATCTGGCCGCGCGCGATCTGGTCCAGAAGATCGGGCAGTCTGGCGATCCCATGATCCGGGGCACCCGCCGCCTCGAACCAGAGCAGATGCGTCGCCAGCGCGGCGGCACGCTCGGGCCTGGCGCCGGAGGCTGCGATCAACATCGCGGCGAACCGGCGGAGGGCGTCGAGTCGAAGTCGGGGCGTCGATTTGGTTTTCACGCGGCGCATCGCTCCTCGCCCGCAACGGAATGGCTCGATCGACATCGGCGAGAAACAGGGTAGCAGAACCGGGGTCGGATTTCAGGCTTGAGTTGAGATAATCGACTCTTGAAGTGGGACGCCCGTCGCATCGGAGCTACGACGACGTCCGTAGCCCGCCGCAAGGTCCGATCCGCTCACCCCCCGATCAACGGCCCCTTCCTACCGTGGCCGTCGGGGCGCTCCCACTCGCGGCGGACGCGGGAGAGGCCGAAGGCGCAGAGTTCGAACTCGTCGGAGAGGCGTCGCAACACGGGTGCCTCGTCGCCACGATAGGTGCTGGCGAGATAATACGAGCGTTTGCCCTGTTCCTGGAAATTGATCAGACAGTCGGGCGAATCGGGGGCGCGGAGCTTGGGCAAGGATTCGGGATAGACGCCGGTCCAGAACAGCGTGAAGTCGCCGACGTGGCGATGGCATTCGCGACGGCGGTCGTCGTCGGGGGAGTTTTCGGCCTCGGCGACCATGCGGGCGATCTGGTCGAGGCGACGACCCTGGCCGTCGCGGATCGACCAGATGGCCTCGCTCGGCACGAACCGGGCCAGGAGACCCGCCACGTAGCCCACGAGGCCGGGGTCGCCGATGCCCAGCTCGTCGAGGAAAGTCGCTTCAGTCAAGCCTCGGAAGAGGCGGTGGAGGGGGTGCGTTTCGGGGATCTCGCGCGCCATAACGGGTGCTCCTCACCCAGTTCGGACACGGCGGAACGCCGTAAGGGGACGCGAGGCGGCGACTCGGAACGGTCGCGCGGGGCCTCTACAGCAATTCGTACGCCAAATAGCTCGTTTGATCAAGGGCGGATTTATGTTCGGGTGGGGTTGCCCTTGATGTAGCGGGCGGGGCGGGACACAATAGGTTCATAATCGGGTCAGTGTGGGATATTCCCCTAGTTTCGATCATGCGACAGGGCGAGGTCGTACAGCGCCGGCCAGCCGACGCGGCGCTGTCGTTTCGCGGCGGGAGGACGGTCGTTTGCGCATCACGTTCCACGGGGCAGCACGTCAGGTAACCGGCAGCGCGCACTTGCTGGAAATCGGCGGGCATCGGATCTTGCTCGATTGCGGCCTGTTCGATTCCGATCGAGTCAGCCCCGACAGCCCCAACCGCCATTTCTCCTTCGATCCCCGCTCGCTCGACGCGGTCATCGTCTCGCACGCGCACAACGACCACATCGGCCGCCTCCCCTGCCTGACCCGCGCCGGCTATGCCGGGCCGATCTATACGACCAAGGCCACCGGCGACATCCTCAACGTGATGCTCCGCGATAGCGCCCGCATCCAGCGCGAGGATCTCCGCAACTTCCAGGGCGACAACGGCCCGGTCGAGCCGCTGTTCGAGCTCCACGACGTCGAGTGGGTCGTCGACCATCTCCGCCGCCTGCCGTATGAGCTGCCCGCCGAGATCTTGCCCGGAATCTACCTCACGTATAAAGATGCCGGCCATATCCTCGGCTCCGCCATGGTCCAGCTCGATTATCGCGAGCATGACCGGGACCGCCGCTTCGTCTTCACCGGCGACCTCGGCCGCCGCAACACCGGGCTCTTACCCGACCCAACGGTTGTCAAAAATATTGATATTCTCGTATCGGAAAGCACCTATGGCGGCAAGGAGCTGGACCCGAACGAGAAGCTCATCAAGCAGCTCCATGCCATCGTGGCCCGCGCCACCCGGCTGCAATCGAAGATCGTGATCCCCGCCTTCAGCCTCGGCCGCACGCAGCGCATGGTTTATTGCTTGCAGGAGCTGTTCACCGTCCACAAGGTCCGGCCGATCCCGGTCTACGTCGATAGCCCGCTGGCGCTGCGGCTCACGGACATCCACCGCGAGCACCCGGACGCCTACACGCCCCAGGCGCGGAAGCTCATGGATCGCGACCCCCAATACTTCGGCGCCGATTTCGTCCACTTCTGCGGCTCGTGGGACGAATCCCGGCGGCTCAACCACATGAGCGGCCCGATGATCGTCATCGCATCGTCCGGCATGTGCGAGGCCGGCCGGATCAAGCACCACCTGAAGCACGCCGTCGAAGATCCCGACAACGCCATCGTGATCGTCTCCTACCAGGCCGAAAAGACCCTGGGCCGCCGGATCGCCGAGGGCGTCGAGGAGATCGAGATCATGGACCAGTGGCTCGACCTCAACGCCGCCGTCTACGTCCTCGACGGCTTCTCCGGCCACGCCGACCGCAACGACCTGGCCTGGTGGTACGAGCAGACCGGCGGCAACATCGAGCACGCCTTCCTCGTCCACGGCGAGCCCGCCAGCATGGACGCCATCCGCCCCACCCTGCAAAAATTCGTGACCAACGAGGTCGTGATCCCCGAGCCGCTGGGGTCGTTCGAGGTCTGAGGCCGAGGACGATCATGGCCACCGCGACGACGTCCAAACGCGAGATCGCAGCCGCGACCCAGCATTTCCTGGTTCGCGGCCTCGATTGGCCGGCCTACCGCGCCATGGGCGATCGCCATGTCCGCGTAGCCTTCGATCGCGGATTCGAGCCCGACGAGCGTTTCTACACGACGAACCTGGCCAGGGTCGTCGGGAAAACCCGCTGCGACATGACGGTCGATCCCCCGCCCGACCTGACGATCGAGATCGACGTGACTCACCGCTCCCTCGACCGCCAAGGGATCTACGCCGCCATCGGCGTCCCCGAACTCTGGCGCTTCGACGGCTCGACCCTCCTCGTCCTCGGTCCCGACGGCGACTACCTTCCCTCCGATCGCAGCCCCACCTTTCCCCCCGTGCCTCTCGACGGCATCTCCCGTCACGCCCTCCTTGGCAAGGCCATGGATGACACGAGCTGGAAGTAATGGTTTCGCGCGTGGGTGCGCGGGCAAGTTCGTGGCCGTTGATTGGCAGCCGGCTCTGTCGAATACAACCCGTTGCAACCCAACATGGCGCTCCATGTCACTCTTCCGTGACCGCCATTTACCCCGTTTCCCATCGCCGCGATTGGCTTTGTTTCATAAAATCGACAGGCCGGACCTCCGTCCGTCTCGTACAATTCGTTCACTTTTCCGACTCCAATCTTGGGAGCCGATCCCCCAGTCCTCGTGATTGCAAACCCCCGTTAATCACCGCGAAATTGCCACATTCTGGTCCCGACATTGGGTTCGTTTCGCAAAATCGACCGGTCCCGCGTCCCCGCAAGCATTTCGATTCGTTCACTTTGTGAACATCGGACATTGGCTTCGCTGCGTCGAATTCCGGGATCACGTTCCCGGGACAATTTCCATCCCGGACGGGGCTACGCCCCGATCGATCTCGGGTCGATTCGTCAGAATCGATCTCTCGAGCAGGAAATCACCGAAGCCAAGAGCCCGCCATCGACATTCAGGTCCGTATGTCTCGCCAACTGTGTCTTTAGCTGCTCTCTAGTGCCCCTAAACCGAACGGTCCTTTTTAAATGTTGTTCGACCAGAGGTAAAATATATGTTTTTCCTGAGACGAATTTCAAAAACGCTTCTTTCTTTGGGCCTAGTCGTGCCTGGATTTCAAGCCTGAGACCAGACACGAGATCTTCATCGACCTCAGCGGCCAAATTCGCACTAATGGAGTCGCGATGAGAGCGAACCTTTTTCACATCGAGCTGATTCGACCCGTTTGAATTTTCACATAAGTTCATTACGTTAAATGAACACGTCGGTTGACTTGGAATCAGGTGGCTCGCTACAGCATACTCAACAAACAATGGAATCAGCGACTCGGCGAGATGCTCGACTAGCCTATCGTAATCAAGCAAATCTGCGATCTCGTTGCGGGGCTGATTGGTTAAAGAATTGAATCCTACTTCCATTAAGCTATTCTCACAAACCAACAAATTCTCTGCTGCGTACACTTTTAGAGAGTAGAAACGCACCAGGCTTGGAGGCTTGATTCCAAGAAGTAAATCGAGGTCGCCATCGACTAGATACAATCGGGGTCTACCGCCGGGCAATTGGTCGCTCGCGCACTCAGCGAGCACTTTGTCTCGTCCACCGAGCTGAATAACCCGTTTTACTTGCGCACTACCCCCCAACATTCTTTCGATTAATATTTCGTACATGTTACGGGACGTAGTGTCTTCAACATACACATCAATGTCATTATAATAACGAAAGAGAAACCCGATCGCCTTCCTCGCGTTCTCAGGCCACTTCATGGCATTCTTGCCTCCGAAAGATCGATGCACTGGTCTAGATTGTCAAGGATGATGGCTGGAGAGTGAGTTGCCAGAATTATCTGAAGGGTTGAATTCAGAGACCGAATGGCGGAAACGAAAAGCTCTTGCCAACGTAGATGAAGAGAGAGTTCAGGCTCGTCGATAATGAACACGTTAGCTCCCTGTGCCGCCGGGTTAAACGCCAATTGGGTGAGGATCACCACAAGTTGGCTCTCGCCGGACGATAGTGCTGTGATATCGCGGGGCTTGCCATCCTGCATCATAATAATCAGACTTCCAGATGCGTCAACGGCGAGAGTTTTCATGCTGTCTTTAAGGAAAATATTTGCAGTTTCCAGGTATGCATTCATTAGCTTGTTTTCTTTTTGACTGTCGCCTATGTAGCTATTTACGTTGGCCACAAGTTCGATAAGCCGGTCATATTGCGGTTTATTAGTAAACCACTCTAGATAAGCGGATGCTTTTGCTCGGTCCGTGCCAGACCACACAACATCTAGCTTTTCTTCGTACGGCAAATAAGCTAGAAGTTGACGCAGCTTTTCGACGAATGGATCCAAATATTTGTCAATTTCTTCATCAGAGAGTCCGATCTCCTTAAGGGTCGTCTTGACCCTGGCAATGTTATTGAGGTCTAGGTTTGGAGGAGCACTCTGTTCGTTGAATGCTGCACGTTCGTACTTCAGCGCGCTCAATATAAACTGACGCTTCAGACTGTCGGTAAGCTGACGCTGCTTTGACTGTATCAAATTGTAACTTCGCTCTGCGAGGGCCGCGGCTTCTAATAGGCTTCTGGTCAAGGATGTGGAGAACACGTTGTGAGATCGCCTTTGAACAGCATGCGTGATATACATATTCTCTTCTGCTGCAAAAAAGAAATTGCTTCTTCTCTCTAATCCCAAAAACATTGGCGTCGGTAGAGATTTAAGTCGTTTAAGAACCGGGTGCGAAGCAAATCGTGCTTCCTGTTCTCGATAGTATTCTCGTTCCCTCTCGACGATGCGATTTGAAGGAATCGGATCTTCTGTGCGAAGAATTGGGACTGACAGAGGGTCTTTATCCTGAGAGCATCTAACAATCAACCGGTCGTCTTCTTTTTGTGAAGATAGTGTCACTATTTGATTGTCATGTTCAATGTCGACCTGGATGGTTTCGTATTTCGTGTTCGCAAGCCTCGACAACGAGGGCGATACGAGAGCGGAGATTGCGTTAACAACCGTAGTTTTTCCAGATCCGTTGATTCCCGTAAGATATGTAATATCTTTGTTAAAATCGATATTGAACTTTAAATACCCGTGTACGCCGGTTGCAAGAAATCTATTGATTCGCATGTCGAAATCAGTCCCACCAGATGATCGGGGCTGTGAAGTGGTTGCACGCTCTCGTAGCAGTATTTCATCCAGATTGTGAAATTGCAAGACAGGTGTGAATCGCTCGACAAACGGTGGCACGGAGCGGAACAACTAAGGGGGCAGAGCGTGGCGCTGCTTGTACCCGAGCAGTGCACATCGTTTCGCGCCGATTTCTGATCGAATCCGACAGCTGACAGCCTCTCGCTTCGCGCTCGCCTCCGAGCGTGAGAGAATGGAACAAATTTACACCATCTATGCAGCATCATTGGGAGGAGGTTCGCATGTCAACGGCTTCGCTACCGACCCCGGCCCGGATGACGGTCGAGGAATATGCTCGGAGGCCGAATATCTGGGGGCGGGCGTGACGGTCGTGGTCGTGCTGGAAGAACTGCCGCCCACGGCACGCGTCTTCCGAGTTGACGGGACCACGCGAGAGCTGGGGCCTGACGAGGCCCTGAGGTTCCCCGACCTCTTGCCGGGGTTCTCCGTGCAGGTCGGACGGTTCTTCGAGTAAATAGCGCGGGCGGCCCTCCACAGGTTCTTGATGGCAGCGAGGCCCGCCTCGCCAGGATGCTGGCTCGACGGGCCTCGCCGGATCGTGGAAATCTGCCGCCAAAGCCGATCTCAAAGACCGAGGGCATTGAGAATCGTCAGCAGGCCGAGCACACCGCCCGGATCGAGCAGGTGGGAGACGTTGTAGACCAGGTTGCCGAGAATCTGGCCGTCGCCGGTCTGCGCGATGAGTTGCGCGTGGATGTCGCTGGTCGTCACGAGCAGGCCGAGCAGGTTCACGTCGACCGGCGGGGCCGTGGAGGTCGTCGAGGCGATGTTGAGGTCCAGCACGGGGGCCGTGGCTGGGGTGCCGGTCGTGTTGACCAGGTTGGGCAGGGCCAGGGTCTGGAGCGTCTGGCTGAGCGAACCGACGGCGCCGGGCGCCAGGGTCAGGTTGGTGGCGTTCAGGACGCCGACGACCTTTGCGAGCAGGTTATTCACCTCGCCGTTGAGATCGGTGAGGTTCTGCGGCGTCGCGTCCAGCGTGTTGAGCAGCCCGTTCAGGAGGTTGCCCAGCAAGTTGCCGTTGCCGGTCTGCGCGTCGGCGTTGACCTGGATCTGGTCGGTCTTGAGGACAAGCCCAAGCAGGTTCAAGTTGATCGGCGCAACGTTCAGGCTAAGCACGTTTCGCGCGCCGGCGGGCGGCGTGTGCGTTGGAGACGTCGCCGGGGCGATCCCAGGAATCTGCGTGTTGAGCTGGCTGTTCAGCGTGTGAATCTGGCTGGTGAGGAACGGGACGTCGATCTTGCCATTGGCCGGCAGCGTGTTCAGCAGGTTGGCCAGGTCGGCCACGACATTGCCCAGCAAGAGGCCCTGGCCGGAGTGGGCGACGATGGAAACGTCGATCGGGCTGGTATCGACGACCGCGCCCAGGAGGTCCAGATGCACCGGCGCGATGTGGGCCGTCAGGACCGGGACCGTGGTCGCGGTGGTGGTGTCGAGCGGCCCGCCGACGTTGACGCCGGTGACGCTCAGGCTTGCGGAGTTGGCCAGCGCCACGACGTTTCCGAGCACGCTATTCAGCGCGTTGTTCACGCCCTGCAGGTTGATCAAGCCCGACACCGTCGTGAGCAGGTTGCCCAGCAGCTTGCCCGATCCCGGAGAGGCGGAGACGGTGACGATGATCTCGCTGGTCTTGACCTGCAGGCCCAGCAGGTTGATGTCCAGCGGCTTGAGGTCGATCTTCAACAGTGTTGAGCCGGTCGTCGTGGTCCCGGTCGTCGTCCCGGTCCCGGTCGTGGTGCCACCGGTCGCGGTCGTCGTGCCGCCGTTGCCGCCGGTCAGGGTAGGCAGCGTTGGGACGGGTGTCGATGTGATCTTCTGGAGGGCGGCGTTGATCTGTTTGGTGAGCGCGGCGCCGGTGACGTCCCCGGTGACACCGCCCAGCACGCTGCCGAGAAGTCCGCCGCTGGGCGTGCCCGAGAGGGTGACGGCGACCGCGCCCCCGCCTGGGGCGCCCACCTTCACGCCGACGCCCGCGAAGCGCTTATTTGTCGAGCCGAGCGAGAGGTCGAGGGTCGACCCGGCGGTCGCCTGGGCGGGCGTGAACGACTTGAGACGCGGGCTGGCCCCGGCGATGGCCTTGTTCAGGTCGTTCAGCAACGACACGTTGCCGAGCAGGGCGTTCACCTGGGAGGTCAGGGCAGCCCCGCTCACGGCGGCTAGTCCGTTCACGTCCGCGCGCAGGAGACGGCCCAGCGAGCCCCCGCCGGGTCGGCCCGTCGCCACGATTTGCAGGTCGCCGGTCTTGGCCGTCAGCCCGAGCAGGTTCAGGTTGATGGATTGCAGGGTCAGGGTCACGACCGGCTCACCCCGGGGCGTCCGTGCCGGCTTGATCGTGGCTGATAGGGGCGTGGAGAAGCTCTGGCCCAGGATCGTTCCTGTGGCAGTCCCGGAGGCCGTCACGACCCCCGTCGAGGCGTCTCGCGTGCTCCCGGTGATGGTGACTCCGGTGAGGACGATGGGCACCTGGAGCGTCGCTTTCGACGAGGCGGAGGCAGCCTGGATGTGAACCACCGCAGCCGCCGGAGCCATGACGGCGGTGGACGAGAGGACGGTCCGGTCCTCGAGCCCTTCCACCGAGGGCCGCAACGCGAAGCGACGACGCTTCGATGTACCAACTATCTGGGCACGTGAGTTCATGGTGATTCTCCCGGTGTTTGAAGGGCGCACGTCGATCCGGCCCGGCCTGCCGGTCGGGGCGGTCGAACAGGGGTGTGAACTGAAGAGAGCCCGCCCGCCGCGCCGCCGCGATCAGCGTCGGACGACCTGGCGGATACCGATACCTGGACCCCGCACGAGCCTGGTCCATTGACGGCTTTGCCCTAAGGCACGACCGTGATAACTCTTGCATACGTCGTGCCGATCACCGGCCGTCTCGACACCGCATTCCCGCGGTTTTCTCGGATCGACGCGGGCGCATGGACTGGCTCAACGCATCTGACTCATTCGGCGTTCACGATCCGCCCGCCGGGGAGATCGTCCCACCCGGCCGAGGCCGTCGAACCTTAGAAGACTTTACTTGTCATTATATATTCAATTCTACCAAAACGCGACATTCTCCGCCAACTTCGTTCATGAGCCGGCCGATCTCGGCGAAACCCCGATCAGCGCAGGGACGCGACCAGGCTCACGACGGCGACAAATCCCAGCACGAAGATGACCCCGGCGATCCAGATGCGAACCATCCTCCGGGCCGTCTCGGCACCGAGCGCGTCGTCTTCGGCGAGTTCGCGGCGGTTCTCCTCAATGCTCTCGCGACAAGCTTCGCAGAGGCGGGCGGGGAGCACGCTGGACGGAGTCCACGCGGAGTGCTCCCGAATCGACTCGGAGCCCGTGAGGAACTCCTCCTCCTCCACGCGAGAAAGGAACTCTTGACCCAGGTCGAGCTCCTCGCCGCAAAAATCACATAGCGACGGTTTGGGCATGGCGCTGTCCCAAGGGACGGTGTGATCCGGCCTCCAGCCACCCGATTCGACTGGCGTCGTCAAGCCGAGGACTCCGACCGCATCTGATCCCACTCAGGTCAACGTCAGCGCCCTCGCCAACTCTTCGACGAACCCGCCGATTTCGCCCACGACCTCCGCCCTCGGCCTCTCCGCGGCGCCGCGCAATCGACGAACCAGGGCACTGCCCACGATCAGGCCATCCGCCACGGGGGCGAGCTGGCGGATCTGATCGGGGCCGCTGATGCCGAAGCCGATGCAGACGGGTAACTTCGTCTGCGACCGTAGCCAGGCGACGTTGTCGGCCAGCTCGGGGGGAAGCTCGCGGCGCTCGCCGGTGATGCCGGCGACGGAGACATAATAGAGGAAGCCCGTGGTCGACGCGATGATCTTCAAGGCCCGATCGCGGGGCGTGGTGGGCGTGACGAGCTGGATCAGGCTCAGGTTGCGTGCGGTCGCGAGCCGGCACAGGTCGGCGGCCTCCTCGACGGGGAGGTCCGGGACGATCAGCCCGTCCACACCGCTGGAGACGGCGCGATCCAGATAGGCGGTCACGCCGTGACGGTGGACGATCGCATAGGAGACCATCGTCACGATCGGGGCCTCGACCCGCTCGGAGGAGCGGAGCCGCTCGACCATCGCAAAGATGCTCGCTAGCTTGATCCCGGTCCTGAGCGCGCGGGTGTAGCTCTCGGCGATGACGGGCCCATCGGCGATCGGGTCGGAATAGGGGATGCCCAGCTCGACCATGTCCGCGCCCCGTGTCACCATCTCGCCGATGAGCGCGGCCGTGGCTTCCAGTTCGGGGTCTCCCGCCGTGAGAAACGGCATGAGGGCGCGGCGGCCCTGGGAACGGAGGCGGGTGAAGAGGGCGTCGATGCGATTCATGACGTTCTCGGACGAGTGCGGCGGATTGACGGTCGGGGACCTCATCCCATCGGCTCCCCGCGAAGCCGTGCGATCTCGTAGGCGTCCTTGTCACCCCGGCCCGACAGGCACACGACCAGCACCTTGCCCGCACCTAAGGCCGGGGCCTCCTTCATCGCCTGGGCGACGGCGTGACTGGATTCGAGCGCGGGTAGGATACCCTCGCGACGAGCCAGCACATGATAGGCGTCGAGAGCTTCCGCATCGGTGATGCTCTCGTAGCGGACGCGGCCGCAGTCTTTCCAGTAGGAATGCTCGGGGCCGACGCCGGGATAATCGAGGCCGGCGGAGATGGAGTGGACGTCGTCGGTCTGGCCGTCGTCGTCTTGCAGGACGTAGCTGAACGAGCCGTGGAGCACACCGGGGCGGCCCTGGGTGAGGCTGGAGGCGTGATCGCCCGAGTTGGGGCCGCGACCGCCGGCCTCGGCACCGATCAGGGCGACCTCGTCGTCGTTGATGAACGGGTAGAACATCCCGGCCGCGTTCGAGCCGCCGCCGACACAGGCGACCACGGCGTCGGGGAGTCGTCCCAGACGAGCCAGGCTTTGTTCTCGCGTTTCCTGGCCAATGATCGATTGGAAGTCGCGGACGATCATCGGGAACGGATGAGGCCCGACGACGCTGCCGATGGTGTAATGGGTCTGCTCGGACGATCCCATCCAGTCGCGCATCGCCTCGTTGGTGGCATCGCGAAGGGTGCGGGAGCCGGTCGTCACGGGGACGACCGTCGCGCCCATGGTGCGCATATTGAAGACGTTGAGCTTCTGGCGGCGGATGTCTTCCTCGCCCATGTAGATCGTGCATTCCAGGCCCGTCAGGGCGCAGGCGGTCGCGGTGGCCACGCCGTGCTGTCCCGCGCCGGTCTCGGCGATCACGCGGGTCTTGCCCATCCGCTGGGCGATCAACACCTGGCCGATCGCGTTGTTGATCTTATGAGCGCCGGTGTGGTTCAGATCCTCGCGCTTGAGGTAAATGTCCGCGCCGCCGACGAGCTTCGAGAGCCGTTCCGCAAAGTACAAGGGCGACGGGCGTCCCACGTAGTTCGCGTAATAATCCTGCAATTTCGCCCGAAACGCCGGGTCGGCCTGCGCCTCGGCATAGGCGCCGGCCAGGACGTTCAGCGCGTCCATGAGGGTCTCGGGCACGAACCGACCGCCGAATGCTCCGAAGCGTCCGAGAGCATCGGGTAGGGCGGTGGAGGCGGGCGACGTCGCGGGTGCGGGCATGGCGAGCGGAGATCCTTCGAGACGAGGGCACGACCCCTGAGCTGAGCAGTGGCGGCCATTGTCCCGAGATCGAGCCGGGGCGGTCAAGGGCTGCACGGGCGGATCGCTCGTGGGCGGGGAGCCGAGGGATGTGGGACGGTCGGTCTCCGCGACGGGTACAATCTGCGGCGGCACGATTCCGAGTCCCTTCGAGTTCGGGGCCATCCCATTGCGAAACAACGTCGAGGGCGTGTGGGCGTTGGACGTGGGACAGGCGGCGCTCAAATGGACCCGGTCGCCTTGTTCAATGGCCTGGTGTTCGACCTGTGCAAGAACACATGGGGCGACGGAGCAATCGCATGCCTGGATATCGGCGCCGACAGCACGATCCTGATCATCACCGACGGCGTCCGGATCTGGAACCGGGTCCTGCCGATCGGAGGTAACGACTTCACGCTGGCCCTGGCAAGCGGCTTGAGCCTCACTTTCGCCGAGGCCGAACAGTTGAAGCGCAGTGCCGCCCCGGAAACAACCTTCGATATGCTGGAACCTGCCCTGGCCGCTCTCGTCCAGGAAATCGAACGATCGATCACGTTTTATTCGAGCGTGAACCACTCCGCCCGGGTCGCCAGGATCGTGGCGCTCGGCAACGGCCACAAGCTCGCGGGGCTCTGGCCCTATCTCCAGGAGAGGCTCGGGCGCGAAGTCGAGCGGGTTGCGTCTTTCGCCCGTTTGACGGGCGACAACGTGATTCAATCGCCCCGGTTTCAGGAGAACCTGGGGTCGTTCGCGGTCTGCTACGGGCTGGGGCTTCAAGGATTAGGCCTGGCGGCGATCCGCACGAACATGCTGCCCCCTGAAGTGAGGCCCGTTCGCGGTTGGTCGCCACATGCCGTGCTGGACCGGGTCCAGCGACTCCTCCCCAATGGGCGAAGGGCTCGGGACGCCTTCGAGACGCCCCGCGAATCGCCCGTGTGGACGCTTCCGCCGCGGAAGCCCCTACCGATGAAGGTGTTGCGTTGCCCCAAGTGCCACGGCGTCGGGCTGACACCGAACCCGGATAACTGTCGGCTTTGCGGCTGGGAAGGATATCCGGGGGCGAATCGCGAAACGTGGGGACAGGTCGGGAATTGTCCCCGATGTGGCTTCTCCTATCGGTGGGACGGCGCAAAGTGCTACCACTGCGAATGGCCCGCAATCCGAGGGCGGGTCGAGTCCTGAACGGTTCAGTCGGCAATCCGGCTCAAGCGGGTTCCCAACAGGGCCGCGCCCTGATCAGAATGAGGGAAGAACGCGAACCGAGGATCTCTCCACCACGTAGGACCGCACGAAATGCCCGATCTCGCCGTCGCCGATTCGATTCGCGCGTACTTTCGTGAGGATTCCTCGCGGATGACCATGATGGCCGCCCGCAAGTTCGAGGTCTCCGAGCGCGATGTCGTCGATGCCCTCGTCGGCCAGTGGCCCATCGTCCGGCTGCGGGACGGTTGCTTTCGCGAGCTGATGGACGAGTTGCCGGCGCTGGAGACGATGCGCGTGTTCGTCCGCAGCCGCGTCGCGGTGATCGAATCGGTCGGTGTCTTCGGCGGCTACTCGGAGACCGGCCCGTTCTTCAACGTCCAGACCGACACGCTCGACATGCACATCTTCCCCGCCGAGGTCGCCTCGATCTACGCCGTGAGGAAGATCGGGCATGATTCCGACTACGTCACGCACTCGTTCCAGTTCTTCGATCGCGACGGAAATGCCGGGTTCAAGGCATTTTTGTGGCAGGACTTCCCGAAGGTGCCGGCCAGACTGGTAGAGCGGTTCCAGGAGTTGAGCCGGACGTACTCACGGTCGGAAACCTGACGTCGCTCCGGACACCGCCGAAGACCGTAGGTGCCAGAACGCCAATGGTGAAGGTGTCGTTCGCCTTTTGCTTGTTGACGAACTTCAACTCCCAGAACGTCTCTCCCCTTTGAGTGATCCGTGCGTCGTATTCCTCGGGCTTGAATCCCGGCTGATACCGGATCATGTTGTCGGTCGCCCGGCGGATCGCCGACCGCTCCGGGAGGGTCACGATCCATCGAATGCTGGCTATCCCCAGGCCGGCGAGCGCCACCAGGCCCATCAACCCGCCTAACGTGACGCGCCTCGACCTCGAAATCCGCCCGATCATCGCGAATCCTCCGCGAAGGCCTTCGCCGCATCCCGGTAAGCGGCGAATGTCAGATCATCGAACAAAATGAACCGCGCAAGGGTGACATTCTCAACCCCGTTCATCGCCTCCGCAAGCGCCGCGACGGCCACCGGCGCGGCGAGGTGGACGGGATAGCCGTACGTCCCGGTCGAAATTGAGGGGAACGCGAGGGTTTTCAGGCCCATCCGATCGGCCAGGCGGATCGATTCTCGGTAGCAAGAGGCCAGGGTTTCCGCCTCGCCGAAGGTGCCGTCTTCGTAGACGGGTCCGGAGGTATGGAGGACATATCGCGCCTTGAGACGGCCCCCGGTCGTGGCGACGACCTGGCCGTCTTCAAGGTAGCCCTGTTTCGCGACGATCGCCTTGCACTCGTCGAGGATTGCCGGACCTCCAGCGCGATGAATCGCGCCATCCACGCCACCACCGCCCATCAACGATGAGTTCGCAGCATTGACGATCGCATCGGTCGATTCCGCCGTGATGTCGCCCCGCGCCAGTTCGATGGCCTTGCCGCCACCAAGTTCGAATCGCATGGGAGTACCTCGCTTTCGGCCCGGATAATCTCCCTGATAGTATCAGGGTGAGGAGCTGATCGCCGGAAGAAATCGAGGAGAGGAGCGCGCCGATGATCCGCGTCGTTCTCGTCGGCTGGCAGGACGAGGATTGGCGTCTGTTTCGACAGGCTCAATGGATGGCCCAAATCCGCGAGACGCCGGCCGTCGCGAGCCGGCCGAGGATCCACTTCGACATCGAAGAGGATGCGTACAAGACGGCGATTCGCGACTGGGACACGTTCGGTTCACGGGCCAGCCGCCAGGCGGCGCTGGAGGCGTTGGGTCGTCATGGCGCGGTGGAGGTGCGACGGCCGTGAAAGAAAACCCGGGCGCGTCAGAGATCCAAAGGAGAACCCGGCGGTGACTGTGCCGGGAGTTTGCAAAGGCGCACCGAACTTCCCGCACTGAAGCGACCGGGCTCGCCTGGGCCGGTGAGCCGTTCAGTTCGCCCAGGCCGGCTCGTCGAAAAGGAGGCCGTACTTCTTCATCTTCTTGTACAGAGTGGTGCGATTGATATCCAGGACGCGGGCCGTCTCCTGGCGATTCCAGTTGAGGGCTTCGAGGGCCTGGAGGATGAGTTCCTTTTCGGGACCCTCAAGGGCTTCCTTGAGCGGGATGATGCCCGCGTCAACCTGAGGTTGAGACGGGCGGGCCGGGGCGCGGCCGATGGAGACGCTGCGGGGGACCAGGCCCAGGTGATTGGGCTCGATCCGGCTGCCGCGGCACACGATCACGGCCCGCTCGACGACCTGTTCAAGCTCCTGAACGTTGCCGGGCCAACCGTGAGTCCGGAGGAGTTCCAGGGCCTCCGGCGCGAACGCGCGGACGTCCTTGTTGAGCTGTCGGGAGAATTTCACGCGGAACCGCTCGGCTAGCCGATCGAGGTCCGAGCCTCGATGCCGCAGAGGCGGGAGCGTCAAGGTGACCACGCTGATCTTGAAGTAGAGATCCTGGCGGAACCGGCCATCCTCGACTCGGGTCGCCAGATCCTCGGAGGTCCCCAGGACCAGGCGCACGTCGGCCTTGGCGGCCACCCCGCCCACGGAGTCGTACTCGCCGTCTCGGAGCAGCCGCAGCATCTTATTTTGCAGGGCCGGCGAGAGGCTCGCGACCTCGTCCAGGAACAGCGTGCCGCCCCGGGCCAGCGCGATCTTTCCGGGCCGATCCGGCGCCCCATAGCCGCCGCGGGCGCCGAACAGATCGACGTCCAGGACCCCTTCTTTCAACGCTCCGCAGGCCACCTCCACGAACGGCGCGGCGGCCTGCAACTGTCGTGCGTGCAGGAAACGCGCCAGGAGGCTCTTGCCCACGCCGCGCTCTCCGACGATCAAGACCGGAGCACGCGTCGCGGCGATCGCGCCGGCCAGTTCGACGGCCATGCGGAACGACGGGTCCTCGCCCACCAGGTCCATCGGATCCTCATCGCGGATGGATGGCGCCGGCAGAGGGGCCGAGACCGGCGGTTCGAACATCACGCGAGAACGCCCAGGGCCGTTCCCCTCGACAGTCTCGGCACCAGGCTGAGCCCCGTTGGCGTGGCCGTTGGTCGGCGAGGAGGTGTGCCCGTTGGAAGAGGCCGCCGCCACCTTGGCGGCAACCGGATCCGCCTCGCCCAGGACCTGCGAGACGGCCGCTCGCAACGCGTTGGCCGGCAGGGGGAACCGGAGCACGGCGATCGCCCCGCGAATCTGCGCCTCGCGAGCTCGCTCGGGATGCGCGGTGGGGAACAGCAAGATCACCGCGACCCGGGGATGCTTCCGCCGCAGGTAGGTCAGGAATTCCAGGGCATCGGGATCGTCGGGATCGGCCCCGGCCAGGACCAGATCCACCGGTGCGCGTTCGAGCATCCGCATGGCGACGCGGTCGTTGGGGGCCTCGTCAATGGTATGCCCCAGAGTCTGGAGCATCGACGTCATCAACGCGGCAACCGGCGCCTCGGGATGCATGATCAGGATGCGACTGTGGCTCATGGGGATACTCTCTCGCAAGGGCACCCTCGCCGCGAGGGATGCAGGGCCGATCGGTCATCCCTGAATGAAATCGATGATAAGGGATTGGAATTCGGCAGGTCGGACCCGGGGCCGCCTCCGGAGACGGGGCGCCGCTTCTCACGGACGGGTTCCGCCGGCTGTTGGGCAGGCTGCCGGAGGAGAGCGAAACGATTGTACGTGATTGACATCATGGCGGCATAGCCATCAGGGCCCCCCCTAGTCCTTTGGCGAGGGCACCCCTGCGGGTTGGACGCCGGCACCGTCCCGGTCCGGATCAGACCTCGGATGATTTGAACGCTCAGGCACGAGGATGAGCCTCTTTATAGACATCGCGGAGTCTCTCCTGGCTCACGTGGGTATAGATCTGGGTGGTCGTCAGTCGCCGATGACCCAGGAGTTCCTGGACGCTCCTCAGATCCGCCCCGCTGTCGAGCAGGTGGGTAGCGAAGCTGTGCCTGAGTGTATGCGGGCTGGAGCCCAGGTCCAGGTCGCGGCCTTTGAGGTGCTCCTCGAACAACCGACCCACGCTGCGAGTGGTCAACCTCCGCCCGTATCGGTTTAAAAAAACGGCTTTCTCTCCCACAGCCTCCGGATGCCGGACGCTGAGCCAGTGCCGGAGCCACGAGACGGCCATCGGGCCGATCGGGCTGAGCCGCTCGCGGCGGCCTTTGCCGCGCACCCGCGCCAGCCCCTCGTCGAGGTTCAGGTCGGCCAGGTCCAGGCCCACGAGCTCGCTGACGCGGAGTCCGCCGCCGTAGAGCGTCTCGAACATGGCCCGGTCGCGGACCCCGAGCGCATCGTCCGTGGGGATGGCGTCCAGGAGCGCCACGACCTGGTCCACCCGGAGGGGTTGGGGCAAACGCGTCGGTTGCTTCGGGTTCCGCAAACCCCCGGCCGGATCGGCCTGGACCGCGCCCTGGCGGCGGTGGTAGCGATAGAAGGACCGCAGGCTCGCCAGTCGCCTGGCCACCGTGCTCGCCGCATAGCCCCGGCCGCTCAGCCAGGCCGAATACGCACGCAACCGCTTCGCATCCGCTTCCGTCGGGTCGGCGTCGTCGCCCAGGGTCTCAGTCAGATAGCGCCAAAAAATACCGAGATCGTCGCCATACGAGCGTAGCGTGTGAGGCGACGCGCCTTTTTCGTCACGAAGATAGCCAAGAAATGCGGTGATCGTCCGATGCATGGTACGCTCTCACGCTCGTCATCGAGGGATCGGGACCGCCGTTGGCCCCGATGCCCGGCTCCGCCGGTCTACCGAGGCTTCGTGCCGTTATCGCTCTCAGGACCCTTCCAATCGCAATTGCCTTGACCGCAGAGACCTGTCTCGTATCGACGTTTCTGGGGTTCTCACGACAATCGGCCCTCTTACGGGGCCTCGATTCCGGGCTGAGTCTTGGCACCGCTCCGCCAGACTCCTGAATCCTAGGTTGCCGCTTCGATTCCGGTCGGCACCAATCTCTACGCGGGATTTGCGTTCGCGGGACACTCGAATTCCCGAGCCGGCCATTTTCTCACGCAGTGTGCATGATCGTTGGGCATGGCGCGAATTCCGCGAGAAGGTTGAGCGTCCAGCACCGAAGCCCGAGGGCGTGACATCATCGGTCGGTGAGGATCGTGGCCCGGCGTCGGGTCGATCGTGTGCGGTTAGCTTGATGGTGGCCGGGGCGGACCGCCTGGCGGTTCGTCGTCACCGTCAAAGTCACTCGCAAGCACCATCCTATATAACAACCTGATGCAACGTTGGAAAGGGACTACCCCGAATTCAGGCCCCCGCCCGGCCCGAGTTGGCCCTCGGGTTGCGGGTCAGGATGAAGCGCGGTAGGCTTCTGCGGCCGCTGCGGCGCGGTGGGGTTCTGCGGCGAGGGACGGCGATGAACGACGAGACGCTGACGCATCGGTTGATTCTGCCCCGAGATGCCAACCATCACGGCACGCTGTACGCGGGCGGACTGCTTGCGCTCGCACTCGAAGCCGCCTATGCGACCGCGTTCCGGGCCGCCGGGGACGCCGCGAATCTGGTGCTCAAGCGGGTGCTCGACCTTCGCTGCTACGAGCCGGTGGCCATCGGCCGGGTGATCGAGATCCGAGGCGTCGAGGTGTACCGTGCCCGCGCGATGGTGGTCGTCGGCCTCTTCGGCACGCCTCTGCCCGGCCGGCCGACCCCCTGGATGGATGGCCTGATGCAATTCGTCCAGGTGGACGAGGATGGCCGACCCGAGCCCATCGAGTCCGAACCCCACCACGAAGCCCCCGACCTGTCCGCTCCCTGGGCGCTCCTCCGCGATCGGTCGAAGAAGTTGCTGGCGATCCGGAGCTGAGGAGCTGTGGGCACTGGCGACTGGCGACTGCTAACACATCGTCGCGAAGCCGGCGGTGCCGCTGGCGCCGGCTTTGCGGCAGGGGAGGTTGATGACGAACGTCGCGCCCTGTCCGATCTTCGAGGTGACGGAAATCTCTCCGCCGTGTTCGCGAACGATCTTCTGAGAGACCGGCAGACCCAGCCCGGTGCCGCGTGCGCCTTTCGTCGAGGCGAAGACCTGGAAGATGGTGGCGAGATTCTCTTCGGGGATGCCCACGCCATTGTCGGAGATGGTGATCCGCGCCGTCGCGGCCTCGTCGTCCCAGGCCGTCGCGACCGTAACCCCTGCGCCGGTGGCCTCCTCGGAGGCGTCGATGGCGTTCGTGACGATGTTGAGGATGGCTCGGTGGATGCCGTCCGGGTCCAGGTTCAGCTCCGGGAGGTCGGCCGGCTGCCAGGAGAGGCTGACGCCCAGTTCCTTGGCCCGTGACTGCATCAGCTCGACCACCTCCGCGATGACGGCGTTCAGGTCCGTCGGCTCCAGCGCGGGCTCGCGTTCCTTGGAGAAGGACAGCATGTCCATGACGAGGTTGTAGATCTTCGCCTGATTCTTCTCGACGATGGTCCAGCCTCGGCGAACGATCGCGCTATCCTTTTCGTTCAGGCCCATGTCGATCAGGTAGGACCCGCCGCGAATGCCTTGCAAGATGTTCTTGATGTGGTGCGAGAGCGTGGCGATCGTCTGCCCCACGGCCGCCAGGCGCTCGGCCTGGAGCTTCGCCTGGTAGAAGGCCGTGTTCTCGATCGCCAGCCCGGCCTGATGGCCGATGGCGACCATCAGGGTCAGGTGGTCCTGCGAGAACCGGCTCTTGAACCCCGGCGTGCCGGCCGTCGTCATGCCGAACTCGCTGGCCGCGCGGATGTCGGCATAGAGCACGCCCAGCGTCGTGTGCCTTCCCTGGATCGGCACGCAGATGGCCTCGCGGATCGCATAATCGACGATCGACTGCGACGGCCCGAATCGCTTGTCTCCGGAGGCGTCGGACGTGATCACGCCCTGCCCCTGCTCGCGCACGTGATCGACGATCGTGCGCGAGATCGTCATCCGTTCGTCCGGGTCCGCCTCCCCCTTCCAGAGCACGGCCTTGGGATGGAGCTCGCCTTCGTCGTCCGCCATCAAGATCGCGCCACGGTCCGCGCCGACGGAGTCGAAGACGAGCTGAAGGATCTGCGGCAGCAACGCATCGACATCCGTGATGTGACTGATGGCCTGGGTCGCCTGATACATCACCGCGAGGTTGGCGAGCCGGACCTTGAGCCACTCCCCGGCCGCCCCCGACGCCTGCATGGCCTGCGAGCCGTCGCCGGCCGGGATGCTGCGGATGATGGCCGACCGATCCTCGGGGCTGGTCTTGCCCAGCAGATCCACCCGGGCCGTGAGGTCGCGCTCGGGCGCCGTCCCGCCCTCGCTGAAGAGCATCACCGTCTGCCCGATCCGGAGCTGGTCGCCCGGCCTCAGGGGCGTCTGGTCGATCTGCCGTCCGTTGACGAACGTGCCATTGGCCGAACCCAGGTCGACCACGCGAAAGCCGCCCTCTTCGACCTGCCGGACCTCGGCATGCCTCCGCGAGACCTCATTATCGTGCAGCCGGATCGGGTTAGAGCCGTCCCGCCCCAACGCCATCGGCCTGGCCTTGAGTTCGAACCGCGTGCCCTGATCGGCCCCCTGGATCACGAACAACGAGGCCACGGTCCCGGTCCCTCTCTCCTCGCGCAATCGGCTCGTCCCACCTTCGTCGAGCCTAACCGCCTCGCACGCGAGCGTCAACCCGCCGCGTCGGTCTCTCATTCACGATCCGGCTGATGCTGTCTGTTTGACGGGCGGGGCGTAGCAACCGGCGACGAGGCTGCGGATGCGACCCCGCACCGTCTGGTAGTAGCAGAGGCTGGCCCGCAACGACCGCCTCAGG
>JAQGHR010000076.1 GCA_028291545.1 Planctomycetota bacterium | reverse complement strand
GAACCGGACCCCCTCGGGTCGATCGGTCTGCCCCAGGCCGCCGGACTCATTCGGAAAGGCGCATCCACGGAGATCTCGAGTCACAGCGACGCCGCCACGCACTCGACCTTCACCCGGATGACATCCCGAGCACCCCGTTCGGAGCCCGACACGCAGGGCCGGCGGCAGCCCGCCTGACTGGCGGATACCACCCGCGTCAGGACCGGCACCGGACCTTGACCGCGAACCCCGAGCACTCGCATCCGTCCTTGGCGGATCGACTCCTCGGCCGCGACCTCGCTGGCGCGGCCGGTCGGCCCGGGGCGCCGCGAACAGGTCCGCCAGCGGGACCCGCAGGATCCTGGCGATCAGCCGCAGGTTGAGGATCGACAGGTTGCGTTCGCCGCGCTCGACCGACCCGATGAACGTCTGGTGCAGCTCGCACCGCGCCGAGCTGCGCCTGGGTCAATCCGCGCTCCACCCGCCGTTGGCGGACGCGGACGCCCAGGTCGCGCAGGAATTTGACGTCGTCGAGGTTCATGCTCGACGGGCATTGTGCCGCCGGTCATGATGTGTTCAAGCCGCATTTCGGCCTCCGGTGCCCGAGGCAGCCGACCTGACGCGGGTCCTCGCCTCCCGGAACGATGACGATTCCCGGCCGGGGGGCCGGCGTCCGCAAGGGCCTACGGGCACGAGCATGTGAGGCGGTCGAGGTCGAGGCACGGAGCGGGGATCCCGGAAGTGAGGGGCGAATCGTCCGAACTCCGATCACACTCCCCCTGTCCTCGGCCGCCTGCGTGCCACCGAACGGACGGGTCGTGGACCGGGGCGACGCCCTCGATCCCAGGTCGCCCGTGCGGGGCGACGTGTTGCACGGCCGGGGCGTCGAGCCCGACGGTGCGGCGGACTTCGACCTGAACGCCAAGATCCCGATGGGCGACGCCGACACCCTGACGCACTTCAATGAGTGCCTCTCCAACGTCGACCGCGAATACGTCCGGCTCTCAGGCTTCTGTACTTTCCGCGACTTCATGGTTGCTGCGCGCAGACCCTGTGATTCGAATTCCGTCAGGAGAACCATATACAGATCAGCAGAACGGATTCACCGCCAGTGCCAGTGGCCCCCCGCCCCGGGGGCCTTGCGGACAGGGCCGCCGAGCAGGGCGGACGGGTTCGCGCGGGGAGGATCGAGGGCGTCCGTCACGCCGGTCGACACGGCCGAGGTCAGGCCAGGGCGGCGATGGCGGAGTGCGCCGCCTCCAGGGACGCCGCACGATGGTCGCTCATGGACAGCCCCTCGGCCCGCACGATGGCGAGCTCGGTGATGCCCAGAAAGCCGAAGACGGCCTGCAGGTAGGGCTCCTGATGGTCGAGGGACGCCCCAGGTGTCCCGGCCCCATACAGGCCCCCCGCGTCGAAACGATGACCACCCTCTTGCCGCCCTCACCCTCCAGTTTGGCGTCGCGGGCGGAACAGGGCGCGGATCCGGGCGTCGCGCAAGAAGAGCCCGAGCCAGACCAGCACGCCGAGGATGACCGGGATGATGAAGGCCTCGCCGAGCCGGACGTGGGACGCGGTCGCCCCGCCGAGATATCCGGTCAGGAGGATCGCGCCCAGGACGGAGGTTTGAGGGATCACATAGAGTAAAGTCGATGCGAGCTCGACAATCCCCAGGGGGACGATGACGCTCTCGGGGTAGCCGGACTTGACGAATCCCTCGAGGACGGGTGCCCCCTTCGTCAGCTTCATGACCCCGCTCATGATCAACATCAGCACGGGCAGCGCGCTGAGGATGCGTCCCGCCCAGAGCATCATCTTCGAGGGGCCCGTGTCCAGAGTCTCCGCCTGCATGTGCCTCACCTCCTTGGTCTCGACGATCGGAACTTGGGTGTATTCTCCGCGACTTCATGGTCGATGGAAGCTTGGTCGATCTCCGCTACGCTTTATATTTCATCAAGAACGATGAGAGCGTTCTGCCGAGTGCTTCGATGCCCGCCTGTTGCATAGCGTCGTTGAGTGACCCGTCCGGCTGGAACGCTTCATGTGCCTTGGGGACGGCGACCTGGTCGGGCAGGATGATGACACCGATGTTGCCGAGGATCGACCGGAGGTGAACCAGCCCTCGCAGGCCCCCAGGGCGGCGGGTGAGGCACTCATCAGGGTGGCGACTTGCCCCGGAAAGCCACCAGGGGTGGCTCGCCCGGAGTCGGTGTGGAGAGCCATTCAATCGCGTTCTTAAGGACCGCCGTGATCGAGCTGTTGTATTCGGGCGAGGCGACCAGCAGGCCGTCATGGTCGATGACGAGCCTCTTGAACTTCGTGCCGTTGTCCGGCATGCCGTGCTCGGCTTCGAGGTCCTGGTCGAACAGCGGCAGCGGAAAGTCCTTCAGGTCGAGCATCGTAAGAACGGCACCCGCTCCTTTGGCACCCTTGACGGCGATCTGCACCAGCTTCTTGATAAACGACTCCTTGCGGGTGCTCCCGGCGACGGCCAGAATGCGTGGTTTCATGGAGATCCCTCCCCGAGACGCGTTTCGGTTCGATCCCGAACGGTCAAAAATCGAACCTTCCGGGCAAATACAAAGCCTCAGCCGTCCTCCTCATCGAACGCATCGTCGACGCGGCACAGGAGCTCGTGCAGCGTCCTCTGCTCGGCCGGCGACAGGCCCCTGAGCAGGCGGCTCGTCTGAGCGATCCGCTCGGGCACGATCGCGCGGAGCTTCTCCCGGCCGGCCGGGGTCAGGTAGAGCCGGTGGAAGCGCTGGTCGTCCGGGTCCGATCGGCGTTCGATCAGGCCCGCGGCCTCCATCTTCTGCACGATCACGCAGATGTTGCCCTTCGTCAGCAGCAGGCGTTCGGCCAGGTCCTGCTGGCTGACGCCCTCGGCCGAGTCCAGGCACACCAGCACCTCCAAGTGGGGCAGGGAGAGGCCATGACGCCCGGCCGCCCGCGTCCCCTGCGCGGTCAACCGCCCGAAGATGCGGATGATCGTCCTGAGCGCCGCGTGGCCGCGGAGTTCCGCGGGCACATCGTGGCCACTGAGGATGCGAAGCTTGGTCTTGCGTCCGGCTTCCATTGGTTCGATTTTAAACTGTCGACCGGACATCGTCAAGGGCGGCCCCGGGGCAGGGCCATGCCGGGTGTCGGTTCGCCTTCATCGCGGCGAGAGGCCAGGCAACTGCTTCATGGGCCAACGGATACCAGTGATGCCCCGGCCCTTCATCCGACACCTGACAGCGGTCGAATCGACGAGGGCCGGCCCGACCGCGACGATGGCGGTTGCCACACTCGCCTGAAACCCGAGCGGAGCCGGACCCCGATGCTATGCCCTCACCTGACGCCCGCCCCATGCCAGTGGTTGCCCCGGCTCGCCTCCGCGCTCGACCCGCGGTCCGCACCCCGGCTCGCGCTACTGTTCCTCGGCGCGGTCCTCGCCCGGGGTCGGCGGACTGTCACCAGTTGGATCCGCGCCACCAAGCTCAGCGACCAGTTCCGTTCCCGCTATACCGCCGTCGCGGCCGCCGGCAAGCGGGCCGACCGCATCGCCAGGCGTCTCTGGACTGACGTGGTCGAGCCGCTGGTGCCCGGGGCCGGGGCGGCTGGTCCTGGCCGTGGACGACACCCCGACACAGCGGTACGGGCCGCAGGTCCAGGGGGCAGGCGTCCATCACAACCCGACCCCCGGCCCGGCCGGCTCGCCCTACGTCTACGGACACGTCTTCGTCGTCCTGGGCCTGCTCGTCACCCACACGGCGTGGGGAACGATCGCCCTGCCGCTGCTGGCCCGGCTCTATGTCCGCAAGAAGGACCTGCCGGGCATCGACCCGAAGCACCGGCCGGAGTTCCGCACCAAGCTGGAGCTGGCCGTCGAGCTGCTGAGGTGGGCCAAGCCCTGGCTGGGCCTGCTCAAGAAGCCGATCTGGGTGGTGGCCGACGGCGCCTATGCCAAGAAGGAGTTCCTCAAGCCGGCCAAGTCGCTGGGGATGACGGTCGTCGGTCGGCTCCGCAAGGACGCGGCGCTTTGGACCGTGCCCGGGTCGCAGCCGCCGGGGCGGCGCGGCCCCGACCTACGGCGACCGCCGCGTCGACCTGGCCAAGCGCGCCGGCCAGCGCAGGGGTTGGTCCACCTGGGTGTTCGACCTGTACGGTGAGAAGGTGACCAAGCGGTACAAGTCGTTCCCGGCGACTTGGCGTCCGGCCGGGGGCCGGATCCGGGTGGTGCTGGTGGACGAGCCGACGGGGTGGCGGGCGTACTTCTGCACCGACGTGTCGGCCGAGGTCGCCGACATCCTGGCGACCGTAGCGGATCGCTCCTCTCTGGAGATCACGTCCAGGGATTGCAAGGAAGTCGTCGGGGCTGGTCAGCAACAGGTGCGGTTCATCTGGGCCGACGTGGGGGCGTTCCACGTCTGCCTGCGGACGTTCACGAGGACCGAGGCATGGGCCCGGGGACGAGAGGAAGGCGACCTGGCGGACCGCTCGAACTCGCCGTGGGGCCCACCGCTGCGCCGGCCGAGCCACGCGGATAAGCGGCGGGCCCGGCGGCATGCGCTCCCGGGCGAGGAGATTCGTGCGGTCCTACGCCCCGGGGCCACTGAGGCGGAAATTCAGGCCACGGCGGAAAGACTGCTGAGCCTCGCCGCGTGACGTGAATCGAATCCCGGAAAGTACAGCGTACTCATCCCTCCCACAGTTCTGAGAACCAAGGAGAACAGCGGGCTTATTGCATCAACTGGGCTGACAACTCGATGTGTCAGGCTTCACGCCCCCATTTTCAGGGGGTCTCATGATTGATAGTCGTCGACGGGGCCTGTGGGAGTTCTCATCCCTAATCGAGCCGTCGTGCTATTTTCGGCTTGGGTGCTACGGGCAGCCAGTTGCTACCGATTCCTCTGTTCCGCAGGCGCGGGTCGGGCCGGATTCGGGGCGGTCAGGTTCGGGGCCACGAGCGTGGCCAGGAACGCCTGCAAGTCTCGACGCTGGCGAGCTGTGAGCTGAGCGTATCGCTGGGCGGTCGGCTCGGCCTCACCGCCATGCCTCACAACCGCCTCCTCCAGCGTGTCAGCGCTCCCATCGTGGAGATAGGGGCCGGAGTCGCGCAGGCCCCACAACGGCGGGGTGCGCCACTCGTCGCGAGACGGCCCGAGCAGGGCCCGGCGGCCTCCCTGAAAGGCCGCCGGGCCGGCGGGGAAGCCGGCCTCCACAAACGATTTCGAGGTTCGACCGTACCTGCCGACACTGCGGTCGCCCAGGCTGGTACCCATATCGTGAAGCAGCAGGTCACTATAGATCCCCTTGATGCTCCCGAGGCTGGGAACGTGGCACTCGGCGCAGCCGACCCCCCGGAACAGGATCTTGCCGAGGCGAATTCGCTCGACCTCATCGGGGCTCAACGGGGCCTGCTCCGCCGGTCTTGGCAGGGAGCGGACGTAGTTTGTCAGGGCCACACAATCTTCGGCCGACAGGTCGAGCCCCGGCGGCTTCCCGGTCACGCCCTCCGGTCCCGCCGCCTGGGGATGCCCGGGGACTTCCAGGCCCAGCTCGATGGCGCAGGCCCCCAGGACAAAATCCTCAAGGGACCCGCCTTGGCCCTTCCACCCGAACCGCCCGAACTGCCCGTTGGGAAGGAGTGCGGCGCGGCCTCTGATCTCGGGGAATCCCTCGTGCCTGCTCCGGGTTTGTGCCTCGATGACGTGGTCCGGGACGGAGTCGATGAGCCCGGCCCCGAAGAGCGCCGTGGCGTTTCTCTGGGTCAGGCTCAACAAGAAGGGGCCGTGGGGGGGCGGAG
This sequence comes from Planctomycetota bacterium, assembly GCA_028291545.1. Lineage (GTDB taxonomy): Bacteria > Planctomycetota > Planctomycetia > Isosphaerales > Isosphaeraceae > JAQGHR01. The sequence goes on along the minus strand of JAQGHR010000076.1, from coordinate 28,434 downwards.
TCTTCTCACCAGCTCTGGGCACGGCCCCCGTCCCCATCGCGGTGGCCCGTGCAGGCTGGTCTTGGCGGCTGACGCTGTGATGAACGACGCCCATGCGCCAGGACTCATACTCATCATCGACCCCGAACCGATGGAGTACAACGCTGTCGAAATCACGGAAACCGTCGTGGAAGGCCATGAGTGGGACCCGGTCCGGCGGGGTCTCGGGGGGTGCAATTCGGCCCGACGCGATGAGCGAGCGGACACGTTCGTCCCGGGCGAGGGACGCTGATCGCGCCGACGACGCGCCGCGCAAGCCGAGACGAGCCTCCGGCTCGGTCGTCGAGCCGGAGACCGACACGGGGCTGGCGGTGAGAAGGTCGATGTTCTTGGAAGCCGATCCTCCCCCTCCCGGCCCGCCCAGGTTGTGGCAGGCGACGCAGGAGGTATCGTTGTAGACCGGACCGAGGCCATCGCCCCCGCGCGTGCTGAAGACGCCCGGGACCCACTCACGCAGGAAAAGCTCACGACCTCGGGGAGTGTCCGCTTCGTGGTCGTCAGACGCGAGCGAGGGCCGGTCGCCGAGCATCACGATCCAAGCCAGCGAGAACGCTACCGTCGTCGAAGCGATTCCGCACCCAACGGCTCGTGATCCCCACATGGCTCGCCCCCCATTTCTTCGGTTTGGAACGACCGGCACGTTGATCGTGGGACGGGGGGCCGTTGCTCTCCAAGCAATTATCTCGTGCCGCACGATCGCGATGCGGCTCGCCTCGGGTCGATCCACACGCTGCAGCGCCCCTGAGTCGGAGGGCGCGGTCGCTTCGAGCCTCGCGTGGTCCCGATGCTCGTCGCCACGGCGCATGTCAGCCGCCCCGACATGCGCCCGCCAGACTTTCGACATCCACTTGGTCAGGGCCTCGGCGAGTGGGGCGGCATCGGCGTCTGTGGGTTAGACGCCGTGGGAAGACAGCGCGTTCCAACCGAGGTCAACCGACGACGACGGGACAGACGAGCGTTGCGCGGGCAAGTTTGCGGCGCCCATCCGCGTCGGCCCGGTCCTGGCACATCCGGCTATCGAGGTGCGTCGGTGTGATCAGCGGCAACGGCCAGGGCTGTACTGAACGCAGCAGAGCGAATCGCCGGTTCCTACGCCGACCATCGCCAGGACGCACAGCACGAGCTGGCGCGAGCGCAGCTCCGCGACTTCGGGGCCAGGCTGGGCGTCGACTTCTCCCACGAAGCCTGTATGAATGAATTAGGAGACCTGCGCGACCGGCAGAAGGTGGCCCTATCCAACCACCCGCCGGTGGGGGAATCGTCCGGCGAGTTGTCCGAGCGGTTCAAGCCCCTACGCGGATCGAACACCATGGAGGCCGCACCGCAGCGTGCCAGGAAGGCGTTCATTAACGAGCAGCCGGTCACGGCACGGGTCCGAAAAAAGGAGACTTCTCGCTGAGCCCGACAGCCTGAACGCTTGAAGTCACGCCGCTTTGCTACCATCCGGTGGCTTCGCCGGTCTCGCCTCGGGGTCCGGTACCTGCGAGGCCGTCTGATCGTAAGTCCGCCATCGGTCTAAGGTCAGCACCACGAACCGGACGAGCGTCCGCCTTCGCTTCCACTTGTAGCGCACCTTCTCCAGGAACCTCAGCCGACGATTGGTCCGCTCAACGTGATTGTTCGTCCGCACCCGCCGGCCCGAAGGGCTGGCCAGGAACGCGATCATCTTGGCGAATTTCTCCTCTGTCAGCATCCCCATCGCCCGGCCAGCTCCGGCATCGCGGCGAACTCCGCCGACCGCAGTAACGCCGCCCGACGGCACTTCGCCCGGTGGGCCGATTGCCCGTCCTCGAACAGGCTGTAGGCCCTGTCAACGAACGATCGCAGCGTCGCCAGCGCGGGCAGGTAGTCGAGCATGGTCGTCAGGTCGTCGCGCTCCGGATCGGTGTGGTTGCCGCGACGCTTGACGATCAAGTAACGCCGCTTGAAGACGTGATGGGCCTTCTCCTTGTTCGTCAGCCCCTTTCTCTTCGCGCGGGACCTGGACGGCCGGCCCCGCTTCCGCTTGCGGCCCCGGTTGCCCCGGAGTCTCATCTGCCGGCGCAGCCGCCGGACCGCCCCAAGGACCTTGGCGTTGATGTCCTTGAGCACGTGGAAGATGCAGAGGTGGTGCCGGGCGTCGGGCCACAATTCAGCCAGCAAGGCCGGATACAGGGGCGAGCCATCGGTGACGACGGCGCCGGGGACGAACCCGTGGGCCTTGAGGTTCTTGAGGAACCGCCGCATGTGATCGGCGTCGTTCCTGGCGACCAGGGCGAAGGCGACCGGGCGGTCCCGCAGCGGGTCGGTCGCCAGGAGCAGGGTGAAGCGGCCGAGGTGCAGCTCATCGATGCAGAGGGTTCCGCCGAAGTCTTCCAGGGTCCACTTGCGGTAGCCGGCCATGTCCAGCTCCTCGGCGTGCTGGCGGAGGCAGTCGTAGACGAACCCGTCGGACAGCTCCGGGAGGGAGTCTCGCCGCAGCGAGTCGCGGGCGGCTTCTACGCTCATCCGGTCGTCGAGGATGCGGTCGAGCACCGCGAGGCGGACCTTGTCGTCGTAGCGGTCGCGGAGGCCGACGCCCGGCGGGTGGGTGCGGAAGGTCGCGCGGCAACCGCACCGGGCGCGATACTCGCCGTAGGTGATGTCGAGGTAAGCGACCCGGCGGTATTCGAGGGTGCGAACCCTGCGGCGGAGCACCTGCTTGCGACGCCCGAGTCTCCCGCAAGCCGGACGAGGGGCTTCGCGCGGCACGCACGAGATCATTACGTTAAGGGCGTGGGGCCTTCGGGTTCCCATGGCCTGCGTGCTCCGGTGGTCCAGTCAAGCACCCACCAGCACGCAGGCCGCATCTCCCAAAGTCAACCGAGTCGACCGGGCGGGAGGCGATCCGATCTCCGAGATGACGCCGATCACGCCCGAGCGATTGCCAGGGTTCGTCGAATATCCGCATCGGCAGTGGTTCTATGTCGAGGCCCGGCCGGGCATGACGGTAGGGGACCTGCTCCAGGGCGCGATGCAGGCCGCCCTCACGAACAGCCCCGGCGAGGAGGCGGCGATCATCGAGGAACGCGCCATCCTCCGCCTTCCCGCAGGGGAGCGGCTCCAGGGTGTCTCGTTCAAGGCAACGCATCCGGCCATGAGGCAAGCGGTCCGCGTCTATGCGGAAGGCCGCTCGCTGAGATTTGGGAGGTTGGTGGCCGGCACGATCCGATTCCAGGACGGACTCAGCATCCCGCTGGCAGAATGCGAATGCTTCGCGTACTGAGGCCGAAGCTCACGCCACGGCTTGGCCATCGACCACTCCAGATCCTTGACGCTGGGGACGGAGGTCACCGAGTTGGAATGAGTTCGGGATTGGGGTCAGAACCCGGAAAAAACTGTCGGCTTCGGCGAGAAGTCTCCAAATTTCTGTGAATAGTGCGATGACCTCGCCGCGCGGGGCGGCGGGGGACGAGGCCCTCGTTGCGTCAAGCCGGGCAAACGAGCTCGGGCACGACAAGGATGTCGCTTTCAGTGGCTTTTACCTGTGCGATGGCTTGCGAGAAAAAAGGTGATCGTGCGGAGGCCCGATCGTGATACGCTCGCTCGGTAACATGGGTCGCCGAGACGAAGGCGACCGCCCCGGACGTGTTCCGGCGCCGCGATGAGGTGGCCTCGATGCTGGACCTCCCCACAAGCCAATCCCCGATGCCGCGATGACGAGTCGATGAAGTCGTAACCGACGTGTTCGCATAGGGGTAGGCGGTCGAACTCCCGAAGGGGGACGTGACCGATGCCCGGAGTGCCGAGGGGGTGGGATGAACCCGCCCCGATCTAGTCGCAATCCCCGAAGATGATGCACACCAGGATGAGCAAACCGGGACAATGACCCTCCCGCCCGAAACCGGAATGCCACGGCCGGCTCGGGATCGATCGCCCGTCGCGCGGCCCCCCTCGCGGGTCTTGTTGACCCGTCGACCGCATGCGGCGTAATCCCCAGGATCGCGGAAAGAGCAGGCCTGCCATGAATCGCACCAATGACCGTAATCATCGCCCTCGCCTGCGAGCGAAGTCGCTCCGCCGCCGCAACCTAGCCTTCAACCGCCTGGAAGAGCTTGAAGCCCGGACGCTCCTGGCCAAGACGACGACGCTCTATCTCGATTGGACTCCGAACAAGATTTCCGAAGATGCGAAGACCGAGGCGAGCCTCGCATCCTTCGCAAGTCTGTGGACCGCCGCGACATCGACCTACGAGGACGCGGCGGGTAAAGTTCTCAACCGGTATCGCTTTCTCGACGCACCCGATGCCTCCGGGGTCTTCGACCAACATCTGACCTCCGCCGACTATCTCGTGGCCCGTAGGGAGATCGAAAAGGCGGTCGCGAAGAACTTCCGGAACGCCGTCGACACGACCGCCACCGGAGACAAGATCAAGCTCTCCAAGTTCATCAAGTTCGTCAGAATCCAGGACCCCGTCGACGTCAAGGATCCGAACCCCGGGGCCTTTGCTAAGATCGATAAGCAAGACCTGAAATTTCAATATTTAATCAACGTCAGTGGCTCCTTGGAACCTGTACAGTCGAAGATTACGTCGTCGCCAACCACGTCAGGAATTGCCTACCAAGGTGGCGTCGACTTCAATAACGAGGGGGTGGCCTACATCTTCGGAAAGGCCGCCATCGAGAACATCGTGAGTCAGGATGCCACCCGGGCGGCCCACCCTGGTTGGGGCCTGGGAAACGCATTCACATTTAGCGATTTTACACGTACGGTCGCGAACACGATCACGCACGAATTCATGCATTTGTTAGGCGTCGGGCATCCCTACGGCCCATACAGCGGTAGTCCCACTGCAGCCCCCGTGGACCCGAAAACCGGCCTGACGTATGGCGTTTCACTCTTCAATGATGGCAAATCAAGCTACTACATCATGGCCCACCCGCTGGCCAGCACCGGAATCACTGGGCGCGACGCGAAGGCAGGCTCGGTCGCGAACATGATGAATTACCAGTCGCAGTGGAAGCCGAAGTTGGCGCGAATCCCGAACTATACGGTGCCTCTCGCGAACCTGTTTTACTATCGGCTCGACGCGAATCAGAAGCCGATCCTCACGTCAGAGGGCCGCCCGACGCTGGACCCGTCAAAACCAAGGCTCGGGCCGCAGAACCCTCTGGTCGAAGTGTATGACTCGCTGATCTCGCTCGATCGATCGTTTCAAGACCTGATGGTCTTCAAGACGACCGATGAAGAGGCCCCGGCATTCACCCCAATCGCGCCGACGGTGACCGTCCCGGCCGCGACGGTGGGCACCCTCGGGAACACGACCGCCGCATCGGTGGCATCGACGTTCTCAACGGGACTGAACTCGGTGCTGAACGACCTGCTCGGCACCATCGTCGGTCGTCTGAACCTACCGGCCGGGACGCTGCCCCTGATCGGTTCCGACCTGGCGAACATCGTCGGCTTGACGTCGGCCCTCAAGTCGGTCCTGTCCACGCCCGACCTGGCGGGCGTGACGACAATGGCCGAGCTAGCGTCGAGGTTGTCGGCGGCGGGGTTCGCCCTCGACAATGTGACGACGGACGCGGCCCTTGGCGCGCTGCCGAAGGACCGGGCGGCGGACCTCATGCGGGTGCGTATTGCGTTCCCACTCGCGAGCGCGTTCGGATCGACGGCTTTGGCGAAAGGGGCGTTAGGTCCGCTCCAGGCATTGGGACTGTCGCTGTCGGGTTCGCTGGACGTGGCGGCGGAAGCGTACATCGGCCTTGTCGTGGGTGTGGACACGGGGGGTTTTTATCTCGCTCCGACGGAAATCTTGAGCGCCAAGGTGCAGGTCGGTGGTGAACTGGCGATGAACGCCGGATCGTTCGCGAGCGCAACGGCAAGGGGCGACCTGCTCCTGATGTCCGGCGTGGACCTGACGACGACGAACGCCGACGGCCGTGTTCGCCTGTCGGACCTTCAAGGTTCGGCGGCTTCGAGGACGCTCTCGACAACGTTGAATGGCGCCGCAGGCATCACAGCGAACATCGCAGTCAACGCGGGGCTCGCGAAGCCGATCACGATCGATGGAGCGTGGACCTGGGGTGTCGACGAGACGGGGTTCGCCCTCGACTCAAGCTCGGGTCTCGATCAGGACGAACTGCTGCGCACCCTCGTCGAACTTGCGGGCGACGGCATGAACGCACTTGCGGACGGCGCGAACGACCTGGCGGGACTAGCCAGGGGACTACCTCTCGTCGGCAGCTCACTCGCCAGTAAACTCGCGCCCACAATCACCGACGCGCTCCGATTCGACGACGAGGAGTTCATCTCGATCGAGGACTACCTCGAATCGAAGGGTTTAGAGGTCCAGTCGGTCGTCTCCCCCGCGGACTTCCTCGACGGTTCGTTCCGCACGAAGGACCTGATCCGCCTGCGGTACGCGAAGACGATCACGCCCGACCCGGTCGCGGTCTCGGCCTCGGGGCATGAGGAACTGGGTGCGAAGGGCGTGACGTTGAAGGTCGACCTCTCGGGCTCGCTCATGGCGCGACCCTCGCTTGATCTTGCACTGATCTTCGGCGTTCAGGGAACGAGCGGGCCGTTCGTGCAGGAAGGCTCGTCGATCCGGGCGAGCTTGCCTGTGGACGGCAAGCTCACCGGCTCGGCCTCGGTGGGCGGCCTCGTTGGCGCGACGGTGACGGCCTCGGGACGGATCGACGCCTCGGCAGGTCTGGTGCTCGATGACGGTGACAACATCCGCGACGAACGGTTGTACCTGTTCGGCGACGTGAATTCGACGTTCGACGCGGGCGACGCCCTCAACAACGGGGGACTCGACCTCCGGGGCAATCTCTTCCTGGACGACGTAACGCTGAGCGTTGCCAACGCGGCTGCGAGCCTGCCCGTCGTGGGCAAGTTCTTCCCGAACTTCACCTGGCACGCGACCGCCTCGCTCGACTTGCAAACCCATAAGGCGACGTACACGGTCGACCAGACTCGTCTACCCGACTTCGGCAACATCCAGTCGAAGATCATGAACGAGCTGCTCACGCGGCTCGACGCCGCTAATCCGCTGCCGCAGTCGATGCGAGACTTTCTGACCACCAAGATCACATTCCTCGGGGACAAGACGTTCCTCGAACTCTTCGGCATGGAGAGCGCGGCCGTCCTCATCAATCCCAAAGCGTACCTGGATAAGCCCGAGGACGAGGTCGAAGAGCCTGAAGACGGCATCAATGTGAACTTCGACTTCACGAAGGTGGAGAACGTCGTCGCGCTCCTGAGCGGTAAGACTGCGGACCTGGTGAGTCTCGATTTCGCGGCCTCGTATCGGAAGTCGACGACGATCACGTTGATCCCCGACACCGTGATCGCCAGCTTCTTTGGCGTGATCAACGTCACGGCGGCGGTCAACCTGGTCCCTAGCCTGGAGCTGGCGATCAAGACCACGGTCGGGTTCGACACGCAGGGCTTCTACATCCGGGGATCGGACGACATCTTCCGGATCACCGGCGGGATCGGCGGCCAGATCGTGATCAGCGGCCGTCTGGTCGTGGTGCCGCTGGCGAGGATCACGGTCGATCTTGGCGTGCAGGCGACGGGCACGATCGGCCTGGTGTCGCCGCGCCCGGGAGACCCGAAGCTGCGGGGCTCGGACATCTACTCCGACGGCCGCCTGAACACGAGCATCATCAAGGTCGGGCTCGGTCTCGACATGGTGCTCGGGATCAAGGGCGTGGTCGGCATCATCGACCTGGGACTCACGGCCGAGGCCCACAAGGAGTACGTCAAGCCGCTTTATCGCTACGAGGTTGGCGGCGGCCAGCCCGGCTCCGACGATTTCGGCGACCTGAAGGACGAGCTTCAGCGGAAGGCGGAGAAGCTCTCGCTCGGCGCGCTCTCGATCCTCAACACGGCCCTCGGCGTTCTGAAGGACATCTACGCCAGCCGCGAGATCGTTGGCCAGGCCCTCCAGGACGCGGGCGAATTCGCCGAGAAGCAGTTCCTGGCCGCCGCGCAGTCCGTGAGCCGGATCGCGAACCAGGCCGGCGAGGAAGCGGCCAAGGCGGAGGCCTCGGTCCGCGAAGGACTCGCGCGGTTCGACAAGGAAGTGCTCGGCCCTCTACGAGACGGGCTCGCCAGCGTGCTCAACGTTTTCGCCGACATCGGCGACTTCGCCTTCGGCTCCTGGGAAAAGGTCGACCCCGAGACCCGGCGCACCTTCGACGCCAGCCTCGCCTCCGGCATCCTGACCGTGACCTGGAGCGCGGACGCCGCCGTCGGCTATGGCCTCTCGCCCGATGCCGACATCAGCGTCTTCACCAGCGACGGCAAGCTGTTCGTAGACGCGCCCGACTTCGTCACCAACGAGAAGGTCGCGACCAAATACGACAAGATCCGCCAGAAGCGCTCGAACAAGTTCGCCAATGTCACCCAGCGCAACACGGTGACGTTCGATCTGAGCACGGTCACGCAAGTCATCATCATCGGCGGCCGGGGCGACGATCGCCTGGCCGCGACCGATGACGTGGCCTTGCCCTTGCGCATCGAAGGCGGAGAAGGCAACGATCAGCTCGTTGGCGCGAACGGGGCTGATACGATCCTCGGCGGGCCGGGGAACGATCTAGTCTCGGGCGGGGCCGGCGACGACTCGCTCGACGGCGGGACCGACAACGACACCGTGATGGCCGGGTCGGGGAACGACACGCTCGTCGGCGGGACGGGCAACGACCTCCTCGACGCCGCGACCGGGGCCGGCGCGACTGATCGTGATTCGCTCGTCGGCGGCGACGGCGACGACACGCTGTCCGGGTCTCCCGGCAACGACAGCCTCGACGGCGGCTACGGTCGCGACAACCTTCAAGGCAACGACGGGGCCGACCTCCTGACCGGAGGCCCCGATGACGTGGGCGTGGGAAACGTCGCGAGCGAGTCCGATCAGCTCGACGGCGGGGCGGGCAACGATACCGTGCGCGGTGGGGCGGGCGAGGACTACATGATCGGAGGCGCGGGGAACGACCTCCTCCGAGGCGGCCACGACGCCGACCGCATCTTCGGCGACGATGTGAAGAGTACGCTGTCGGGGAACGACACGATCCACGGCGAGGGCGGCAACGATGTGATCGACGCCGGGGCCGGCAAGGACCTCGTCTACGGCGGGGCGGGGGCCGACGTCTTGCGCGGCGGCGTTGGCGACGACACCCTCGTCGGCGCGACTGAGGGGAACGAGAACGACCCGGCCGACGGCAACGATCTGATCACCGGCGGGGTGGGGCGCGACGTGATCCGGGGCGGGCCGAGCGGCGTGGGCCTCGCGGTCATCGCCGGCCCGAAGTCCCGGCCGTTCGACATTCTCGAAGGCGGCGATGACGCCGACGTGATCGACGGTGGCCCAGGCCCCGACGAGATCGCTGGCGGGCTCGGGGATGATGTGCTCGACGGGTCGGCCGGCAACGACACGATCTCCGGCGGTGGTGGGGCGGACATCCTTCGCGGCGGCGACGACGGCGACGTCCTGCTAGGCGGTCCTGACCAATTCGGCAGGGGCTCGACCATCGAGGGTGGGGCGGGAGACGACACCATCTTCGGCGGTCCCGGCCCCGACACCATCAACGCCGGCCCCGATGCCATCAACCCCGGTTCCGACAACGACCTGGTCAGTGGCGGCGACGGTGCGGACCTCATCAATGGGTTCACCGGCAACGACACCATCGAGGGCGGCCCCGGCGCGAACACGATCCTGGGCGGGAGCGGCGACGATTCGCTCCTCGGGGGCACAGGGAACGACACGCTCGATGGCGGGACGGGCCGCGATACGCTCGACGGCCTCGGCGGCATGGATTTGCTCTCCGGCGGCGACGAGGCCGACCTCTTGCGGGGTGGGGACGACCCCGACACGATCGACGGTGGTGCAGCCGATGACACGATCGACGGCGGCACCGGCGATGACTTCCTGATCGGCGGCGCCGGGAACGATGCGATTGACGGCGGGATCGGTCGCGACCTCGCCTGGGGCGGCGATGCCCTCTGGGGCCGCTCCGCATTCCTCGCCGGTGGGTTCGCGGCCGACGGCGTGACGCCGCTGATCGCCGCAGGGTTCTCCGTGGATGGTTCCACCGACGGGCGTGATACGCTGATCGGTGGAACCGACGGCGATTGGCTTTTCGGAGGAGGCGAGGCCGATTCTCTCGTCGGAGGTGATGGCGCAGATTACATCGACGCCGGCGCGGGCAACGATCGGGCGTTCGGCCTGATCGGTGCGGACGTGCTGCTTGGTGGCATCGGGGCCGATCGTCTCGAAGGCGGAGATGGCGACGACGCGATCTACGGCAACGACGGCGACGACACGCTCATCGGAGGGGCCGGGAGCGAGACGCTCGTCGGCGGTTGGGGCAAGGATTTCATCCTCGCCGGGTTCACGATCGAGGGCGGCGGTGCTGCGACCGATCGCCATCTCATCGACGGCGACCTCGCCGATCCCAACGCTTCGACGAACGACCCCGTGAACCAGGCCGACACGATCTACGGCGACCTCGGTCCTGACACGATCTTTGCGGGCGCGGGCAACGACATCGTCAACGCCCTCGCCGGCGACGATATCATCACCGGAAACGCGGGGAACGACCTGATCGAAGCGGGGGCGCAGAACGACCTCCTCGACGGCGGGGACGGCTCCGACATCCTGCGAGGCGACCTCGGCGACGACGTCCTGATCGGCGGCGCGAACGACGACCTCCTTGATGGTGGATCGGGCGCGGACGTCCTGTGGGGCGCGTCGGCCATCCTCGATCGCGCGACGCTCCTCGGCTCGGGCACGATAGCCATCGGCGCGACGAGCATCCTGCCTCGCGCAATCGGCCTCGACCCGGTGACCGGCGAGCCGATATCCGTGGGCGTAGCTTCGACAGCCGACACCGACAACCTGTTCGGCGGGCCGGGGACGGATTGGCTGTTCGGCGGCGGCGACCGCGACCTCCTCGACGGTGGCCCCGGCTCCGACTACATCGACGCCGGCGCGGGCGACGATGTCCTCGCGGGCGGTAGCGAGGACGATGTCCTCGTGGGCGGGCCGGATGATGATCGCCTCTTCGGAGGCGCGGGAATCAACTACCTTTACGGAGGCGCGGGACGAGACGTCCTCATCGGCTTCTCCGCCACGACCGACGTGACGATCGAATCGAAGAACGACGGCGACCGCCTCTACGGCGGGACAGGCGAGGACGTCCTCCGCGGGAGCATCCGCCGAGATACCCTCGACGGCGGCTCGGGGGACGACCTCATCTACGGCGACGCGGTTGCCGGGCCCGATGGCTCGCCGATCGGCGAGAGCGTGCTCGGGGTTGTCGGCGCGCCCGATGTCCTGCTCGGCGGGCCGGGGGCTGACACCCTTTTCGGCGGAGGCGGCGACGACACCCTGTGGGGTGGGCTCGGCTCCGACCGGCTCGAAGGTCAGGGAGGTGCCGACGCTTTGCGCGGCGGGTCGGGCGTCGACGTGCTGGTCCTGGACGTCGATCTTCGCTACGCCCTCGCGAACGATTCGCTCGACGGGCACGGCGGCGAGGCGGCGGCGGGCGATTCCCCCGACGATGACGCAACCGATATCCTCCTCGTCGCAGGCACATCAGCGAACGACGCGATCTACTTCAGCCAGGACGCGGCCGGTGCGTTGCGCGTCGATTACAACGCACGCCAACTCATCGTCGCCTGGCGCGCCACAACGTCGGTGATTAGCCGCCCGATGCTGGAGCAAATCCGCGTCTCGGCGGGCATGGGGGACGATCGCGTCGAGTTCCTGAGCGGCATCGAGGCCACGGCGCGATACGGCTCGGGCGCGGCGGCCGTGGACCTCTCGCTGCTGATCGCGAGGGGACGCGACCTTATTACGGTGATCGACGGCGGGCCTGGAAACGACATCCTGCGCGGCTCAGCCGGGCGCGATGAGCTTATCGGCCGATCGGGCTCGGACGATCTCCTTGGAATGGCGGGCGACGACCGCCTATTCGGCGACTCGGACGCCAGCGACGGCGATCAGGCCGACCTCGATCGCCTGTTCGGCGGTGCGGGGAACGACGACTCGATCGGCGGCAAGGGGCGAAACCAGCTCTACGCCTGGTCGCGTGACCCCTCACTCGGCGGCCAGTTCGGGATCTTCGTCGACCCCGCGACCGGACTCCTCCAGGACACCGACGGCGGCGGCAAATTCGCGCTCGAAGACACCGGGCTGAACCGGATGCTCGGCCGCTCGGGCGACGACTCGCTCTACGGCGGGACCGGGCTGGACTTCCTCCACGGGGGCGACGGCGGGATCGACGTCCTCTATGACATGAAGGGGAAGACGTTCGAGCAGAGCGACGGGGTCGCCGCGGGCGACAAGTGGAAGGATTACGCCCGATCTACGGGCAAGGTCTGGTACGTCGGCGGGTCGAACCTCGACGACGAGATCACCATCGACTACGTGACCGAGCCCGGCCCGCTGCAAGACCGCCACGTCGTCACGCGCCTGACCGAGAACGATGGCCACTTCACGTTCGCCGCCCAGGTGCAGCTCTCGTTCAACGCAACCGACGCGCAAGGCGTCCCCTACTGGACGAACAGCGACCAGTTCTTCGACACCAACACCCGGCTCTACCAGCCTCGGGACTTCGCGAAGCTGCTCCCGGCCGAAGGCGATTACCTGGCGATCATCATCGACGCCTTGAAAGGCAACGACAAGGTGACAGTCGGCCCGACCGTCCGCAAGACGGTCTGGATCGACGCGGGGGACGGGAACGACACGGTCCTGATTCGCCCCGGCACATCGATCCTGGTCGATCAGTCCGAAGGCGCGACCCGGAACGACACGACCGCGACCGCGCAGCCCCTCATCCCGGGCGTGCTGCTTCCCGGAACCGATGCGATCGTCACCGGACTGACGCTCGACAACCCGGGCGACATCGACTGGTATCGGTTCCAGCTTCCCACGGGATACACGCTCAAGGCGGGCGACACGCTCCAGATCACCGACCTGCTCGGATCGAACGTCAAGGACATCGAGCTTTACGCAGACTCGGCCACGCCAGGCGCGGCGCTGCGGGTAGCGACCGCGGGACAGATCGATCTGAACGGGCTAACCGCGGGCGGGACATACCGGCTCAAGGTGTTCTCGAACAAGACCCCGACGGTCTACCAGCTCGACTTCGAGTACCCGTCCTTCACGTCGGAGACCATGATCTACGACCGGGGCGCAAGGCCCACCGGCGACCGCCGCGACATCATCCTGGGAGGTCCTGGTGACGACGTCCTCTCCGGCGGAAGCGGCGAGGAGTGGATCTTCGGCGGCGCGGGGCACGACGTGCTGACCGGCGGTCTCGACCGGGGCACGGTCGACCTCCTGTTCGGCGGCGACAACGACGACACGTTCCAGGTCATGCCCGACTCGCCAAGCTTCGCCAAGGCCGGATCGCCCGAGGCCACCGACGCCGACCGCTTTTTCGGCGGGGCAGGGACCGATCGCGCCATCGTCCTGGGCGGCGACCTCGACTTACTCAGCATACCGGTCCCCGACTTCATCACAGTGGGCTACAACGCGGCGCTGGGGCTCTACTCGGTCGGTGCGAAGGTCTGGGACACGGCCAATCGCTCCTACATGTCGGACGCCTCCGGCGCGGCGATCGTCCGGTTCAGCCAGTTCCGCCCGATCGATGTCGAGTCGTTCGTGATCGACACGAGGTCGGGCGACGATGAGGTCCACGCCGAGCCCGGCTTCCGCTTGGGCGGAAAGGACTGGGGGATCACAGCCAACGCGGTGCCGGAGGGGGCTGCCCTCGCGGGCCTTCGCATCGTGGCCGGAGCGGGCGATGACACGGTCTTCGGCGGTGCGGCGGATGATGTGATCGAAGGCGGGACCGGCGACGACCTCCTCCAGGGCGGGGGGGGGGACGACACGATCGAAGGAGGGCCAGGAAACGACGCGATCCACGGCAACGTGGCGCTCGTCGCACCCGACGCCTACGAGTCGGTACGCATCGGCCTCGTGACCGCGAGCAACGACACGCCGACGTTCGCGAGCTACCTGCCAGGCGGGCCGTCGGGCAACGTCCTTGGCGCGAACTTCCACGATGGCGAGCGAGTGGACTGGTACGCCGTGATGACGCCCGATGCAGCGAGCGCCGCGGGGTTCGCACGGAGGTCGTACCTCGACGCCTCGAACGTCCAGGTCCTCGGCGCCGACGGCAAGGTACTCGCGCACTCGCATGTAAACGTCTTCCCGGCCACGCGGTATTCCGACGGCTCGTTCACGCGGCTCACCGGCTCTCCGAATCCGGCAGATTATTACCTGATCCAGGTATTGAACCTCGACGCGTGGACGGTGCGGATCGAGCCCGAGGTCGCGACGGCGGTGGGCACTCTGAGCTTCAATCTCGGCGTAGATGGCGATGCGTCGGTGCCGGTCTCGGCCGCCGTGAATACGACGGGGAAGACGGGCTTGGCGTTCTTCTCGACCGTTCAGTTGGCGATCGCGTCGGCCATCAGCGCCAAGGGGTTCGGGAACCTCGTCCGCGTCGTCGTCGGCGCGGACAGCAAGTCGATCGAGATCAGGCGGGATGGTTATGGCACCTCCGCCTCGTTCGCGATCTCGGGGGCGAACGACATCGCCCAGGCCCTGGGGCTGCGCGACGGCCTTTCCTCGCTCGTCCCGCCGGCGGGTCGGGGCTACTCGCTCGCGTTCTCGGCCACGACGTCGCTCCAGGTCGGGCCGTCGGCCGCGGCCGCTGATGTCGACGAGACCTCCGCGGCCGCCACGCCCACGTTCATCCCCCTAGGAGACATCAACGGCGACGGCTTCGACGACTACATCGGCGGGGTGACCGACGACCTCGGCGATCCCGAGGATTCGAACTTCGGCGACGTCGAACCCTGGAACTCGGTCGGAGATAGCTACGCCTACATCCACTTCGGCTCGGCCAACCCGGCCGACGACCTCGGGACCGGGCGCCGCGTGCGGCTGTCGGTCCCCGCCCCAATCCTCACGCGGTCGGCGTTCAACTCCCGCACGATCATCGCCGCGCCGGGCGACTACAACAAGGACGGGATCAAGGACATCGCGCTAGCCATCACGGTCCAGGAGGCCGACAATACGATCGGCACCGCAATACCGACGCATCAATACGACGGCGTTTACATCCTCCTGGGGCGAGCGACCTGGCCTGCGTCGATCAGCTTTTTCTCGAGCACCAATATCACGCAGTTGAGCGGCCGGATCTCGGTCGCTTCGGTGGGTGATTTCGACGGCGACGGGATCGACGACCTGCTCGTCGGGGACCCCTTCTACGGGACGAACAACGCGGCGGCACACATCTTTCGTGGCCGGACTGACCTGGCCGGCAAGTCGCTCACCCCTGCGAATGCCGCAGCGCGATACATCGCCGGGGCCGACGTCAAGAACCTCAGCGTCGGCGGGATCGGCGACTTCAACGGCGACGGCCGCAAGGACACGGCCATCCTCGTCGAGCGAACGAGCGGCGAGGACATCGTGGCGATCATCCACGGCCGCGGAACCGCACCGACGGCCGGAGCCAGCATCCCGGCCAATCTCACGATCAAGGGCAACGCGGGATTCGGCTACCGCCGCATCGACATCCGGCCGTTCGGCGACTTCGACGGCGACGGAAAGTCGGAGATGCTCCTGGCCTACGATGACGGCAACGACGGCGAAATCGTCTATGGATCCACGCTCACCACCACGGGCACCGCCGCGAAGAACTTCGGCACCGACCTTCCCTATACGTCGGTCGTGACGAGCGGGATGATCGGCTTGATCGGCGTGGGTGACCTCAACGGCGACGGCAAGACGGACCTCGGCACCACAGCCTACATCCAGGTTGCGAGGGCCGGCGACGCGACAAGCCAGGCCTCAATCGACTACCGCGAGGTCGGCGGCGTCTGGTACGGCACGAACACGCGCCCGGCGAGCCTCAAGCCCCTCCCCGACCTGATCATTGAGGCGGCCAAGACCAACGTCGTCTTCGAGTATCCCTCTTATGGTAAAATCGACCAGCGACGCGGGTTGTTCGGCGCGGCCGACGTGAACGGCGACGGCAAGCCCGACCTCGGGCTCGGCGACCCGAGCCGCGACGGCCTCACGCGGATCTACCTCGGGCGGATCGCCGTCGGTGGTTCGTCGCCGACCGACCCGACGACCCCCGCGCCGGTCACGCCCCGGCCATTCGTCCCATCGGAGCTCGCCCGTGCCGAGGTCGCCACGATTGCGACGTCGCTCGCCGGGTTGAACCTTGCGGCCGTCGGCGCGGGGACCACGGTGGCCCAAGCGTTTGCCCTCACGGGCGCGGCCGGCGACGCACTGGGGGCGATTCAGGCCGTGGGCGACGTGAGCGGCGACGGGGTGGAGGATTTCCTCGTCCGCGGGGCCACGCGAGCCTATCTCCTCTACGGCCCGGTGGACCTGCGCTCGCGCGTGCCGATCGCCGACCGAGCCGACGTGGTCATCGACACGGCCTCGATCGGCCAGCCCGCGCTCGGGCGGGGCGACATCAACGGCGATGTGGGGGGCGGTCGCAAGGGCGTTTCCGACCTCGTCTTCACCCGACACGACGCGACCTTCAAGCCCATCGTTACGGTCATCTACGGCGGTCAGGCATTCCCGCGCATCCTCGATGCCGCGAGCACCAGCGGCCTGATCCGTCGGGTGCTCACGATCACGGACACGCTCAACAGCAAACTCGACCAAGATACGGACGTCAGCCTGCTCGACTGGAACGGCGACGGCTATTCCGACCTGTTCGTCCACGCCACGGTTGGCAATACGCTCAGCGACTTCAACAGCTACCAGAACGAGGCTCGATTCGCCTTCATCTACTCGGGCAAGGACGTCGCGGGCGCGGCCACGCCCACGCCGATCCTGAGCCTCAGCCAGGACCGCGAGGACCGCGCCGGCGTGCTCTCCAACCTCTTCCCGAGCAATTCCGACGTCAGCTTCACGAAGGGCGGTGGGACGTCGCCCATCTATCACGTGGCACCCGTGGGGGACCTGAACGGGGACGGCCGCGACGATCTGATGGTCGCGGATTCCCGGTTCCTAAACCTCACCAGCAGTACCCTGGTTGTCCCCGACTACGCGCGATCCTACTTGCTGCTAGGCCGGACGACCACGCTGACCGCAAGCCTGAAGGATGCTGCGAGCAAGGTGGACAGCGGTTTCGAGCTCGCCAACGCGATCGCGCCTCTGGGCGACGTGAACGACGACGGATACGCCGACTTCGCCGTGGTCCGCCGCCGCGAGGACAGCGCCCGCGCGACGGACAGCATCCGGATCCACTTCGGGGCCGCCACGCCCGACCTCGCGCCAGAGATCATCCTCCGCCAGATCGGGACCGCGACGCCCCTCTCCTCGGCATACTCGCGCAACGCCGACTATTCGGTGACGGCCGCGGACTACGACGGCGACGGCCGCATCGACCTGGCGGTCGGTTTGCCTTATTCGGAGGTGCGCGACAATCTGTACAACCCGCTCACCCTCTACGGCGTCGACGGCAACGTCATCGATAGCTCGTCGGCCGGACGGATCGTGGTCTTCCGCTCGATTGCCGACCTCAAAGGGGCGACCCCGGTCCAGCTTACGAGCGGCTTCAGCTTCGCGATCGACGCCGTCGGCGCGAGCGACGGGCTCGGAACCCTTCCGCTCTCGCCGAACCTGGACCTCGATGGCGACGGCCGACATGACCTGGCCGCGTCGGCGTCGCGCTCAATCGGCGGTGGATCGGGGACGTCCGGGACGACGTACCTCGCCTACGGCGCTCCCAAGATCTCCGCTCTCCCTTCGTCGTCGGAGAACCTGAATGTCGAAGACGCGCTGACCAAACCGTATCAGGGCACCGTCGTCCTCGACTCCGCCGCGCCCGACCGCTGGTATCGCTTCGACACCCGCCGCGACGGCGCTCCAGGCGCGTCGATCCGGCTCCACTCGGCCCCGAACCTCCTTACCGATGGCTCCTTCGAGTCGGGCGATCTCTCCTCCTGGCGATTCGACGGCAATACCGCGACCTACGGGTCGGCGTTCCTCGCATCCGACTACAACCACACAACGGGCGGGTCGCCCGTGGCGGCGGGTAACCGCGCGGCGTGGGCCAATGTGGGCGGTGCCTCTGGCGCCAGGCTACGGCTCTCGCAATGGGTCGATTCGTCCTGGCTCGGCCTCGTCGGCACCCAGTCGTTCGACGTGGGATTCTGGGTGAACGTGGCGGGCGCATCCGGGATCTCGGCCAAGGTCACGGCGGCCGGACAGGTCGTGTTTGAGGGCCCGATCCCTGGCGGCGCAGTGGAGTCGCTCAACGGCTACGTCTACGTCGGCGGGATCTGGTCGCCCCAAGGTCAGGAACGATTCCTCGGCGAGTTGACATTCGAGATCACCGGCGGCGCGACGACCTCGCAGGTCTATTTCGACGAGGCCCAAGCCGCGCCCCGATCGGCCGCAAAGGAGAACATCCTGGCCGATTTGCTCGACGCCAAGGGCCAAGTCCTGGCCTCGAAGTTCAGCCTGATCGACCTTCGCGCGTTCGACGCCGGGACGTTCTACCTGCACGTCTACCGCAAGACGGGCGAGTCCTCCGTCCGTGTGGCGAGCCTCAACATCACGCCCCCCTCGCTCGACTCGCTTCGCAGGGACTCCGACCGCGACGAGATCCACGGCGGTGACGGCGACGACGCTCTGATCGGCAACGGTGGCGTCGATCGCCTCTTTGGCGAGAGCGGGGCCGATCGCGCCGTGGCCGAAGGGGGCGAACTGCGCGACGCGGAAGCGGGCGACCCCCGCCGCGACGAGACGATCGCCCTGAGCGGCGTGGCCCTCGAAGCGGCCGACCAGGTCGTGGCAATCCCCGACGTGAACCTCGCGCGGAAGATCGCCCAGGCTCTCGGCCAGAGGATCACGCCCAAGGTACCGCAGACGTTCCTCGCCAGCCGACTGGCCACGATCACGATTCTCGACGCCACCAACGCCGGAATCGCTAACATGGAGGGTCTGCAATATCTGATCGGGCTCGACACCCTGCTCCTGGGCGGCAACACGCTCACGAGCCTCACTCGCTCGGCGGGGCTGGGCGGTTCGTACCTTGCCGGGATGAGGAACCTGGAAGTTCTCGATATCTCGGGCACGGGCATGGCCAACCTGTCCGGCCTGGCGGGCGTCGAGTCGATCTTGAGCCTGTCGATTGGCCGGAACCCGCTGCCGGCGGCCCAGTTCACGTTCGTCGGCGGCCTAACGAACCTGCGAAACCTGGCGATCGACTCATCGAACGGCGCGACGCTCCAGAGCGCAAACCTCGCGCCGCTCGCGACCCTGACCTCGCTGGTCTCGCTCGACGTTAGCTTCAACGACCTGGACAGCCTCGCGCCGCTCGCGGGGCTGTCAAAGCTGCGCACTCTCTCCGCCTATGCGAACACGCTCACCGCGATCTCGCCGCTGACGGGGCTCGCGTCCCTGAATGCTGTCTCCCTGACGAACAACCCGCTTGGCAACGCGGCCTATGAGTCAGACATCCCAGCGTTGCAGAATCGGGGCGTGTCTGTCAGCTTCACGACCAACCTCGCGCCGACGTGGACCGGACCGGCTGGCCCCCGGGCGACGAAGGTGGGACAGCCGCTCACGATCGGGAGCCTGCCCGCCTCGGACCCCGACGGCAAGTTCATCTACCTGACCGCGACGAGCGACACGCCGTCGGTCGTGGTATCGATAAACACGTCGGCCGATGCGATCACGATGACGCCGGCGGCCGGGTTCGTCGGGACTGCGAGGATCACGGTCACGGCGAGCGACGGCAAGGGCCTCAAGTGGGACGACTACGGCCGGTCGGCCACGCAAACGTTCACGCTCAACGTCGGCTCCGGAGCGGTCGGCGGTCGGGTGTTCTTCGATGAGAATGCCGAAGGTGCGAACGGTTCGGGAGAGCTGGGACTCGGCGGCTTCACGGTCTATGCCGACGTCAACAACGATGGCGTGAACAACGATGGTTGGCCCCGCACATTTGTCAATATCGACGCGGCCAAGGCGATTCCGGACGGGGGCAAGCTCACATCGACCATCGCCGTCTCCGGCGCGGCGGGAACGATCGCCGACATCGACGTGACACTGTCGATCAATCACGTTAACGACGCGGACCTTGACGTCTTTCTGATCAGTCCAACGGGCGTGCGCGTCGAGTTGTTCACGGACCTGGGCGGAAGCGGCGACAATGTCGTGAAGCTCTCGCTCGACGACGCCGCGGTCATCGCCATGTCGGCAGCCGAGGCCCCCTTCTCCGGCCGATTCCGGCCCGAGGGCTCGCTCTCGGCGCTAAATGGACTGAGCACCAACGGCACCTGGACGCTGGAGATCACCGACGACGCCACCGGTTCCACCGGCACGCTTCAATCCTGGTCGCTGAGGATCGTGTCGGGGCAGGGCCCAACGGCCGTGACCGACGCTACCGGGTATTACGAGCTAGACGGCTTGGAGTCCCAGGACTACGTCATCCGCGTCGAGGGCGGGACTTCCAACGGCTACTCCACGACCTTCCCGAACGCGAAGGCGACTGTCGGCCCGACGTACCTCGTCTCCGACCTGCGCGCGGGGAGCACGGGATCGGACCCCTCGGCCCCGGTGGCCTTCAAGGGGGCCATCTACTACTCGGCCGACGACGGCGTGAGCGGTCGCGAACTGTACCGCACCGATGCCTACGGAACGGTGATGGTGCGCGACCTCCTTCCCGGTGTGACGGGCTCCGTTCCGGCCGATCTTGTCGTGTTCAACGATGTGCTCTACTTCTCGGCAAACGATGGTGCGAGCGGTCGGGAGCTTTGGAAGTACGACGGCGGTAATCTCATCCGTGTGGCCGACATCAACCCCGGCTCGGCCTCGTCTTCGCCGGCCTTCATGACAGTCTTCAACAATGCCCTCTACTTCCAGGCGTCGAACGGCACGATCGGCTCTGAGCTTTGGAAGCTGGACGCAGCCAGCGTCGTCTCCCTCGTCGCGGATATTAACACGGCGCTCCCGATTAGCAGTTCGTCCCCGACCGGCTTCGCAATCTACAACGGGGCGCTCTACTTTGCCGCCACCTCCGGGACGATCGGGAATGAGCTTTGGAAATTCGACGGTACCAAGGCCACCCTGGCCGCCGACATCCAACCCGGGTCCTTCACCGATTCGGCTCCCTATGACCTGACGGTCTTCAACGGCACCCTCTACTTCATCGCTGCCACCACGAGCGGGAACTACGATCTATGGAAGTACGACGGTTCCAAGGCGACCCGCGCCTTCGACCTCGCCACAAATGTCTCCAACCCCCCGTCCGATCTCGTTGTGTACAAGAACTCCCTCTATCTGTCGGCGGCGAGCACCGCGAGTAGCGCTCATCAACTCCTGAAGTTCGATGGCACCAACTTGACGGTTGCCGTCTCTAACGGAACTGGCTCGTCCAGCCCTGATCCCACCTCCGTGACGGCCTTCGCGGGCGACCTATATTTCGCGGCTCAAGGGTCCAAGGGGCGCGAACTCTGGGCGTTCGATGGTACCTCCGTACGCCTCATTGCCGACATCAACCCGAACGTCGTCCTCAACGTCCCGCAGAATTCCAGCCCCTCGTCCTTCAGTGTCATCGGCAACTCGCTCTACCTCACCGCCACTGACGGCGTGACCGGTACCGAGTTGCGGCGGCTGGATTCCGTCGTCGCCACGCCGGTCATCATGGCTGGCCTGGCCGTACCAGGGCTCGATTTCGGTCTCGATCGGCCGAGAGTCCTGATCCAGGAATCGTCGCTCGCCGCGCCCGAGGCGGGCGGCCCCGCGATCTTCCACGTCAAGCTCTCGGACGCCCCGACGGCCAACGTGACGGTCACGGCCGCGCTCGCAACCGGCGCGGACCCTGACCTGAAGATCACCGCCGGCGCGACGCTCACCTTCACCCAGGCCAACTGGAACGTCGCGCAGGAGGTGCGAGTGACTGCCTCGGCCGACGCCGACGGGATCAACGGATCGGCTGTCCTGATCGTTTCGGCCACAGCACATTCCTCGTCGCAATCCACCGTCACGGAAGGCGATGACGACCGCGTCATCATCCTGGAATCGTCCACGATCGACATGCCCGAGGCCGCCATCGGCGACTTCTCCCACGTCGGCGTCACGCGGGTCAAGCTCAGTAGACAACCCGCCGGAGTAGTCACGCTCTCGGGCAGCTTTGGGAGCGGCATCCAGGTCTACGCGCTCCCGACCTCGCCGACCCTGACCTTCACTCCGTCCAACTGGGACGTGTACCAGGACGTCGCGTTCACGCCCTATCCGGACTTCAACACCGTTATCGAATCGGGAACTTACTTCTATTCGGCCCCAGGATGGGCCAACGCCACAATTACCCTGCGCCAGGTTGAGGCCGAACTCAGCTTCCCCTTCGGATCCTCGGGCACGGACAACGGTACGACGATCAACCATGCTTACACGCTCAACCGGGCTCCTTCGTCGAGTCTTACGGTAACGGTCGAGAAGGTCTCGGGCGACGCCGACATCAGCATCGCCTCGGGGCAGACGGCCGTGGTCACGGCGGCTAATTTCTCCACGCCGCACTCCATCACGTTCTCGCTCGCCGCCGTCGATGACGACACGATCGACGAAGAAGCGTGGTATCGCGTGACCGCGCCCGGCTGGGCGCCCAAGTATTTCCAGGTGATCATCGCCGACTCTGACCGCGCGATCCTCGCCGACCGATTCTCCCTGGGCGTGGCCGAAGGGGGCGCGGCCAGCGTCGGCGTGCGGCTGAAAGGGCGGCCGACCGGCACGGTCATCGTGACCGCCTCGCTCGGCACCGGCGATGCCGACATCAACATCGCGTCGGGCCAGGCCCTCACCTTCACCACCGAGAACTGGGACGTCCCGCAGGCCGTGATCCTGACGGCGGCAAACGATGCCGACGTGACGAACGGCACGCGCACGCTGACGCTCTCGTCCCCGGGTTGGATCTCTCCCCCTGCGATCCCTGCCAGTGAGCTGGACTCGGCGCAAACCATCGTGGCGAGCGTCGGGGCGATCGTGGTCGGCGAGTCGAAGAGCGCGACCGTGCAGGTGCATCTCTCCTCCGCGCCGGCGTCCAACGTTGTCGTCACGTTGACCCGCGTGCTGAAGGACCTCGACCTGAGCGCCCCGGCGGGCGTGTCCTTCACGTTCACGCCGCAGAACTGGAACGTGGACCAACCGCTCACGATCAACGCCGCGAACGACGCCGACGGCCTGGACGGAGAGGAGACGTTCACGCTCCTGTCGCCGGGATGGAACGTCGCCACGATCGTCGCCACCGAGGCCGATGACGACCGCCGCGTGATCTTCTCGGCGCCCTCCCTCACGGTCGCCGAGGGCAAGTCCGCCGCGGTCGGCGTGACCCTCGGCGTCCAGCCCGCCGAGACCGTGGTCGTCACCATTGCCCGGAATCTCGGCGATGGCGACCTCGCCCCCACTTCGACCGCGTTGACGTTCACCCCGCAGAACTGGAACGTCGCGCAGAACATGGCGATCGCGGCGGAGAACGACGATGACGGCATCGACGGTACCGCGTCGATCGTCGCGTCAATCCCCGGCTGGATCGGCGCAACGCTGACGGCCAACGAGTCGGACGACGACCGCTTGTTCGGCCTGGCTTCGCCCTCACTAGCGGTCCCCGAAAGCGGCACCGCGAGCCTCGGCGTCCGCCTCCGCTCGCGACCGTCGGCCAACGTCGTGGCGACGGTCACGCGATCGAGCGGCGATGCCGACCTCACGATCTCGTCCGGCTCGTCCCTGACCTTCACGCCCGACAACTGGGACCAGTACCAACCGGTCACGCTCGCCGATGCCAACGATGTCGACGGCCTTGACGGATCGGCGGCGTTCATCGTGAGCGCGGCCGGATGGGCCAACGCCACCATCGCCGTGACCGAGGTGGACGACGACCGTGCCTTCATCCTCACGGGTGCGCCCGCCACTGTGAGCGAAGGCGGCACGGCAACCATCGGCGTGAGGCTCGCGGTGCAGCCATCGGCCGATGTCGTCGTCTCGATCGCGAGGATCGATGGGGACGCCGACCTCGACCCGACCTCATCCGCTCCCCTGACGTTCACGACGGCCAACTGGAACGTCACGCAGAACGTGACGATCCGCGCGGTGGCCGACCTCGACGCCGTCGACGACACCTCAACGCTCGCGTTCTCCGCGCCCGGATGGAACACGGCGTCGTTCTCGGCCACCGAGGCCGACGATGATCGCCGCATCGAGTTCGACGCCGCGAGCCTCGCCATCGACGAGGGCGGGGTGGCCACGATCGGCGTGCGGCTTGGCGGTCGGCCTTCGTCGCCCGTCACGCTCACGATCTCACGAGCCTCCGGCGATGCGGACTTCTCGATCGTGTCGGGTACGTCGCTCGTCTTCAGTCCCGACACCTGGGACGCCTTCCAGACCGTGACCGTATCCGCTGCGATCGACGCCGACGCCATCAACGGCACCGCCACCCTGCAAGCCACCCCCGATGCCAAAGGATGGGCGGTAGGAACGCTCTCGCTCATCGAGCGCGACGTGAATCGCCGGATCGTCATCTCGACCGCGGCGCTGACCGTCGGCGAGGGAAGTTCCGCTACGGTCGGCGTCCGCCTGGGCGGCAAGCCCGAGGGGAACGTCGTCGTCGCCATCGCGCGTGATTCGGGCGATTCGGACCTGACCCTCTCGTCGGGTGCGTCGCTGACGTTCACGCCCTTGAACTGGAACGTCGACCAGCCGGCGAGGATCGCCGACGCAGCCGATGCGGATCGGCTGGCGGGCATCGCCAGCTTCACCGCCACGGCATCGGGCTGGACGACCGGGGTGCTCTCGGCGACCGAGGCCGATGACGATACGCCGGGCGTGATCGTGACGCCCCTGCACACGACCACGACGGTCAGCGAGGCGGGCGCGAGCGACGGCTATACGGTCCGTCTGGCCGCTCGGCCCACGTCGGCCGTGATGATCGGATTGGTCCAGCCCGACCTGCCCGCGACGAACCTCGATTTCGCCGCCGCCGACTTTGACGTGCCCCGCCTCTTCCTGTCCGACGCCGGGTCTTACACCGTGGCCCTGGCGGCCGCGCCATCGTCGAACGTGACATTGGAATTGCTCGCCGCCGACCTCGCGGGCGCGACCCTGATCCGGGTGACGTTCACCCCGAGCGACTGGCATGCGCCGAAGACCCTCAACCTCTCGCCGGCCCCGCGCTACACCGCGGTGCTGACGGCGGCGGCAACCGTCCGTGTGGTCCTCACCCCGGCCGGTCCGTTGAAGCCCAGCGCATCGATGCTCACGTTCACGTCCGACAACTGGGCAGTGGCGCAAACGGTCACGATCGCCGCCAGGAATGACCTCGTGGTCCAGGGCTCGCGAGCGGCCATCCTCGGCCACGTCGTCCGGAGTTCCGACGTCGATTATCAGGGCCTGTCCGTCGACCCGCTGACGGTCACGATCGCCGACGATGACGTGACCGGTCTCGTCGTCACGGCCGACACGCCGCTGGTCACGACCGAGACCGGCGGCACGGCCAGATTCCGCGTGGCGCTCACGTCCGTGCCGACCGCGCCGGTCGTCATCTCCCTGCGAGGCACGAACGCAACGGAAGCTCGCATCGAGCCGGCGTTCCTGATCTTCACGCCGGCCAACGCGCTGGTGCCGCAGCTCATCACCGTGACCGGGCTGGACGACCCGGCGACCGACGGTACGAAGTCGTTCCAGGTCGTATTTGATCCCGCTACAAGTGCCGATGCCAACTATCAAGGCAAGACGCTGGCCCCCCTTTCGCTGGTCAATCTGGATAACGACGCCCCAGGCATCTTCGTCACGACCGACAAACCGTTGATCACGTCCGAAGCGGGCGGTACGGCCGCATTCCGGGTCGTGCTCACGTCCGTGCCGATCGCGCCGGTGACCATCTCCTTGCACAGCACGAACACGGCCGAAGGGCACATCGACTCCGTGGTCCTCGTGTTCACGCCGGACAACGCGCTCGAGCCCCAGATCGTGACCGTGACGGGGCAGGATGATGCGGTGATCGACAGCACACAGGCGTATCAGGTCGTGTTCGATTCAGTCACAAGTACCGACGCCAACTACCAGGGAAGTACGATCGCGGCGCTGTCGTTCGTCAACCTCGACGACGACACGGTTGCCCCGATCCGATCGGTTGTGCTCGACGGCGGAGCGGATCGCACGATCGCGGAGGGACAGGCCATCGGCCTTCCCGGAGCCACCGTGACCGCAGCCGGCCCGACCAATGACCTCCGCGTGGCGATCGACTGGGGCGATGGCCTGATCGAGCCTGTCGTCCTGACCTTCAACGCAGGGGTCGCGAAGATCGCCAATACCCATCGTTACGCGGACGACGGCACATATAGCGTCGGAATCACACTCGTGGGTGCCGACGTGGTGCGACATGACGACGTGACGGTTCATGTGACGAATGTCGCGCCGTTCGTCGGAGCGATCGGGGCTCGCCAGGTCTTGGAGGGGACGACCATCGCACTGAGCGCGATCGCCAGCGACCCCGGTCCACTCGACCAGCTCACCTACCGTTGGCAAACAGCGGCAAGCAATGGCAGCGTCATCGCCGACGTGAACGGCCCTTCGTACCCGCTCACGCCTGCAGACAATGGCCGCTACACGATCATCCTGACCGTTAGCGACGACGACGGTGCTTCGACGCAGATCAGCACGTTCATCGACGTCGTGAATGCCCCGCCCACGGTCAGCATTGCCCCAACCTCCGCGACCATGGCGGGCGATGCCTGGTCCATCGGAGGATCGTTCTCCGACACCGGTGCCGACACCTATTCGGGCCAGGTTGACTACGGCGAAGGGGGCGGCTTCTCATCGCTGGCCCTGGGGACGAATCGCACGTTCAACCTCTCGCACACTTACGCAACGGCCGGGACCTTCGCCGTCCGCGTGCGAGTGACGGATGACGACGGAGGCATCGGCGAAGCGACGGTTTCGCTCTCGGTCACGGCGAAACCCGTGATCCCGCCAGTCCAGGTCATCGACGTTCGCGCGGTCGCGGCGAAGACGAACCTGGGGAGCCTGATCGTTACGATGAACGGAGCACTCGACGCAAGCTCGGCCGCCAATCCTGGCAATTACACCCTGACCTCGGCCGGCAAGGACAAGAAGCTCGGCACGAAGGACGACAAGCCCGTGGGCTTGAAATCCGTGAGCTACAACGCGGACCAGAAGACCGTCACAATCGTGCCGTCGGGCAAGCTCGCGCTGGCCACAGGCGCTCGCCTGACGGTGAAGGCCGGCGCGACCGACACGCTCGGCCGGGCGATCGACGGTAACCGCGACGGCAAGCCAGGTGGAGTCTACACTGTCGATGTTACAAAAAAGGGACTCCGCGTCCTCTCGGCGCCAGCGAGAGTGTCGGCCCATGCCGTGGACGCCCTATTCGTGGCTGCCGACCTTGCCGACATGCAGACCGCCAAAACCAAAGGAGGGCGCCGCAAGACGACGACCCTGAACTCCCCGCGATGACTCAGCGGCCATTGGCGATTGGTGAGGAGCACGTCTTGCGAGTTTCGTGAACAAGCTGGGACCCTCTGCGTGCAACTCTAACGCGGTGTCTTGATCATCTCAGTTCGTAGCAATCGTCGCGGAGATTGGGATTACGAAACCGCCGCAGAGTTCGATGGAAAGGATCGATCAGGCGAATTCGCGAGCAGTCAGGTGGTAACGCGGGTGGACCCTCAATATGCATCAAGCAGCCTGATTTGCGAGCCGACCCGCCGTAATTGCGGGTGAGGGCTCAGTCACCGGAAAACCCGCGGTACGCCTCGCGAAACGACCCGAATGAGTCGCTCCTGCGGGATGTCGGCGATGATATGACCACGTGGGATATCTCTTGCAAGACGGGAA
The DNA here is from genome assembly GCA_028291545.1 of Planctomycetota bacterium. Classification (GTDB taxonomy): domain Bacteria; phylum Planctomycetota; class Planctomycetia; order Isosphaerales; family Isosphaeraceae; genus JAQGHR01. The sequence goes on along the minus strand of JAQGHR010000076.1, from coordinate 533 downwards.
GCGCCGTGCGGTGGAGGTCGGTGACTTCTCAGCCGAGGCAAACCCCCGCGCTACGGCGCTGGGTCACGAATCGCACCTCGAGGATCTTCGGGCCGACCACTGATCAGCCCGAGTGGTTGAGGCCCGTGGCCGCCAGCGAGCGGGGTCGGCGGTGTCCAGCGCGATTGGTGTGGAGGCGGTGGAAGTGCCGACGGCGGTGTGGCGCCGGAGGTAGTACGAGGCGGACTGTTCCGCCGGGGTGGCGTCGGAGGCGAGCGTGAACCCGAACAGCACGGGGCAGATCGCGGCGGCCGAAGTCAGCGAGATGACCGTCTTGGCGGCGGTGTTGGTGCGGTTGCCGGTGGCGGACTAGTTGGACTGTCACCGATTAAACGAAGTCTCACATGATCAACTGGTATCCGGCGGTGTAGCCGTTCACAGTCTGGGATTGAAAGTTGCCGATGAGGACACTATACCCTCGTCATGATCGACCCACTGCCCATCCCCGAGGAACTCTGGGCCAAGGCGCCGCCGGATGCGCAGGCGGCCGTCGC
>JAQGHR010000051.1 GCA_028291545.1 Planctomycetota bacterium | reverse complement strand
GACCATCCCCATCAACGCCTCGACCTGACACTTGATCGTCGCGTTATCGGAACTCTCCAGGGTCCCGGACTCCAGAACGAAAACCCGGACTTCGCCCCGATCAACGGGGACCGTGCGAAGGACGAATTCCTGGGCGGACCACGGGAACTTGGGATGAATCCCCGACGCCCACAGTCCTGAACCAATCACCGTGAGCAGGACGGCGGCCAGCATCAGCGCCTGGCCGAATCCGCCGCGACGCCCAGTTGGCCGGGGTCGATTGAGCGTGAATGTCGTGGGCTGATCGGTCGAGGACATCGGCACCCTCACGCGGCCTTGACTTCCGAGGAGCTTGGCCGGTCGATATGAGTTGAAGGTCTATCTCAGACAAAGGATGCGGCCCGGAGTGACGTCAGATGAAGATGGCACTCATCGACGCTAATCGAGCGACTAGAAAGCTATCGGAGTTGAGCAAAGGCCGTGGACAGTGAAAGAAGCGCCAACTCTCGGCCTTCCGGCCGAAAAAAATCGGTCGATTCAGAACAGAGTGTAAATGAACGGCGCGACCGAGGTAGTCGCCAGCGCCATGATCACTCCGAACAGAGCGAGCATCACCAGGATCGGGACCAACCACCACTTTCGGTTGTGCTTCAAGAAGTCGACGAGTTCGAACAGCAGGTTCGGCTCGGCCTGATCGCTCAGACCATCCGGTTGGGGTTCGGTCCCGGGTGGAAGTGTCATGGAATCGAGGTCCGAAGAATATCAGAGATCGAAACGATGCGAGATCACGGCCTTCGAGGGGGTCCGGGGCAACCGGCAAAGGCCTCGTTCGAACGGCGCACGGAACGCCCTAGCGTGTCTCGAACGGATGTGAGTCGGCCGGTAATCGTGCCACAAGGACATGATACACGACGTGGGTGGAAGAATTCGACACCCCGCAAACGATTACGTGGGGGAACGATGCGAGGCTCCGGGTGACGGTGAACCGTGAAGCTGTTCAATCCGTTGGTGCGCGATGTGCTTTCGATCGGAGGCGGAACAGGGAAGCTAAGGAATCGTCCCGGCAGGATTATTTCGGAATGCAACGGAAATTGCACAGCGCCGGTCTGTCCTTAGCTAGGATTTGAGTGTCAAGGGCCGCTGTGGTAGGTTGACGGCGAGTGCATCGTCGAACGTCCAACAGACGAAGCCGGTAGTGACACCCCAGGAGTTTCCCGTCATGCCAGAGTACACGCTCCCGCCTCTACCGTACCCGACGAATGCCCTGGAGCCGCACATCGGCGCCAGGACGATGGAAATCCATCACGGCAAACATCATCAGGCCTACATCACCAATGCGAACAACGCCCTCAAGGATCACCCGGACCTCCTCGCACTGCCGGTTGAGGAGCTGATCCAGCACCTTGACCGAGTCCCCGAAGCCATTCGTACCACCGTGCGGAACAATGCCGGCGGTCATGCGAATCATTCGTTGTTCTGGACGATCTTGTCACCGAACGGCGGCGAACCGACGGGCGATCTGGCAGCGGCGATCACCAGCGAACTTGGCGGATATCCCTCGTTCAAGGAAGCCTTCGCCAAGGCCGCGACGACCCGCTTCGGTTCGGGATGGGCGTGGCTTGTGGTGAAGAATGGGAAGCTCGGCGTGACCTCGACTCCGAATCAGGATAGCCCCTTGATGGATGGTTCGGGTACACCGATTCTGGGGATCGACGTCTGGGAGCATGCCTATTACCTGGACTACCAGAACCGTCGTCCGGACTACGTGAGCTCCTGGTTCGGCATCGTGAACTGGGACGAGGTCGCCCGCCGGTATCAATCCGCGACGGCTTGACGCTAATCGCGAATTGACTATGATCCCCGGCGTCTTCCAGCCACGTTGCCTCGGGACGCGGCACGAAGACGCCGGCGCCAATTCCGATCAGAGTCCCTCCTCGCTCAGAGCGTTCGATACATCTGACGACCTGGAACCGGGTTAGCTCGACCCAGGGCTTACCCTGCTATTCCAAGTTGTCTTATCTCCAAAGGAAGGGAGATTCACGCCGATGGATCGGTCTCTCAAGAATCGGTTGTTCGCCCTCGGGCTGGGATCGTTGCTCGCGAATGCCGGGTGCCATCATGGCTCCCGAACCAGGGAGATCCCGCCGAATCCTCCGCTCGCTCGTGACGGTGGACCGGCACAATTTCATTCGGATCCCAACCCGCTCCAGGCCGGGACGAATGGCCCCTCGATGCCTGGTGGCGCCCCGATGACCCGGGGCGGGTTTGGTGTTGGCGGACCGGGCGGGGGCAGGGGGCAGGTCGGCGACCCTCCGACGGTTTTCGGTGGTGAGCCGGATTCTGCCGCGAAAGCGGGTGAAATGACCATGCCGGCCGGGACGCCCAATCCCTGATTTCCCCGGCACGATAAAGGCCGGTGCGATGCCGCTCGATCTCCTCCACGAAGATGCCCATGTGCTGGTGGTGAACAAGCCCTCGGGTGTCCTGACGCAAGGTCGCCGCCCGGGGGAATCGAGCCTGGAGTCATCGGTCCGCTCTCATCTGAATCCCGAGAATCCCACGTCTGCCTATGTGGGTACGGTGCATCGGCTCGATCGGCCCGTGTCGGGCGTGATCGTCTGGGCGAAGAATTCGAGAGCCGCGCGAAGACTGGCCAGTCAATTTGCCTCGCGAGAGGTGAAGAAGGAATACTGGGCCGCGATCACGAGCGAGCAGTCGCTCGATCGCGGACTCTGGGAGGACTGGCTAATCGAAGAGGATACCGGGCTCGGGCTCGTCCAGATCTGCCTTCCGGGAACGCCAAGGTCGCGACGCGCGGTCACTCGATACCAGGTGCAGAAGGCGAACCGGCTGCCCTTTTCAACGATCTTACTCGCGTTGTTCCCGGAGACCGGCCGGACGCATCAGTTGAGAGTCCAGACGGCGTCGCGGGGCCACGCAATCCTGGGCGACACCGCGTACGGTTCGCGCCAGCCGTTCCCCGAGGGCATCGCGCTTCATGCGCGTGCCCTGACCATTCGACATCCGATCACGGACGAGTGGCTTCGGTTCGAGGCGCCCCTGCCGCGATCGTGGGAGCTTGCGGGAATCGTCCCCGCGATAGGACGTGGGACCGGCATTATCTGATTATTGCGCGATGATCTCGACGATCCGGAGCTTGAGCGTTCCCCGAGGGACGGCGATTTCCGCGACCTCGCCCACCTTCTTGCCAACGAGCCCCTGGCCGATGGGGCTGGTCAACAGAATCTTGTTCAGATCGTAGTCTTCCTCGCCGGGTCCGACGAGGAGGAAATCTTCCTCATCATTCAGGTCCAGATCGAGAACCCGGACCTTGGAGCCGAAAACTACACGGTCCGTGGGCAGGTTGGTCCGATCGACGATCATGCCTCGCGCAAGCTTGTCCTGGAGATCGTTGATGCGGGCCTGGAGCATGCCCTGGGCCTCGCGAGCAGCGTCGTACTCGGCATTTTCGGAGAGGTCGCCGAACGCGCGAGCTTGAGCGATCTGCTCGGCTATCCGAGGCATGTCCTCGTTTTTCATCTGGTCGAGCTGGGCCTTGAGCTTTTCGTAGCCTTCCTTCGACATCGGGATTCGATCATTGGACATGCTTTGCTGCTCCCCATCTCATTAGGAACCGGCATGACGGCGGCGGCTCCCGGGCTGTCACTCATGGCAAGAACGACTCGAACTTGCGGCGGGTCGGGACTTCACCTGTCCGGAAAGAAACACGCGACTCCAGGCCAATCGGCCGGGAGTCGCGATCGTGGCTTACCCAAGCGTAGTCTTCCGGGATCGAGGACGCAAGGGCAAGCGGTGATCCGATCCCTGCTCCGGATCACTCGTGTCTGAGGGCTTCGATCGGGTCCATCTTGGCCGCGCGTGTCGCCGGATAGAGGCCGAACAGGATCCCGATGCCTACCGAGATCCCGAACGACAGGATCACCGAGCTTGGAGTGACGGCGGCCCGCATGCTGGCGAAGTAGACAATCACGAACGGGACGCCCACACCCAGGCAGACCCCAAGCACGCCGCCGACGCCGGAGAGCACGACCGACTCGATCAGGAACTGTTCCGTGATGTCGCGGCGCTTCGCCCCGAGGGCGCGCCGGATGCCGATCTCGCGGGTTCGTTCCGTGACCGTGGCCAGCATGATATTCATGATCCCGATCCCGCCGACGATCAGCGAGATTGCCGCGATGGAACCCAGCACGATGCTGAAGATGCGCGATGTCCTCTGCGCATCGCGGATCAGATCCAGGGGGACGACGTACGCCACGTCACCCTTGGGATGATGCGGAGTGACGATCGCGCGAATGATCGGGTCGGTCCGTTCGACCTCGTCGATCGATCCGACCTGGAGCGTGATCTGGCTGAGTTGGGTCTCCTCCGCGGCCATGGATCCGGAACGGAAATCCATGATCCTCTCGCCGAACCGAAGCTTGCAGGTGTTGAGCGGGATATACACGTCTCGATTGTATTCTTGAGCACTCAGACTTCCGCCGATCGCCGCCGAGGCCGCACGTTCTTCGGTGACGCCGACAATCGTGTAATAGTCGCTGCCGAGCTTGACGGATCGACTGTTTCCGTACTCATCCTCGAGCGGGTTCTCGAAGGGGAAGAGCATCCGGCAGACTTCCGTCCCCAGGACGCAGAAGTTCTCGTATTTCTCGTTGTCGCTATCCGTCAGGAACCGGCCACGCGCCATCTTCAGGTGGTTGAACTCGGCGTAATCGTGCGTGGTCCCGACGATGCGAGAGTCGATCTTGTAGTTCAGACGGCGGACTTCCTTGTTGGCGATCTCGCGGATCGGCAAGGCTTTCTTGATGGTAGGCACCGTGGCGATGATCCGGTCGAAATCCTCGTATTTCAGGCCGTAATTGAGGATACGAGCGGGACGCCCCCCGGCGGCCTGCGTTTCCTCGGTAGGCTTCTTGGACTTGACGATGATATTGACCGCGCCGAGTGCTTGATACCTCTCCTGGGCGTCCCGGCTTGCGCCCTCACCGATAGCGAGCATGGCGATGACGGCCGCCACGCCGAAGACGATCCCCAGCACGGTCAGACCCGAGCGGAGTTTGTGCAGCAGGAGGCTTTTCAGGCCGAGTTTCAAGCTTCGGAGGATACGTCCCATGTTCGTAACGAACTCCAAGGAAGTGCTCGCCGACGGTTGCGAGAGATGCGATCGCGGACCAATACGATCCAGGGACGGGAAGTGGTCCGCAGGGGGCGGGACCCTTCCAAAGACCTCACGAGCCAGGCGGAAACCGTGCTAAGAGGCGGTGACCACGCCGTTGTGAGCGGCGGCGAGCATTCGGGGACTATCACCATCTTCGACGATCACGCCGTCTCGCATCCGGATGATACGCTTGGCGTGGGCCGCGATGTCGTCTTCATGGGTGACCATGATGATGGTCTTGCCGGAATCGTTGAGCCGGCCGAGCATCGTCATGATTTCCTCGCTGGTCACGGAGTCCAGGTTTCCCGTGGCCTCGTCGGCGAGGATGATGTAGGGATCATTGATCAGGCTGCGAGCGATCGCGACACGCTGCTGCTGACCGCCGGAGAGCTGATTGGGACGGTGTTCCAGGCGGGTGTCGAGGCCAACCAGCCTGGCAAGCTCGATGGTCCGCTCCATGTCCTCGTCCGAGATCTCCCCCGAGCCCTGATAGGTCAGGGGGAGCTGGATATTCTCGATCACCGTGTACTGCTGGATCAGGTTGTACGACTGGAAGATGAACCCGATGTAGCGTGAGCGGACTTCGGAAAGCTCGTCATCATCCAGTCGGGCCACGTCCTGATCGCCGAGATGATACTGGCCGCTGGTCGGGCGGTCGAGGCATCCGAGCAGGTTGAGCATTGTGCTCTTGCCCGACCCGGACGCCCCCATGATGGCGACGTATTCGCCTTGCATGATGTTGACGGTGACGCCCTTCATGGCGTGGACGACCACGGTCTCCTTGGGCCCGCCTCGCGTGGAGGCATGGCCCATGACATAACTCTTCCTGACGTCCACGAGGCGGACGATCGGCTTGCCTGACGCGATCACTGGGGATTTCCTCCACCGTCCTGCCCGCCGCCGCCGCGCGGCCCGAATCCGCCACCACCGCCGCCGGGGCCACCGCCGCCGCCGCCAGGACCACCGAATCCGCCACCGCCGCCACCAGGAGGCATGTTCTTCATCCGTTCGCGCATCTGGCTGGAGAACGTCTCGTATTGCTTTAGCTCGTCGTCCGTGAAGCCGGCACCCTTGAGAATCGCAGCCTTCTCGTCCTCGCTACCCGAGAAGAGTTTCATCCGATCCTCCTGGGCGAGGCCTTTCATTTTCTCGCGAAGGGCGGCCGGCATCCCACCGCCTCCGCCACGATTGCCCTGCCCCTTACCCTTGGCCTTCGCCTCAGCACCCTTCGTGGGCGTTTCGCCCTTCGCTTCGGTCTTGCCGGTGGCCAGACCGGGCGACAGCTTCGCCTTATCCGCGGGCGGGATGTTGGCCCATTCCTTGGTCTTCGCGGCGTTCTTGGTGGACGAGTTGAAGAGGGCGTTCTTCTCTTCTTCCGACATAAGGGCATTCCAGTTCATCGCAACTTCGTCGCCAACCTTCAGGCCTTCCTTGATCTCCATCATCTTCTGGTTGGTGAGCCCGAGCTTCACTTCCTTGCGGACCGGGCCTTCCGGCGTCAGCACGAAGACCCAGTCTTTTCCCTGAGCCTGGATGATCGATTGGACCGGGATCGTCAGGACGTCGTCGAGCTGCGTCACGAGGATCTCGACCTGGGCGGTCATGCCCGGCCTGAGCGCCGAGACGTAGTTCTCGATCGAGATCAACGTCGTGTATTGCTTGACGTCCGAGCTGAACATGCCAGACGGATCGGGTAGCGGCTGGACCACGCTGACGGTTCCGGCGAGCCCGACATTCGGTAACGCGTCCACCTTGATATGGGCCGGGAGCCCCTTCTGGACGCGATCCACCATCGACTCGTGGACCTTCGTGTTCACCCGCATGTGGGTGATATCCGGGAGGCTGAAGATCTTCTGGCGCTCGCGAACTGTCGCCCCTTCTTCGATCAATGGGCCGCCGCTGCCGCCTCGCATCTGGTTGGTCTCGTTCGCGTAAACGATCAGCCCGTCGGCCGGCGCGACCAGCTTGCACTTGGCGATCATCTTCTTGAGCTTCTCTTCCTTCTGCCGCTCCAATTCGAAGGTAGACTTCTTCGCAAGCTCGTCCGAGACAGCCTTCTTGACGTTTGCCTCCAGCTCGGTCGTCTGCTTGTCCTTGGTGTATTTTTCGAGGACCTTCGCCTTCGTATTGGCGTTCAGCAGAGTGATCTCCGACTTCTGCCTGGACATCTTGTCGGCCAGCACCTGCGACTCGGACACGTACTTATTCCTGAGCATCTCCATGGACCAGGTGAGACGGTCACTGGCGCGTGCAAGCTCGGCCTCGGCCAGCTTGATTTCACCCTGAATGGTCTGTTTTTCCTGCGGAAACGTGCCATTGAGGTACTCGTTCACCGCGATCTCGGCCACCACTCGGGTCTTCTCGGCGTTTTCGAGATCGGCCTTGGCTCGCTTGGTCGTGATCTCCTGGTTGACGAGGTTGTCCCGGTGGGTTGCCGAGTCGAGTTCGCAGACCAATTCGCCCTTCTTGACCTGGGTGCCCTCGGGCTTGATCCAGATGATCGTGGTGTTGCCCTCGACCTCGTTGAGCACATCCTTGTTCGCGGCGCTTTCGAGATTGCCCCGTTCGACCACGGTGATCGCGAGCTTGCCGCGACCGGCCTTGTACTTGATGATCTCGGCGACCGACGGCTTGAACAACCCGGCGAACGTCTTCTGAACGCCGGGGAAGGTTGCGGCGATGATCCCGGCGCCCCCGACGAGGAGGACGCCGAAGATCATCGTGAGCTTACGGCCGCCCCGGCGGCGCCGGGTTGGCCGGTCCAGGGGCGGCAAGACCGCCGCTTCCGTTCGAGGTGGCGATGCCGCCGGTGTTTGCAGGGAAAAATTCATAGAAGGCCTCCCATTCGTCGTAGGGCAGCAAGCCGATGTCGCGGAAGAGGAGCAGACGAAACGTCTGGAACTGGACCCAGTTCTGAAGAAGCTGATTCTGAATTCCGAGGATCGTGTTGATGCTTGTGATCAGGTTGGTCGTCTGGGCGGCCTGGTTGCCAGCGTCGGCCGCCCCTGCCGCGGAGGTAGGTGGGGCGATGATATTCTGGAGGGTCGTATCTCTCTGGCGGATGCTGACCAGCAGGTTGACTTTCGCGATCTCGTAGTTCTCGGCGAAGTTGATCAACTGGTAGATTTCTTGTCGCACGGCCTGCTTGACGTCGTCCTCAAGAGACTGGAGCAAGCGTTGGTTGCGGCGATAGGTGATCAACGCCAGCCGGAAATTATTGCGCTGCGCCACCCGGATGAGCGGCAACTCCGTATTGAGCACGACCGAAAATTGCTTGGCCTGATCGCTGAAAGCGAAGGGATTCTGGTTGCCGGGTTGGGTCGTGATCTGGTTGGTCAAGGTTACGTTGAAGACACCCTTGAGGGCGTTGTCCGTGACTTCGAGCTGGCGCCAGGAGTCGTAAAGCGCGCCACGGTTGTTCATCAGATCCAGACGATTCTCCAGCGCGATGCGTTCGGCCGCCAGAAGAAAATCCTGTTGTTTGTCCGTATCGGCGTAAACCTGGGTCAGCAGATTATCCTTGTACCGAAACAGTTCGCGGTCATCGACGATGATGGACTCGAGCTTGGGGAGGGCACCGATGATCCCGTCCAACTCCGCCGGGTCGTGCTCGTCTCGCCCCGCCCACTCATCCAGGTTGGAGAACACCCTGCGGAAGCCGCTCGTCACCGAACGATCGAGGATGCAGGGCGTGTCAGGCGGGAGCCCCAATTCCATCTTATAGGAATCCATCGCAATTTTGTACTGCGACTCGTCGTTGAGCAATCGACCCCGGGCCGATTGGAGTTGCGAGGCGATCTGGTCCACCTGAATCTGCGAGATCCCCGAGGAGGCCGATCCCTGGACCGACTTCTGATAAAGTTCCAGCAGCCCCTGGAAAGCGACAACGTTTCGACGGTCGTTTTCCACATTCTGAAGCAGGACGAGGACGCCCAGATACCCCGGAGTGGGGTCCGCGGCCGTCCCCTGGGCAACATCGAAGTTCTGGTTCTGGGTCAGGATGGTCGGGATCATGTCCTGCCGGAACCGCGTGAAGGAACGGATCTGGTAGACGAGATTCCGCTCGGCCTGCGTCAGCGGCTCCAGATTGACGGCCCGACCGCCACCGCTGAGGAACGGCTGCGCGAACGTCATCGGTAAGAAGGAAGAAACGGTCGGCTGGCTTGGCTTCGAACCGAGGAAATTGAAAACCGTCTGGTTGGCAAAACCGGCCGCAATACTGCCGCCGAACGAAAGTAGCTTGCCGACCCCGGCGACCGTGGAATAGTTCAAGGCGGAACTCTGGCCCCCGATCGTTTCCTTCGTCCGATACAGGAATTGATTCGGTCCACTATTAAGGATGCCCCCTGGAGGAGCGGTTCGAGGCGAGTTGCCGGCGTAGAACTGAGGTTGGAACCCGAAGCGTTGCAGGGTCACCGCCAAGGCGGTGACATAAACCTGCTCCAGGTTGAATTGATACGCACGGTTGTTCACCAGGGCGAGCTGTAGGGCCTCGACCGGGCCGATGACGAACGGGGCACTGTTGGCCGGGAAGCCGGCGGCCTGTGCCTCGTTGAAGTCGCGGAGGAGAGGTGTGAGCTTCGCGTTAAAGCCGGCGGATCGGGACTGGCCTTCGCGGCGTTCCTGGGGCGGGACGTCCGTTCGAGGGACCGCCGGCGCATTCGGATCGACCGCATCCGGGTTCGGATCGAACGGAGGGACCGGCGACTTGAGCCTATCCTGATCGCTGATCGGTCGGCCCTGCGTGCCGTTGCCCCCGGGCGTCCGGTTCGCGCCCGACTGGACCGGCATCGGCAAGGGAGCCGGGTCGGATATGGGCGGACCGGGCGCCTGATAGGCGGAAAGGAGCACGCCGGTGTCCCTGGTACGGTTACGAGTCTGGGGTAGAGAGGTGCTCGGGGCACCGGCTGGACGGGCAGGAGCAACACCGGGCATGGCCGGTAGTGAATTCGGCGTCATTTGCCCCGGCTTCGTCCCGGAATTCGCCGGCGGCGCAAACGGTGCACCAGCGTCGGGTTCGGGACCGGCTGGCGGGTTTGTGGGCGCATAACCCGGAACCGGGGTGACAGCTCTGGGAGCCGGTGGGGGTGCGACGTAGCGCGGGCCGTGGCTCAGCATGTCGAGGTAGCCGGTGCCCTCGGCCGGAACCATGAGCTGATGAAAAGGAAGCTGGGGTGTGGGGGTAAGTGCTTGGATGGCCGTGTCGTCGGGCGGTGCGGGCGGGCGATCGACGTCGTAGGGGTCGGCGAAGCGCGAGAGCGCCGGCGGCTCGATCGTGAACAGATCCATCGACCAGCGCGGATCGCGGCTCTTCTCGAATACGGCTTCCGAGACATCCTGGTCGGCCCACTGCCGGAAGTATTCGCGCCCGCAGCCGAATTGGGGCGCGAGGCTCAATCCCACGGCCAGGCCTGCGATCGTGACGCGGGCCATGCGACGGGGGAGAGAGCGGCGGGCGCGGTTCGCACGGGACATCAAAGATCCTCCTGACGCCGAGGCGTCTCGAGCATGAGGGCAAAATCGGAGGCCTGACAGGTCGAGCCGTGATTGCGGTCGGTTCCGGCTCCGGGAGCCGCCTTGGCCGCGAGTCCGGCGGCGGCGGATTCTCATCGTGGTTTAGGTATCGGTCGTATGGGACGTAGGGCTTAATCCGATTCGACCGATTGGTCTGTGCGCTTTCCCCCACGGCGGTAAGCCTTTGGATGGAGTGTCCAGGCCAAAGGGACCGAAAAAGGGGGGGAACGGGTCGATCGTGCGTCGATCGCTAGGGTCGATCCCCTCTCGGTAGTTGCGGAGCAGCTTGAATGTGACCCTGAGTCTACGAATCAAGAACCTGTCGTTTCGGATGAGACGTCCAGGACTTCAGCCAAACTTGATTCGGGACCAGGTCGATTCAGCCGGACTTCGAGAGAACCAGACGCGGCCGGATCAGGATCGCGCGTCGGACGCGCGTTGTCTGCTTAGGAGGAGGGAGTCTCCGATGCGGTTTGGCAAACATGAACCTCGTCCGCCCAAGAGTCGGCGAACAGGTTTCCGTCCGCGCGGGGAGAGGTTAGAGGCCAGGGAGCTTCTAGCCATCGACCTCGTCAACATCGCGGGTACGACCGGCGGCACGACGCCTGGGCCGTATGGCGTGCTGGAGTCCGGCCTGAATAACAACGGCGGCGTCGGTTTCTCCGTCGCCGAGGTTGGCGACGTCAACGGGGACGGCTTCGACGACTTCGTCCTCGGCCAGCCCACGATTGCCAGGAACGGCACGGGCGTGACCCTGGGCAACGGTGGTGGCGCTCGCGCCTACCTCGTCTTCGGCTCCGCACAAGTCACTGCGCCGACGGCGTTCGACTTCCTCAATCTGGTCCCTCAGCAACGCGTCGGCGACCTTTCCGGCCTCGGTCAGACCCTCCAGAGCAACCCGCTCAACGGCGCACCGGGGTTTAATTTCGATGGCCTGACGTTCTCGACGGGCCAGAACCCGAACTCGGCGCTCGGAGCCTCGGTCGCGGCGGTTGGCGACGTCAATGGCGACGGATTCGCCGACTTCATGATCGGTGCCCCTGGCGCGAACGACTCGGCCGGCATCGCGAGTGCGGCCGGGCGGGCGTACCTGGTTTATGGTGGAACCAACCTGAACCGGCCGACCAAGACCGTCGACTTCGACAATCCGACGGCCAATAGCGACCTGAATATTCTCACGTTCGTCAACAATGTTCCGAACGCCGCCACAGGCCGGGCCGTGGCGTTCGCGGGGGATATCATCCCTGACGGCCTGCCCGACATCGCGATCGGGGCCCCGAATGCCACCCTCAACGGACTGCCGACCAGCGGCGGTGTCTACGTCATTTCGGGCTCGACCTTGCGGCCGGCGAGGACGCAAACGGTCCTGCTCCAGACTGTCGGCCAGGGCGGCGCGACCAATACGCCAGGCCTTGTCTTTGCCGGAGCCTCGGCCGGTGGGAACGCGGGATTCTCGATCGCCAACGCGGGGAACTTCGCCGCCGCGACCGTGAATGCCCAGCCTCAGACCGCGCTCCTGATCGGAAGCCCTCAATTCAACGTCGGTCCTGGCCAGGTGTCCTTGATTTACGCCACCGCCGGCATCGCGAACCTGGGAACCACGATCAATGGATTCACGTCGATTCTGTTGAATCGCATCGGCGCGACGAACGGGCTCACCGGTGCGATCTTCACCGGCGCCAATTCGGGCGACCAGACTGGCTTCTCCGTTTCCACGGCGGGAGACTTCAACAACGACGGCGTAGCAGACATCTTGATCGGCTCTCCCGGCTTCAACGCCGCGGCCGGCCGCGTCAACATGATCTTCGGACGCAACGCAACGCCAGTCACGCCGGGAGCCATCACGGGAACGCTGAATCTCAGCACCTTGCCGACAACCATAGGTTCCGTGGAGTTCGACGGGGCCTCCGCCGGGGCGCTGGCCGGCTTCGCGGTCACGGCCGTGGGTCGGGTCAACAACGATACGATCAACGAGATCCTGATCGGTTCGCCCGGGTTCGCGAATTCGGCGGGCATCGCCTACCTGATCCCGGGAAATCCCGACCTTCAGGGCGTTTTCTCCCTGAACAATACGGAGGCCTCGCCGATCCAGGGCCTGATCATCGGGCTCAGCCAGCCGTCGGCAAGTCCCAACTTCCTGGGGGCGTCGGTCTCCGGGCGATTGAGTACGAACTCTGCCGGCAAAACGGTTGACGGTGACCCCGTCGGCGACTTCGTGATCGGGGCCCCCGGTTTCGCACTCAATCCAGCGAGGGTCAATGCTGGTGGAGGCTTCCTCCTGGAGGGTGCCTTCGTCCCGCTCCCGAACGTGGTATCGACGGCCATCACGTCCCCGATCGGCGTCGGTAAGGCCCTGGGACCGTTCGCCATCAACGCCACCACGCCGGCCGATCTCACGATCTTCATCCTCTCCGCGGGATCGAACACGCCCGGCTTCAGCCCTTCGACGGATATCGACCCCACTACGATCACCGTCAACGGCATCCCTCTGCCTGATCCCACGACCTTCACGGCGGTAGCCGACCAGGACGGCGACGGCATCCCGGATGCGTCCTTCGTCTTCAGCCCGAGATCCCTCCTGAACCTGCCGAACGGAACCGTGACGTTCACGGTCAACGCACGAACCAATTCGACGAGCCCACTCGGACTTCGTCGATACACCGGAAACGTTCCAGTCACCGTGACAGGTGGTGGCGGCGGGGGCGGAGGCGGGGGCCTGCCCAGCACGCGAGCGACTGCGTTCTCAAACCTTGGCGCCGACAACACCTCGGCCCTGCCGTTCGGGGAGAGACTGGTCCCGTCCAATGTGATTCTGAATCGGCTCCGCTACAAGCCGCTACCGCCGGCCGTCGCCCATCAGCAGTTCCTTCCCACCGGCGGTTACGCTTTCCGGTTCCATCAGTTCTACCATCCGACGAAGAACCACTTCGGCGGAAGCGCGACCGGCCCGAATCGAACCCAGTCGGGACACGGGACCTATACGCTCGGCCGTAACGTCTTCACCCGAGGGAAGTTCCCCAACGGGGTTTTCAAGGGGAAGATCAATCACCGCGGCCCGACGATTCCGAATAATCCCTGATTCAGGATGACTTGAAAACGTCTCTCGGAATCACTCTGAACCAGAATTGGCGGAGCGAGCGGCTGTCCCATGGCGGATGGACGCTCGCTCCGCTTATTGAACCCCACGGCAAAAACGTGGGCAAAGCTCGTTCGAGGCGTCACTCGGTGGTCGGTCTGACCATGCTCGACAATTTCTGGGTGAGGCGATCGAGTGCCGGGCTGCGATCCAGGGGATCGAGATGGACGTTCAGGAGCGTGAAGCTCTCGGTGTTGGCGATCGCCTTCGCTAGAGCCAAGGCCAGGTCGCCCTGGGTGTGGACCTCGATCCCCAAACCGGCTCCCAGGACCTCGGGAATCTTGTGGTAGGCCCAGTTCTGAATGTCGTTGAATGACCCCTCCAGCAGGAATCGTTCGGTCGTGTACCCCTTGTTGTTCATCACAACCACGATCGGGTTCAGTCCCTGGCGAACGACGGTGGAGAGTTCCATGCCGGTCATCTGAAATGCGCCGTCACCCACGATGACCAGCGGTCGCTGAGTTCGATTCGCGATCCCGGCGCCGACCGCCGCAGGTACCCCGAAGCCCATCGACGTGTAATAGGCGGGGCTGATGAACTCGGTCCGTCGGCTCATCACGAGGTCGGCCGATCCGAACAGGGCGTCTCCGATGTCGGCGATGACGACTGTATTGTCATCGAGGATCGTGTTCAGCTTCGCGAACAGAGCGGCCGATGTCATCGGGGCGTCGGGATCTGAGGAAAGGGCGGGCCCCGTCCCGTTCGATCTTACCGGGACCAGCGGGTCGGCCAGTCGCAACCGGCGTTCGCGGAGGCCGGCGATGAAATCGTCGAGCCGCACGTCTCGATAATGGTGATAACGAATCTGAAGATCTTCGCTCGTCGCGTTGATGCAGCGGGAAGGGTCGAGCTTCGCCGTGAAAATCCCCAGGTTGATGTCGGTCAGGAAGCATCCCAGCATCAAGAGACAGTCCGACTCTTCAACGAAGTGCGTCACCTCTTCACGTCCCATGGCCCCCTCGTAAACGCCCACGAAGAGCGGGTGGGCCTCGGAGATCACCGATTTGCCGAGGATCGTGGTCGCGATCGGTAGGCGTGCTTCCTCGGCGAGGGCCAGGAGCTCGTCTTGTAACCCGAATCGGTGGATTTCCACGTCTGCCAGAATCATCGGCCTCTCGGCATCCTTCAGGAGCCGGCATGCCTCGTCCAGAGCCTCGCGAAGAGCATCGGGATCGCTCGGTGGAACCCCGGCCTGGGTCCGGTGCGGCATGACCTGGACGAACGAGATCATGTCGCGAGGAATTTCAATATAGACCGGCCTCTTGTAACGCTGCGCGGCGGTCAGGACCCGGTCGATCTCCGAGAATGCCGTCATCGGATCGGACAGAACGGTCGACGCGACGGTCAATTTTTCCATGACTTCGAACTGGGTCTCGAACCCCTTGACCTTGTGATGGAGCAACGGGTTCCGCTCGCGCTCGCTCATCCCGGGAGAGCCGCCCAGCACCACGACCGGCGACTTCTCGGCGTAGGCTCCGGCGATGCTGTTGCACAGGCTCAATCCGCCGACGCAATACGTGACGGCCACGCAGCCAATGCCGTTAACTCGCGCATACGCATCGGCCGCAAAGCCCGCCGAGTCCTCCCTGGTTACACCCACGAGCTCGATCGGGCTGGCTTCGAGCATCTTGTAGATTCCGAGGATATAGTCCCCGGGAATTCCGAACACGTGCCGCACTCCGATCGAATACAGCCGGTCGATCAGGTATTGCCCGATCGTCGCCGGAGGCGTATCAGAAACCCCGTTGTCTCCCGGTGCTGGCAGGGGCGCAGTCGCCACACGAACCTCCGTTCCAGAGTGACTGGCGTCAATCCACGTGCTTCGCTCAGATTCGGCTGCCCATTGTGTCAGCAGAGGAGGCCAATCGTAAAGCCCGCCAACATCGTCGATCGTGTCCTGCGGATCGCCTGCCAGGCCGTCGCTGGAATTCTCATGACCCGGCGATCTCCAACACGATCTTGCCGAATTGCCCCGCCTGCTCCATGGTGTCCTGCGCCTTGCCAGCGTCGCCGAGCCGGAATACGCGATCGACGGCAGGCCGGATTCGCGATCTGGAGACCAGTTCCAGCATCGCCGCAAACTCCGTTGGCGAGCCCATCGTCGAGCCCAGGATATCGATCTGCTTCCAGAAGACCCGCGTCAGTTCCATGCGCTCGACTGGGCCTGTCGTCGCGCCATAGGTCACGATCCGGCCACCACGCCCCACAATCTGGAGGCATCGCGAGAAGGTCTCCCCGCCCACGCTATCGAGGATCACGTTCGGCCCCTCACCACCCGTGAGGCCGACGAGTTTCTTGGCCCAGTCCGCCTCGCTGGAGTTGACCCCGGCGTCCGCGCCTAATTCCTTGGCCTTCAGTAACTTCGCCTCCGATCGCGAAGTCACGAAGGCCGTGGCACCAAGGGCCTTTGCGATCTGGAGCGCCAGACCGGAAACGCCGCCGCCGATTCCCGTGATCAACACCGTCTCGCCCGCTTGCAATTTCGCTCTCGTGACGAGCGCCCTGTACGCGGTCAGACCCGCGAGGGGAATCGCCGCCGTTTCGAGCGCGGAGAGATGCTCGGGGCGATCGTGAACGTTCGCCACCGGAACACGGATGAGTTCCGCGTAGGTCCCATCATCGGGCATGCCCAGGACTCGAAAATTTGGGCCCTGGACTCGCGGGTCATCGCCCCAGTCGAGGCCGGGATCGATCACGACCGATCGACCAACCCAGCTCTCCGGGACCCCGTCTCCGATCCCGACCACCTGCCCGGCCCCGTCCGAACCGAGGATCGCCGGGAATCGAATGCCGGCATACATGCCTTTCCGAATCCAGACGTCTCGATGATTCAGGGCTGCGGCTTCGAGCCGGATGACGACTTCTCCCGGGCCGGCGACCGGGTCGGGCACGATTTCGAGCTTCAGGACCTCGGTCGATCCGATCTCACGAAGGACGATCGCCTTCATCACGGCACCTCTCGACACGGGTAAGACCGTTCGTCAGATCGGCGATCATCATAACCCTCGTCACTCCGCGGCGCCACCTCTCTCGGTTGCGATCTCCAGAATTCCTGCGAAACCAATTTGACAGCCTTCTCGGGCGATCTACCTTACCTAATAATGAGGATGGGCCGGCCCACCTCAGGCTTCGTCAGAACTACCGAACGCGAGCGGTCCCGTCGACTCCGCACGCTTCCCTCGGCATCGGGCGCGACCATGGATGACAAGCTTGCCACTCAGTTTTTCGAATCCCAGTCGACGGTCGGTCTCAGCCACGAGCACGACCCGTCGCTGCCCCGTTACCTCATCGTTCAAAACGGGGGTATGCCCGGGACAATGGTGGCCCTCTCGCCGGGATTGCTATGGCTGGGTCGCTCGGAAGAAAACGGGCTCTCGCTCCCCGAGGCGAGCGTCTCTCGCCGTCACGCAGGCCTCCGGATCGACGAATACGGTCACGCCTGGCTTTCTGATCAGAGAAGTACGAACGGCACCTTCCGCAATGGAAAGCGTCTGCCCCCGTTTGAGCCCATCCCCATCCACGATGGCGACCGGATCCGGCTCGGCACCAAGGTCGTCCTCAAGTACGCGTGCCCCGACCCGGAGGAGGAACAGTTCCAGAAGCAGATGTTCGAGCGAACCGTGCGAGATCCGCTCACCGGTCTGTACAACCGATCCTATTTCCTCGATCAACTCTCGGTGCTTTCCGCGCGGGCCGGCAGCCGTGGTCTTGGAATGGCGGTCTTGATGCTGGACATCGACCATTTTAAATCGATCAACGATGCCTTGGGGCATGACGGCGGCGACGCGGTCCTGCGAGATGTCGCCGGCCAGATTCGCCAATCCGCTCGCGCCGAGGACATTGTCGCTCGTTATGGGGGAGAGGAGTTCGCTCTAGCGCTGCCGATCGGGTCGTCCGATCAAGCCTACGATCGGGCGGAAACGATCCGAACCACCCTCGCGCAGCGCAAATTGAAGTTTGGGCGTCGATCGATCTGCGTTACGGCTAGCCTGGGTCTGTCGTTCTCGCCACTCAGACCGACGCAGCGGATCGACGCACTGATCACTGCCGCCGATCGAGCGCTGTATCTCGCCAAGAATGCCGGAAGGAACCGCGTCGTTCGATCCACCGAGGGCCAATTCGACACGCCCATGACCCTGGCCGTCGCCGAATAACCAAGCTCAGCGATCCAGCCGACCTACCTCTTGCAAACATCGCTCGCGCATGCCACCCTGTCGGGCTCTTGGTGCGGAATCTCTCGAAGCACCGAACCCGGGATGCCGAATCTCATGAGCCCGCCGCTTCCGCTCTCGCTAGGTGTGTGTAGTTGGAGCCTTCAGGTCACGAGCGTCCGCGAATTGAAACGACTGCTCGAAGGACTGGGTGTTCGCGCCACCCAGATCGCCTGCGGCGATCCGAATCATGCGAGCTGGGAAGAGGGTGACGCCCTGCCAGAGGCCGCACTTGCCTCCGGCCTCGTCATGACGGGCGCGATGCTCGGGTTCCCGGGCGAGGACTACACGAGCCCTCAGTCGATCAAGGCCACCGGCGGATTCGGCGACCCTTCCCTTCGCCCCGAGCGGCTCGATCGGCTCGCCTGGGCTCTGGAGCGCACGACGGCCTTGGGCCTCACGGATCTTATGCTCCACGCCGGGTTCTTACCCGAGCCGGGCAGTCCCGATCGACGTCCGTTTCTCGACACACTCACACGGGCCGGCCGCATGGCCGCCGATCAGGGGATCACGCTCGCTTTCGAGACCGGCCAGGAATCGGCCGATCTGCTGCGGCTCACTCTCGATGATCTCGCCGCGTCCAACCTCAAGGTCAACTTCGACCCGGCCAACATGCTGCTCTATGACATGGGAGACCCGATCCGGGCTGTCGACATCCTCGGGCCCGACATCCGTAGCGTTCACGTGAAGGACGCGAAACGCCCCCTCGTGCCCGGCACCTGGGGTCAGGAAGTCCCGCTGGGCGAGGGCGAAGTGAACATTCCCGAGTTCGTGGATGTTTTGAAGCGCGTGGGCTACGTCGGCCCGCTAGTTGTCGAACGAGAAGTCGGGGATCAGCCCTCGCGGGTCCGGGACATTGCTTCGGGCCTCGCGCTCTTGCAGAGCTGCCTCGGTCGTTAATCGAGCCGAATCTCACGGATCCGATAACGAGCACAGGCCGGCGGGACGGGTGATTCGACCCGTGCCGCCGGCCTCCAGGTGAGGGCCGCAAAGTATTATGCGAGACTTAGCTGACGATCGAGTTGATGACCTGCGCGAGTTCACGACCGGCATCGGTCAGGTAGTAGAAATTGTGCTTGCCGGACCGGCGAGGCTCGATCAAGCGACCGTGCCGCAGTAGTGCCAGATGATGACTGACGGCGGGCTGGCTCTGGGTTCCGAGGTCGGCGCACAGCTCCGAGACGTTGCGCTCCTTTTCCGTGAGAAGCATCAGAACCTGAAGGCGGGTCGGGTCGGAGACTTGCTTGAGCAAGTCCGCCGCCTGGCGGATCTGGCTCGACGGACGCTGCGGTACGGGAGCTTTGGTCTTGGACTTGGGAGTTGCAGCCATGAGGTTCCTCGGACGATTTTGAGCGTCAGGCAAGCTGTATGGGCCGAGTCGCGTTCCGTTTACATTCGGATCACGCTCTCATACGATGATATTCCTCTGAGAATTCCTCGTCAAGACAAAGCGTCCCCGAATTTCGGCTAACTCAGAGATACGTACTTGATGCCCGCGTGTTGAAATGACGACGCGCTTCCGCAGGAGGATCTCGGCATCATTCGCCGCCCGACCGTCACGTTTTCTGTGGGTCCCGCGTAAGTCACGATGTCGGGCGGCCAGCCACGTTCTCAGGGTGGGAATCGGCGGCCTCCCCGATCTGCGCCGGGCGGGCTTTTCGCCCGTGAGCGCCCTTTGCGCAACTCTGGAATCAGCGGACGAGAAGGAGGGCGAAATGCTGGTCCTGACCCGAAAGATTGGCGAGAAGATCCACGTCGGGAACGACGTCGTGATCACGGTGATCCGGATCCAGAACGACAAGGTCCGCGTGGGTATCCAGGCCCCAGCGGACGTGACGGTCCACCGCGACGAGGTGTACGACCGCATCCACCAGCGGCGCACATCCGGCACGGGCGCGGCCGAATCGTCGCCGTCCTGAGCGCGATCTCGCCAACCGAAAGCCAGGGCCAGCGACACCTTGCCCTTCGCGCGGTGAGCCGGGTTTGATAGACTCTTCGATTCCCAAACGCGGCCGGGACATGTTCTGCCCGTCGTCGCGTCTGCGTGCTTCAAGAGTTGCAGGCCGGAGTGCCGAGGTCGAGGATGATAATCGTATTGAAGCCCAACCCCACGCCGGCCCAGATCCGCCACGTCGTGGAGCGGATCGAGGAGTTGGGGTTCGTCCCTCACCTCAGCCAGGGCGTCTCCCGCACCATTATTGGCGTGATCGGCGACGAGGAGAAGCTCCAGATGGAGCCTCTCCAGGCGATTGACGGCGTGGAGACCGTCGTGCCGATCCTCAAGCCCTTCAAGCTCGCCAGCCGCGAGTTCCATGCCGAGGATTCGATCTTCGACATCAAGGGCGTAAAGGTCGGTGGCGGCCACCTGATGATGATCGCCGGCCCGTGCGCCATCGAATCCGAATCACGGTTATTCGAGATCGCCGAATCCGTCAAGGAGGCCGGCGCGAACGTCCTTCGCGGCGGCGCCTTCAAGCCCCGTACAAGCCCCTACAGCTTTCAGGGCATGGGCGAGGACGGCTTGAAGATCCTTCAGGCGGCCGGGGAAGAGTTCGCGATGCCGGTCGTCACCGAAGTGATGGACCCCCGGCAGGTGGACCTCGTCGTCCGATACACCGACATGATCCAGATCGGTGCTCGCAACATGCAGAATTTCGACCTGCTCAAGGAAGTGGGCCGGACGCGGACCCCGGTGCTCCTGAAGCGCGGGATGAGCGCGACCGTGAAGGACCTGCTCATGTCGGCCGAGTATGTCCTGGCCCAGGGGAACCGCGAGGTCATCCTCTGCGAGCGAGGCGTGCGGTCGTTCGAGGATTCGACGCGAAATATGATGGATATCTCCAGCGTTCCGAACGTCAAGGGCCAGAGTCATCTCCCGATGATCGTCGACCCGAGCCACGCCACCGGGCGCCCCGACCTGATCCCGGCCATGGCCCGAGCCGGCCTGGCGGCGGGAGCCGACGGCGTTCACATCGAGGTTCACTCCTGCCCGGAAAAGGCCCTTTCGGATGGCCCCCAGGCGCTCCTTCCGGCGCAATACCTACACTTGATGCACGAACTCCGCGGCCTGGCCGACCTGATGGGTCGGAGCATTGATTCTTGCGAGGGGGTTCCCGCCTGATGCGACCGCTGTTTATCGCCGGCAACTGGAAGATGAACCCCACGACCCGCGACGACGCGGTCAAGCTCGCTCTCGAGGTCAAGGCGGGCGTTGGCGCAGAGGTTTCTCCTCGCGTGGCAGTCTGCCCGCCCGCAATCTTCCTCGCCGCGATCGACGAGGCCCTGGCCGGCTCTCCGATCGGGCTCGGCGGCCAGAACATGCACGCGAAGACCGACGGGGCCTACACGGGCGAGATCTCCGCGCCGATGCTGGTCGATGTCGGCTGCACTCACGTCATCCTCGGGCATAGCGAGCGCCGGCACGGGATGGGGGAGACCGACGCGATGGTGAATCAGAAACTCCTGGCCGCACTCGCGGCCGGGCTGATCCCGATCGTCTGCCTCGGCGAGACCCTTGAAGAACGCGAAACCGATCGGACCGAGTCCGTGGTGACGACCCAGCTCACGGGCTCGCTCGCGGGGCTCTCGGCCGAACAGATGGCCGGCGTGGTCCTGGCGTACGAGCCGGTCTGGGCGATCGGGACCGGGCGGGTCGCCACACCCGACCAGGCCCAGCACGTGCATGCGTTCATTCGACAAAGCCTCGCCCGGTCCTTCGACCAGGCGACAGCCTCCCGAGTCGTCGTCCAATATGGGGGGAGCGTCAAGGCGGACAACGCCAGCGAACTGCTCTCCTGCCCGGATATCGACGGCGCCCTGGTCGGAGGGGCGAGCCTCAAGTCGCCCGACTTCCTGGGCATCATCTCCGCGGCTCGCGCCGTGGAGTCGGCGGGCAAATCCTGAAGAGCCGGGTTCGCGCCTCATCGCATTCTACCGCTCGGAAAGCTTGTTTGGAGAGAGCCGTGCTGAACTTTCTGATCACCACCGCGAACGTTCTGATGGTCATTACTTCGCTGTTCCTCATCTGCCTCGTGCTCATCCAGCGCGGAAAGGGCGGAGGACTGGCCGGCGCGTTCGGAGGCGTGGGCGGTTCCAGCGCCTTCGGGACCAAGGCGGGCGACGTTTTCACTCGCGTCACCATCTACGCGGCCTTTTTCTGGTTCGTGCTGGCCTTGTTTCTGGTCTATACCAGCAATTCCAACACGACCACAGCGTTCAACAAAGGCCTGACCGCGGAATCCGCGGGCACAACCGATGCGGCGAGCCCCGACGCGACGGATGCCGAGAAGGATAAGGACAAGGGTAAGACACCTCTGGACATCTCTCCGGTCGGGAAGCCCGCGTCTTCGGCTCCCGCTACGGCTCCCGTCAAGCCCGCAGTACCGCTGAACCCGGCGAATGCTGGAGCGAAGGCGACGTCCGATCAGCCGTCGGTTCCCGCCAAGAAGCCTTGATCGACGTCTCGAGCACGCCAGGAATCGCGGCGAGGGGGATCGGATCGGTCCATCCCGCCCATTCGCATTTTCCCATCCAACCCGTCGCACCATAATGAGGCTCGCTTGCTCCTCAGCATGACCGGATTTGGCGAGTCTCGACACGTGGACGATCGGCTCTCGGTCCAGGTCGAGGTGCGCACGGTGAACAACCGGCACCTCAAGCTCAACGCCAAGATCAGCGACCCGTTCTCGTCGCTCGAACCCGACTTCGAGAGATTGATCCGCGAGACGATCCGCCGCGGAACGGTCCAGATGTCGCTCCGGGTGGAGCGCCCTCGTCGCGAGGACGACTACCGCCTCAATACGACCGCCCTGAAGAGTTACTGGCATCAGATCCGGACGACCCTGGGCGACGATTGGACACTGGGCGTGGCCGGAATTCTTGCGCTGCCGGGGGTGGTGGATGCACGAAAGGTTTCCGACGAAGATCCGCGCGAGGAATGGCCCCTGCTTTCCCGACTCGTCTCCGAAGCCCTGACGAAGCTCCAGGCCTCGCGGGCGGAGGAGGGCAAAGCCATGGCCTGCGAGTTGTTGACGCTTGGCGCATCGCTCTCGGAACGGCTCACTCAGATCGAGGCGAGAGGCCCAACAGTCGTCTCATCGTACATGGCCAGACTTCAAGAGCGGGTCCAATCGCTGGTTGCAGGTCAAGGCGTCACGATCGAGCCGAAGGATCTGATCCGCGAGATCGCAATCCTCTCCGAGCGCGCCGACATCGCGGAGGAGGTTGTCAGACTCCGCGCCCACTTCCGGCAGTTCGTCGAGGTGATCGGTGAGCCGGAAAGCGCGGGCCGGAAACTGGAATTCGTCGTCCAGGAAATGGGTCGAGAGACCAATACGATCGGCTCGAAAGCGAACGACGTCGAGATCAGTCGATCCGTCGTGGAGCTGAAGGGGACCCTGGAAAAGATCCGGGAATTGATCCAGAACGTGGAGTGAGTGGGTAGCTCGGATAGGTCGTTGGATGAGGGTGCAAGACGCGATGTGGATGGAAGGCTGGGGCGATCTACCCGGGCATCTGGTGGTCATTTCCGGACCTTCGGGTTCCGGGAAGAGCACGCTCGTCCGACGGATCCTGGAGAGCAACGACATCCACGCCACCCTGTCCGTCTCCGCGACCACCAGGGCGCCGCGACCGGGCGAGGAGCACGGAAAGAACTACTTCTTCGTGGGCCACGACGAGTTCCTGGGGATGCGGGACCGCGGCGAGCTGTTCGAATTCGCCGAGTTTGCGGGCAACTGCTACGGAACTCCGATCCGGCCGGTCATCGAGACGCTTCGCAAGGGAGGGTGCGTGATCCTGGAAATCGAGGTCCAGGGAGCGTTACAAGTTCGAGAGCACGCCCCTTCGGCCTTGTATATCTTCATCGATGTTCCCAGGTTCTGGGAGCTGGAGAAGCGGCTGCGAAACCGAGGGACGGAGGATGACGCGGCCATCCACCGTCGTCTGGTCCGGGCACGATGGGAACGCGATCACGCGCATTGCTACGATACGATCCTCATTAACGACGACCTTGATCAAACCGCCACGCGGCTGATCAACTTGCTGGTTCAACATGGTTGTGGAGGCAAAGCGAGCGATGCTTGAAGAACTGAAGGAAGAAGAGATCGTCAACAAGGTCGGTGGCCGATTCAAACTCTCGACCCTGATTCAGAAGCGCATGATCGCGCTCAACCAGGGCGCGCGGGCCCTCGTGGACCTGCGCACGCCCGATAAGATGGCGATCGTGATCCAGGAGATCATGCAGAATAAGATCTATCTGGACCTCAGCGGGAACCTCCAGACCCACGAGGCCACCGAGGATGAGGAAGGCGGCACGGTCGATCTTACCCAGCCCGCAGAGTAAGCCCGCCTCGGCTGTTTTCCCTTCGGTTTCCCGGATTCCCTCGGCCGAAGCCGGTCGATGTACAGAGAGGTCCATCGACTGAGCCGGAGGGGGCCATCGCCCCGCCGGCTGGTCCGGCGAGACCGCGCGCCGAGGGGAATACGATGCTCGACCGTCAGCGCCTGAGGCGGAATGGACAGGGGCTCGCACTCCTGTTCGCCTGTCTTTTCCTGGCCCTCAGCCTGATCGGTTACGACCCCGCGGACTCACCGGGTTCCGCGGCGGTACCTCCCAACTCGCCCCCGAAGAACCTGTGCGGGCCGGTCGGAGCGTTGCTCGCACATGCGCTCTTCACCGTGTTCGGATGGGCGGGACTCCTGATCCTGTTCGGTCTCCTGATGATGGACTGGCTCACCTTCCGTAGGCGGATGGTTCCGGAAAAAGGGCTGCGGCTCGCGGGATTCGGCCTGGTCGTGATCGTATGTTCGTCGCTGATCCAGACCTACGTGAGCAGCCTCCGTCCGAGCCCGCCCGTCGGTCCGGGCGGGTACGTTGGAGCTATCGCCAGGGCGCTCCTCGGAGGACAATTCGGTCCCGTGGGAATGTTGCTGATCCTGACGGCCGCCGGCCTTGTCGGGATCGCACTTTGCCACGACGTCCTCATCCTCTGGCCCATTCAAGAGCTAGCGGAGGTCTTCGGAAAGAGCCGTCGAGGACCGTCGGCACCTTACGAGACGGGATACCCATCACTCGCCGCTCCCGCTGACATGATCCTGCAAGGTGCCGGGCCTCGTTTCGATCCTCCGCCGTACCGCCCGGCTCTGCTCCGGCCGAACGCGCTACAGGAACCTCGGCCCAACCTCATGATTCATGGTGCGGCCGGGCCCCAGCGGAAAGGTCTCTCGAGTGCCGCCCCGCCGGTTCCGGCCGACGGCTCGTTTCGCCTGCCGCCGATCGAGATGCTCGAACCTGCCGCTCCGTTCGCGATCCAGGAACACGAGACCAAGATCCAGTCTCGCGCGCTGCTCCTTGAGAAGACCTTGCTGGAACACGGCTGCCAGGTCCGCGTCGTCCAGATCGATACCGGGCCCGTCATCACCCAGTTTGAGATCGAGCTGGAAGCCGGCCTGCGCGTCTCCAAAGTCGCCGGTCTCTCGAACGATCTGGCCATCGCCCTGGCGGTCAAGAGCGTCCGCATCGTCGCTCCGATCCCCGGCAAGACGACGGTCGGCATCGAGGTGCCGAATGAACGCAGAACGTTCGTCAAGCTTGGAGAGGTCATCGAGGATTCGGCCGAGAAGATGGCCAAGCTCAAGATTCCACTCTTCCTCGGCAAGGACGTGAAGGGCAATCCCATGTCCTTCGACCTGGCGGATATGCCGCACCTCTTGATCGCCGGTCGGACAGGAACGGGAAAATCGGTCTGCCTGAACGCGATGATCATGTCTATCCTCATGACCAAGCGTCCCGACGAGGTCAAGCTGCTGCTGATCGATCCCAAGATGGTCGAGCTGTCGCAGTTCAAGAAGGTCCCTCACCTGATGCACCCTGTCGTGACGGACATGAAGAAGGCGGAATCCCTGCTCTCGTGGGCCTGTGACAAGATGGACGAGCGGTACGGATTCCTCCAGCGCGCCGGGGTCCGGAATATCCAGACGTACAACGCCCTCGGCGCCGAGGAGATCCTGAATCGCGTCCAGCCGGAGAATGACGAGGAAGCGGCGCGGATCCCGATGTTCATGCCCTATATCGTGATCATCGCGGATGAGATGGCGGATCTGATGATGACCGCGGCCAAGGAAGTCGAGTCGCACATCGTCCGACTCGCGCAGAAATCTCGGGCCGTCGGAATGCACCTCATCGTCGCGACTCAAAAACCGACCGTCGATGTCATCACCGGATTGATCAAGGGGAACCTGCCCGCCCGGATCGCGTTCCAGGTTGCCAGCCGAGGCGACTCGCGGGTCGTGCTCGATGAGATGGGCGCCGACAAGCTCCTTGGAGATGGAGACATGCTCTTCCTGTTCCCTGGCACGTCTCACATCGTCCGCGCCCAGGGGACATACGTCTCCGACGCCGAAGTTACACGTGTCTGCGAGTATCTTGCGCAATACCCCGTCGAATTCAGCCGGGAGCTGGTTCAGCTCCAGATGGGCGGCGCTCTCGGCGGTAAGGACCGTGGCGCGGCCCTGAAGGAGCGCGACGAGCTCTACGAACCGGCCATCGAGGTGATCATCCGCGAGGGACGGGGCTCCTGTTCTCTGCTCCAGCGCGCACTCGGAATCGGCTACGGTCGCGCGGCTCGCCTGATCGACTTCATGGCCGAAGACGGCATCGTCGGCGAGTTCAAGAGCGGGGCCGCCCGCGAGGTGCTCTACAAGTGGGAAGATTGGGAAGCCATGAAGAACGGCTCGGACGGAGAGGCGTCGGGATCCGCGGCGTGATGAGTTTCACTTTTCGTCCGACGAACCCGCCGGCCCGTCGGCGCTCTCAACCACGAGCGACCAGAGTGCCCCGTCGCATCGAAGATCGTGAATCCCGACGAATTCGATCGGGACGAGGCGTAGATCCTCCGGTCCGAGCCCGTCAACCAGGCTCGTTATGAGAACGCGGATGACGACGCCATGTGCCACGACGACAACCGTTTCCTCGGCATGACGCGCGGCGATCGCGAGGAACTCGGGAACAACTCGCGACCGGATCTGTGCATACGATTCGCCACCAGCATGTGTCGCGTCAAGGTCGCCCGACATCCATCGGCGCATGGTTTCTTCGTAGATCGGATACGACTCGACCCATGGCGTGCCACTGAGCGGCCCCATTTTTCGCTCGTGGAGGGCGGCGATCGAAGTCGACGGAAGACCACAGGCCGACGCGATCGGTTGGGCGGTCTCCCGGGCACGACGCATCGCCGACGAGTAAATCGCCTTCGGCTCGATCATGGCGATCCGATCCGCGACGTTTCTCGCCTGTTCCAGGCCAAGATCACCGAGGCCGATATCGGACTCGGCGCCGTGAAACCGGTCGGGTACGGCCGTCTGTGCGTGACGTAGGACGAGGAGACGGGATTTCATGACATCGCCCCGGCAGTGGGGGTTGCCGAATGATCCAGTTCGGGACCATGATAGTCGATTGGGGCGAACCGAGTTACGGGTCGCCTTCCCCCATCACGAAGGCACGCTCGGGGTCGCTCCCCGGCCGCGAGAGGCCGAGAACACATGAAGACGACAAGTGGGGCGAAGTACCGCACGATTCTCCTATTCGGCATGCCAGGCAGTGGAAAAGGGACCCAAGGGATCGTTCTCGGCCAGCTCCCCGACTTGGTCCATGTGTCGTGCGGCGATATCTTTCGAAAGCTGCCGAAATGGGGTGAGCTGGGGAAGGAGGTCGTCCGGTACACTTCGTCCGGTCTGCTCGTCCCGGACGATCTCACGGTACGCATCTGGCGGCGACACGTCCAGATCCTGGAGCTCCAGGAGCTTCTGCTCCCCGATCAGCATACGCTCATCCTCGACGGCCTCCCTCGCAACTACACCCAGGCCGAACAACTCGACGATATGCTGGACGTCATTCAGATCTTCCACCTGAACATCAGCGACACGAAAAAGGCCGGTGAACGTCTCAAATCCCGCGCACTTCGCGAGAACCGCCTGGACGACATCAATGAGGAAGTCATCCGGAAGCGTCTCCAGATCTACTACGAAGAAACGTTCAGGACCCTGAGCTTCTACGATCCCTCCCTGGTCTACGAGGTGGATGCGACGTATTCCCCGTTGGACGTCCTTCGCTTGATCGTCGATCGTCTGTCCGACCTGAATCGCGGACGGTCGAGATCGCGGCCCTCGGCGATCTCGGAATCGGCCCAGTAGGCATTAACCTCGCCCCATTGCCGAGAGAGCTTACTTCGCGCCGGTGCCTCGTGCCCATGATCGGGACGTGGCGGCCTTTCACTGCCTCGCATCGTGAACCACTCAACCGGAAGGAAACCGCGGAATGTCGGCCCAAGCACCGCAACCATCCGTCGCCACCAGTCCCGAAGGTCGGCCGGCCTTCGAGCCCTTCGTCCCCGATTCGTCGACGATGCCCGAACTGACGTTCTCGGCCGTGGCGCTGGGTACGATCCTGGGCATCGTCTTCGGCGCCTCGTCGCTCTACCTCTTCCTCAAGGTGGGAATGACGGTCTCGGCATCAATCCCGGTGGCGGTGCTCTCGATCACCATCTTCCGCGTCGCGGCGCGGGCCCTGGGCGATCGGAGGCCGATGATCCTGAGGAACAACATCGTGCAGACGGCCGGATCGGCCGGGGAATCGATCGCCTTCGGCGTTGGCGCGGCGATGCCCGCGCTGATGCTTCTGGGCTACGATCTCGAATGGTCGCGGGTGATGCTCGTGGCCGTCCTGGGCGGGCTTCTCGGCATCCTGATGATGATCCCCCTGCGACGGGCGTTCATCGTCAAGCAGCACGGGGTCCTGCCCTACCCCGAGGGCACGGCCTGCGCCAAGGTCCTGATCGTGGGCGAACAGGGCGGCTCGAATGCGAGGACGGTCTTCCTGGGCTTCGGCGTGGGGTTCCTCTATCAGATCGCGATGCAAGCGTTCAAGCTCTGGGGGACCGAATGGCACAAGACCATCACCGGAATTAAAGGATATTCCAAGGCCGTCGTCTCTCTGGAGCCCGCCCCGGCGCTCCTGGGTGTTGGCTACATTATCGGCCCCCGTATCGCCTCGGTCATGGTCGGAGGCGGTATCCTCACGGCTCTCCTGCTCGTGCCGATGATCTCCTACTTCGGCGAGTCCTTGCCTGGCGTACTTCCCCCGGGACAGGCACGGATCGCCGATCTCCCGGCCGCGAAGATCACCAGCCAGTACGTCAAGTACATCGGCGCGGGCGCCGTCGCCGCCGGTGGCATCTTGAGCATGATCAATGCTCTTCCATTGATCATTGCCTCGATCGCCGGCAGCCTGCGTTCCATCGGCGGCGGACAGGACAAGGCGCAGGGAGAGATCCCTCGAACCGAGCGTGACATCCCGCTCTGGGTCGTCTTGCTGGGAACGATGGGGATCGTTGCCGCCGTCGCCGCCTCGGACCTGATCCCCACTGACACGACGGGCCGCGTCGTGGGTGGGGCCATGGTGGTCCTGTTCGGTTTCCTGTTCGTGACGGTCAGCTCGCGGATCACGGGCGTGATCGGTTCGTCCTCGAATCCGATTTCTGGTATGACGATCGCGACCTTGTTGTTGACCTGCCTGATCTTCGTCGTGCTCGGCTGGGTTGGACCGCAATATCGTCTGGCCGCACTCTCGATCGCGGGGGTCGTCTGCATCGCGTCCTCCAACGGAGGGACGATTTCGCAGGATCTGAAGACGGGCTATCTCGTCGGTGCCACGCCCTGGAAGCAACAGGTGGCGATCCTGATCGGCGCGCTGCTGTCCGCGGTCGTGATGGGCGGGACCCTGCTCGGTCTCAACGCGGCCTATACGACCGTCACCGACCGGACCGAGGAGTTGCCCCAGGTCAAGGCGGATGTCTCCAAGCTCACCGCGACGGATGTCGGCCTTGACGGCAAGACCTACAAGGTATGGTGGGTGGTCAGCCCCGAGCCCGGCGTTCAGCCCGGCAAGTACCTCGTGGACGAGACGGGTCAGGCGCGCTACCTGAAAGATCCCGGCATCGGAGGACGCCTGAAATACTCGACCTCGGGCGCTCCGCTCAACAAGTTCGACCCGCCGCAGCCTCGCCTGTTCGCGACCATCATCGACGGGATCATGGAAAAGAACCTACCCTGGGCACTCGTGATCCTCGGGGTTGTCCTCGCCATCGTCATGCAACTCGCGGGTGTATCCGCGCTCGCCTTCGCCGTCGGCGTTTATCTGCCACTTGCGACGACCCTGCCGATCTTCATCGGAGGGGCGATCCGGGCCCTTGTTGATCGCGCCCGCCGCTACTCGTCCGAAGAGGCCGAGATGAGCTCCGGCACGCTGATGTCGACCGGATTGATCGCGGGTGGCTCCCTCGCCGGTATCATCGTCGCCCTGCTGGTCGTCTTCGAGAAGTTTGGTGAGAAACTCGACTATTCCAAGATGGTTCCTCAAGAACTCGTCATCCGAACTCTGCATATCGAGTCGCCGGTGATCGCATTTTCCGTTATGGCCGCCATTCTCCTCCTCGTCGGCCTCCTCGGTCGCCGACCTGTCTCCACGACTCCAGGCCACGTGGAGCTTGCCAAGACCGGCGAGATCGGGGCCGACTCGTGAGCCAATCCGGAGCTTCCGGCCCGATCGTGGATCCGTCCCTCCATTCCGTCGGTGAACCAGGTACGGACGAGCCCATTTTTCAACCAGGAGATGAGCCGATGCGACCGTCACTTGCGATCACGGCCCTCGCGGCCGGTCTGGCCATTGCGTCGGTGGCGCACGCCGACGAAGGCATGTGGGTCTTCAACAATCTCCCGCTCAAGTCGCTCAAGGAAAAGTACGGCTTCGAGCCCTCGAAGGCGTGGATCGATCATCTCCGCCTCTCGTCCGTCCGATTCAACTCCGGGGGCTCCGGCTCGTTCGTGTCCCCGGATGGCCTGGTCATGACGAATCATCATGTCGGCGCGGACACCCTCCAGAAGATCAGCACGAAGGACAAGGATTTCTACAAGGATGGATTTCTCGCCAGGACGAAGGCGGAGGAGGTCAAGGCACCGGACCTGGAGTTGAACGTCCTCATCGGGATTGAGGACGTGACCGACAAGGTGAACGAGGAGTTGAAAGAGGGCCTCAGCGGCGCCGAGTTCGCCCAGGCCCGCCGCAAGGTCACGGCGAAGATCGAGTCCGAGAGCAAGAAGAAGACGGGGTTGAGGTCGGATGTCGTCACGCTCTACCAGGGCGGCCAGTACCATCTTTACACTTACAAGACGTATACCGACGTGCGTCTCGTGATGGCCCCGGAGTTTGACATCGCGTTCTTCGGAGGCGACCCGGACAACTTCGAGTTCCCCCGATACGACCTCGACGTCTGCTTCTTCCGCGCCTACGAAAACGACAAGCCGGCCAAGGTTGAGCATCACCTCAAGTGGAGCCCGAACGGCTCCAAGGAAGGCGATCTCATCTTCGTCGCCGGCCACCCGGGGCGCACCAATCGGCTCAACACACTGGCACATTTACAGTATCTCCGGGATACCGGCTATCCCCTCCAACTTAGCTTCCTCTTCGAGAAGGAGCGATTTCTCTCCGACTATGGCAAGCTCGGCCCCGAGGAGCTCCGGCAGTCGAAGGAGGATCTCTTCGGCGTTCAAAACTCGCGGAAAGCGCGCGTTGGCGGCCTCGGCGGGTTGAAGGATGAGGCCTTCATGGGGAACAAGGCCGAGAAGGAGCAGGCTCTCCGAGGCCGGATCAAGGCCGACGAGAAGAAGCAAGCGAAGTACGGCGCGGCATGGGACAAGATCACCTACGCTCAGGCCACGGCCGCCGAGATCCTGAAACCGTTCAACTTCCTCGAACGTGGCCTCGCGTTCGATGCCCAGCAGTTTCAGATCGCGCGTTCCTTGCTCCGCCTGGCCGAGGAATCCGCCAAGCCCAACGGGGAACGGCTGCCGGAATATCGCGACTCCGCCCGCCCTTCACTCGAACTGGCGCTCTTCTCCGAGGCCCCGGTCTATCCCGAGTACGAGAAGGCCAAGCTGGCCCACTCGCTCGCCTACTGGAAGAAGGTGTCGCCCGATGATCCCCGCATCGAGCGGGTGCTCAAGGGCCGTTCTCCCGAACAGGCCGCGAAGGAACTGATCGACGGCTCCAAGCTCGCAGACGTCGCGGTCCGCAGGAAGATCGCCGAGGGCGGGTCACGGGCGATCGAGCAAAGCGACGACTCCATGATCAAGCTCGCGAAGCTCGTTGACGCCGACGCCCGCGCTGTGAGGAAGAGGCGTGAGGAACAGGTCGAGGGAGTCGAGGCATCTCAGTACGCGTTGATCGCGAAGGCCATCTACGAAGACCAGGGCGACACGGTCTACCCCGACGCGACCTTCACGCTTCGCCTCGCGTTCGGCACGATCAAGGGCTATACGGTGGACGGCAAGAAGATCCCCGCGTACACCACGATCGCCGGCGCCTTCGAGCACGCCGAAGCCCACGGTAATAAGCCACCTTACGAGTTGCCCCCGAGCTGGATTCAAGCCAAGAAAGAGGGCCGGCTCAACCTTCAGACGCCGCTCAATTTCGTCTCGACGGCGGACATCATCGGCGGGAATTCCGGCAGCCCCGTCGTGAACAAAGACAATGAGGTGGTCGGCCTGATCTTCGACGGCAACATCCAGTCCCTTGTCCTCGATTTCGGCTACGAGGACAAGGTCGCCCGCGCGGTCTCCGTCGACTCTCGTGGGATCGTCGAGGCACTCAGGTCGGTCTATCGCGCCGAGGATCTGCTTCGCGAGTTGACCGGGAAGTGATCGGACCATGGTGCTGCTGACTGCAGGAGCCGGTTCGGGTCGATCGATCCGAATCGGCTCTCGCTCGTTCATGCGGTCCACGACCAGCAATTTCGTCGGTACCAGGCGGCAGAGACGGCTCGCCACTTCGCTTCGGCGAGGTGGTCCCAGTCAAATTGCGCCTGGAGACGAGGTCGATCCGCAACCGCTTCGGTGATCGACGCCTCGCCACGTCTGAGAACGTCTTCCACGATCTTGACGGTCGCCTCAAGGTCATCGGGCGGGCAGAAGTTCGCGGCCTTGTAGTTCCCGAATAGGCTGAGGGTGGCGTCGAGTTGGGAAAGGAAAACCGGCGTTCCGCAAGCCAGGGCTTCCAGGATCGGGATGCCGAATGCCTCGAAATCCGAAAGCAGGATCACACCGGCGCTCTCGGCGTAGGTCGAACGCAGGACATCCTGGCTGACGTACCCCCGCAAGTCGCACGATGGTCGGATGCAGGCGGGGAGACGCGACTCAGCGGACTCACTCTTGTTCCCGATCACCACGAGGCGAAGTTCGGGCCAGGCTGGTCTCAGCCGCTCCATCACCGCGATCACGCGATCGAAGCGCTTCCGGGGCTCGTTGAAGTCGCCAACAAACACGATCTGCAATTTGCGCGATCGGGGACCGGGGAGAAACTCCCGGAAATTACAGCCCAGGGGCATGAATGTCGCGTTGTTCCGATCGGGCGCACGATGACGGATCTCACCGCGTTCCCAGGTCGAGTCACACAGAACCAGGTCGGACCGCCGGATCATCGCCCGGTGGACTCGTTCCGTGAACTCGGCCTGTCCGGGTCCCATCGGTACCGTCCAGGCGGGCTGATCGTGGGGCGTGTAGATCACGGCCATCTCGCCACAATGGGCGAGCACAGACGAGTTCGTCGCCGAATTCGCCCAACAGACACACTCGATCGCGTCCCACGTCCCGCGCCGCAGGAGGTCGGGGAGGTCATCGTTGCCGTTGTCCAGAGCCTCGGCTCGCTTCGTCCCCCGACCCACGTGGACGGGAATCCCGAGAGGCAGCGCAAACGATCGGACAAGCTCCCCGTTCTTTTCATTCAGGTCATCGATCACGAACTCGAACTCAATCCGGTTCGAGAGGCGGGACGAGAGTTCGAACACGGCACGCCCGATGCCGGAGTACATCTGATTCGACGACGACAGGACGGAAAGGACGCGCATCGGGCGGGACATCGCGGGTCTCTCCCTCAGCACGCCTTGGCGTGGGCCGTGTTAACGTCGAGGTCCGGGAAGGGGAGCGAGAGCTGGCCGTCATCGTCGCGAGCTGAAAGTTCGCGAGATTGGAGGGCCTCGATCCGATCCTCAAGGGCGGCCACCCGGCGAACCATCGCGACGTAGTCCCAACCGAGCGCGATCGTATCCTGGATCTCATCGCTCGTTCGATCGATGCGGCGGTGAGCCTCGTCGATTTTCGCCACGTGGTCATCAAGCCGCGAGGCGAGCGAGGCCATGAGCTCCGCCTGTCGGAGGAAGATCGGGCGAAGTAGGCGCCGGAGCAGGCGACGGACCGCGACGACGGCTCGCTTGAGCCCACGGGGCCCGTCGCCTATCTCGTTGTAGAATGCAAAATCCGTCACGGCCGGCCCTCCCTGACCAATCCAGCGGGATCGATCACGCGCAAAGCGATTCTTGAATCATGACCTTCGAAAGCTTTTCGGCAAGAATGGCAAGACGATACGCCTCCTCGGCCGTCCCCGAGCCCTCGCGCGATTGCCTGGCGGCGGACGCGAGGGCTCGTTCGATTCGAGGCACAATCGCATCGATATGGAACTCGCGACGGATCACGGCCGAGCCCCGGCGGCCGATCGATTCGAGTTCAATCGAACCGCTGGCGATGGCCGCGAATAATTTCGCAAAGGACTCGGGATTCCTGCGTGCCTTCAGCAGGTGTACGCCGTGCAGAAACCACTCCGCGATCCCGCATGCCTGAGAGACGACCGGCACACATCCCCGAGCGGCGGCTTCGAGAGGTGCGAAACCGAAAGGCTCGCGTGCTCGCGTGGGAAAGGCGAAGACATCGGATTCGGAAAACGCGTCGGCAAGCTCGGCTTGGGACCGACTCCCTCGCAAGCGAACCTGGGATTCGAGCTCATGCGTGTGGATGAGTGATGGGCAATGATCGTCGGTTACCTTGCCGTAAATGTCGATCGTAAAATTTGTGTGCCCCAGCTCTCTCAGCCTCGCGGCCGATTCGATCAGCACATCCATGCCTTTATCGACCTGTCGATCGATCAAGCCCGCGGCCGAGACGACCCGGAGCGTCCCGTCGCGGAGGTAAGGCTGACGATGCCCCCGATCGTTACCCGAGATCCAGTTCGGAATCAACTCGATCGATCCATTGAGCGAGACTCCGCCCGCCTCGATCTCTTCGACCAGTTGCTGGCTACAGGCCAGATAATGACCGTGGAGCTGCCGGCTGAACTCCCGGGCGAAGGTCGGGACCAGGCTCCCATGGGACTTACAAAGCATCAAAGGCACGTCATCCATCAGGTGCCAGACCCAGGGCACGCCAAGATGATGCAGGCACGCCATCAGGCCAAGACCGCCGACACCGACAAGCATCCAGACGTACACAACATCCGGCTGAAACTCCTTCAATTCGTGGATGAGCGCGTGGACGTTGAAGCTGCTGATGTGGAGCGACTCGCCCTGATCGAGATGGACCGTGACAGGTGCGGACTTGCGATAGACGTAATCGCTCCACGCGTCCACCAGCTTCATCGTCCGGCGGACGTGGGCCTCGTGCTGGACCGGGGTCCTCGGCGCGGAGGTCAGGACGCGAACCTCATGGCCCCGTGTCCTGAGGGCGTCCACGGCCTGGCGACAGCCCAGCTCGTAACCGCCGATCATGTCGGGCGGGTAGAGGTCGGAGACGACGAGGACCTTCACGCGGCGACCTCCCGGCGGTTCTCGCAGAGCGTCCGGTACACGTCGAACAGTGTGGCTCCGGCCACGTTGAGATCGTAATGAACTTCGACAATCTCGCGCGCCTTGAGTCCCATCCGCTCGACGGTTTCGGGCTCGGCGGCCAGTTGGCGGAGCCGTTCGCTGAGCATAGCAGGGGAGTCGTAGACGAATCCCGTTTCCCCTTCGAGGATGAATTCCGGCATCGCACCAACACGATTGGCGATCGCGGGAGTGCCGCAGGCCATCGACTCGAGGAGCGTGAAGCCCATGAGCTCGGGCGCATCGTGCGTGCGGCCTTCGTAGTCGCGATAGACCGAGGAAAGCACGGTCGCCCAGGATCTCGCGTAGAGGTCGCGAATTGTCGCGTCATCGGCATCGAGCACGAATTCGACCGTCTTACCGGCCGCGAGGCTCCGCAGTTTCGCGAGGTACTCGGGGCGATAGGGACGGCCGCAGATCGTCAGCGGGCAATCGTCCGGCATCGCCGCGATCAGGACGTCGATCCCCTTGTGAGGGAGGAGGCGACCCACGAAGAGGAACCGGTCGCGGGGCGGGCGCACCTGGGGAGGGCGGAAGTGCCAGGCATCAACGCCCCCCTTGATCACGGTAATCGGCCGGGTGGTCCGATAGAAGGATGCGCCGAAGTCCGAGTAGGCGATGATCCGATCTGCCAGTTCCAGGTGCCCGACCTCCAGGCCCAGGGGACTGGCGAATCCGCCGTGGTCGGTGATGCAAACGGGCTTTCGCTGCTGCTTGGCAACGAGTAGACCGATCTCGGCGCAGCGCGTATAGGCCTGATGAATGTGTACGAGGTCGCAGTCCACGAGCGCGTCCGGCAAGTGCCAGGACACGACGTCGAGCGGATTCGCGGGCTTCCTCGCCATCGGCAGGACCCGCAGACCGACGCCTTCGGCCAGGTCGAGTTGTCGCGCCGCCGCGCCGAACGAGATCAGTTCAACGCGACACCGCCCCCCCGACGCATGATGGACCCCACGCGCGAGGTTGAGGGGGTACCGCTCACCGCCACCCAGGCACGATGCCTCGTCGAAGTAGAGAGGGGTAAGGTAGGCGACCTTGCGAGGCGACATGGTCCGCTGGTCCTTGCGCCGAGTCGGCGACAGAACACATGAGAATTTGAATCCTTATTGCGCGATCTCCTAGATGAAGGCGCAGTAGGACGCCTTCGCGATCCGACCGAGAACGGTCGCGCGGCGCGAGTTCTATCAAACTCGTCGCGAACGGTCAACGCGTGTACGAGAAACCGGGCATGCAATCGCCCGGTCCGTTCACGGTCAATTCGTCATTTGCCCGATAGCTTCTCTCCGGCCGTCGCTGGCTTCACCATCAGGGGGATCGGCAGCGAACTGTGCTCTGTGCCCGCGGCCTCGCAGTTGGCAATCGCGTAGAAAGGCCGTTCAGCCGGCTCGGCCCAGGGCTCGGCGTAGAGGAAGATCGCGCGCTCTGTCTGCGTTTCGGTGACGAGAACGCCATTGAGCCCGATGTTGAGGACCCGGACGCCTCGCGGCAAGTTCCGCACCTCGATGGGAACCCGGCCTTTGAATGCGGGGTGACGCCCGACGGTCAGGGTCATCTCCACCCGTTCGCCGGGCCGGATCGCAACCGCCTCCGGCCGGAACCCGATCTTCAGGTTCGGCGGTCCCGTGACGGTGAGGACGCCCGAACGTGGTCCGCCCGGGTCAAGCTGGTGCTCGATAATCTCTTGCCGGCCGGTC
Organism: Planctomycetota bacterium; assembly: GCA_028291545.1. Taxonomy (GTDB): domain Bacteria; phylum Planctomycetota; class Planctomycetia; order Isosphaerales; family Isosphaeraceae; genus JAQGHR01. The sequence goes on along the minus strand of JAQGHR010000051.1, from coordinate 40,391 downwards.
GGTGAATGTGTTGTCGCCCGTCCGGTAACCGTCCACGTCGCGGGCGAGAAGGCGGGAGCCGACGAGTCGGCCATCAGGAGGATGGTCGCCGAATAGGCGTCGGCCTCGATGGGCGAACTCTTCGCGGTGATCCCGGGTGGCAGGCCTGTCACTGCAACGTCGATCGGACCGCGGAACCCGTCAAATCGAGTGGCGCTAACCTGGACAATCGCCGTGCCGCCACGAGGGATGTTCGGGTTCTCCTGGCTGAGGCTGAGTTGAAAATCCGGATGGGGCGAGCGAACGAGGGCATGATAGCCGAACGCCTCTCCGCCCTGCCCGCGGACATCCTCCACGCGAAGTACGTACTCGCCGTCGGCCGGAGGATCGAAGCTGAGTCGGCTGTCCTTGCCGATACCCGGCCCCCCGTCGTCGTTCCGAGTGTTCAAAGTCACCGGGGCAATGCCCCCGGGCGGAAAGGAAGCTCCCGGCGGATGGATCTCGACCTTGTAGATCGGCTGCCCCAGTGGATGATGCTCGGGCGTGGTGTCGAGAAGTCCGATCCGCTCTCCCTGAGCGACCCGGGTGCCGCCAGTTCCCCAAAGTACGGCGTCGTCGTCGGGATTCCTGGGCATTTCGGCAATTCTGGACAATTCACGACCGATCAGCACATAGTCATTTTCATGAAAATCGTTCCATTCGGTCAGCCGCATGCTGCGCCCGCTGGAGGGATGATCGCGGAACGCAACATTGGTCGCCTCGACCGGGCGGAGGACGGCTCGGGGAACGGGCTTGCCGGTCGCGTCGAGGATCTCAATCACCGGGTCGATGGGGGAACCGAGGCGACGGCCGTAGACTTCGACGATGATCGGGTGTCCCTTCCTGGCAGCAAACCGATAATGATCGACGTCGCCCGGCTTCTGGATTCGACCGGAGACGCCTCCATCGGACATTGGCACGCGCGCCAGGGTGTATGAGTCGTTCGGCTCGTCTTCCCGATCGACTCGGCCTGATACGGAAACCAGCGTCCTGGATGTCCCCGAGAAGGCGTCGTCGGCCGTCCTCCTGGGAGGAGGGACGATGCGAGGAAAGGTCCCGCCTTCCGCGGCAGGTACGATCACAGTCTTGGAGCCGAGATTCACCCCTTGGAAGGTAACCTCGGAGGCCTTGCCGCCGTCGATGCCCAGCGGGAAGACGGATTCAACTCGTGGGATCACGCCGGCCCGGATCCGATAAAAATGTGCGCCTGAGCCGCCGAAGTCTTCATCCGTGACCCGCAGAGCGTAAACACCGTCAGCCTCGGGATGAAACACGAGCACCGCGTCGGGCGATCCCTCGGAATTCTGGGTCTCTGCAAGCTTCCGACCATCCGAGGCAAAGACCGCGAGCGCCCCATTGAGCGAGGAGCCGAGGGGGCGAGCGAGCGTCTCGAAAACCACGTCTTGCCCGGCCTTGGCGTCGAATCGATAGAAATCCGCATCGCCCGGCTTCTCAAGCGTTCCGACGAACGTCGCCGGGAGCGGGAACAGCCCGGCCTTCGCCGCATCGTCGTTCGGCTCGACTTCCATCGCCTCCGACAAGTCGGTCACGGCGAACGGCTGGGATGCAGGCGTTCCCAGCGTCGTCTGGACGAGAATCCGGTGGACTCCGACGCGGGCCTCGCGCGAGATCGTCACGTCCAGATCCAGCGCGTTCGGATCGGGCTTCTTTCGCGGGACGATTTTTCCCTCCAGGCCCTGTTCCGAGAAGACGACGGTCGTCGCGTCGCCGATGCCATTGCCGGAGAGGGAGACTCGGGACGTCGATCCACGAATGGCGCCGCGAGGAGCCGGAGGGTTGAGCGTGGCATTGCGGACAAGTTGCGGTGTCGCGGCCGGCGCCGCGCCAGGGATATCTCGAAGGACGGAAAGTATCTTGCCGCTCTTCGCATCCACGATCGCCAACGAACCGTCATATCGACCGACTGCCAGACGAGAACGATCACGATTCAGGTCGAGCGCCATCGGCCAGTCGGATTGTCCGGCAAATGCGGCTACCGGGCGCAGGGTCGCGAGGTCCCACAACTTGACCGAGCGATCTTCGCCGCCGGAGACCAGGGACTGACCATCGGCGGAGACGTGAAGTCGGATGACCGGCGCATCGTGCGCAAACGCCGAGCGAACGAGCGAGCCCGCGTCGCCGGCCAGGCTCCAAACACGAATCGATCGATCGACGCCCGCCGCGAGGACATTCTTCCCGTCCGGCGCAAACGCGACCGCGTAGACCTCCGCGAGCGAGTCGGAGAGGCTCGTGCGTTTCCTCCCGGAGGAAACGTCCCAGATCTTCACGGTCCGATCGGCCGAACCGGAGGCGACCGTCAGGCCATCTCGCGAGAAGGCGACCGAATGGACGGCGTCGGTATGCTCCTTCAGGGTGCGAATTTCCTTCCCCTGCGCCAGATCCCAGAGCTTCACGAGCCGATCATAACTGCCGGTCGCTAGCATCTTGCCGTCGGGAGACAGCGCGGCACAGAGCACGGCATCGGAGTGCCCTCGGACTTCATGCCTCCGCGTTTTCGACGCCACATCCCAGACCGAAACGCACCCGAATTGCCCGGGACGCCCGCCCGTGGCGACGAGACTGCCGCCATCGGGCGTGTAGGCGACGAACGTCAAGGGGCCAGGATGATCCGGTAAGGTCGCGATCTCTTTTCCGGTCGAAAGCTCGAACAGCAAGATCGATCGGCCGACCGCGGCGGCGAGGGTGGATCCGTTCGGAGAGAACGCGACGGAGGTGACCGGGTCGGAGGTCGGCACCTTGACCGGGATCTTGCGGAGATTGGACAGCGGGTCGACGAGGGTAGCGATCGACGTTTCGGCCTCGGACGGCCCGTCGAAGCGGGCTCCCTCCGCCACCCATCGTTCAAGAGTCGCGATCGCGGCGTCGCTGAGAGGCGGCTGTTTGAGGGGCATCCGAGGATTGGCGTCGGGGCGGATGGACTCGATGAGGTGACTGCTCTCGGGCTTGCCCGGCGACAGGATGTCCGTGCCGGCCGTCTTGCCCCCCTTCTTGAAGAGGGCGAACGTCTTCATGTTCAAGCCGCTTTGCGACTTCTGATCATTGTGGCAGCCCAGGCATTTCTTGACGAGGATCGGGGCGACGTCGCCCTTGAAGCTGACCGGCGACTCCGCGCCGGACGCGAGCGGGGCGATCGACACGCAGAAGATCGTGATCAGCGTCAATGGTCTTGGCCACATGCGAGGGAATATCCTGGAGGGCGGTGGCATGTCTCGACGCCTCAATGATTGAACAGGAATTCCTTACCGGTCAGGATGGCCCAGTACAGATCCTCGATCGCCTGCCTCCTGGCCGCCGCCGTTTCCTTCGCATCCTTCAGTCCGGCGGTGGCTTCGGCCAGAACGCCTGTCAGTCGATTTCGCTCCGCTTCGTCGGGAGGCCGACTGAGGGCCGATTTGTAGAGCGTTTCGACGACGACGGCATCGCTCGCGGTCGAGGCGACGAGCCTGGCAATCGCTCCTTTTTCGTCGCGCAGTTTCTGGTTGAGTGTCTCGCCGTTGGCGAGGTTGAGGGCCTGGGCGACCGAAGGCTCGGCCGAGCGCTCGCAAGAACAGGTGCTGACACGCTCGGGACGACCGAACGAGGACAGGAACGCGTTCGCGACCTGGGCGTCGGGGAGCTGGATGCTACGCCATCCGGACGGGTATCCGCCAAACGGTGTCGGAACGTCGGTCGCGCGGGAAAGGGCGTCGAGCAGGACCTCGGCGGGAAGGCGCTTGACCACGTAGTGACTGAGGAATTTCGTGTCGGCCTCGTTGCCGGGGACCGGGTCGCTCGATCGGGCGTAGGTGGCCGAGGTCATGATGGTGCGGACCAGCGATTTCACATCGCGGTTATGGGCGCGAAAGTCGCCGACCAGCCAGTTCATCAGGGCTTCATCGCTCGGCGGGTTCGTGGCGCGAAGATCGTCCTCCGGCTCGATCAATCCTCGGCCGAAAAAGTTGCGCCAGACGCGATTGACGATCGCCCGATCGAAATAGGGGTTCTCCGGACTGGCGAGCCACGACGCAAAAAGCTCTCGCCGATCGCCGCGTGATTCGATGGGTGCCGGCTTCGCATCGAGCGCCTGGGGCGCCATCACAATCCCCTTGCGAGGGTGGACGATATCGCCGTCCGGGGCCGGAGAAACGATCACCTCGCCTCGCTCGCCGTCCTTGAGAGTCACGCGAGAGAAGAGATTCGCCATGCCGTAATACTGGTCCTGAGTCCACTTTTCCATCGGATGGTTATGGCAGCGGGCGCAGGTCAGCGACATGCCGAGAAACGCCATCGACGAGCTTTCGGTCAGGTCGATCGGGTCACGATGCAGGACGAAATAGTTGGCTGCGCCGTTGGACAGGGTGGAGCCCCTGGCTGTGATCACGCGACGGGCGAACTCATCCCAGGGCACATTGGTTTCGACCGCATTTCGGATCGACCGGTAAAACGACCACATCGCGTTCGGCGGCAGCTTCTTGGAGGAGACCAGGAGCAAGTCCGACCATTTGTAGGCCCAGTAGTCGATGTATTCCGACGTCTGAAGCAGCCGATCGACCAGTTTCACGCGCTTGTCGGGCGAGACGTCCGCAAGGAACGCAGTGACGACTTCGATCGGCGGCAGCGTCCCGGTCGCGTCCAGATAGGCTCGTCTCAGGAAGGCCGAATCCGTGCATTCCGGCGACGGTGGAATACCGATCGAGGCCAGTTTCTTCAGGTTGATCTCATCGATCGGATTTCGACGAACTGCTTCGGCAAAGATCCTGGAACCGTCCTTGAGTTCGGAAGGAACGCTGATCGTGGAGCGATCGACGAGACTGGCGAACCAGACCGTGATCGCGGCCTCACCGCGGCCTTCCACCTTCACCTGGCCGGATTCGTCCACCTTGGCGACGGTCTCATCCGTGCTTCCAAACTTGGCCCACCGTGTGACGTCGGCCGTGCGACCGTCCGAATAGGTCGCCTGAACGGTCACTTGCTGAGTCTGACCCGGACGAAACCGGACCGCGGGCGGAACGGCGGTCACCTTCACGACGCCGGGCTCGTCCTCGCGAGGACGTGGCATCGCGGACGCGATCCACTCGGCCAGGACGCGATATTCGAGCGAATCCTCGGAGAAACGAACGCCGCCCCCGTGCTCGATCGCTCCCGACGGCTTGAGGAGCATCAGGCTCTCCTCGGGCGCGGTCTTGTTGATGCGTCGCCCGAGAGCCTGACGGCTCAGGACGTCGTAATCCACCTCCGGGCCATAACCCCTGAGCGTCAAACGGAACCCGTTCTTGCCGGCCGCGGCGCCGTGACACGAGCCCATGTTGCACCCGGCGCGAGTCAGAACCGGCAAGACGTGGTTCTTGAAGCTCCACGGCTCGTTGCTCGCGAAGTTCTTGACCGTGATCGTGGAGGTCGCGATCCGGTCGCCGAACTTGGCTCGGAGGACCGTCGCCCCGTCCCCGACGGGAGAGACCGTGCCGTCGACGGAAACGGTCGCAATCCTGGGATCATCGATCGAAAAACGGGCGTTCGCCGTCTGATCCCCGGTGAAGAAGCCCCCCGAGGCTGTCTCAACCAGGAACCGCTGGGACACCTTCGGTCCGTCGAGGACGGCGGATGACGGCAGAATCGATAAGTCGTCCGCCCGCGCCGAGAACGCGACACCGAGCAGTAGAGCGAAAACCGAGATACGGCTCATCGGATGAGGACTCCGGCGGCAGCGCCAGGTTCATGGAGCGATTCGCGTCAAAACAGCTCCCGAATCGGCTCGACTCCGTGATCGACGATCCGAAGCGGGCGACTCTGCGGACCGATCATCTCGGTTTCCAGGGGGATGCCGAGGCCCTGGTAGACCGTCGCCGCGATCTCGGCCGTCGAGACGGGGCGGTCCTTCGGGGCATAGCCGATCTCGTCTGACGCCCCGACCACCTGGCCACCCTTGATCGGGCCGCCGGCCATCAACGACGACCAGCACCCGGGGTGATGGTCTCGACCACCGGCCGGGTTGATCTTGGGCGTCCGGCCGAACTCGCCGAACGCGAGCACCATGGTCTTCGACAGAAGCCCGGTTTTTGAAAGATCTTCGATCAAGGCGGAATACGCATTATCGAAGTTTGGCCCGACCTCGTTCTTGTAACACTCGATCGGGCTGAACGGTGCGGAGCCGTGGATGTCCCAGGTGATCTCGTTAAAGACGGTCTCGAACATGTTGACGGTGACGAACCGGACTCCGCGTTCGATCAGGCGGCGAGCGAGCAAGCAGCTCATCCCGAACCGGGTCCGGCCATAGCGGTCCTTGGCCGAGTCGGGCTCGGACGAGAGGTCGAACGCCTCGCGGGCGGCCTTGCTGGACATGAGGCGATAGGCTTGCTGGAAGTTGGCGTCGAGCAGTCGGGCGTCCGACGACGATTCGAACGCCTTGACCGAACCGTCGATCGCCGCTCGTAGGCTCTTGCGTCGTTGCTCGCGAACCGCCGAGATGTACTCGGGGGGCAGCAGATCCGGAACCTTGAAATCCTTCGCGCTCGGGTCGGCGTTCAGGACGAACGGGTCGAACGTCTTCCCCAGATAGCCCGCGCTCTGTCCGTGGGGCATCCCGCCGCCGGTGTTGCCGATCGGCCGGGGCATGAGAACGTGCGGCGGGGCGTCGCCTTTTGCCCCTTTGACCTTGGCCAGGACGCAGCCGATGTGGGGATGTTCGATCCCTCCGGTGAAGAGGCGACCGGTCTGCATCATCTGGTGCCCCGTGTCATGGACGGCGGTCGCCTGATGGTTGCAAGAGCGGACTACGGACACCTTGTCCATGATCTTCGCCAGGCGAGGGAAAATTTCCGAGACCTGGATTCCGGGGACGTTCGTGTCGATCGGGCGGAACGGCCCCCGGATCTCGCTGGGCGCGGCGGGCTTCATGTCCCAGGTGTCGAGCTGCGAGGGCCCACCCACGAGGAAGAGCATGATGCAATTCACATCCGAGTCGGGCACGGCGGCCTGGGCCTTGAGCGATTGGAGCCCCGGCAGGGAGAGCCCGAGCAAGGAGAGTGATCCGGCGTGCAGGAAGTCGCGGCGAGTGAGGCCATCGCAAAAATGGGCGGGGCGGTCGGCATCGACGCGGAACATGGACGGTCCTCCCGAGCGTGGTCCGGGCCGGCAAGAAAACTGCGGAGGGATTTCGCGGGCGGGTGAGTCGTGAGTCTAACGTGCGCCAGCCGGGTGGGTCAAATGTTTAAGACAATTTGACGCAGGCCCCCGGCGCGAATCAGCTTGCGAGATTTTGCGGCGGGGTGTACCCTGCGTCATCTGCGGACATCCATCCGTGGTCGTTAAACTGAGGAAAAAGGGAAGCACCGACTCCCGAAGCCGAGCCGCGGAGCGTATAGTATATAGTCGCATGCATGAATCCTCAGCAACCGGAATTCGCGAGTGAACCCTCGTCGCCACTTCCACCTCCTGAGCCTGCTACTGGCCGCCCTCCTGGGCTGGCCGTGGTCGGTTGCGCTCGCGACCATGGAAGTGGCCACGGAAACCGCCGAGGCCGACGCGAACGCCGGTCCGGTTCGCATGTCGCGCCTGCCCCGCTCGGCCCGGCACGACTCGCCTGCGATGCAACCCCTCCGGATCGCCGAGACTGACGATGAGGACGGGGACGGCCCCGGGCGGACGCCGGTACCGTTTTACGATCCTGCCGGGCCACGTTCGATCGAGGCGATGATCGTCGGGGATCAGCCACAGGTCGACTGCCCCTGTCCACAAAGCCCGAGTCTGCTTCAGTCTCAGCGACGGCGCTGCTGAGCCGAGTTCGCATTGTCGCGCCGCGCGTCGAGAATCGCCGGTCAACCCGGCAAATCTCGCCCGCCCCGTGACAGGCAGACCTCCCCTTCCCCCCAAGGGGACGGTCCCGCGTTGACCTCGGCTTGAATCGATGGCATTCCACCCGCCCTGAACGGGGGTCAGAACTCTTATGGTTCGCGCGATCATTGTATGGAGTCTGCACAATCGGTTGGTCGTGCTCCTGGGCGTCTTCGCCCTGATCGCGGCCGGCGTGCATTCCGCGCTTAATCTGAACGTCGAAGCCTATCCCGACCCGACGCCTCCCCTGGTCGAGGTCATCACGCAGAATCCCGGCGCCACGCCCGAGGAGATGGAGCGCCTGGTCGGCATCCCGCTGGAAACAGCCCTCAATGGCATGCCCGGCCTGGAGGATCTGCGAAGCACCTCCGTCGCCGGCCTGAACGACATCAAGTGCCAGTTCGCCTATGGGACCGACTATCCCAAAGCCCGACAGGAGGTCATCAACCGGATCAACGCCGTCGCGAACCTTCCGCCGGGCGTCGTGCCCGGTCTCTCTCCCTGGAGTCCGACCGGAGAGATTGTTCGATACGTGCTCGACTCGGACAATCCCAAGTACTCCACGAATGACCTCAAGGCAATCCAAGATTGGGTGATCAACCGCGCCTTGAAGCAAGTGGATGGCGTGATCGACGTGACCGGGTTCGGCGGCACGGTGAAGCAATACCAGATCCTGCTCAACATCCAGGCCATGCGGCAATTCGGCGTCACGATGGAGCAGGTTGAGGACGCGGTCAAGAACTCCAACGCCAACATCGGCGGCGACCTGCTCAGCCTCGGCAGCCAGACTCACTACGTCCGGGCCATCGGCCTGCTCGGCGGCGGCGTCGACCCGCTCGACCCGGCCAATGTCGAACGGGCGGCGGTGATCGAGACCGACAAGCTCCAGGACATCCAGGACGTGGTGATCACGTCGAACAACGGAGTGCCGATCAAGGTCGGCCAGATCGCCAAGGTGATTGTGGGAAATCGCCCTCGGCTGGGCAAGGTGGGACGTCGCACCAAGAGCAGTATCGACGAAGGCGTGCGAGTGGTCGGCCGCGATGACGACGACGTCATCGAGGGGATCGTCCTGATGAGGAAGTACGAGAAGTCCGTCCCCACCGCCAAAGGGGTCGAGAAAAAGCTCAAGGAGATCCAGTCCTCCGGCGTGCTCCCGAAAGGCGTAAAGATCCGGGTCTTCAACCAGCGGACCGACCTGGTCAACGTCACGACCGAGAACGTGATCCACAACCTCGGCGTGGGCATGGGCCTCGTGGCCGTGGTTCTCTTCGTCTTCCTGGGGGATCTGACGAGCGCCCTGATCGTCGCGGTCGTGATCCCGCTGGCCCTATTGTTCTCGATCACCGTGCTTTACGTTCAGGGCAAGTCGGCCAACTTGTTATCGATCGGCGCCGTGGACTTCGGGATCATCGTCGATAGCTCCGTCATCATCGTCGAGAACATCTTCCGGCACATCACCGCGAGGAACGCCGACCGATCCCGGCCCCTGATCGACCGGATCGCGGACGCGTCGCACGAGATCGAGAGAGCCCTGTTTTTCTCGACGACCATCATCGTCTGCGCGTTCCTGCCGCTCTTCGTGATGACCGGGCCGGAGGGCGCTCTTTTCGGTCCGATGGCCAACACTTACGCCTTCGCGATCTTCGGTGCCCTCTGCCTCGCTCTGACGTTGGCCCCGGTCCTCTGCTCGTTCTTCTTCCACAACAAGAAGGAGGAGAAGGACACCTTCCTCGACCGCTGGATGAAGCGCGGTTACCTCCGTGCGCTCAACCATGTTCTCAAGCACCGGGTCGCATTCCTCGTGCTGGTGGTCGGATTGCTGGGCTTCACGATCGCGCTCGTGCCGACCCTCGGCGGCGAGTTCATGCCGGAGTTGGAGGAGGGTAACCTCTGGATTCGAGCGATCCTCCCCCGGACCGTCTCGCTGGAGGAGGCCGCCCGGATGGCCCCACGCCTCCGCGAGGTCATCGCGAGCGTCCCCGAGGTCCGGGGTGTCATGTCGCACGTCGGCCGGCCGGACGACGGCACCGACGTGACCAGCTTCTTCAACCTCGAATTCAACGTTCCCCTCAAGCCCATGGAGCAATGGCGGAAGAAGGACAAGCACGGAAAGGCCATGACTCGCCTGGCCATCGAGGAAGAACTGACCGAGAAGTTCAACGCGTTCAAGGGCGTGAATTTCAATTTCTCCCAGTTGATCCGCGACAATGTCGAAGAGGCGCTCTCGGGCGTCAAAGGCGCGAACTCCGTCAAGCTCTTCGGCACGGACCTCCAACAACTGGAGAAGACGGGCCAGTCGGTCGCGGACATCCTCAGGACGGTCCAGGGAATCGACAACGTCGGCCTGTTCCACATCGTCGGCCAGCCGAACCTGGAGATCCGAATCGACCGCCGCGCCTGTGCTCGATTCGGGATCAACGTCGCCGATGTGGAGGCCGTGATCCAGGTCGCGATCGGCGGCAAGGCGTTCTCGCAGATGGTCGAGGGCGAGAAGCTGTATGACATCGTCCTGCGGCTACCCCGAGAGCAGCGCTCCGATCCGGCCATGATCCACCGGATCGCCGTCGATGCGCCCGGCAAGGACGGCAAGATCGGGGCGCGTATCCCCCTGTCCAGCCTCGCGGTGATCTCGGACCATTCGCCGGGCGCCTCATACATCTACCGAGAAAACAACCGGCGATATATCCCCATCAAGTTCAGCGTCGTCGGCCGCGACCTCAAATCGGCGATCACGGAGGCCCAGAAGAAGGTCACGGCGGCGAAGGTGTTGCCGGATGGCTACGAGATCGAGTGGTCGGGCGAATTCAAGCAAATGGAGGAGGCCAACGCCCGCCTGATGTGGATGGTCCCGCTCTCGATCGGCCTCATCCTGATCCTGCTGTATACCGCCTTCAACTCCATCAAGGATGCCCTGCTCGTCATGGCCAATGTCGTCACGGCCACGATGGGCGGCGTCTGGGCCTTGAAGTTGACGGGAACGAACTTTTCCATCTCGGCCGCGGTGGGATTCATCTCGATCTTCGGTGTCGCGGTCCAGAACGGCGTGCTCCTGATCTCCTATTTCAATCAGATGCGAGGCTCGGGAACGCCCGTGCGAGAGGCGGTCATGCGCGGCGCCGAGCTTCGCCTGCGGCCGGTCGTGATGACCTCCTTGACCGCCATCCTCGGCCTCTTGCCGGCCGCCCTGGCCAACTCCATCGGTTCGCAGGCCCAGAAGCCGCTCGCCATTGTGGTCGTGGGCGGAATGCTCGTCGCGCTGTTGCTCACTCAATATCTGATGCCCGTCCTGTACAGCTACTTCCCGGCTCCCGCCGGGCATGGCACGAGCAATCATGACCTGAGCGAAGGATCGCACTACACCGATGAAATCCTCGCCCGCGAGCGAACCCGATCCAAACGCCACCCGGCCTGACCCGGTTCATCTCCGCCCCGCGCGTGGCTCGAATCACAGGCACGGTTTGTTGAGGCATCCTCTCAAGGAGACAGGCGATGAAGTGGAAACTTCCCATAGCTGCGGTCACGGTCGCCGCCGTCGTGGCCGTGATCACGTTCAATCCCTGGGCCCAGTCTCATGCGCGCAATGTCTGGAGCAAGATCGTCGGCGCCGAGAAGAAACTCGAGGCCGCCGAGCTTCCATCGTCGCCGCGCGAGGTCCCCAAACCCTTCGATGGCGTGATCGAGTTCAACGACCGCGAATACAACGCGCTCGGCCTGGCGATGGTTCCCGTCAGGCTCCAGGTCGAGCCACTGAAACTCTCCGTGAGCGGGAAGACCGATTACGATCCGAATACGCTCAACAAGGTCCGTCCCAAGTTCAAGAGCCTGATTGACAAGGTGTATGTGGAGTATGGCCATGATGTCAAGGAGGGCGATCCTCTGGTCGACCTCTTCTCGGCAGATCTTGCGGAAGCCAAGGGCCTGTACGAAACCAAGATGTCGCAATGGGAACACGACAAGATCGAGCTCGCGCGATATACCGAACTGTTCAAGTCCAGGTCGATCTCCGAAAAGGAACTCCTGACCGTCCAGAACGACGAGAAGAAGAGCGGTACCGAGGCGAAAATCGCCAAGGACAAGCTGATGGTTTTCGGCCTCTCGGAGGCCGATATCGCCGCCGTCGCCAAGGAGGACGGGACCAAGAAGGCGAAGATGACCCTTCGCGCACCCGGTTCGGGCGTCGTGATCGGCCGCGATGTCGTGAAAGGCAACCTGTACGACGAGAACGACGTGCTCCTGACGATCGCCCCCCTCGACCATTTCTGGGTTTATGGCTACGTCTACCCGAGCGAGGCCTCGCGGGTGAGCCTGGGCCAGACCTGGGTCATCGACTGCCCGTTCGTCGGCCAGCAGCACCGCAGACCGATCGAGTCGATCACCTCGGAGATCGACAAGGAGACCAAGACCGTCCGTATTCGCACCCGGATTGACAACGTCGCGGGCAAGCTCAAGGCCGAGATGCTCGTCGGCGGCTGGATCGAGATTCCCCCGCCCGACAAGGCGAAGCGGACCGTCATCCCCCGGCTCGCGATGGTCTCCGCCGACGGCGGTGACTACGCCTTCGTGCTGATCCCGAACCAATCCGCCGATGATGCAATCAGGCGATTTGAACGCCGCCGAATCCGGGTGATTTATGAAGGGTCGGACGGCGTCTATGTGGCCGAGGGGACGAAGCCCGGTGAAGGGCTCAAAGAAGGGGAACAGGTCGTCACCAAGGGAAGCCTGATCCTCATGCAACTGTACGAAGACGCCGCGATCGTGGAGGCCGGGGGGCCGGTCTGACGCCGGGCGAAAAACCGGCCGGCCCGCTCAGGCCTCATCGAGGTCTACCCAGGTCGGGCCGGCCGCCGGCGGGACCGTGGTTGCGAGGCGTGAGACGAGCCCCTCCGGGTCGTCGGAGACCAGGACGAGTTCGCGATGCTCGGGCCGGACGAAGCCTTCGGCGACGGCATGGTCGACCAGCCCGATCAACGGGTCGTAATACCCGTCCACGTTGAGTAACCCGATCGGCTTGCGATGCAGCCCGAGCACGGCCCAGGTGAGGATCTCGAAGAACTCCTCGAATGTGCCGACGCCCCCCGGCATCGCCAGGAATCCCCGCGATCGCCGGGCCATGAGCGCCTTCCGCTCGTGCATGCCCGGCACGACGATCAGCTCGGACAGCGCGTCGTGAGCGATCTCCTTCGAGGAAAGCGGTTCCGGGATCACGCCGACCACCACGCCTCCGGCCGCGAGCGCGGCATCCGCCACCACGCCCATCAGTCCCACGCGCCCGCCCCCGTAGACCAGCCCGAGACCGTCCCGGGCCAGGGCTTCGCCGACGCGGCGAGCGAATGCGGAGTAAATCGGTCGCACGCCCTTCTGGGAGCCGCAGAAGACGCAGAGATAGGGGCGATCGGGCATCGGGATCGAGCTCGTCTCAGGCCTTCGCGTTCTGAAGCTTCGTCTCAGACGTGGCTTGCAGGATCGTCAGGTAGTAGGCGGTCTGGAAAATGATCCCATAACCAATCCCGACCGCCAAGCCGATGGCGATGGGCGCAGAATCCGCCCGGTACGCGAACATGCCGGCCATCAGACCCGCCGATGCCCCTCCCAGCAGGACAACCAGACCGTGCATCAGGAAGAAAATCGAGAGTGGGTTGACGCGCTTGACCCGAGTCGTCGGCAGGCCGAGCAACGCGTTCATCTTGGCGACTTCATAAATCAGCCCGATCCGCGTTCGGATCAGGATCAGGCTCATGAACGCGCCGATGATCGCCAGCACCGCGAACGTGACGGGCAAGGCCCAGTACTGAATCGCATCGAGCGGGATCATGGGCCGCACGCGCTCGGGTGCATTCAGGAGCGCCGTGGACGCACCGAAGAGGACCGACGCGACGAACAGGAAGATCCCGACCGAGCGATTGCGGTCCGTGATGAGCTGGTGGATCGTCCGGGAGACGTGAAGGTAGCGAACCTCGGGCGAGAGCGGCTGATGGGGCGTCGGCTTCCATCCGGCGGCCACCTCTTCGCCCGCCAGCTCGATCTTGGCCAGGCGGCTATCGACGTCGGCATCGCCGCCGACCTCGATCGACAGGCCCTCGGTGTGCTCTCGCATCTTCGGATCGAGCAGCGAGCCGGCCGCTGGCGCGTCTTTTGTCGGGGTCGGTTCGCTCATCGGGGAAACTCCTGGGGCTTCGCTCTCGCCGACTCGGCCGCTATGATGATCTGCGCAGGGGGGCACTCGCAAGGGCAGCCTTCCCGACCACGTCGACGTTCATCCGACAGGGAGTCTCTTCGGTGTCCTCAGCGATCACGTACTACCCCGTGGCAAGCGTTGGCGAAATCCCCGAGGGCGAAGGCCGAGCGTTCGAGGTGGACGATCGCATGATCGCCGTCTTCCACGATTCGGGCGAGTATTTCGCCCTCGACGACTCCTGCCCGCACCAGGGCGCCCCGCTTTCTGACGGCGAGATTTGCAACAAGACCGTGACGTGCAGGTGGCACGGCTGGCGCTTCTGCCTGGAGGACGGTCGCTGGCTTGACAGCCCGAGGACTCAAGTCCCCACATATCCTGTCCGCGTCACGGACGGCCGCATCGAAGTCGGAGTGCCGGGCTGATGCCCCGCCCCATTACCTCACCACTCCCTTGAGCGAGCCGATGTCATGAGAGCCGCCTATATTGAATCCACCGGACCGCCCGACGTCATCCAGGTCGGCGAGCTCATGAATCCGGAGCCGGGACCCGGCGAGGTCCTGGTACGCGTCGGCTATGCCGCTCTGAACCCGATCGACCTCTACTTACGTTCGGGCTTGGTCCCGATGCCGATGGCCTACCCGTATGTGGTCGGCTGCGACCTCGCGGGCACCGTCCAGAAAGTCGGCGCCGGAGTCACGCGATTCCGGGAAGGGGACCGCGTCTGGGGGTCCAACCAGGGTTTACTCGGTCGGCAAGGAACGTGCGCGGAGCTCGCGTCCGTCCATGAGGAGTGGCTCTATCCGACACCAAAAAATGTCACGGATCGGGACGCAGCCGCCATGGCCTTGGTGGGCATCGCCGCGCACGTCGGCCTCTTCCAGTCCGGAAATTTGCGGGCGAGCGAGTCGATTTATGTCCCCGGCGGCAGCGGTGGGGTCGGCTCGATGGTGGTTCAGATGGCCAAGGCCACCGGCGCTCGCGTGGCCACTTCGGCCGGGAGTGACGAGCGGGTCAAGCTCTGCCTCGACCTGGGAGCCGAGGTCGCACTGAACTACAAGACGGACGACATCCCCTCCAAGATCCGCGAGTTCGCCCCCGAAGGGGTGGATATCTGGTTCGAGACGCAGCGCGAACCTGTTCTGGAGATCTCCATCCCCCTGCTCCGCGTCCGAGGCCGGATGATTTTGATGGCGGGCCGAGCCGCGAAGCCGCCGCTCCCGCTGGGCGCATTCTACCCGCGATGTTGCTCGATTCACGGCTTCGCCATGTTCAATTGCACCCCGCTGGAACAGAGGCGATGCGCCGAGGATATCAATCGATGGGCGCAGGAAGGAAAGTTGCACCCCATCATCGGCAAGGAATTCCCGCTCGAACAGACGGCCGAGGCCGAGCAGTTCCTGGAGGATAACACGCTCCACGGGGCCGGCACGCTCACGGGCAAGGTGGTGATCCGCGTCTCCTGAGCCCCACCGCGGAATGCTTGGTCGGCCTCGGTGATTGCTTTGCCGAGGTCGCTTGCGCTAGGCGCCGTCTCCGTGTCTCGACGGCGAACTCGCCCGAATGATTCCTCGATCGTTGACCCAGACCGAATCGCGCCCGGCCGACTTCGCCTGGTAGAGCGCCGAATCGGCGTGACCGAGAAGTTCACCCGGGCTGCTTTCCATGGGTCGGCACGAACAGACACCGACGCTGGTGGTGATGACGATGTGCCCCGATTTCGTCGGTGTCCTCATCGCACCCACCGCGGATCGGAACCGCTCCCCCATCGAAATGGCCCCGCCGAGGTCGCAATCGGGTGCCACGACGACGAATTCCTCGCCGCCATATCGCGCGACAAAATCCCCATCGCGAACGGAGTCACGAAGGACCGATGCGATTTGTTGCAGGATCGCATCGCCTGCGGCGTGACCGTGCTGATCGTTCACGGCCTTGAAGCGGTCGAGGTCGGCGATCAGCAGCGAGATCGGGGTGTCTCGACGATTGCAGAGATTCCAATCCGCCAGGAGGCGCTCCTCGAGTGCGAGCCGATTACCCAGGCCCGTCAGCCCGTCGAGGTGAGCCTGCTCTTCCAGCGCGTCCTGAAGGGATTTGGTCCGGAGGGCCGCACGCACGCGAGCTTTCAACTCGACGGGATCGAACGGCCTGGAAATGAAGTCCACCGCGCCCAGATCGAGCCCCTTCGCCTTGGCGGCCGAGGCCGATTCCGCCGAGAGAAAAATAACGGGGATCGCGCGAGTGCGAGGATCGTCCTTCAACTGCCGGATGGTCTCAAATCCGTCCCCGATCGGCATCGACAGATCCATGAGGATCAGGTCCAGCCGTTCTCGACTGGCCAGAGCCATCCCATCCCGGCCATTCTCCGCCTCGACGATGACGACGGACTCTTCCTGCAAATGCTCGCGCACGAGCGACCTGGAGACCCGGGATTCATCGATGACCAGGATTCGGCGATCCGTTCCCGGCGGACAACGCATAGTCGGACTCGAACTCCCTATTCCGTTGCCAGTGTTGTTCCGGTCATCACGCGAGCGATCTTCGTCCCATCCGAATTACCACGCAATGCCCGGACGATCGACACACGGCGATGGCCATCATGGCAATCCCTTCAGCAGGCAGGTCAGCCGTTCCAGGCTCTCTATTTTATTCGTTCCCGAGTCGGAAACCAGACTTTCCTCGGCTTCACGTCGCCGAAGTGAGGCTTGATAGGCCGAGAAGTCCGAACCGGCCCGAGAGATCGCATCGTCTCGCGGTCCATTCCGAAGTATGAGCGCGGTCGCCATCCCGAGCTGGGAAGCCGGCGCAATATCATGTCGGATTCGATCACCCACCATGAGCGCCTCGGTTCCGGGGATTCCGGCCCGATCCAGGGCGATTTGAAAGATGCGTCGATCCGGCTTGGTGAACCCAACTTCCTCGCTCAGGCAAACGACGATGAAGTATCGCAGGACGCCAAGCTCGTCGAGCGTTCCTCGCACCTCGGCGGGCTGGTTCGCGATCAGGCCGAGCTGGTAGCGACTGGCCAGATCCCGGATGGCCGCCACGGACCCGGCGAGCGGTGGCAGGAAATCGGCGTATCGGGACCGGACCTCGCGATCCGTATCCTCCCAGATCCTCGCGACGTGCTCCTCGTCGAGATAGCGCGAGGCCATCTCGAAGACTGGCCAGAGAGCGCCACCTCGAACGGCGGCCTCACGTTCCATGATGAGGTCGAGAAGAGTCAACCCGGGATGTTTCTCCAGGATCGCCTCGGCGTGCCGCGTGAAGACGTGGTAGGTCAAGACGTCCTCGTCGAGAATGACGCCGCCGATATCCAGAAACACCCAGCGGATCATCGCGTTATCCCCGCGCGGCTGGATTGTGGCGAGGTCCCGTGGCAAGATGTCGGCGTATCCCGAGACGACGACCCGGCCCGCGTAGGACTCGCGTGATGAACCTGCTGACGACCTTCGAAGGCTCGATGATGGATGGCTTCCTCCCCAAAGGGTGGGACCTTGCGAGGATCGATGCCTGCGCGTCCCATCCTGCCCACGCGGTGACCCAGCGCCAAGAGTTCTGGCATCCGGGATTCGAGCCGATCGCGTGTGCGACCCTCGAAGACTTCGACGTCATGCTGGGCCACGAGATTGCGAAGACGATCCGCCGGACTCGCGACGAGGGGCGAGACTCGGCGCTGATCCTTCCGGTGGGGCCCATGGGTATGTATCGCTGGGCCGTGTACTTCCTCAAGGAGTGGGGAGTGACGTGCGACCACGTTCATGGCTTCAACATGGATGAGTGGAGCGACCGGGACGGCCGGACCCTCCCCTCCGATAACCCCGGCGCCTTTCAGAATGCGATGGAATCGGCCTTCTACGGGCCGCTCGGGCCGCTGACTGTGCCCAAATCGCACCGCAATTTCGCCACGACCCATCACCTGCCCGAATATGCCGACAAGATTGCCGCCCTCAAGGCCAAGAGTGCCGAATTGACGGTCATTTTCGGAATCGGCCGGGTTTGCCACATCGCGTTCTGGGAGCCCCACTTCGCTGAGGAATTCGCGAGCGTTGAACAATGGAGAGCACAGACGCATCGCCTGGGAGCACGGCTTCATCCGCTCACGATCGAGCAGAACGCCTTGACCAGCTTCCGGAGCCGGACGACGCTCGTCCCCGCGTTCGCCAACACGATCGGTCCGGGGCTGTTCTTGCAGGCCGACCGGATCATCGGCGGTGCCGACGGCATCTTCGGAAGAGGCATGCAGTGGCAAGGCTTGAGCCTCTGGATGACCCTTCGCTACGGGCCGAACATGTGGGTGCCCAGCTCATTCATGCCCACCCTTCCCGGCAAGCTGTTCTTCCTGCAGGGACTCGCCGGGCCGCTCTTACCGGAAATGAACTGAGAACGAAGGCCGGTCGCGTTTCATTTCGGCGTGCGATCGGCCTCCTCTTTCACCGGCTCCGGCAGCGGACAGCCGACAGCGGGGACGTGCGGCCGTTTCACCTGGCGTCCGGCCAGTACGGCCTCAATGGCGTCACGAAGCTCGTGGCTCACCGGGTTTGCGTTCTGTTTTCCGCGCGCGGCGTACTGATCATCGATTCGACCACGGTAGCGAATCCGATCCTGATCATCGATCACGATGACCTCGGGAGTGACCTTGATGCCCAGCGTCTTGCTCAGCCGTCCGGCGCGATCGCTGGCCGAGGGAAATGTCAGGAGATATTCCTTCGCGTGGGTGCCGATGGCCTCGTCGGACAGGTCGGGATCGACGAAAAGCCCCAGCATCGTCATCTTCTCGCCGGGGAACCTGGAGGTCAGGGCATTCAAGGTCGGACTGTACCCATTCGAGATCGGGCATTCCGACGAGCAGAAGACCAGGACCAAGGTCCCCCCTTTCGGGGCGTGCAGGGGACGGGCTCGACCGTCGACGAGGCGAACGGACAGCCGGCTCAGACCCGCTGTTTCTTTCTCGAAAGCGTTCAGGACGCGAGGATGTTCGACCACGGCCAGAGCGAGGCACGCGGCCAGAATGGACAGTTGCCGCGACAGCCCTGTGCATAGAAACATGGCCGCTTCCTCCCGCCATGGGGTTGGGTTCGCGATCGTCCCGTCGTCCGAACCATCACACATGAAAGATGATAACCGCTCAACCTCGGACTCAGCGATGGCTTTCCAGACCTGATCCGCTCGATTGGACGGTCCCACTCAACCCCACCAGCTCGCCGCCGCCATCAGGCTGAAGCCCCCGAGCAATGAGACCGAGAGCGGAACCCGATCGTGCGCATGGAATTGCAGTTCAGGAAGGAGGTCGCTCAGCGCGATGCAAAGGAACGTCCCGGCCGAGAAGGCCAGGGTCGCGGCCGTGAACGGGTGGGAGTCCCCGCCGCCCATGATCCTGGAGCCCACACCGAACAGAACGGCCCCGATCGGGATCAGGAGGGAGAACCCGAAGTTCACGAGATGCGCGTTCCTCGCCGCGACGCCCGCTCGGAGCATCAGACTGACGATCGTCAACGAGTCGGCCGGCTTGTGGATGATCGTGGCCAGGAAGACACCCCAGGCCGTGGCCGACGAGCCCGAGGCCACCGCACTGGCCAGCGCGATCCCTCCCGCAATCGTATGGGCCGCCAGACCCAGCGCCGCGAGGCCCCAATGCAGCGAGGTGCCCTTGCTTTGTGGTCCCAGACCGCCGGGCGCCTCGGCCACGATCAGACCCGCCGCATGGCCCGACCCATGTAAATGCTCGTGAGGATGGATCGGGCACGGCTCGGACGGGTCGGCCGGCGCTTCATGGTGGTGGAACGCAAACCACCGTTCCAGGAAGAACAGGGACAGCAGTCCGGCGGCCGACCAGTGGAGCGTATTCTCCGAGCCGAGCTTGACGGCCTCGGGCATCATGTGAAAAAACGCCGTCCCCAACATCGTTCCGGCCGCGAAGCTCAGGTAGATCTGAAGCTTCGTATGGGTCAGCCGGGTCGAGAGGGGAAGCAGGCCGCCCAGCAAGCTCGAAGCGACGATCGCCGCGCAGAAGATGGGCAGCGTGTACGTCATTTCGGGCCGATGGCTTTCGGTCGCTCGGTATCGAGTCGGGGTCGGGCGCGTCGACTTAGCTTGGGACCGTCAAATGACGAACCGATCCTGGAGACGGTCGGTCAGACCGCTCGATCGCAATGATCGCCGCCTCGGCCGCTCCCCCGATCGCAGCGCGGGGCGTTGATTCAGCTTCCCGCGCCGGGTCGCGTCGGGCCGGACTGACCGGGAGCCAGGCGACGATACTTGGTCTTGGGCAAGTTAAAGACCCCCTGCTCCGGCTTCCAGCGCTCGTCTTCCTGGAGCAGCGCGAGCCTCTCGGCCCGGTTCAGTACGTTGCGGGCACGGGCCAGCCCGCCGCCCTTCTTCAAGCTCTTATCCATCGACATCGGACCGGACCCCTTGGCGGCATCGTCATCTTCTCGACTGCGCAGAGAGAACCGAGGTTCTCCGATGCGGATCGACGATCATAGCGTTTCGATCCCGTGCTTTCAAGCCGGTTCAACGCGAGTTCGCGGCGCTGAACCGGAAAATGGGGGGACGGAAACGGCCTGATCTCCGCATGGCTGGGTCTGTCGCAGACCGAATAAAAATCCACCGAGAGGAATCGAAACTCTCTTTGCCTGCGCTTTGGCATGCCGGCGCGGGCGTATTCCGCTCTCCTCAGGGACATTATCGCGACGGGAGGAGGTTTCGATCGCACGATCCGTCTCGGGGCTCGATTTCGCCGCGAGACCGGCCCCAGACACCTGGAATCCTCGAAATGACGGCACCTTTGGACACCATCCGGACTTGCAGTCGCCCCGCCACACGCCCTGGTTCGCTTGCCGGTTCCAAGGCGTGAGCGTTAGAGTAAGCTCTCCGTGTGTGGTTGCGGATTTGCGTCCGAAGGAATCGAAAACACCTTCGTCAATCGGACAGATTGACGGAAACGCCTGGCGGAGATGGATACGTGGCGCTGTTCGAGACGGACCTGCCCGGACTGCCCAGGCGTCGAGGCAAGGTCCGCGACGTGTATGACCTGGGGGTGGACCGTCTCCTGATCGTCGCCACCGATCGCATCAGCGCGTTCGACTGGGTCCTGCCCACGCCGATCCCGGATAAGGGCCGAGTCCTCACGGCCTTGAGCAACTGGTGGTTTGATGAGCTGAAGACCGACGATCATCGAGTCTCGACTGACATCGACGACGCGGGCTTGAACCTGGGTGATGAGATCCGCGACGCGCTGACCGGTCGGGTGGTAATCGCTCGGAAGGCGGAGGTCGTGCCGTTCGAATGCGTCGTGCGCGGCTACCTTTCGGGCAGTGGATGGAAGGAATACCGCGACCGTGGGACGGTCTGCGGTGAACGAATCGCGTCGAATCTGTTGGAATCGTCCCTCATCGTCCCCGCGCCGATCTTTACACCGGCGACGAAGGCGGCAACTGGACACGATGAAAACATCAGCTTCGCCCGGATGAAAGGCGCGATCGGGGACGACCTCGCGAACGATTTGCGCGACCGGTCACGATCCCTTTACCAGCGCGCGAGGGAGATCGCCGAGGAACGGGGCCTGATCCTGGCCGACACAAAATTCGAGTTCGGGATCGTGCCAGACCGGCCACGGCCGATCCTGATCGATGAGGTCCTCACCCCGGATAGCTCACGCTACTGGCCCGCCGCGTCTTACAAGCCCGGCGGCGCTCAGCCATCCTTTGACAAGCAGTTCGTCCGCGACTATCTCGAAACGACCGGCTGGGACAAGCAAAGTCCGCCGCCCCCCCTGCCGGACGACGTGGTCGCCAGGACGCGCGAAAAATATATCGAGTGTTACGAAATCCTGACCGGGCAAGCTTTCCCCTGGACCTGACATGCTCCGCTACCTGACGGCCGGCGAATCGCACGGGCCCGCGCTCACGGCCATCGTTGAGGGGTTCCCCTCGGGCGTCACGATTGACGCCGCGTTCATCAATCATGAGTTGAAGCGCCGGCAGGGCGGATATGGGCGAGGAAAGCGTCAAACGCTGGAAACCGACCTCGTCATCGTCGATTCCGGCACCTTCCACGGCGTCACGACCGGCGCTCCCATCACACTTCGCCTGATCAACAACGACGCCAAGCTGGAACGTCTCCAGGAACCCTCGTCGCCGCGAGGCGGGCATATCGACCTGGCGGGTGCGATCAATTACCAGACCGGCATCCGACAGGTCCTCGAACGGGCCAGCGCCCGGGAAACGGCACTTCGAGTCGCGGTCGGAGCCCTGGCAAAGCTCCTTCTCAGGGCGATCGAGATCCAGGTTTTCGGTTACGTGCGCGAGCTGGGAGGCATCGAGGCCGTCCCTCTGTCCCTCGACGAGGCGATTCGAGATGCCAGCCCGGTCTACACGCTGAATCCTTCGGTCGATGCGGCGATCGTCGCGGCCATCGATGCAGCTCGCGAGGCGGGCGACACCCTGGGCGGGATCACCGAGACGATCGTTACCGGCTGCCCCATCGGGCTGGGCAGCCACGCCCAGTGGGACCGCAAGCTCGACGCTCGGCTGGCCCTGGCGGTGATGAGCATCCAGGCGATCAAGGGGGTCGAGATTGGCCTGGGCATCGAGGCGGCGAAAAGGCCAGGCTCGAAGGTCATGGACCCGATCGCCTTCGAGGCAGGATTTCCGGAGGACGACCGGTTATTCGGGTTCCGCCGCCCGACGAACAACGCGGGAGGTATCGAGGGAGGCACCTCCAACGGGATGCCGATCGTGGTGCGGGCGGCCAAGAAGCCGATCAGCACGCTGGCCTCGCGAGGCCCGTCGGTCAACATGACGACAAAATCGCCGCAGCCGGCCGCTTATGAGCGTTCGGACGTCTGTGCCGTCCCTGCGGCGAGCGTGATCGTGGAGAACGTGATCGCGTTCGAGATTGCGGCGGCGGTGGTCGAAAAATACGTCGGGACGAGCCTGGATGCGATCCGGGCGTCGATGCGCGCGATCCACGAGCTGGACCGCGCGCGTCTGGAGCGCTGGGGCGCGGAGTGACCCCGGGCGCCGGGCCGATCGGCTCGTCCTGATGGAGGCACGGCAAGGATGCTCACCCGCCCACGCCGCCAGGTCGCGGCCACGCTCGCGCTCGCGCTCCTGACGATCGCTCCGACCGCATACGTCGCCCACAGCGCCTATCGGGTCCGCCAGCCCTCTCACCTGCGCGACGTCGAGGCTGAAATCGGTCGTCGGCTCGGCGTCCTCGTCCGCGTCGATCACGCAAGCCATCCTCGCCCCGACGTGGACGTGTTCCGCGGCGTTTCTCTGCGACTGGATCATGCCGGTCACGCCGAATTTGCTCGGGCCGACATACTGCGAGTCACCCGCGAAAACACCGAGACGACTCTGCGGATCGATCGCCTTCACCTGCGGGGCGATGGGGCCGAGGATGCGCTCGAACAGGTCATTTCCATGATGCGACGCCTCGCGACCTCGGACGCGGAACGCATCGGCCTGGTCGCCGAGGAATGCACCCTCGAAACGGCCACCGGCACGGAGACGATCCATGAGCTTGCCGCGATCCTCCAGATTGACCGGGCCACCCCCACGTTGAACGCAAGCTACCTCATTCTTGACCCAGGTCGCCGTAGCCGGACCCGGTGCGAGCTGGTGGTGCGCCGTCAGACGGTCGCCGGGGCCTCGGTCACAACCGTAAACGTCAAGACGATGGATGGCCGGGTCCCGGCCCAGGTCCTCGTCCCGTTTTTCGACGTGAATTCCTGGCTTGGCGCATCCGCGAGCCTGGAGGGGAGCCTGACCCTGACCCGTCGCGATCGGCAGGGCTGGGAGGCGTCCTTCCAGGGAGAGCTTTCGGACGCCGACCTGGCCTCCGTCGTCGGTCGCCGGTTCGCCGGGCACCGGCTGAGCGGCCTGGCCCGAATTGCGATCGATTCCTGCCGATGGGCACAACGACCGGTGGAACAAGGCCCCGGCTGGGTCGAGGCGAAGGGGACGCTCACCGCCGGTCCCGGCTCGATCAGCGTCGGCTTGTTGCGAGCCCTCGAATCGCGGATGCGATTCCGACTCCCGGCTTCGTTCGAGGAAAAGCGATCGGACATCGACTTCCAGGCCCTGGGCCTTCGTTTCGCCATGAACGCCGACGGCGAATTATCGCTGGCCGGCGGATTGGGCGGCGAATTCGCACCCGATGCGGTGCTCGTCCAGGGACTTCGCGCCTTGCCTCTGGCCCGCGCCCCGGAGGGGACCGCGAATGTTCGAGGACTCCTGAATACCCTCCTCCCCTCGACGCCCGAAGCGCTTGCCCCCGCCGTTCCCGAAGCTCACGCGCTCCAGTGGTTGCCCCTGCCGCCCCATCGGCCAGGCTCGGTGTCGGCGAATTGAGGGTCGCAAGGCCCGGATTCGCGCCTCTGGGAGGCTATAGGAAGCGCGATTTTCAAGCTCCGATCGGCCGGATCTCGTCAGCCCCGAAGGGGCGGCATCCCCCCAATGTCGCCCCTTCGGGGCTCGGTGATTTCGCGTGGGACCGGACGCCGGGCTGGCGCCCCGGGGCTACACGATGCCGCCCCTTCGGGGCAGAAAAGGGACATCCCGGATAGCCTAGTGAGGGGCGGTGCTTGGTTCCTGCTTCCATCAACATCCGAGAATTTCCACAGAGCATGAAAGGTTTCCGTGGCGAGGGCGGGCGGTGCATTCCGTTCGCCTGAACAATCGATCTCGACGGCCAGGTCACCACCGGTCCGGGCCAATTCGCGGATTCCTCGCGCGGGAATTGACAGGATGCATCAGATGATGGAAAGTGATCTGGAGGAAAAAGTCAGGGATTTCGTCGTGATCCCGGTCCCGGGCAGGGCGTGAATTCTTTCCTCGTTTCCGCGTCTAAACCAGGGCGATGACTCCGGTCCGCACTCGAAAGACGCGTGGTCCGCTCCCCCCGATTCACCTCGATCGGCCCCGTTGCTCAGGGAGAGTTCGTCGATGTCGATCTTGTCTCGTACGCGGACGCGCCGCGCTTTACTCTGGGCCGCCGTGACCGCCGCGTGGGTGGGCGTGCTGGCTCTGGTTCCATCCTCGATTTCCATGGGCCAGGACGCGAAGAAAGATGCCGCGGCACCCGCTCCGGCGCCCGCAGCCGCAGCGCCCGCGGCTGTCGAGAAAGCCGCCGCGCCGGCCGTGCCCGAAGCTCCGAAAGCGCAACGATCGATGCTCCAGTGGGCCATCGACGCCTCTGGGCCGATCGGATTCTTCCTCGTGGCACTCTCGATCTACTTCACGGCCCTGGTGATCCGTTTATTCATGGAGTTCCGCCTCAGCGAGGCCGTCCCCCCGGCGCTCATCGAGAAGCTGGAAGCCGCGATCAAGGACAAGAAGTTCCAGGATGCTTATGATGCCTGCCGCGACGACAATTCGTTCCTGGCCAAGGTCGTCCGCACGGGGATCGCCAACCTCCCCAACGGTCGGGCGGAGGCCAAGGAAGCGATGAACGAGACCTCCAACGAGGTCGTCATCACCATGGAAGGCCGCATCAGCTATCTCGCGACGATCGGCACCCTCGGCCCGATGATCGGGCTGGTCGGCACCATCTGGGGCATGATCGAGAGCTTCCAGACGATCGCCAACGCGGCCGGTAGCCAGCCCAGGCCGGACGAGGTGGCGCGGGGCATCTCGACGGCTTTGTTCATCACGCTCGAAGGCGTGTCGCTCTCCGTGCCCGCGATCTTCTTCTACGCCATGTTCCGGAATCGGATCGCCCAGATGGCGCTTGAGGCAACCAAGGTGGCCGATCGCACCATCGGCGCGTTCTATCAGGCCGCCAAGGCTCCCGCCACCAAGGCCGCCAACCCGGCATGATCCCGGGGTGGGCTCGGCCCACCCTCCTTCTTGAGACATGGTGGGCCTGGCCCACTCGGCATCGATTGGGAGACCCGCCGTGTCCGGCAGCGTTTCGAGCGAGATCAAGGCCGAGCCGAACCTCACGCCGTTGCTCGACGTCGTGTTCCAGTTGATCACGTTCTTCATGCTCGTGATCAACTTCAGCAACGACAACAACGACCAGCGCGTCCGCCTGCCGGTCGCGGCCTCGGCCTCGCCGACCGAGAGCGGCCCGGCGGACCCGGATCGCCTCGTCCTGAACATCGATAGCGACGGCAAGCTCCTCATGAACGGCGAGGCATTCGACACCGAGAGCGCCATGAAGGAGATTCATCTCCAGGCGCAGCTCCTCAG
The DNA here is from genome assembly GCA_028291545.1 of Planctomycetota bacterium. Classification (GTDB taxonomy): domain Bacteria; phylum Planctomycetota; class Planctomycetia; order Isosphaerales; family Isosphaeraceae; genus JAQGHR01. Next base: position 14,171 of record JAQGHR010000051.1, on the reverse strand, counting down.
GTCGTCGGCGGACCGTGCCGCGAAGCGGAAGGGCCTGCCGAAGCCCGATGAAAATTCCTTGCCCACGACCGTTGTGATCCGTTGCGATAAGAACACGCATTACTCGCAACTTTACCGGCTGATCACGAAGTGTCAGTCCGAGGGTTTCCGCAAGTTTTCCTTGAAGGCGATGAACGCGGAGGGCTGATTCGTGAAGAAGTCGAAGCATCAGGAAGTCGATATCCCGGTCACACCCATGCTCGACATGGCGTTCCAGCTCCTGACGTTCTTCATCCTCACCTATCACCCCGCCCCGTCCGAGGGGCAGTTCGGCATGAACCTCCTCCCGGCGTCTCCGGCCATCAAAATGGACGCCGCCAAGGCGCCCGATACCAAGACGCCGAACGACTCCGTGCCGGCCTCGCTGCGGACCATCACCACCCAGCTTTTCGCGAGTCCCGACGGGAAGCTGGGCAAGGTCATGATCGAGGAGAACGAGCTACAGGGCATGGATCAACTCCGCGCCAAGCTCAAGGAGTTCCTCGACCCCGCCCAGGGCGACCTCTTCGAGCAGGCCGTGATCCAGGCCGACCCCAACCTCAAGTACGAAGAGCTGATGAAGGTAATCGACGTATTTTCCGGCCTGAAAATCAACAAGATCAGTTTCGCGGAACTTGAGGCGGGAGTCTCGCTTTGAGCCGATCCGAAGCGGGTGGATTCTTCCGGGGGGCGGAGTTCTCCCGATTGATCATCCTCGCGGCGATGCTCGCCATCGGCTGGCCGATGGTCGTCTACTTCGGGTTCGCGGCCAGGAAGCCGGCCGCACCCAGGCCCACGCCGATCGCCTCGCTGCCTCCCCTGCCCCCGGCCGATCCCGATGTCGCCTTCAAGGTGGTGCTCGACAAGACCCCACGGACGGCCCGTGACGACGAGGCCCTCGCCCTCCTCCTGGAACGCGCTCGCGAGACACCAGCCGCCAAGCTCGCGGCCGAGGGGCGTCGCGAAATCACGCCCGTCGACCTCCTCAAGAATCCGAAACGCTATCGCGGCATCCCGATCCATCTCGACGGATATGCCGAGATCGTCTACGCGCTCGACGACCAGGATCCCACGCTCACTCCCAAGAAACGTCTCTATGAAGTCTGGTTCCGAAGTCTCGATTTCGATCAGCGGATGTATCCCTGCTGCTTGATCCTCGAAGACGTTCCGGCGACGTTGCCCGGTGGTAAAGACCTGGGCCAGCGCGTCATGTTCGACGGCTTTTTCCTGAAGCTGCTCGCCTACCAGGCTCGCGACACGTTCCGCCCCGCCCCGATGCTGGTCGGCCGCCTCACGCATTTTCCCGGAGAGGGCGAGAGCAAGCCGACCTCGAAATCCCGCAACTGGATCTACCCGCTTCTGGGCGTCGTGTTCGCGTACATTTTCCTCCGCGTCTTCCTCACGATACGAAAGCAATTCGCCCGGAAACCCGAGAAGCGGCAGTATTTCCCGTCGAGTCACGAGGCCGAGCCCGGTCATCTCGACCAGTGGCTGGCGGGCCGCGAGTTTCACGAGGATGAGGCGGATGCTAACGAGGAATGAGCAAGTGCCTCCTCGGCTGACGGGCAGGGGCGTGGAATCGGGTCGGAACTGATCCATTTCCCGGAATTATTTCGCCTTGGGACCGGCGTCGGTGACACTGTATCAGAGAGTCACCTCACGAGCCCGCCCTGCCCTCGTCGGGAGTCGCCGGATGTCCTCCATCGCGATCTCACAGCCAGCGACCTCGCCGACGACTCCCGAGCCATCGGAAAGTTCGCGACACGCGGCGATGATCTCCGGCGTCGCGCTGGTCGTGCTCGGGATCGTGAGGGCGTATCCCGATGGGATCGGACTCTCGCGATATCTCTGGGAGCATCGGTCCGAGGTGCTCGTCTTGCCGGAGCGAATCCGCTGGATCGATTTTCCCGGGGCCTTGTGGGCCGTCTGGCCGATTCTTCTGGGTCTGGCGCTCGTCCTGAGTCGTTCCCGACGGCTCCTCAAGGGGGCGGCGATCACGGCGATTGTCATGGGGATCGAGCGGACGCTTTTCCTGCTCGTGGGAGCCTCGTTCGAGGTGGTGTTGCCCCTCATCTCCGTGCGGGCCCCGAGTCCGTTCCGAACAGGTTTGCTGCCCCGAGGGGTCTTGCTGGGCCTCGCGATTGCATCGGCGGCCGGTTGGCTCTGGGTCGGCAGGTATGCATTCCTGGCTAATTCGAGGTGGCGTCAGGAACTGCGGCTTAGCGTTCCGACGACAACTCGGACCGATCGTCGCCCCGCGGGCCGGCTTGCCACATTCGGTTCGTGTCTGATCGGGCTAGGATTGATCGGATCGCTGGGCTGGACGACGTACCTGGAGGTTCTGGAGCGTGTGCCCTGGATTCGGGGGCTGATTCTCAAGGACGACCGCCGGGCTCCCCAGTTTTTTCGGAAGGCGATCTCGCCGGAAGCCAGGCGATTTCGCGAGGCAAACGGGTTCTTCGATAAAGCCCAGGCCGAGCTTGTTGAATCGAATTACGCCGAGGCGAGAACCTCCTATGCCAAGGCGTTGAACCGGTATCAAGGACTCGTCAAGGACTTCCCCAAGGACACGGAATTCCGCCGGCAATATGCGCTCACGGCGAACAACCTGGCCTGGCTGCTGGTCACTTGCCCCGATACGACCTTGCGCGACCCCGAGGTGGCCATCGAGCTGGGCAATCGGGCCGTCGGCCTCTATCGGAACGATGGAAATGCCTACAACACACTCGCCGTCGCCCACTATCGCGCGGGCGATCTCGACTCCGCGCAGGCCGATTTCGATCGCTCCATGGCCCTCCGCCGGGGCGGGGATAGCTTCGACTGGTTCTTCCTCGCCGCCATGGAAGCCGGTCGAGGAAATCCCGAGAAAGGCCGCGAGTGGTACGACAAGTCGGTCATCTGGATGACAGACAATCGCCCGCGCGACCCGGAGCTCGCTCGATTTCAGGCCGAGGCGGCCGCCGCGCTCGGGCTGCCAAAGCCGGCTCCGCCCCTCCCGATCCTCGACCTGAGAGAGCCTGGCTTGAAAAAACGTCCTGCCCTCCTGCGGCGTCCCGGGGCGGCTCGCCGACTCGGACAGCTAGATCCCTGACGAGATTCTTACCGGCGGGGACGATGTCGATCATCCCGCCGCGGTCCCGGTTCGTGCTCGTTCCGCGATTCGAGCGAATCGAGTTCACACCAGGGGCCGCGGCTCAGAAATCTCGGCGGCGGCAGTCGCTCGGCCAGCGCGAGTGCCGCGTCGGGAGTGACGTCCTCGCGCCGAACGCCCTCGCCCCGAAAGATCCGAAGACCGTGGCTTCGGGACAGGATCTCGCGACGCGATCGGCCCTCTGGAGCATCGGGCCAGGGTCCGTCAAGCTCGCGGAAGGCGAAAAACTCGGGGGTCACGGCGCGAATATAGTCCCAGTAATCCGGGTTATCGGTCTGGATCGCGAAAAGCCCTTCCGAGCGAAGTGCGCGATGAACGTCCGCCAGGAAGCGGGGCGTGACAAGACGGCGATTGATCATCCTGGGGTCGAGGTAGGGCTGCGGGTGGTAGAGATGGACCTCGGCGACGCTGCCGGGCGCGAGGTATCGGCCGACGACCGTCTCCGCGTCCTTGACGGCGAACCGGACGTTGTGGAGGCCGCGCTGGTTGGCGCGTCGGGTCGCATAACGGATCACCACCGGGAGAAGGTCCGTCGCGAAATGATCGTGATCGGGCCGTCGGATCGCGCTCAGGAGCGTGAACCGCCCGTTGCCGCACCCGAGCTCGACCACGACCGGGGCCGTTCGGCCGAAGATCTCCGACCAGACCAGCCCGCCGGGGAGAGGCATCCGCTTGATGGCGGTCTTGGCCCACTGGGATTCCGGCAGGATCTCGCCGGGGATGGGGACGCCGAATTCGGTTTCGAGCATGGAGGGTAGACGAACTCACCACAAGGCCACGAATCGGATCGGGACGACACAAAGTCCAGGATACCATCTTCGGGTCGTCCCCGGGCGATCCATGGCTTTGTCGCGAGTCATTCTTTCTGGCAGAATAGCCGGCATTCGAACCCCAGTCCCGAGAGAACCGCTGCGATGCCCGACCCTTCGATCGTTCCCAGGCTCATGTCCGTGATCGCCGACCGGAAGGCGAACCCGCCGGAGCGATCCTACGTGGCTTCCCTGCTGAAAGGGGGGCTCTCCAAGATCGGGCCCAAGATTCACGAGGAGGCGGACGAGGTCGTTGCGGCCGCCGCCGAGCCCGGCGCGGAGGGCCGTGCGCACCTGATCCACGAGGTCGCTGACCTCCTGTTTCATACCCTGGTTCTGCTCGCCGAGCGCGAGATCGAGTGGTCCGAAATCGAGGCCGAGCTGGCGCGACGGTTCGGGATCAGCGGAATCGATGAGAAGGAGGCGAGGGGGAAGTGAGAATTACTCCTGGTCCCTTCGGATCAGTCGCCCTTCCGTTCTGGCCAGAACCCGCGTCCCCCCATATTCATCCTGGAACACCCGGACCTTGAGAATCTTGGGCGCGAGGTCCGGCCAGTGCTCGAACTCCGGGAGCGTCAGCAACACGAACTTGGGGCCCTCGCCCGGTTCCGCCTTGAGGTGGACCTCGGTCCGGAGTCGCCGTACCGGATGCTCGGTGGCCAGGGCCAGGGCGGGGGAAATGTCGTGCGTGATGTAGATCGGCGACCTCGGCGGGACATATTGTCCGACGGCTCGCCCCCAAGGGCCTTTTCCGAATCGATAGTTGGTCTCAGTGACGTAAACGTCGGAGTGCGCGACCTTGAGCCCGATGGCGACCAGGATCAGCACCCGCACCGCCCCTCGCGTCGATCCTTTTGAAATCACGTCCAGGGCCATCAAACCGGTCCCGAGTCCGAGGATCAACAGGACGAACGCGACAATGCGGTAATACGGCTGCGCCGCCGCCATGTAGGCACCGGAGTAGACGGCGAGACCGGCCCAGCCAAGGCCGAGGATCGTGGCCAGGATCGTGACCGACCATCTCGGTCCGGCCGGCAAGCCTCCGGTCCAGGCACGATCCAGGGAGGCCGACGCCGTGATGGCCAGCCCGACCAGGATCGGCACCGTGCAGACGGACGACAGACCCGGGATGAGCGTTCCCGCCAGGACGCTGATCCCGGCGACCTGGAGCCACCCGCGTACCAGCGATCGAGCCTCGTCGTCCCAGCTTTCTCGAATGGATGGCCACCCCCAGATCAGCGCCAGAGGCGCCCAGGGAAGGCCCGCGCCCAGCGCCCACGGGGCCAGGCTCCGCGAGGACGGTTGCGTGACGGGCCAGGTCAGGGCCGCCGCCCACACCTCGGCCCTCGTGCTCGCAATCGCCCAGATCGACCATGCGAGAAACGCCGCGACGGGAGGGACGACCAGGCGCATCGAGGTCGCGCCGCCCGGTCGCCCGATCACGATCACGCACAGGAGAACGATCGCCAGAGCGGGCCAGCCGCCGAGAAGGATGGCCCCGGCCGCCCAGAGACCGGCGATCCAGTCGGACCCCCGGGACAGGATTCGGTCGAGCGACCCGATGATCGCCAGGCCCGCCATCGCGTCGATCCCGAGGAGGGCGGAACCGTCGATCATCCCCAGGGTGCCCAGGATTGCCAGGCACGCCAGCACGCCGGCACGCTCACCAAGGACCTGGGTCAACCGTCGAGCCATCAGGAGGCCGATCGCCACCGCGGCCAGCGCCGAGGGCCAGCGCACGGCGCCCGTGGACGTCCCTCCGTCCAGCCAGGCCCAGAGCTGGCTGATCAGCACCTTGCCCGGGGCCAGCGTCGGATCCCATCCCCCGAAGACCTGCGCGAGGGGACCGACCGATTCCCCGGCGGCCAACCCCAGTCGGGCCTCCGAATCCGTCAACTCCAGACTGCCGCCTCCCAGGACGATGAAGCCCGAGGTGATGGCGACCAGGAGCACCGCGGGCGTGACAAGTCTTGGGACTGCAACGCTTGCGGTCGTCTTGCCGTCGACGCGTTGAGTCCGGGCGGAGGGCCGGGCCTGGATGGTCTCGTTGTTCATCTCGGCGGCTCCTGCGAGGCTGGCGTCATTGCGTCATCGCGGACGACTTGCGGCTCGAACAGCTCGCCGTTCGGCCTGTCCTTGACCATGGCGTAGACGTATCCGGGCAGCCAGGCCTGGCGATAGGTCTGCCGGTTCATCTCGGCGGCGACGTCCTCGATCGTCCACCCGTCGCGTTCGTAGCGATACATGGCCACCGCCGCGCCGGTGCGGCAGGTCCCTCGGGCGCAATGGACCAGCACGGGCCGACGCGCGGGATCATCGACGGCGGCGAGGACCTCGCGGAACTGCGGCTCCTTGCCGAACCCGTCTCCCGGCATCGGGAGGTTCAGGAAGCCGACATTGAGCCTCTTGCAAAGCGCCCGCTCGGCCTCGACGCCGGGCCCGGGGACCTGGAAGTTCACGACCGTCTTGAGATTATAGCGCCGGATCGCCTCTTCGAGCTGCTCCGGGCGGAGCTGTCCGCTGCGATAGAGCATGTCGCGCTTGACCTCGTCCCAGTGGTCCCAGACGATCTGGTTCCGCCGTGTTTCCGAGGTCATGTAGCCGGTGGTCGCCACGGCCGTGACGATCACGATCAGGGCAATGCCTGCGCGCATGGGGTTTCCGCTCGGGTCGAGACCTTCGCCGGGGCGAAGAGGAGTCCGTTCGCGTCAGGACGCTTTGAGCCGGGGTCGAAGGGTGTTCGATCGAGCGATCCGTCGCGGGGCGGATCGTAGGAGAGATCTCCCGGACGGTCAACCCGAATTCGCCTACCCTTGTGCCGGGGTTCTGCCTTTCGTCGCGACGGGATCGCTCCGAAATTCGGCGCGTCCGCGTCTCCCTTGTCGCTGTATACTTCAGCGATTGGGGCGGATCTGCGAGGATCTCCCCTGCCTTGCCCGTATTCTCGCCTTGCACTAGGATACACTGATTCGGTCCGGTCCTCCTGATTGTTGGCCGAGCCCGGCTCTCGCGAACCCTTGGGGTTTCCCGCCATGCGCGTTCATCCCCGTCGAGCGACTTTCGCCGTTCTGACGACGCTCATCGCCATCCTGGCTGTCGGTCCCGCGGCAAGCCCGGCTCAGGCGCAAGTCCATCCCAAGAAAAAGGATACGTCGGCCCGGCTTAAACCGAAGGAAGTCAGCTACACCACCAAGGTCGAGCCGGCCAGGGCCAAGCCCGGCGACACGGTCACCTATACGGTCACGCTCAAGGTCGATGCTCCCTGGCATATCTACGGGTACGTCAAGCAACAGCCGGCGGCCAACGGCCCTCGCGGGACGCAATTCGACTTCTTCGACCGAGCGGGTCTCACGCTCTCGGGTGACTGGAATCCCTCGGAGCCGCCCAAGGTCAAGCTCGACGAACAGTTCGATAACCTCAAGGTCGAGTATCACGAAGGCCGGGTCTCATGGAGCGTGAAGCTGAAGATTCCCGCCGACGCGAAACCCGGCAAGAAAACGCTGCGTAATCAGATTTACTACCAGATTTGCGATCCCAAGAGCTGCAAGCCCCCGACCTACGTGACCCTCCCCGACGCGACCGTCACGGTCGTCAACGATGGTTCGGCGCTCGCTCCCAGGAATCACAACGCGTGGCTGACCTCGCTGGTCGTTGGGACGGTAGGACCGCCAGTCGCGAAGCCAAAGAACCAAGATTCGAAAGCTGAGCGTCGATCGAAAGATATCTCCTTTTCCACGGCCGTCTCGCCCGGAAAAGCGAAACCTGGCGAGACGGTGACCTATTCGGTCACTGCGAAACTCGAGCCCTCGTGGCACATCAACGCTCAGGCCGCGAAGCAGCCGGCGGACGCCCCGACCGCCACACGATTCGACTTCTTCGATACGGCAGGGATGAGCGTTGTCGGCTCCTGGTCGCCGTCCGCCCCGCCCAGGTTGAAAAACGATCCGAACTTCAAGGAGCCCGTCCTTTTCCATGAGGACGAGGTTTCGTGGAGCATCAAGCTCAAGGTTTCCGAGGACGCCACGCCTGGAAAGAAGACGCTCAGAAATCAGATCTTCTTCCAGATCTGCGACGAGAATGAATGCATGTTCCCCGTGTATTGGACCGTCCCGGACGCGACGCTTACGATCGTCACGGATGGCTCCGCCTCGTTACCGGACAATCTCTCGACGGATGTCGCCATGCTCGTCGTGGCTACGACGCCCGGCGCCGGTTCGGCCCCGAACGGAGAACTCGGTACCGCCATCAACGGCGGACTGCTCTCATTCCTGCTCTATTCTGCACTTGGCGGACTGTTCGCGGTCCTGATGCCGTGCGTCTGGCCGATGATCCCGATCACGGTCAATTTCTTCGTCAAGCAGGGCGAGTCGAAGAGCGGCTCCCCCACGAAATTGGCATTCGCGTACTGCCTCGCCATCATCGGAATCTTCACCGCCATCGGGTTGGCGGTCACGGCGGCTCTGGGCGCTCCCGGAGCATCGCAATTGGGCAATAATAAGTGGGTCAACCTGCTCTTCGGGGTCGCGTTCATCGGCCTCGGGCTCAGCTTGCTGGGATTGTTTGAAGTCCGATTGCCGAGCTTCCTGCTCAATGCGTCGGCCCAGAACGAGGGCAAGGGCGGACTCATCGGCGTCATGTTCATGGCGACGACTCTTACCATCACGTCATTCACTTGCACGGCACCGGTCGTTGGCACGTTGCTGATTCTCGCCACGAAGGGCCAGTTCTTCTATCCGGTGCTTGGCCTGCTCACCTTCTCCAGTGTGCTCGCCCTGCCCTTCTTCCTCCTGGCCCTGATGCCCGGATTGATGAGAAGGATGCCGCGGAGCGGGGACTGGATGAACGCCATCAAGGTCGTGGGTGGGATGGTCGAAATCGCGCTTGCATTCAAGTTTCTGAACACCGCCGAGATTGGATTCGGCGCCTCGTCGTCCAGCGCCTGGATCGACGCACAGGTTGTGCTCACCGTGTGGGTCGCAACGTCCATCGCCTGCGGTATCTACCTGTTGGGCCTCTTCCGCACCAATCACGACCACGAGCCGATCCAGGTCGGGCCGATCCGGATGATCGCCGGCGTGGGATTCCTGGCCGCCGGCTTGTTCCTCGCCCCCGCGCTCTTCGGAAACCCACCGCATAGCCGGATCTACAGCGAGATCGTCGGCATCCTCCCCCCGGACTCAGGCGAGCTGGATACGCGCGAGGATACGATCCGCCGCACCGTCACCGAGGTCGCCGAACTCGTTCGCTCGAATTCCGGTCAACCGTCTCGGGGAGCGAAGGGAGAGCTAGAGACGGCCGAGGCGGTAATCCGGGGTCCGGTGCATGCCACTTCCACCGACCCGGACGTGGCGATCTTGCAGGAAAAGAAGTTCCATGGCGTCGCCTGGGGATTGAGTTATGACGCCGCGGTCGCCGAGGCGAAGGCCAAGAAAAAGCTGCTTTTCATCGACTTCACCGGCCTGAACTGCACGAATTGCCGCAAGGTCGAAAACGGCATCATGCCCAGGCCCGAGGTCGTCGCCGAACTCAAGAAATTCGTGACCGTCTCACTCTACACCGATTTCGTGGACATCGGTTCAATCTCGCCGGATCAGCGCGAGGAACTTGCGATCAAGAATCAGGAGCGCGAAGTCGAGATGGCGGGCTCAAACTCGAGCCCGGTCTACGTCATCGCCACTCCGGAGGGAAAAGTCCTCGGCCAGACCGAATACAATGCCGACCCGGGGTTCCTCCTCAAGTTCATCCGGGAGACTCAGGCCAAGATCCCCGCCGGGGAAAAGGTCGCCCAGACGGGTGGGATGTGACGGTCACGCGAACGTGACGTCCTTGTTGCCCTCGGTGACCTCTCCGATGACCCACGCCGGCACATCAGCCTCGTCGGTCAGGGTGCGGGCGATGGAATTGGCGTAGTATTCGGCGACGATCAGGACCATCCCGATCCCCATGTTGAACACGCGGAACATCTCGGCATCGGGAACGCCGCCGAGCGTTTGAAGCCAGGGGAAGACGGGCGGGACGGCCCAGGTTTTCGTGAGGCGGATCGCGAGACCGTCCGGCAAGATCCGGGGCGGGTTGTCGATCAATCCTCCGCCGGTGATGTGCGCGATCCCGTGGATGATCCGCTTCACCCGGTAGTGGCGGTAGACGGTCTTGAGCGCGCGGACGTAGATCCGGGTCGGCTCCAGAAACTCGTCCGCGACCGTCCGGTTCAGTTCCGGGACGAACGAATCGAGCGACAGGCCGGCGTGCTCGAACGCGATCTTGCGGGCGAGGCTGTAGCCGTTGGAATGCAGGCCGGACGAGGCCAGCCCGATCACCTTGTCGCCCGCGCGGATCTCCGCGCCGGTCAGGGTCTGCTTCTTGTCGACCACTCCGACGCAGAAGCCGGCAAGGTCGTATTCACCGGGCTGGTAGAACTCCGGGAGGATCGCCGTCTCGCCGCCCATCAGGGCGCACTCGGCCTGAACGCAGCCGTCGGAGATCCCCTGGACGATCTGGGCGGTCAGCTCGGGATTGTCGCGGCTCATCGCCACGTAATCGAGGAAAATCAGAGGCTCGGCCCCGGCACAAAGGCAGTCGTTCACGGACATCGCCACCAGGTCGATACCCACGGTGGAATGGCGGCCGGTCGCGAACGCCAGTTTCAACTTCGTCCCGACGCCGTCGGTCGAGGCCACCAGGACCGGGTCGCGATACGTACGCGTGAGCAGGCCGATCTTGTCGTCGAGCCGGAACAGCCCCGCAAATCCTCCCGGCCAGTCAAGGACTCGGGGCGTATAGGTGCGCCGGAGCAAAGGAGGCAGCCGGCGCATGGTCTCCTCGTAGGTATCGAGGTCAACCCCGGCCGCCTTGTAGTCGATGGGCTCGGACATGGAACTCGCGTGCGGTTGAAGAGTAGACAGGTTGCCGGGACGCTTCGGAGAGGAAGTTTAGCCGATAAACGCCGCGAGTTCACCTGACCGACGCGGGTCAGGGCGGAATTGATCGAGCGTGGAGGTCGATTTCGTCGCGAAAAATCCGCCCACGGATGACGCTCGGCCCGTCTGCTTGACCGCGGTTCCCGCGATCGGTTTCGCGTCCGGAGCCGATGGTATTTGTGCGAGGGGCGTCGTCTCATCGGCGGTTCGGGGCCAAATTTCCATCGAGGAAAAAAACTCGGTTCCTCTCAGGGAATCGCGTTTCGGGCCGAATGAGGCGGCGGAGGGCCATTTTCGCGACGACCGCGCCAGGATCGTCGAGAATCGCCCGCTTGATCATGCGGGTTCGACGTATTATGGTTATGCCTTGTCGACCCGCTTCGGACCGGTGGTTGTCGCAATGCGCAGGCCGCCGCTGCCTGGGATTCCCTGCAACGCGTTTTCCCTCTGGAGAGACCCGATGAACTACCGCAAGGGCTCCGTCCTCGCTCTCAGCTCGCTTCTCCTCGGTCTTGGGGCCGCCGGGCTTTCGCTGGCCGTGGCCGGTGATGAAGACTCCAAGCTGCACAAGGCCATGGAAGTGGTTCAGGCCAAGAATGGTTTCATCATGAAGAACACGAAGACGGCCGCCGTCTTCAAGAAGAACCAGAAGGACATCGTCGAGGCGACCAAGACCCTGACGAAGATCGGCAAGGAATTCCGCGAGGATGACGTCGAGACCAAGGACAAGAAGAAGGACAAGAAGGCCTGGACCGATCTCATGGACGCTTTCGTCAGCGAGACCGAGAAGTTTGCGGTCGCCGCCGGCAAGGACGACGCCAAGCAGCCGGACGTCAAGAAGGCCTATGCCAACGTCTCCGGCACCTGCACCAAGTGCCACGACCTGTTCCGTCCCGAGGAATGATCCCTTCGCCGTGGTTCAGAAGCGCATGACGTGTTTGCTCCTCCAGAGGGCGGTTCACGACCGCCCTCGTCCATCCGGCGATCCGAGGGACCGCTCTACGTTCAACGCTCCCTCGGAACCCTCTCTCTTGTGGTTTCTTGATCAGACCCTTCCCACGATCGAGGAGAATCTCGCCCTCGACGAGGCGTTGCTCAACGAGGTCGAGGGGGGCCGCCTGGCCCCTCTGGTCCGTATCTGGGAACTCCCTCGATACGCCGTCGTGCTGGGTGCATCGGGGCGTCTCCATGAAGATGTCTTGATCGAGCGATGCCGCGAGGATGACGTTCCGATCGCGAGGAGGTCCAGCGGTGGCGGGACCGTGGTCATCGGGTCGGGGGCCAGGAATTTCACCGTGATCCTGGCTCGAGATTCCTACCCGGGGCTCGACGCTGTCGATTTTGCCCAACGGTTCATCCTCACGCGTCTTGCGGAGTCGCTTCAATCTCTGGGTCAGCCCGTGGAGGTTCACGGCTCGGGTGATTTGACGCTCGGTCGCAGAAAAATCGCAGGGAGTGCGCAGCGGCGACTGAAACATCACTTCTTCGTCCATGCCACTGTCCTATATAACTTCGCCGTGGATCGGATCTCTCGTTATTTGCGGAGTCCAAGACGGCAGCCCGGCTATCGCGAAGGTCGTTCTCATGATGAGTTTGTGACGAATCTGGACCTTCCTCCCGCCGTCCTGGATGAGGCGATCCGCGCGGCCTGGGATGCGGAGGTGTGCTCGATGCCGGGCGAATTGATACCCGATGCCCAGATCAAGGAGTTGGTCGAGACGAAGTTCGGGCTCCCGGATTGGGTCTCCAGGTTGTAAGGATCGTTCTGGTCGCCTTGAACCCACGATTCTCCCGGCTTTCGGCATCGGATTCGTTGGGAGGAGTGTCCGGGTGCGTATACTTAGGGTAGAAGAACCGGCGGATCGCTCTTGGGTTGTTTCTCGATTTGGGTATGCTGGGATCATGAGTGGCACGCGGCTTCGTGCCCATTTCCCTGCGGATCGGCCTATACGGCGGGGGTCAGGCCCGGGCTCGATCGGCCTCGGACCGGCGCTCTCCCCTCTTGGGATGTCGTTCCATGAATCGCTCGACGGTCGCGAGTCGTTCCAACCTCGAAGTGATCGAGGCGAACTACGCAAAATGGCAACACGATCCCGCCTCGGTCGATGAGACCTGGCGGTTTTTTTTCGAGGGTTACGAACTCGCCTCATCGGGCGAGGCCCTGCCCTGCGCCCCCGTGGACCCGCAAGCCATCGCGGCCCAGGCGGGCGTCACGCGCCTCATCGAGGCGTATCGAGAAATCGGCCATTACCTCGCCGACCTCGACCCCTTGAAGCTCTCACCTTCGCGTGATTCGCACGAACTGCTCGAACTCGGAGAGTTCGGCCTCAGCGAATCGGACCTGGACCAGATCTTCTCGACCACGCTCGTCCCTTCGGGCAAGGCGACCCTGCGCGAGATCCTCGCGATCCTCCGCGAGACCTATTGCCGTTCCATCGGCGTCGAATATATGCACATCCGCAACCCCAAGGTGCGGAAGTGGCTTCAGGAATACATGGAAGGCTCGCGCAACAGGCCGGGGTTCGACCTTCAGAAGAAGCGACGCATCCTCTGGAAGCTGAACGCCGCGGCCCTGTTCGAGCGGTTCTTGCACTCGCACTACGCCGGCCAGAAGCGGTTCTCGCTCGAAGGCGGCGAGATGCTTATACCGTTGCTCGATTCTGTGATCGAGCGCTCAGGACGGCTTGGTGTCCGCGAGATTGTCCTCGGCATGCCGCACCGGGGCCGGTTGAATGTCCTGGTCAATATCCTGGATAAGCCTTACGGCCTGATCTTCAGCGAGTTTGAAGGCTCGGCGCCGAAGACCGTCGCCGGGGACGGAGACGTCAAGTATCACCTCGGATTTTCGGCCGATCGCACGACCGCCGATGGCCATACGATCCACCTGTCCCTCACCCCGAACCCGAGCCATCTGGAAGCCGTGAACCCCGTGGTTGAAGGGCGCGTTCGGGCCAAGCAGAAGCGGTTCAACGATGTCGAGAGGAAGCTTGGCCTCCCCGTCCTGATTCACGGCGACGCCGCGTTCGCCGGACAAGGGCTGGTCGCGGAGACGCTCAATCTCTCGCAACTGACCGGCTACAAGACGGGCGGCACGGTCCACGTCGTGGTGAATAACCAGATCGGTTTCACGACTAACCCTGCCGACGGCCGCTCCTCACGCTATTGCACCGACGTGGCGAAAATGATCGAGGTCCCGATCTTTCACGTCAACGGCGAAGACCCCGAGGCCGTCGTCTACGTGGCCGAGCTGGCGATGGATTTCCGCCAGACGTTCGG
>JAQGHR010000045.1 GCA_028291545.1 Planctomycetota bacterium | reverse complement strand
CCCAGTGGGGCGGGCGTCCCTGCCCGCCTACAAAGGGATTTGATATGTAGGCGGGCAGGGACGCCCGCCCCACTGGGACCAGGGGAACGCTCCAGTGAGACTCACGAGGCCGACCGTGTCATTCATCAAGCTCGAAGACATCTACAAGACCTACTCTCGCGGCAAGGTGGACGTGCCCGTCCTCAAGGGCGGGTCGCTGGCCGTCGAGAGGGGCGAGATGGTCGCGCTGATGGGGGCGTCGGGATCGGGCAAGACGACGCTGATCAACCTGCTCGGCGCGCTCGACCGCCCGACCTCGGGCCGATACTGGCTCGACGGAGAGGAAGTCTCGCTCAAGACCGTGGAGGAGCGCGCCCGGCTGCGCAGCAGCAAGATCGGCTTCGTCTTCCAGAACTTCAACCTGCTCCCCCGCCTCACCGCGCTCGAAAATGTCCTGATGCCCCTGGCCTACGTCGCGGGCGGGGTCGAGGGCCGCGAAGGACGCGATCGCGCCATTGAGTTGTTGACGCGCGTCGGCCTGAGCGACCGCCTCGACCACGAGCCCGCGAGGCTCTCCGGCGGCGAGCAGCAGCGCGTCGCCATCGCGCGCTCGCTGATGAATCGAGGCACGCTCCTGATCGCCGACGAGCCGACCGGGAACCTGGACTCGAAGACCGGGGAAGAGATCCTCGCCCTGTTCCGCCAGCTCAACGCCGAAGACGGCCTGACCATCCTGCTCGTCACCCACGACCCGCTCGTCGCCGCCCACGCCGATCGCGTGATCCGGATGCGGGACGGGTTGATCCTGGAAGACGAGCGCCCGCCGATGGACCAGCCCCCGCTCGCCCCGGAATCCTCGCCACGGCCCGACGCTCGTCGCCCGTGGTTACGAGTCGGCTCGGTGCGGGCAGTGGCCGATTCGGCGGCGATGGCCGTGCGTTCGCTGAGGCGCAACGCGCTGCGATCGGCGCTGACGACGCTGGGCATCATCATCGGGGTGGCCTCGTTGATCGCCATCGCAGAGGTGGGCAAGGGGTCGTGGGTGGCGATCCGCCAGATCCTCACCAAGATGGGCGTGGACAACGTGCTGGTCCAGGCCGGGGCCGCGTCGAGAAATGGGGTCAGCCTCGGCAGCGGGAGCGTGAAGACGCTGACCCCCGAGGACGCCGAGGCGATCCAGCGAGAATGCCCCTCCGTGGACAGCCTGGCCCCGATCGTCAACGGTCGCGGCCAGGTCGTTCGCGGCAATCGGAACTGGGTCCCGTCGTCGTTCCTCGGCACGACGCCCGGGTTCCTCCGGGTTCGCGACTGGGAGGAGATGGCCGAGGGGGAGGCCTTCACCGACGGCGACGTCCGCGACACCAGCCTGGTCTGCCTCCTCGGTCAGACGCTCGTCCGCGAGCTATTCCCCGACGAATCGCCGATCGGCCAGGAAGTGGTCGTGAACGACGTGCCCTTGCGCGTGATCGGGGTCCTGCGTCGCAAGGGCGCGGATATCATCGGCGACGATCAGGATGACATCCTGCTCGCCCCGTGGACGACCGTCAAGCACCGGATCAGCGCCTCGGCCGCGTCTCCGGGCGGCAAGGGTGGAACGGCCGGCACCGGCGATGCGTCCGAGCAGATCAATCTGCTTCGCCGCAAGTATCCTCGCTCCGAGGCCACGCTGTTTCCCGTCTCGTCGGTCGTCCAGGAGGCCGACTCGCCTCGCCTGGAGCGCCACGCGAACGTCGATTCGATCCTGGTGAAAACCACCTCGACCGAGGAAATCTCGCCCGCGATGGAGCAGATCACCCGCCTGTTGCGCGAGCGGCACCGGATCGGCACCGGCGGCGAGGACGACTTCGCGGTGAAGGACTTCACCGAGGTCATCGAGGCCGTGCAGGCGACCGTCGGCCTCGTCGCGGGGTTGCTCGTCTGCGTGGCCCTGATTTCCCTGGTCGTGGGCGGGGTCGGGATCATGAACATCATGCTGGTCTCGGTGACGGAGCGCTATCGCGAGATCGGCCTGCGCATGGCCGTCGGCGCCCGTCCTCGGGACATCCTCCGCCAGTTCCTGGTCGAGGCTATTGTGCTCTGCGTCCTGGGCGGATCGGCCGGCATCCTGGTAGGGCGCGGGGCCTCGTTCCTGGTCCGACGATTGGCCCACTGGCCCACCGAACCGTCGCTACTCGCCCTGATCGCGTCGGTTTCCATCTCGGTCACCGTCGGCCTGATTTTCGGCTACTACCCCGCGTGGAAGGCCTCACGGCTCGACCCGATCGAGGCGCTTCGATACGAGTAAGACGCCCCTGGCCATGAGCCCCGGCCCCTCAGGGCCATCAAGAGAATCCGGCTCGCCGCCCCGTACCATCGGGACACGGAACGCTCCTGAGCGAGGAGCGTTCTCATCGAATCCCGGAACCTTGCCAACGTCACGCCTCGCTGGCGACCCAGGCCAATCGGGCGGCGCGATCTTCGGCGTCGAGGAGCAATTCCTCGCGGACGATGCTCGTCGAACCCGGGGCTTCGATCCCCAGGCGGACATGATTTCGGTCGATCTTGACGACCGTGATCCGCACGTCGTCGCCGATCAGGATCACGTCGTCTCGTTTGCGGCTCAGGACCAGCATCTCTGTATCCTCCATCCTTGGTGTACCGCCGCGGGCCATCCTTCGGCCCGGTCTACCCGACACATCGGAATCCGTCCGGAATTCACGACACGGATTTTCCACCAGAGCCTGGCCGTTTGAGACGGAAAGGTATCATCCAGTTGAAGATCGGGCGATTCAGATTCCGGGTGTCGAGGAGCTCGCCCAGGCCCCGAATGTCGCGCTCTCCCGAGTCCTCGGTCGTCACAACGGTGCCTTCCGTCAGCCACCGACGATAGAACGGCCCATCATCCACGCATCGGGTCGGCATCCAGGACCAGAACTCCTCGATTTCGCCGACGGTTCGGATTCGGGACGACTTCACGCCGAAGACGTTTCGCGTGGTCCCCAGTCCGTCGATGATCGACGGGACGTGGACACTTTCCGGCCTTCCGTCCCGGCAAACGACTATTAAGGCCTGTGCCGGCCCGGACTTCGGTTCGGAAAGATAATAGACCCGCGTGAACGGGCCATCGTGGAACCGGCCCCACTCCCATCGTCGGATCGCGACCGAGATTTCCTCCGCACCGGCGTTGTGGTCGTGATAACCGCGCCCGCGAAACGCCAGCGATCTCCCTCCGACCGTCACCTCGCCTTCGACCCGGCAATCGGCCGCCGCGAGAATCCAGACGTGGGGAGAGTCCGGAGTTCCGAGGTCGCGCTCGACCGGCTCCGTCCCCGACGCCGGTACGAAGCGAATTCGGGCGACCATGCGCCGCTTGCCGTCTACCGCCGGGGTGTCGATCTGCAGTTCGTAGCCGTCGTCATCTCGGGATAACCGATTCCCGGCGATCGAGACCGAAAACGGCTCGGCGCTGTGGGCAAAATCCGGTGCCCGAAACCCATTCAAGGCATAAGCCATCGTCTTTCCATCGCGATACCAGCTCACCCCCACGGCACAATGGTCCAGCGCCTTGGGCGCCGGGCACCTCCCCGGGTTTTTCAGGTGCTTGAGCGTCCCGACTCCATAATCCGGGTCGAACGGCAGCGCCGCGTACCAGACCAGGACGAGGACGTCCCGGCCGTCGTCGGAGATCGCATCGAAGTACCACCACTCCTGTGCGCCGGGCGTGGAGAAGTTGAAGAAACGGTCGGGATCGGGCATTGCGCAGGCGTCCTTGGTGTTCCGGGCTCATTCGCTCCACACCCGCCCCAGCGACTCACGCCAGGTCGCGAGTTGACAGGCCCCCAGTGTCGCCATCTTTCGTCGCATTGGCACAAACGCCCGCGATCGAAACACGTCGCCGTCGCGTCGTTCGATCTCTTGAAGAATCCCCCCATACATCCGCCCCATCACGCGGACGGTCAATCGGCTTGCGTCGCCGATCAGGTCGCGAACTCCGTCCTCGGCCTCGTCATAGAGACGCCGCGCGCGATCCACCTGGAACCGCGCGAAGTCGCGAAATCGATCGTCCATCCGCCCCTCCGCAATCTGGCGCTCCGTGACCCCGAACCGGGCCATCTCATCCCGCGGGAGATAGATCCGCCCGCGTTCAAAATCCTCGCGAACGTCTCGCAAGATGTTCGTCAACTGCATGGCCGTCCCCAGCGCCACCGCGCGAGGCAAACATCGATCATGCCTGAACCCGAACACATGCGTCATCATCAGCCCGACGACTCCGGCGACCCGGTAACAGTACAGATCCAGCGCGGCGAAGTCCTCGTAGCGCGTGACCGACAGGTCCATTTTCATACCATCGAGCAAGGCATCAAAAAGATTTCGCGGAATTCCCCGTTCACGAACCGTCTTCCGAAACGCCAGTAAACCCGGCGCCGCGGCCCCATGACCGTACGCCGTATCGAGCGCCTCCCTCGCGAATTGCAGCCGCCTCTCCGCCTCGGCGGCGTCGCTCGCGCAATCCACGCCGTCATCGGCCCAGCGGCAGAAGCCATACACGGCATAAGCATGGGCGCGGACCTGGTGAGGCAGGCATTGCGACGCGAAATAGAACGTCTTGGCGTGGTGCCGGGTGATCCGTCGGCAGATGCGGACTCCGCCGGCCGTTTCGTCGTAAGTCGAGGTCATGGCACGAAATGGTAGTTGAGAAATTCCAGGTAGAGTGATGACCAGACGAGCGACAGGTAAATGGCGATCGGAATCAAGGCCAGGGCCGAGAAGATCGCGGTTTTCCACGGCCATCGGAGGACTGTACGGGTATACGCGATGCCCACGATCAACGTTGGGATCGCGCACCGAAGGAACCAGATGCCTAGGACCCGGGGGTTGAGCCGGTGCCAGAAATGCCCGAAATCAGCCCAGATCGTGTTCGGTTCGGGGACGATCCGGAAATGCCCCATGGCGAACCAGACCCCACCGAGATAGCCCAGTTCCATGACGATCAACCAGGGGGCGAACGCGAGGACGGCCCTCCATCGGCGTCTCCGCTCCGTGTTGTCCACCACCCTTCGCGAGCAGATCCACGTCAACACGGCGAACAAGATCCACCAGCGCAGGAGCGACCAGGATTCCCAGGCCGCCAGGCGTTCCAACAGTCCGTAGCGGACAAAATTCTTCATTGGCTTGGAAAGGACGTCCTCCGCGATCGCTCTGAAGGACGGACGAGTCAGCCATAGACCGGAGTACTGGATCACGCCCCGCACCAGCGACCACGACGCGATGAGGGCCGCGCTCAGGAGCACGGCGAGGCCCAGCGGGCCTTTCGCTCGCCCGCGGTCCCACCCGAGTACGGCCAAGATCCCGAACATGGCCGCATACGCCGCCGCCATGATGCCCAGGTAAGCATCGATCCTCGCCAGGACGCAGAACGGCGTGACCGCGGCGATTCCGATCATCAAGGCGCGGATATGGATCTGTCGCCGCAGCGAATCGGCCATCGGTAACTCGCTTCGCTCGTTTGATGACGGACAATGACCGCCTTACAGGAACGCTTCCAGTACCTTGGCGCTCGAAATCACCCCCGGCAACCCCGCACCAGGATGCGTCCCGGCGCCGACGAAGTAAAGGCCGTCCACGTCCTCGCTCCTGTTATGCGGCCGGAACCAGGCGGATTGCGTCAGGATCGGCTCGAACTGGAACGCCGAGCCGAGATAGGCGTCAAGCTGTGTCTCGAAATCCTTGGGGGTGAAGATGAGCTTCGAAACGAGATGTTTCCGCAGATCCGGCACGAGATGATCCTTTTCCAGGGACGCCAGAATCCGATCCGCGTACGCTTCCTTGATCGCGTCCCAGTCCTGCCCGCCGCCGAGGTGAGGAACCGGGCTGAGGACGTAAAACCCCTCGCATCCCGGCGGCGCGAGGCTCGAATCCGTCCGCGTCGGCGCGTGCAGATACAGCGAGAAATCGTCAGCCACGATCTTGCGGTCGAAGATGTCGCCGAGCAAGTCTTCGTAACGCGGGCCGAGCACGATCGAGTGATGCGGCAGGTGCGGATACGTCCGGTTGGTCCCGAAATAGACGACGAACAGAGACATCGCGTATCGCATCCTCTCCAACCGTCGATCCGTCCACTTGCGGCGATGCTCGGGCCGGATCAGCTTGCGATAGGTGTTCGCCACATCGCCATTGGCGATCACCACATCGGCTTCGACCCTCTCGCCGGAAACGAGCCGGACGGACCGCACGTGCCCGTGCTCAACCTCGATCTCCTCGACGCGCGCGTTCAGGCGAATTTTCCCGCCCATGTCTTCGAACAGCCTGACCAGGCCCCGCACCAGCGCCCCGGTGCCGCCCATCGCGAAGTGGACGCCCCAGGTCTTCTCCAGATAATGAATCATCGCGTAGATCGACGACGACCGCAGCGGATTGCCGCCGATCAGCAGGGGCTCGAACGAGAAGACCTGCCGCAGCGCCGGGTCCTTGATGAAGGACGACACCCGTTTGAAGACCGACTGCTCGGCCCGCAAGCGGATCAGGTCGGGCGCGACCTTCACCATCTCCCAGACCGAGTGGAACGAGTGGTCCGCCAGTTCGGTAAACGCCTTATCAAAGACCTTCGCCGCATACGCCAGGAAGCGCCGGTATCCCGCCACGTCGTCGGGGTTGAACTTCGCGATCTCGGCTTCGAGCAATTCGGGATCGCCCGAATAGTCGAAGGTCCGTCCGTCGTGAAAATTAATGCGATAGTACGGGTCGCAAGGCACGATGGTGACATAGTCCTCAAGCCGTTTCCCCGCCAGCTCGGCCAGCTCGTGGAGGACGAACGGCACCGTGATGATCGTCGGCCCGGCGTCGTAGACGAAGCCGTTGTCCTCGTACACATACGCCCGGCCTCCGGGCTTGTCCCTCATCTCCAGAATGGTCGTGTCGTAGCCCTTTGCGCGAAGCCGGATCGCCGCCGCGATCCCCCCGAAACCGCTGCCGATGACGACGGCGCGGCGGGCTCCGGCATGGTCGGGCGAGGATCGCGTGGGACGGGGGGCAATGGACGACGACATGGCGGATTTCCCGAGGGTTGGGCGTCCCTGCCCGCCTACATATCATCTTGTGGCTCAGAACCGATTGGGAGTGGTGGCGGATCGGCCTTCGCGAGGTTCTCCGGTAGGTCCGACTTCAGTCGGTCCTGTCCGGGGATCCTTGCGGGGGACAGGACCCACTGAAGTCGGCCCTACTCATCCGAGGCCCGGCGTAGCCATCACCCCGCAACCCCCATCATGAGCCATTCTTTTTTGTAGGCGGGCAGTGACGCCCGCCCCACTGGGGAATCATCGCCACCAGGCCGAGAAAGGCCCTCCGTCGCGTCGAATCGAGCGGTGCGGAGGATAGCGCGGAGACCGCCTCGCGGCGGAGCGATGCGAGCCGGTCGCGGCACTCGGCCAGGGCGCCGCTCTCGGCGATCAGATCGAGTAGAACCGATCGCCTCGCCGGGCCGATCGGGGCTGTCAGCGCCGCCTGCATCGCATGGCGGCCCGCGTCTCCCAGCCGATCGTAGGCCGTCCAGAGAATCCACGTCCGCTTGCCGCCGTCCAGGTCGGGGCATTCGTCTCGGGGATCGGCACCGGTCAAGGCATCAAGATCGTTCTGGATCTGAAAACCCAGGCCCAGCAGGTCGCCAAACTTCCCGATCGCCTTGCAGATTGAGCCATCCGCCCCGGCCAGGCTCGCCCCCAGCACCAGCGGGCCGGAAACGCTGTATCGGGCCGTCTTGCCGAGGTAGGCATCGAGGATTTGCCCCTCGTTCAGACCCCCGAGCGGGCAATCCCCGTACAAGACGTCCAGCGCCTCTCCCACGCCCGTTTCCAGCAGCATATCCGCGATCAGACGATGCGCCCGCCCCATCGCTGCGTCGTCCAGCCCCGACCGTCCGAGCAAGCGCATTCCCAGGGCGCAAAGCAGATCGCCCGCGATCAGGCCCAGGTCGGCGCTCCGCTTCCTGCCGTCCGTGTCGTCCCACCGCGCATCGCGCCGGATCGCCTCGTGCAGCGTCGGCCGATCGCGACGGGTCAGGCTGTTGTCGATCAGATCGTCGTGCGCGAGCATGAACGCGTGAAACAATTCCAGGCTCGCCGCCGCCCGCCAGACGGCCCTTGGCGGCGGCTGCGCCCCGTCCGTGAGGATACGATAACTCGCCAGCGCCAGCCTCGGCCTCAGCCTCTTCCCGCCATTCAGGACGAATTCCGCCGCTCGATCAAACGTCGGCCTCACGTGCGGATTGGCCGCGTGCCTCCGCCTCGACTCTGCCAAAAACGCCGCGAGATACCGGTCCAGCCGCTCCCGATCTCCCGGCGGCGACACCCTTTCGATCGTCTCCGCGGCGGACCCGCTCTGGCCTCGGTGAGATGGCGTATTCCGCGCGATCGCTGTGCGAGTTGGAATCATGGTCAACCGCTGGAAATGGGGAAAGGCGGGTCGATTCCCTGTCCACACCGCATTGTAATCCGCCGGACAGGGGGGTTCCGCCCGCCACATTGCGGCGGCCCCGGTCGTGCATCGCCGAGCAAACTGCGCCCCGGTCGCTCGATCTGGCCAAGGACGACGAGGCCGAGAAACTCCTCGATGAACGCGGCGTGAAGTGAAACGTTTCTGCCGGTGATCGAAAACGGCGGCGGGCACGATGATGGGAATGGAGGAAGTTGAGGGGCGGGGACCGCCGACAGGGCGGAATGGCATCCGGTTCCTCACAGGGAATCAGGTTTTCCCTTGACGATCGGGCCGGACGCCAGGGTCTGGGGCGGGCCTCGCCCGTTTTTTTGGGGTACGAGCCGCGAAGAGAGGCGGGGACAGACGCGTTTTTTTCAGTGGGGCGGGCGTCCCTGGCC
>JAQGHR010000043.1 GCA_028291545.1 Planctomycetota bacterium | reverse complement strand
GCACCGTCGAGGTGATCCTGGGCGGGATGGTGTCGGTGACCAGGGTGGTGAAGGACCAGGACCTCGGCGCGGCCAGGACGTTGCCGGCGGTGTCCTTCACGCCCGAGACGGTGGCCGTGTAGGTGGTTCCGGTGGCCAGGGCCGCCGAGGGCGTGAGGGTGGCCGTCAGGGAGGTGGAATTGTAGCTCGTGGTGCTGGGGATGACGGCCCCGGCGGCGTTCTTGAGGACGAAGCTGATGGAGGACGCCTGCACGGCCTCGCTGAAGGTGGCGGTGGGGCTCACGCCGGTGGAGACGCCCGTCGCGCCGCCGGCCGGCGCGATCGCGGTGACCGTCGGCGCCGTGGTGTCCCCCGCCGAACCGCCGTAGGTGAACCGATCGCTCGTGTTCACGACCGAGGTTCCATAACCGAAGGTGGAACCGTTGATGTTGGCGCCCGCGCCGCTGACCGTGACGCCCGACTTGACCCGCACGTCCACGGTGCCCGAGCCGGCGGGCACGACGACCGAGACGTGGCTGTCATCCAGAACTTTAACATTCGTCGCAGAATTGGATCCGAAGAGGACCTGAAGTTGCCCGGCCGCGCCCGAGAAGTTCTGGCCGATGACCGTGATCGTGTTTGACGCCGCGCCGCTGCTGGCGCTCAGGCCGGTGACCACGGGCGTCAGGTTCACGACCTCGAAATCGTTGAAATTCAGGCTCTTCAGGCCGGTGGTCGAACTCTGGATGTCGTTGTCATTCCAGGTCGCGACGAAGTTGTTGTTGGCGTCGACCGAGTAGCTGGCGCCGCTGATGTAGAAGTTGCTGCCGTTATCGGCCAGGATCAGCCCATAGTCCTTCATCGCCTGGGCGATGATCTTCGACTGGGGACTGAGGGACGAGATGTCCACGCTCGCCTTGAGACGGAACCGGCTGCCCATGGGCGGGTCGACCGCCGCGTTGGTGTTGGAGTTGGCGATGTGCGATGCTGGATATATGTACTTGTTAAGGATGAGGTTGTTCTTGAGCGTGAACCGGATGGCGTGGTTGATGACCCCCTGGCCGCCCTGGCTGACGGGCAGGGCTTCATCGGGCCGGATCAGGCCCACCAGGAGGGAATGGCCGGAAGCGTCGGCCGAGGTAAAGCCCAGGGTACGGAACGTATTGGTCTTCATGTCCCAGACCGTCTCCTGGGCGGCATGCCACTTGCCGTCGGAGTTCTCGCTCGGTCGCGACGCCTGGAACAGCTCGTAGGCGACGTTATTGTCGACGTCCCACACGATCAAGTGCGAATCGCCCCGGTTGCCCAGGCCGGCCTTCGGCCCGTTCTGATAATCCCCCTCGATCACGGCGCCGGCCGGGATCGGGACGGCCTTCAAGTCGCTCTCGCTCGGGTAGCCGTCGACGACGACGCTGACCTTCGCCTGCGTGTTGCCGTGGACGATGTTGTAGGGGATGCCGTAGAGGTCGCCGGAACTGCGGGCGTCCTGCCCGAAGTCGGGGTGGAGTGCTCCGTTACCGTAGATGGACGTGATGTTGTTGAGGATCGCGCCCGAGTTGGACGCCACCGGGGCCGCCGTGATCTTCTGGTTCCAGGGGTTGTCGGATGGGAACAAGGACTGTCCCAGCAACGACATCACGCGCCGGTCCTCCAGTTCCATCAGCCCCGGCGTCGCCTTGCGATCCCGCCTCGATCCACGACTCGCTCGCTCCTTGCGCATCATCTTCACTAGCTCCCTCGACGTTGAAAATCCGTGTTGCACAGCTCCGATCCGCCGCCGAGCCAGGGCGCGGCGCGGACCGGACCGCGTCGACAGGTCCCCTCAATCGCTGGATGCGCCCGACCCGATCGGGCGCCCCCGCACTCCTCCCGGCGCGAAGCCCATGCGTCCGCCCCGCCCCGACCCACTCCCGTGAGCGGAGCAGCGCGGCGTGGGACGGCGTGAAGCCCGGACCGGACGCAACGTCCGAGACGTTGCCACGAGGGGGATGGTCGTACAAATTAGCAATTGACTGAGTTAACCCGGATGTGTGTTGCGTCACTCATTGAACGTAACCCGTTCGGAAAAGTCAATGAAGGAATCTAATCGTTTTGAAAAATTCAAGAAAGCAATCACCTACACGATCCCGCGTTGCATATGAGTAAAGTCACACGGGCCTCCCGAGATCGGCCCCGGCGCACTCCCGATGGGATCGGTGCGAGGGCCGGGCGAGGCCATGCTTGTCATGCGATCCATAGATTAGGTATTTTTCGCATTCATAATAGTATTCATTATGTCATATTAATCATTCAACAATGCAAGCATGGTCCTGCGCGGTGGGTCAGGCGCCGGAGACGGCGCAGCCCATCCCACGGAACCGCCCCGAGCCTTGCGGAGACCGATTACCCATGGCAAACCCCTCGTCGGGTGCGCTCACGGATTCCCGCCTCGGAGGATCTCCGTGTGGCCGGGGATGAGGGGTCCGGTCTGCGGTATTCCGCTCCGTGTGGCTGGGTCTGAGGTACCCCGAAGGCCCGGCCTGCGATGCGGGCCGAAGACCGGGTTTTCGGAGTACCTCAGACCCAGCCACGCGAACGCCGCATTCCCGGGGCGCAGCTTCGCGCGACCGCGGCTGGACGTGACAGGGGTCGCGGACGTGGCCCGACCGGGAAACCGCGACTCAGCCGTTGGACCCGGTTCCTTTGGAACTCGTGGGGTGGGTCAGGCGCCGCGCCGCGGCGCCAGACCCACCCCACGAAGGAACAACCGCCCAGGGCTGTGCCGGGGAATCGCGCCAATACG
>JAQGHR010000025.1 GCA_028291545.1 Planctomycetota bacterium | reverse complement strand
CTGTTGGACGAGACCAGGATCTGGGCGGTCCGGTTGTTGAAGTCGGTGGCGAGCGTCACCGTATCGCCGGTGGCGAAGCTCGCCGTGCCGTTGACCGTCAGCGCCTGGCCGAACGGGACGAGCACGGAGACGTTCGCGGCCACGTTCATCGTGCCGCCGGTGCCGACCGTGAACCCGTTCGGGAAGACGTAGCGGAGATTCGCGGTGTTGATACCGATCAGGTTGAGCGCCAGAGTGCCGGAGCTGATCGTGCCCGCGTTGATGTTGATGTCGGTGAATTTGGCGTTGTTGGCGAGGTTCTTCACGTCATTGTAGGGGACGTAGATCGGCATCCCGAAGTTGTCGCCCGTCAGGTCGCCCGCCCCGTAGACGCTGCTGTCATCTAGCGAGAGGCTCGATAGCGAAAACGTGGAGTTGGCGGCCGTGAAGTGGCCGGCGGCACCGACCGAAATCGACGTCGTATAGCCGCCGGTGCCGGTGAAGGTGGTGCCGACGGCGCTCAGCGTGCCGCCGGTGCTGTTGGACGAGACCAGGATCTGGGCGGTCCGGTTGTTGAAGTCGGTGGCCAGCGTCACCGCGTCGCCGGTGGCAAAGCTCGCGGTGCCGTTGACCGTCAGCGTCTGGCCGGGCGAGAGCAGCACGGGGACGTTCGGCCCCACGCTGAGCGTCCCGCCCGTCGCCACCGTGAATCCCGCCGGGAAGACGTATCTCAGGCTGGCCGTGTTGGTGCCGATCGCGTTGAGCGCCAGGGTGCCGGAGCTGATCGTGCCGGGATTGATATTGATGTCGGTGAACCTGGCATTGTTCGCGAGGTTCTTCACGTCGTTGTAGGGGACGAGGATGGGCATGCCGAAGTTGTTGCCCGTCAGGTCACCCGCCCCGTAGACGCTGCCATCATCGAGGTAAAGCTCGCTCAGCGCGAAGGTGCAGCTCGCCGCCGTGAAGTGGCCGGCGGCACCGATGAGCAGATTGGTGGTGTAGCCGCCCGTGCCGGTGAAGGTGGTCCCGACCGCGCTCAGCGAGCCGCCGGTGCTGCTGGACGAGACGAGGACCTGGGTGATCCGGTTGGAGAAATCGGTGGCGATCGTCACCGTGTCGCCGGTGGCGAAGCTCGTCGTCCCGTTCAGCCCGACCGTGGAACCCACGGTCACGAACATATTGGCATATTGCTGGAACGTCAGCGTCGCGCTCGTCCCGATGCTGAAGTTACCGACGGTGAGGGTGGCGCCCGTGTTGATCGTCGTGCTCGACAACAGCAACGCCGCGCCCGTGTGCGCCTTCATCTGGCCGCCAACCGTCAGCGTCCCCTGGCCAAACAGCGTCGTGTTGATGAGCTGGAGCGTGCCGCTGAAGCCCACCGTGACCGGCCCGTTGACCTGCGAGGGCGCGGCACCCAGCGTCAGCGTACCGCTATCCACGCTCAAGGTCGTCAGGGCGTTCGTGCTCACGTTCAGAACCGAATCGGACACGCCGGTCAGGTGAGTGACCGTCCCCGCGCTCGTCAGATTAATCTGCGCGGTGTCCCCGGACTTGGGCTTGCTGTTCCCGACCCAGTTCCCATCCGTATCCCAATCTCCGCCCGAAGGGGCCACCGCGGTATTCCAGACGATGGTCGACAGGACGACCCGATCTTCCAGCCCCTCCACCATCGGCCTCAGGCTCGTCGATCGCCTGCGCTCGGCCAGGCGTCGTTGTCGCGAGGAGGTCCGCTCGAACATGCTCCGGCTCAGCGATTCAAACATGGAAGACCAGCCTATTATCGAAAGATGTTATTCAATAAACGATCTGATCTCACACGCGAGGCCTCGCCCCTTCGCCGGGGCGGTCGGGCATGCGATTGCATCCCCGAGATGGGCGTGTGAACCAGGATGGACCCAATCGCCGAGTCGGGGGATTGGAGGGTCTGTAGCGAGCGCGTCGTCGAGCAATGCAAAAAATGGTAACACGACGCATTTGGAATCCAAAAGGATTTTTTCAGGTCCAAGACACGCATGAACGACTCTCGCGCCTCCTCCGATCTGCCGACGAAATCAATCCACGCTTAGTTAAACTGGACACCGTCGCGCCCTCGGGCCGCCCACCGTGCAACGCGTTGGGCGGCCCGGCCCGACGATGCCGAGCCTTGACCCGCGGGGGAGGCCCCAGTAACCTCGAATGGTCGAACGAACGGTCGAGGACGACCGCGGTCTTAGGCGTGATCGAGACGTCCGTCGCGCTCTTACAGGGGAGATGAGCGGCGATCCGAAATCGCGACAGGAATTCCGAAGAAGACGCCTATGGTGTTGGGGTCGACCCACGTTTTCCCCGGTCCGATCGAGCGGCCGGTCCCCGGTGCGGAGGAGGCCGACGGCGAATGAGGGCCAATCGCGCGTGAATCGAGACGATGCGACTTCCGACGAATCCAACGAGCTAGTCGCCAAGCTGCGCGCCCGGGATCGCGATGCGTATCGGCTGATCGAGGCGTTTTACGCGAAGCGTCTGATCGGACTGGCCCGCGCCAGGCTCCCCGCGCGAGTTGCCGGCAAGATCGAGCCGGAGGACGTGGTGCAATCGGTCTTGAAATCGTTCTTCATCCGCAGCGAGCGCGGCGAATTCGACCAGTTGAACGACGCCGAAGGGTACTGGCACCTGCTCGCCAAGATCACGCGACGGAAGTGCGGGCACAAGGTCGATCTCTTCCGGACGGAGCGTCGCGACGCGCTTCGCGAGCAGGACGTCGATGCCGCCTGGGAGGCGGTCGCCCGGGGGCCGAGCGCGCACGAGGCCGTCGTTTTGATCGAGTCGATCGAGGCACTCGGACGCGACCTGGAATCGCACGAGGTCCGCATGCTGACCTTGCTGCTCGACGGCCAGAAGCCGTCCGAGATCGCCGAGCGGATCGGCTACTCGCAGCGGATGGTCGAGCGGTTTCGCGAGCGGCTTCGCGGGCGATTGACTCGGATGCTCGATGCGAATCATGACGTCCCCCAACCTCACGCCGCACGAATTCCAGGCGGCGCGAAACCTGCCTGAGCCGGGAGACGGACCATGTCGCGGGCTTCGGACCATCTCAGCGGTCTCACGGACGAAGCCGAGCGCCGGCTCGAACGATTGTTCGCCGCCTTCGATGCCGCGTGGAATCATGGCTCGGCTCCCCGGATCGAGCGTTACCTGCCGAGCGGGCCCCTCGACGAGCGCCGGGCCGCCCTCGTGGAGCTCGTCTTCATCGACCTGGAATACCGCCTCAAGGCCGACCCGACCGCCCGGATCGAGCGCTATCTCGGCGAGCATCCCGAGCTCGTCCAGAAGCCGGACATCCTTCTGGAGCTGGCCGTTCAGGAGTTTCAGCTTCGTCACCAGGGCGGCAGGAGCCCCGATCCCGGGGAGTACCTGGCGCGATTCCCCGATCTGGCCCCTCGGCTCGCGGCCCGGCTCGGCGATGCGCCGGGGGCATCGAGCGACTCCGCCGACGTGACCCGGACGTTTTCCGGCCGTGCGCCGATCACCCTGGTTGACGACGCGATCCCCGAATCGCTGCCCGACGACGGTCCGGTGCGCTATCATCGGATTCGCCCGTACGCGCGCGGCGGGCTTGGCGAGGTCTTCGTCGCCGAGGACCTGGCCCTGCACCGGGAAGTCGCCCTGAAGCGCATCCGGCCCCAGTACGCGACGGACCCCGCCGTGCGCCGCCGGTTCCTCCGCGAGGTCGAGATCACCGCCAGGCTCGATCACCCCGGCATCGCGCCAATTCACGAGTTGATTTACGACCAGAAGGGTCGGCCCTGGTACGTCATGCGGTTCGTCAAGGGCAAGACGTTCCGCGCCGAGATCGAGCAGTTCTACACGAAGGAAAAAGGGCAAGCGAGCGACGGGGCGGATCGCGCCCTGGAGTTTCGCAACATGCTGGGCCGGTTCGTCTCGGTCTGCGAGACGATGGTCTATGCCCACCGCCGCGGCGTGGTCCACCGCGACCTGACGCCCTCGAACGTCATGCTCGGCGACTACGGCGAGACGATCGTGCTGGACTGGGGATTGGCGACGGCCTCGGGGGAATCGCACGAGGGCGTCGCCAACCCCACCATGATCTCATCGCCGCCGGATGCCTCGCTGATGATGTCGGGCCAGCTCCTGGGAACGCCCGCGTTCATGGCCCCCGAACAGGCGGACGGGCGTCAGTCGGCCATCGGCCCGGCGACCGACGTCTATTGCCTCGGGGCCATCCTTTACATGATCGTGACCGGCCGTCCCCCCTATCAAGGTCACGACCTGGTGTCGGTCCTGAAGAAGATCCAGGCCGGCGAGTTCGACCCGCCCCGCCAGGTCCGCGCCGACGTGCCGCCCGCCCTCCAGGCGATCTGCCTGAAGGCCATGTGCATCGAACCGAAAGGACGTTACGACAGCCCCCGCGACCTGGCCCGCGATATCGAGCGATGGATGGCCGATGAGGTCGTGTCGGTCTATCGAGAGCCGATCGCGGAACGCGCCCGGCGGTGGGCGGGGAAGCATCGGACGGCGATTACGACCACGACCGCCGTGCTCCTGCTCGCGGCGATCCTCGGCGGTTATTCTTGGATCAGCTCGCTGAACCGTCGGTGGCGTGTGGAGTCGGAGGTTCAGGTCACGCTGGACAGGGCGGTCCGGATAGGCTCGCAGGCCAGGGACAAATCGGACCTGGCCCTGTACGGAAAGGCCGTCTCGGAGATCGAGGATTCCATCGCCAAGCTCACGACGGTCGGCGGCTCCTCGCCGCAGCGAAGTCGCGCCGAAGGCATGCTCGCGTCCTTGAAACATGATTTGAGCGACACGAAGTTCGAGCGCGACCTGGACGAGGCGCGGCTGCTCGGGGCGTCGGTCGAGGATGGCCACTTCAACACGCACGCCAAGGTCAGCGAGTACAAACGACTTTTCAGGGAGAACGGTCTGGATCTGGACAATCTCTCGAACGCGAAGGCCGCCGAGCTGGTCCGATCGAGCCGCCTTCGCGAACGCCTCGTCGCCGTGCTCGACGATCTCGTCCTGGACGAGCCATCACAAAGGTACAAATATGCGGGAATCGCCGACTCGGCCGATGGGGACGAGACCAGCAAGCGGTTCCGTCATGCGATGATCGAACGCGATCTGCCGACGATGCGCAAAGCCGCGCATGGGCTAGAAATCGGCCGCCTCGGCGCGATTCGCCTCTATGTCGTGGGGAACGCCCTCTACAAGGTCCGCGAGCTTGACGAGGCCGCCAGGTTCCTCGACGAATCGCGGCAACTGCACGCGAACGATTTCTGGATCAATCTCACGCTCACGCAAGTTCTCTCGGACATGAAGCCGCCCCAACTGGCCCGCGCCATCCCCCACTATGCGGCGGCGATCGCATTACGGCCCGATAGCCCCGGTGTCCATCTCAACTACGGAAATGCGCGGCTGGCCATCGGTGATGTGGAGGGCGCATTGAGTGAATATCGCCAGGCGATCAAGCAGAAACCCGAGTACGCCCAGGCCCACTACGCACTCGGCTATGGCCTGGCATCCCGGCAACTGTGGGATGCCGCAATCGCAGAGTACCGCGCGGCCATCCGATTCCTGCCGGATTACGCCGAGGCCTATAATGCCCACGTCGTCGCCGTGTTTCAGAAGGAAGGGAACCCGGATCGAGCCATCAACGAATTTCGCGAGGCTCTCAAACTCGAATCGCGTGACGCCGGGCTCCACTACGGGCTCGGCACCGCCCTCCGCGCCGGGGGAAACACGGGAGACGCGATCGAGGAGTTCGGGAAAGCGACCCAGCTCAAGGCGGGCTTCTTCTGGGCACACCACAGCCGCGGCAACGCCCTTCAGGCGATCGGGCGATTCGACGAGGCCATCGGCGAGCATCGCACGGCCGTCGATCTCCGGCCGGAATACTGGACCCACTACGGACTGGGGATGGCGCTCAAGGACAAGGGTGACGCGAAGGCGGCCATCGTCGAGCTGCGCGAGACCGTGACGCTCAATCCGGACTTCGCCCCGGGTCTTCAGGCCCTCGTCGATTGCCTCAAACAGGAATGCCGATTCAGCGACATGCGGGACGACCTGAAACTTGCGTCCAGGCAGCAATCGAAGGACGTCGCCCCATCCTTCGCCAAGGATCTCGCCGAAGCCGAGCGCCTGGTAGCGCTGGAGCCTCGTTTTCTCGCCCTCCTCAAAGGGCAAGACAAGGCCGCCAGCACGTCGGAGCAATTCACGCTCGGCCAGTTGTGTTACTACAAGAAGATGTACGCGGCCGCCGCGCGTTTCTGGGACGAGGCCTTCACGGCCGATCCCAGGCTCGCCGAGGATCGAACGCAACCGTATCGCTACAACGCCGCGTGTGTGGCCGTTCTGGCCGGCACGGGCCAGGGGAAGGACGATCCCGCGCCGGACGAGGCGTCCAGATCGAAGCTGCGAGGACTGGCCCGGAAGTGGCTCAAGGCCGAGCTTGATGGGTATTCGAAGCAGCTTGAGGGCGACAAGCCCGAGGATCGTAAGCTCGTCTCCGAGGTCCTTGAGGGCTGGAAAGGGGATGGCGACCTCGCCGGAGTCCGCGATCCCGGCGAGCTGCCGAAACTCCCCAGATCCGAGAGCGAAGCCTGGCATTCCTTGTGGGATGATGTCGAGTTGACCCTCCTCAAGGCGCAGGGGAAGGTCATCAAGTCGCTCTGATTCGCTTGAGCCTTGTTGATGGGACGCCACGTGATCGACGAGACTCGACGTCGGGAATACGCGGCTCCCGGCGGTTCACGCCATGGATCGCGAGGTCAGGACGAACAGAGTCTCACCCCGTTGGAGCGACGTCAGCCATGTCACTCAACCTGCTTGTGATCTACGGGTCGGTCCGCCAGGCCCGGCAGGGAATCCGCGCGGCGAGGTTCATCGTGAACGCATGCCGGGAGCGCGGGCACCAGACGACCCTGATCGACCCCGTCTTGATCCCACTGCCGCTGCTGGATCGGATGTACAAGGAATATCCGCCGGGCGAGGCCCCCGAGAGTCTGGAACTGCTGGCCGCGCAGATCAAGGCGGCCGACGCGTTCATCGTCGTTTCGGGAGAGTACAACCACAGCATCCCGCCGGCGCTCTCCAACCTGCTCGACCACTTCCTGGAAGAGTATGCCTGGCGCCCCTCGGCGATCGTCTGCTACTCCGCCGGCCCCTTCGGCGGCGTACGGGCCGCGATGCAATTGCGGGCCATGCTCTGCGAGCTCGGCACCCCGAGCATCCCCTCATTGCTGCCGGTGCCCCGCGTCCAGGACGCCTTCGACGAGGACGGCCGCCCCCTCGACGATGGCTACCCCCGCCGGGCCGCCCGGTTCCTCTCCGAGCTGGAGTGGTACGCCAACGCCCTGAAGGCCGCGCGGGCCTCCGGCGTGCCGTACTGAGGGGCCTCTGCCTTACCCCCATCCTCCGGTTTCGGGTGCCACTGGCAGCTTGCCTGCCAGTGTCTGCGATACCCGGCCAGGACACTGGCAGGCAAGCTGCCAGTGCCACCCTGCGCCGATCCAATTCGCGGGCGATCCGGACCGGGCTGTTGAAGGCCGCCCGGTTCGAGGAGTACGCTCATGGAGTCGTTCGAGGCTTCTCGCCCGCACGGGCGAATCTGACCCCAACCCATCGCAGCCTACTCGTTTGCTCGGCGACGTTTGATGTAATCTCTCAACGAATCGGCAGAGGGGAAAGGCATCAACATGAACACGATCATGCGCAATCGGCCCTGGCGTTGGCTGTCTGGGGCCGTGGTGGGCGGATTGTTCCTGGGCCTGATCGGCCCCGCGCTGCGCTCGGAGGAGCCGCAAGACAAGCCGGAGGCCGATGCGAAGAAGGGCCCCGTGAAGTCGAGCTACGATCAGGTCACGCCCACGCTGCTCGGTCAGCAGACGTTCGAGGAAATGAGGGCCAAGGACAAGGCCGGCAAGGCGGCCATCGCGGCCCGGCAGAAGAAGCTGCTGGAGGAGCGCTACGACCTCTCCGTCCGCGTGAGCGACCGCGTCAAGATGTCGCGCGGCAAGCCGGTTCCCGTCGGGCCGACGGTCAGGCTGCCCGAGGGCGCGACCTGGGATTCGCTGGCCCGGCTCTCGCCCGAGGAGGTCCGCGACAAGGGACTCTTCCCCGGCGGCTTCTTGCCGCTGCCGCATCCGCACCACGAGGTCGGCGGCATGGTCTTCCCGCAGACGGAGATCAAGCTGCTGCCCCGCCTCGAGCGCTTCGATCTGGACTTCGACCTGCCCGACCACGTCCTGGCCGAGTTCCCCCCGGCCATCTTCCTGACCACCCGGCCGGACCTGGGCGACGTGTCGCAGGGCAAGGTCATCACGACCGAAAATTTCCAGGAGATCCTCGCCGGCATCCTGAACTCCAAGGATCTGGAGGGCATGCGCCTGCTCGTCATGCAGTTTCCCCAGCAGCAATTCAACGCCACGGCCGACCGGAAGACGGAGAAGCCCGACGGCATGCGCGGCGTGGGCTGCTTCGACTGCCACGTCAACGGCCACACCTCGGGCGCGACTCACCTGGTCGGCGACATCCGGCCGCAGTCGCACCGCCGTCGGATCGACACGCCGAGCCTGCGCGGCGTCAACATCCAGCGCCTGTTCGGCTCGCAGCGGGCGCTGAAGTCGGTCGAGGACTTCACGGAGTTCGAGCAGAGGGCGGCGTATTTCGACGGCGACCAGGTGACGGCGTCGGCCAAGGGGATCAACCCCCTGGAACGTGGCAGCCAGGTCCACTTCATGGCCGAGGTCCAGAACCTGCTCGCCTTCCCGCCCGCCCCGGGACTGGGCCTCGACGGCAAGCTCAACCCCAGGAAGTTCGACGCCGATTCGTCCGAGATGCGCGGTCAGAATCTCTTCTTCGGGAAGGCCCAGTGCGCCTCCTGCCACCCGGCCCCGTACTACACCGATAACTCGATGCAGGATCTCCACGTCGAGCGCTTCTACAAGCCCCTGAAAGCCAACGGCCTGGTCGCGACCACGCAGGGGCCGATCAAAACCTTCAGCTTGCGAGGCATCAAGGATTCCCCGCCGTACTTCCACGATGGCCGCCTGCTCACGCTGGAGGACACGGTGGAGTTCTTCAACCTGATCCTGGAACTGAAGCTCACCAAGGCGGAAAAGGCCGACCTCGTGGCCTTCATGCAGCAGCTTTAATTTAACGGGGGAATTTCACGCAGAGACGGGGAGGGGACGCAGAGGACTCGGAGAAGCGGGAAAAAGACGAGGCAGGCAAGAACGTGAAAGGCGAGAAACCAATTCGCGAGCCCCCCTGGGTTGCTCCGTGTCCTGCTCCCCAAGCCCGTTCCTTCCCTTCTTCTCCGCGTCCTCTGCGTCCCCTCCCCGTCTCTGCGTGAAACTCTTCGATTTCTTCTAATTTATATTTTTACAAATATCCACGACAAGGAGACCAACCATGACCGAGCGAGTTCTGGGCAAGGAAGGCCTTCGGGTCTCGGCCATCGGCCTGGGCTGCATGGGGATGAGCGAGTTCTACGACCCGAAGCAGATGGACGACGAGGAGTCGATCCGCGTCATCCACCACTACCTCGACGTCGGCGGGAACTTCCTGGACACGGCCGATATGTACGGCGTGGGCCGCAACGAGGTCCTCGTCGGCAAGGCGATCCGGGGCCGCCGCGACGCCGTGGTGCTGGCGACGAAGTTCGGCAACGTCCGGGGCCCCGGCGGCGAGTTCCTGGGCGTCCGGGGCGACCCGCAGTACGTCAAGGAATGCTGCGACGCCAGCCTCAAGCGGCTGGGCGTCGACGTGATCGACCTCTACTACCAGCACCGGGTCGACCCGAATACGCCGATCGAGGAGACCGTCGGGGCCATGGCCGAGCTGGTGACCGCGGGCAAGGTGCGTCATCTCGGGCTCTCCGAGGCCGCGCCCGCGACGATCCGCCGCGCGGCGAAGGTGCATCCCATCGCGGCGTTGCAGACGGAATACTCCCTCTGGACCCGCGACGCCGAGGCCGAGGTCCTGCCCACGGTGCGGGAACTGGGCATCGGGTTCGTCGCCTACAGCCCGCTCGGCCGCGGGTTCCTGACCGGGCAGTTCAAGACCATCGACGACCTGGCGCCCGACGACGCCCGACGCAGCGCCCCGAGGTTCCAGGGCGAGAACTTCCAGAAGAACCTCGACCTCGTCAAGGTGATCCAGGATCTGGCGGCGGCCAAGGGCTGCACGCCGAGTCAGCTCGCGCTGGCCTGGGTGCTCGCCCAGGGCGAGGATATCGTCCCGATCCCCGGCACCAAGCGGCTGACCTATCTCGACGAGAACCTCGGCGCCTTGCAGGTCACCCTCACGCCGGAGGACCTGGCGCGGATCGACGCCATCCTCCCCCCGGGCTCGGCCTCCGGCGAGCGTTACCACGCCCAGGCCATGCAAGCCGTCAATCGGTGAGAGGCTATCCGGGATGGTTCCCTCTTGCCCCTCCGGGGCAAAAACCACAATGCCGGATAGCCATTGTGTGCGGACTCGACCACATCCTGCCCCGTTTGGCTTCATCGGCACCCGTTTCTTCGCACAGGGCGCAAAAGGCACGATCCTCGGCTGGGGATCGGAAGGCCGGCGTGGTATACTTGGGTAGATTTTTCGGCGAGGTCCGGATCAAGGCGACGATCGGCACGAAATTCCTTTCGTGAGGAAGCATGCGTCGTCCTCGGGAGTTGGTGGAGTCCGAATGAATCGCCGGGACTCGGTCGTAAAATCATAAAACGGAACAAGATACAGCCGGATCATGAGTGACGATTTCGGATCTGGACGAGAGGAAGCGGCGGGTCCTGATCCGGCGTGATCATTCCCAGTCCCTGATCGAAAAATGACCGGCAGCTCAAAAGAACCGTCCGTGGCGGCCGAATCTCCGGATAGCCTCAATGTTCGAGGTCGTCCCCTCGCGAATCGAACCCGATCGTCGATCGAAGCGAATGGAACGGTGACGATCGACAAGATGAAGGATGCCCGAGCGATGCGAGAACACCTTACCTCCCGTTACCTTTCGCGGATCGCTCTGGGCCTGTTGGCGTCCCTGGTGCTGACCGGGACGGCCCGCGCCGGCAAGGTCTCCTGGCTCGACGACGTGGTCCGCTCCGCGGTCCGCGAGGCCGAGGCTGGCGCGAAGGTGGAAACCCGCGGCCTGCGCTCCACCGGCCGCCTCTTCGCCCACGAGGCCGAAGAGAGCCTGGAGGGGCTCGCCCGCCGCTCGGATGACCTGGCCCGGGGCGCGAGGAAGCTGGAGGAGCCCGCCGAGGTCGCCCTGCGGACCCGCTTCGCCCGCCTCACCCACGCCGAGCCGGAGATGGCCCGCACCTTCGCCGCCCTGGCCCCGGCCGAGAGGCGCCTGGTGGTGGAGATGGGCGAGACCGCCCAGTCCCTGGCCCGCCGCTATCCCGGTCAGGCCGAGGGGATGATCAAGAAGCTCGGCGTCGAGGGGATGTCGGCCGTCCGGGCCTACGGCGACGACGTGGCCGAGGTCATCGTCAAGGAGGGCCCCGAGTCCGTCAACATCCTCCGCAAGACCGGCCGCGGCGGCTGGCGGTTCTACACTCACGAGGTCCTCACCCACAAGAAGCAGCTCGCCGCCGCCGGGGTCCTCGGCCTGTTCCTCGCCTCGCCCGAGAGGTTCGTCGACACGGCCGGCCGCGTCACCGAGTACGCCGTCCAGCAATTCGCCCATGCCGGCCTCCAACTGGCCGGCGCCGTCGGCGGCGGGGCCGCTCGCGGCCTGGAGACCGCCATCGGCGGCGTCCTGGCCCGATACGGGCTGGATTCGGCGATCGCCCGTCGAGGCGGGATGATCCTCGCCGGCGCCGTGGCCCTGCTGGCCGCCATGGTCATGCTCGGCCTGCCCGTCCGCTGGCTCCTCCGGCCGATCACCTGGCCGGTGCGGGCGATCCGGGGGCGGATGAGGGCGGCGTGAGGGGCATTGGAGGTGGATCAGAGGTGCCTGAGGGGGAGGCGGGTCATGCAGGGAGCGAAGACCAGGCTGGTTTCCACGGTCAAGTGCGACCTGATCGCGTTCGATCGCGACGACACGCCCGTACTCCTGGTGGAGGTCAAAGGCGTGACGCCGGCCCCCGCTTCGATCCAACAGCTCGTCTCTTATATGCTGCTGCTCGACCCCCTGATGCCATTCGGCATGCTGGCCGACCCGATGGATCTGCGCCTCTTCCGGGTCGGCATGGATGGGTCAGCGACGGACGTTGCGTCCTTCAAGACGGATGACGTGCTCCGGCATTATTCTCCGGAATATTTCCCCGCATCGATCTCGGCGGACTATCTCACCGCGTTACTGAACGCGTGGTTGGCTGATCTCGCGACTCACTGGAATTCACCGGTGCCACCCATGTCCGGGGAGATGGCGAGGCTCGGGCTGCTCCCTTTGTTAGAAGGTGGGACGATCGAGCGCGAGGTGGACCTTGCCTCCCATCGTCTACGTTGAGACGAATCTCCTGATGAGCTTCGCGACCGGCCGGGACCTGGCGACAAATCGGCTCGTTCTCGACCGGCCTCCCCACGCGGAGTTTGCCATCCCCTCAGTGTGCTACATGGAGGCATTCTCTACCTTCGAGACGCTGAAAAAGCGGCGTGATCGGTTCAGTTCCGAGCTTCAGAACAAGATCAACGATTGCGATCGGGGAATCGTCTGGGCCGACAAGGATCTCAGGCTCAAAATCCTGCACCGCTCCTTGCTGGGAATTGAGGAAACCTTCGAGCGGTTCCGTGGCAGGCTCCGCCTGGGCATACAGACCGTCGGGGCCTTCGCCATCCCCATCGAGAACTCGGCGAGCATCCTGAAAGCTTCCATCGCGCGAAGCCTCATCCGAGACACGACCGATAACCTGATCCTGGCGACGATTCTCGATCACGCCAGGACACAGCCCGAGCGAGAGTTTCGCGCGTTGCTCACGGAGAATCACACGGATTTCCATGACAATCTCGAAGCACGCCGCGCCCTGGACGAAGCGGGGATAAAATACTTCCGGCAGACTCAACCATGCCGCGATTGGCTCGACGCTCACACCAGGCCAACTCCGGGATGAGGAACGCGGGATAATCCCCCAGGACCCGTCGCATGTCCAACAATCGCAAGGCCCATCTCGACACCCTGGAACGCCGGATCACCGGCGCGAAGAAGATCGCGCTGTTCGGGCATCGGGCGGTGGGGAAGACCACCCTGCTGGCGATGTTCTACCGCGAGGCCTCGGCCGGGCGCGTGCCGGGCCTGAGGATGGCGGCGA
>JAQGHR010000152.1 GCA_028291545.1 Planctomycetota bacterium | reverse complement strand
CAGACCGCCCGAGCCGAGAGGCTCACCGGGCGAGATACGACGTCTCGGCGCGAACTGTCCACGCCATCCGGGTCGAGACGTCGCCTCGCACCGTTCCTGCCGGACACTGACCGATCCACGCGACCGGGCGACCCGACCTCGGCATGTCGGCGGTGGCGCTGCGCATCGCCACCGTCGCATCCGTGGGCGAGCCATCCGCTCCGGAGGTCGGTGACGCGTCTGTTCTCGCTCACGCGTGTTGTTGGTCGGCTCGGGATGTTTTCCGTTCGGCCTCCTCCACCTTCGGGTGGGTATCGAACCAGGGTGGCTACGCGGCCTGACCGGGCAGGCCGTCGTGCCTCTCAATCTCACGCTCACGGAAAGTCGCTCTCGCGAGGGCTGGCGGAGCCGCCGTCTCTTCCTTTGCGTCGTGCGCCCGTCGTACGCTCTCCCGCGTTCTTATCCACCGCCCGTGCGCCAGCGCCCACCTGGCGTCGAACTCCGCGGCCGTCGGGACTTCCTCGAAGGCGTATGCTCGGGCGATCCGCGAGACACGCTCGTGGACCCGGGCGGGATCGGCCTGGGGATAGCACGGGCCGAGCGAGTCGATCCAGCCCGCGATCGTCGCGATGGCGGCGAGCGGGCAGGGGCCACGACGGGTGGGATTTCGTCCAGGGTCGATCGAGGACGTGGTCGAGGTGGGCGTTCAGCAGGATCGGCGACAGGCTCGAGCCCTGCCGCAATCCGCGTCCCGTCTCGGTCTCGGCCACGATCGCGATCAAACCCAGGATGTCGGGCGCGGGGATCCGCATCCGGACGATGTCGAGCAGGCGCCGCTGGGGCACCTGGTTACTGACCGCTGCGCAAAGGAGTTTGAGCTGCTCGCCGGTAGAATCAGGTTATGGACGCATCGGACTTCATGCCTGACGACCGGCGCGAATGGCGGAGGATGCGGATGCTACGCCTGAAGCAGCAAGGCTGGTATCAGTGCGACATCGCTGAGGCCCTGGGGGTCTCCAAGATAAGCGTCAGTCGTTGGCTCGCTCGCGCACGCCAAGGCGGCCCCAATGCACTCCGGGCCCGGCCTGCGCCGGGCCGCCCGCCCGAACTCTCGTCGGTCCAGAAGGGCCTGATCCCGGAGTTCCTCTGGCACGGGGCGGAGGCGTACGGGTTTCGCGGGGAAGTCTGGACGTGCGCCCGCATCGCCAAGGTCATCGAGGAAGAGTTCGGCGTCCGTTACCACAAGGACCATGTCGGCCGACTGCTCAAGGGGCTGCGGTGGACGCCTCAAGTGCCGGTCACCCGCGCCATCCGGCGCGACGAGGAGGCCATCCGGCGCTGGCGAGACGAGGCCTGGCCTCGACTGCGACAGCGGGCGCGGCGCGAGCGCCGGGTGCCGGTTTTCGAGGATGAATCGGGGTTCTACCCGCTGCCGGGGGTGGTCAGGACCTACGCCCCCGAGGGGCAGACGCCGGTCATCCGGCGGAAGGTGACGCGCGACCATTTGTCGGTCATGGGCGGGATGACGCCCGAGGGCCAGGTCTACACGCTGACGCGGCAGGAGTCGCTCAATGGGCTGCAACAGCGTCGAGTTCCTGGCGCACCTGCTGCGGGTGGTCGGTCGACGGCTCTTGGTGATCTGGGATGGCTCGCCGATCCACCGCCGGGCGGTGGTCAAGGAGTTCGTCGCCGGCACAGGGGTCGGGATCCAGCTCGACGCCCTGCCGGCCGATGCCCCCGATCTCAACCCGTGGGATGAAGGCGGCTGGCATCATCTCAAGCACGTGGAGATGCGTAACCTGGTATGCCGGGATCTAGAAGAGTTGCACGAGCAATTCCACCTCGCCGTCGCTCGCCTTCGACGAAGGCCTCGTTTGGTCCGATCGTTCTTTGCCCAGGCAGGATTGACCCTCTAACGAACTTAAACTTCTTTGCGCAGCGGCCAGTAGATTTTCCCGATCCGTTTGAGCCTATGGCGTTTGATCTCTTGCCGCGGTCTCGTCAGGCGGTCATACCCCTCGGGCCTGCGTTCCGCCATGCGGGGCTCAAGGCGGTCGGGGCGGTCGGCGACGCGGTGGACGGCGATCGCCCGGAGCATGTGTCGGTCGAGGGCCTCGCGGTGACGGAGGCCGCAGTGTGCCCGCAAGGCGATTAACGTCTGGAACGCCTCCGGGACCTGGAGCGGCGCCTCGGAGCGGATCGACTGCGGCGGGCCCCCCGCGGGCGGCGGCCTGGGCCATGACCGCGCGGATCGGGTTGTAGGCCGGCGCGTGGGCCCGGATCTCCTCGCGGACCAGACCCGGCGTCTCGCACAGGAGCATGCCCATCTGCGGAGTGACCCCGATCGGGCGCAGATCCAGCTCGTTGTCCCACCCGGCCCGGTCGAGCGCCGCCGGGCCCTCCCGGGTCGCCTGCTCGGGGCCCGGCAGGGTCGTCACCGCCGCGATCGGCCGGGTCCCCGCTCCACCCGGGACCGGGCCTCGCGGATCGTGATCGCGTC
Organism: Planctomycetota bacterium; assembly: GCA_028291545.1. GTDB lineage: Bacteria > Planctomycetota > Planctomycetia > Isosphaerales > Isosphaeraceae > JAQGHR01. The sequence goes on along the minus strand of JAQGHR010000152.1, from coordinate 17,351 downwards.
GAGGAGTGATTCGCCGGCCCCTCGGTCCGGGGAGCGGATCGGCGTCGGCCCCCTCCAGGGGACGGGATGATCGTCCTTGCCCGGGCGGGTCCCTCGCGGAAGTCGGCCTCGCGGACGGCCTTGTCCGGCCGATCTCCCCCCGGCCCTTGCCCGCGGAGCGGCGGACCCCCGGGTCGAGGATCGCCTCGCACGAGGGCGAGATGATGGTCCCGATCCGGGCGATGGCGACGTCGGCCCCGGGCTACTGGTTGTAAGTCGGGGGATACCCCCCCCGGTCCTCCGGCGTGTCGGGCATGGAGACCCTCGACGCATCGGAGAGGTAGACGCGGCGGCCCTCCCGGAGCCGGCGGGGATCGGCCCGCGCATCCGGGGTCCGCCCGGCCGTGCAGGCCGCGGCGGAGACGGATCGCTCCTGCGGGCGCCTCGACGGCTTCCGGGGCCTGTGAGACGCACTCCGCCGAACGGATCTCGGCGAAGGGGAGACGGCCTCCTTGAAGGGACTGCGGCCTCAGGAGGTCGACCCGTTGACGAGACCGTCCACGAGGGGCGTGCCGCATCGTTACCGGATCGGAGTCGGTGACGGAAGTGCGAGACCATCCCTCACGGCCGGGACGCCGAGATTCGCCTATCGCGCGTTCGGAAGCCTACTTGCAACAAAACTACGTGCCATTCGCGTGTCGGACCGACGCGCGCAACACGACCTTCGGTTCCGTGCGTCGACTCGGCTCCTTTCCGGCTGTCTTGTCCGTGCGGTGATGGTGCGGGGCCATTCATTCGCCGGGGGCCAGTCCCCGGAACCGGCCCGTTCCAATGCCAAACCACCCGGGAGGATCTGGCGGCCTCGAGGTGACGGGGATCATCCCCGACGCACTCGTTCTGCAACACCGTTTCGAAGCAGAGACCTACGTACATCGAGGCTCTTCCCGGCAGGGACTCGGCAGCGCCGCCCGGCACCGATCGGCACGACGTGTCTTCAACGTCTTCCCGCGCCACCAGCCGGGACAGTTCTCGCTCCGGGCCCTCGTCGGGTGATTCAGGCGGTACGGCTCGCGGCGGAGGCGTCCCGGAACCGGCCGAGGTAGGCGGCGGTCCGACTCATCGGGGCACGGGCCACCTCGCCGGGCGGCCCGGCCGCAACGATCCGCCCCCCCTCGTCCCCCGCGCCAGGGCCGACGTCGACGACCCAGTCGCTCGCCGCGACGACCTTCATGTCATGCTCGACGACGATCACGGTGTTGCCGGACTCGACCAGCCCGTCGAGTTGGACCATGAGCTTATCGACATCCGACGGATGGAGCCCGGTGGTCGGCTCGTCAAGGACGTAGAGCGTGTCGCCGCGCTGGATCCGTTGCAGCTCGGTCGCGAGCTTGATCCGCTGCGCCTCGCCCCCGGAAAGCTCGGTCGCGGGCTGGCCGAGGCGGATGTAGCCCAGCCCAACCTCTCGCAGGACGGTCAGGGAGCGGCGCACCTGCGGCTCCTCGGCGAAGAACTCGCCGGCTGCATCGACGGTCATCCGGAGGACGTCGGCGATGCTCTTCCCGCGGACCTTGATCTCGAGCGTCTCCTCGTTGTAGCGGGCGCCGTGGCAGACCGGGCACGGGGCGTAGACGCTGGGCAGGAAGAGCAGCTCGACCATCACGAAGCCTTCGCCCTCGCAATTCTCGCAGCGGCCCTTGGCGACGTTGAAGGAGAACCGCCCGGCGTCGTAATGGCGAGCCCTGGCCGCGTCGGTGGCCGCGAACAGCTTGCGGATGGGGTCGAAAAGCCCCGTGTAGGTGGCCAGGTTGGAGCGAGGCGTCCGCCCGATCGGCCTCTGGTCAACCACCACCAGGCGCCTGATGCCCTCCATCCCGTCCATGATCCGCCCGTCGAGGGTGGCCGCGGATGGCCGCTCCGGGTCCGCGCCTTCATCCTCGTCCACGGGCAGGAGATGGCCGAGCTTCTCCGCCACCAGTTCGACCAGGGCCTGGCTCACCAGGCTCGACTTGCCGGAGCCCGAGACCCCGGTCACGCTCGTGAACACGCCCAACGGGAAGGCGGCCTCCAGCCGGTGCAGGTTGTTCCGAGTGACGTCGGCCAGCCTGAGCCATCCTTTCGGCGTGCGGGGCTCGCGCCTTGGGGGAGTGGCGTCACCGAAGAGGTGTCGTCGGGTCTGTGACGCCTCGACGGACCGCAGCCCCTCCGGAGGGCCGCTGTAGAGCACGAAACCGCCCTGGTCGCCCGCGGCGGGTCCCACGTCGACGATCCAGTCGGCGTGGCGGATCACGTCGAGGTCGTGTTCGACGACGAACAGCGAGTTCCCCGAGGCCTTCAGGCGATCGAGCGCACGAAGCAGCGCCTCGGTATCCGCCGGGTGGAGGCCCGCCGAGGGCTCGTCGAGGACGTACACCACTCCGAACAGATTGGATCGGACCTGGGTGGCGAGGCGGAGGCGCTGGAGTTCGCCGGGCGAGAGCGTAGGCGTGCTCCGTTCGAGGGAGAGGTAGCTCAGTCCCAGGTCGATCAGGACGGCGAGCCGCCCCGCGACGTCCTGGGCGATCCGGCGGACGACCAGCAACTTCTCGGGATGCTCCGTCGCCAGCGTCTTCATGCCGGGGGCTGTGCCCTCCGCGTGGGGACGGAGCAAGCTCGCGAGACGCGCCAAAGGCAATCGGGACATATCCGCGATGTCGAGGCCCGCGAACTTCACGCTCAGCGACTCGCGCCGGAGGCGTTTGCCTCCGCACACGGGGCACTGGGTGCTCAGCATGTACTGAAGCGCCCGCTTCTTCATCAGCGGGCTCTGCGTGGTGGCGAAGGTGTGCAGCACATGCCGCCGGGCGCTCGTGAACGTCCCCATATAGCTCGCGGATTCCCTCCGCTTGAGCGCCCTCTTGACCTCTTGTGCCGTGTAGCCCGAGTAGACCGGCACGGTCGGCTGCTCGTCGGTGAAGAGGATCCAGTCGCGGTCCTCCTGCGGCAGGTCCCGCCAGGGGCGGTCGACGTCGTAGCCGAGCGTCATCAGGATCTCGCGGAGGTTCTGCCCATGCCAGGCGGTGGGCCAGGCGGCGACGGCCCGCTCGCGGATGGTCAGGGAGTCGTCCGGCACCATCGACCGTTCGGTGACCTCGTACACTCGACCCAGCCCGTGGCACTCGGGGCAAGCCCCCTCGGGGGTGTTGGGCGAGAACGACTCGGCATACAGGATCGGCTGGCCGGGAGGATAATCCCCGGCCCGCGAGTAGAGCATCCGCAGGAGGTTGGAGAGCGTGGTGACGCTCCCGACGGACGAACGGGTCGAGGGCGAGCCACGTTGCTGCTGAAGTGCCACGGCGGGGGGCAACCCGTCGATCTCGTCGACGTCCGGGTTGCCGAGCTGGTGGAACAGCCGCCGGGCGTAGGGCGAGACGGATTCCAGGTAGCGCCGCTGGGCCTCCCCGTAGAGCGTGCCGAACGCGAGGGACGACTTTCCCGACCCGGAGACGCCCGTGAAGACGACCAGGGCGTCACGCGGGATCCGGAGATCAACGTTCTTGAGGTTGTGCTCCCTCGCCCCGCGCACGCGAACGAACCCCGAGAAGTTCGGCCTCGCGGCTTCCTGAAGGTGATCGTCGGTTTCCATCCGGGGGACTCGCTGTCGCGGATTGGACTGTTGTTTCGGCCCGTTCCATAATTAGTCATCATCGGTTGCGATCGAGGGGCAAACGAGGTGCCGGGCCGCTTTCGGTCCTGTTTCCCCCTCAAGGATTCATCCGGCGAGCCCGCGAGTCGCGCCGGAGGCGGCCGCCGCCGTCGCGGACAGGTCGCGACCGGCATCGGGCGGACCGGCATGCCGTTCGGGTCCGAGCACTTCGAGTTCGGGCGCGGTAACGTGGACCTCCGGCCTACCCCAACGGGCCGGGTCACGCCGACGTTTGCGTGTTTCCGCCGGTCCCCATGTCCACGCCGCCACGCCAGGGGCGCCGACGGCCCCGGCCGCCCCACCTACGGCACGGAACGTGCAACGCCGTTGAGGTGCGCGCCGGGGGTGATCCCCACGGCCGCAGGGAGGCGGCCCACCGGACGACTCCCGCACCGAGATCCTCCGCAAGCGCCCGCGCGGCGGGCCGGTCGACGCCTGGCCCGATTCAACGGCCGCGAGGAGGTCCACCTCGGCAGCATGGAGCCTGCGGGGTCCCGGGGATCGGGGGCGAGATGAGCCTGGTCCATCTCCGAGGCCCGTCACGGTACGATCCTTTCCGGGCCCGAGGCCTGCGAGAAACCGAGGGCATGATGAAAGACGAGGCGTCCCCGCGTGGCAGTGGCCCGAGCCCGGACCGGCGGGAATTCCTGCTCAACGCCGGGGCCGTCGGCGGCGTGGCGACACTGGGCCTGCCCGCAGGCGGACGGGCTCAGGATGGGCCGGGGGAAATCCCCAGGCGGCCGATCGGCAAGGCGGGCGACCGCATCTCGGCGATGGGGCTGGGCGGACACCACCTCGCCGACGCCGGGGGGGTGGACGAGGCGGTGGCGATCGTCCACGAGGCGGTCGACGCTGGGATCAGCTTCTTCGACAACTGCTGGGAGTACAACAACGGCCGGGCCGAAGACTGGCTCGGGAGGGGCCTGCGCGGGCGGCGCGACAAGGTCTTCCTCATGACCAAGGTCTGCACCCACGGCCGCGGCGCCGACCTCGCCCTGCGCATGCTCGAGGAGTCGCTCCGGCGACTCCGGACTGATCATCTCGACCTCTGGCAGGTCCACTCGATGAGCTTCGACAACGACCCGGCGCTGGCCTACGCCAGGGGGGGCGTCCTGGAGGCGTTCGACCGGGCGAAGAAGGACGGAAAGGTCCGATTCGTCGGGTTCACCGGCCACAAGGACCCGTCGATCCACCTCGAAATGGTACGCCGCGGCTACCCGTTCGACGCGGCCCAGATGCCGCTGAACGTCTTCGACGCGACGTTTCGCAGCTTCGAGCAGCAGGTGCTCCCCGAACTGAGCCGACGGGGGATCGCCGCCCTGGGGATGAAGCCCCTGAACGGCCGCGGGCAGGCGGTCAAGGCGGGGCTGTTCACGGGCGAGGAGATGCTCCGCTACGCCATGAGCCTGCCGGTGGCGACGACCATCACCGGCATGGAGTCGCTGAAGGTGCTGCGGCAGAACCTCGCGGTCGCCCGGGGCTTCCGGCCGCTCTCCGGCGAGGAGATGCAAGCCTTGCGCGACCGGGCGGCCGGGGCGGCGGCCGACGGGCGATTCGAGACCTACAAGCTCGCGATGATTTTCGACAACCCCCAGGCCCGCCTCGCCCACGGCTACCCGCTCGACCCGGCGCAAAAGGAGGTCAAGGAGATGCTGGAGGACGAGGCCGGCCCGCCGTGAATCGACCCGCGAACCTCGCAAAGCCAGGTCAACAGAGGAGGTACCCGTGTGCGCTGATCGGATCGAGCCCGCCGTCGGCGCGACCGACCGTCGGGCGTTCCTGCAGGGCCTCGGCCTGACCGGCGTCGGCGCCGCCCTCACCGGGACGATGGCCTCGTCGGCTCCGGTCGAAGGCGAGATCCCCCGGCGGCCGTTCGGTCGGACCGGGGAGTCGATCTCCGTCCTCGGCCTCGGCGGTTACCACATCGGCTCGGCCGGCACCTACGAGACGGCGGCCGCGATCGTCCACGAGGCGATCGACGCCGGCGTCACGTTCCTGGACAACTGCTGGGAATACCACGACGGCCGGAGCGAGGAGTGGCTTGGCAAGGCGCTCGAGGGCCGGCGGGAAAAGGTCTTCCTCATGACCAAAGTCTGCACCCACGGCCGCGACAAGAAGGTGGCGATGCGGCAGCTCGAACAGTCGCTCCGCCGGCTCAAGACCGACCGCCTCGACCTCTGGCAGATCCACGAGGTCGTCTACGACAACGACCCCGACCTCCACTTTGCCAAGGGGGGCGCCGTCGAGGCGCTCGACGAGGCGAAGAAGCAAGGGAAGGTCCGATTCGTCGGCTTCACCGGGCACAAGCACCCGTCGATCCACCTCAAGATGCTGTCGCACGGCTACCCGTTCGACTCCGTCCAGATGCCGTTGAACGTCTTCGATGCGGAATACCGGAGCTTCGAGCACCGCGTCCTTCCCGAGGTCAACCGGCTCGGGATGGCGCCCCTGGGGATGAAGAGCCTGGGAGGGAACGGCCAGCCGGTCGTCAAGGGCGTCGTGACGGCGGAGGAGGCGCTGCGGTACGCGATGAGCCTGCCGGTGGCGACGACCATCAGCGGGGTCGACTCGCTCGAGGTCCTGCGACAGAATCTGGCCGTCGCCCGCGGGTTCTCGCCGATGCGGGCCGAGGAGCTGGCCTCGCTGCGGGCCCGCTGCGCTCCCGCCGCCGCGGACGGCCACCTGGAGCTGTATAAGTCCACGATGAAGTACGACGGCGACCTCGGCCGCCATCAGCACGGCGTGCCCCTCCGGAAGGAGATCCCGCTCTGATTCAGAGCCCGACGATGCCATTCGGTCCGTACAGGGGGGAGGTACGCCGCCTGTCCCGCCCGCGACCGACCATGATTGGCATCTCATGGTTCAGCCCTGTCGCCGAGTCCACACCACCCTCGACGGGAACCCACCGGTCGGACACAGCGAGCTGAGCGTAAGGCAAGCCAGGAGGCGGTCCCGCCGGCTCTCTTCATACTCGTATGACCCGGTGCTCAAGCGGATCGATCAATCCGATCGGAACCGCACTGCGAATCTCGCCATTCCTGGCCTCCGGCTCACTCGCCCGAGGCCCTACCCCGCTGAACTTCCCTGATCCGCTTCGCAGCCAGGTGGCGTTTTTTTCCCAGTCAATCGACACGCCGTTACGTGTCTGGAGGCGCACGCCTCGGCTGTTGTATGGTCGACAGGTACCGGGCCGAGGGCCGGCCGCGACGCCTCCTAATGGTCACGCCGAATAGTCACTGGCTCCGTCGGGCTGGCTTGCGCGCTCCGGCCTGATCGCCCGGAGTGTCGGACGAATGGCACGTCGTTTTGTTGCAAGTAGGCCTCCGAACGCGCGATAGGCGAATCTCGGCGTCCCAACCGTGAGGGATGGTCTCGCACTTCCGTCACCGACTCCGATCCGGAACGATGCGGCACGCCCTCCATGGACGGTCTCGTCAACGGGTCGACCTCCTGAGGCCGCAGTCCCTTCTAGGAGGCCGTCTCCCCTTCGCCGAGGTCCGTTCGGCGGAGTGCGTCTCACGCGGTCGACAAAGTTCTCGCGAATCCGTTCATCGTGGGTGGCATCGGATCAGGTCCCCGGCCCTGGATTGCGTGCCCGGTGCAGCTCGCCTATAACGATGGGGCTGGCGGTGTGATCCTTTCCGGGAGCATCCTGATGAGTTGGCTCAATCGACAACGCCCGGCCCGGTCGAGCACGTTCGCGCTGCTCGTCTCGGCGGTCCTCCTCCCCGCCGCTCACGCCCAGGAGCCGGGTTTCAAGCCAATCTTCAACGGCAAGGATCTGACGGGCTGGCGGCTGGGCAAGACGGACCTGGCCGGGAAGACCGCCTCCGACGACGGCCGGTTCGCGGTCAAGGACGGCGTCCTCGTGATCGCCGGCTCGAAGGACACGCCTCCCAGGATGACCGAGATCGACACGGCGGAGTCGTATGATGGCGACTTCACCCTCCGCCTGGAATTCCGCGCCTCGAAGGACGCGAACAGCGGCATCCACCTGAGGGACAAGGCCTTCGCGCATCAGCTCCAGATCCGCGATTACCCCCACGTCGGCCCGTACAAGACGCTCACGGATTACAAGCCCGGCGACTGGAACGCGATCGAGGTGGTCGTCGCCGGCACCAGGGCTCGCTGTACCTGCAACGGTGAGCTGCTCGAAGCCGCGCTCGCGCTCCCCGACACGGGGCCCCTCGCCCTGCAATCCGAGATTAACGTGGTCGAATACCGGAATATTCGAATCAAGGCCCAGGAGGTCAAGCGTAACCTCCCTTACGCAACGCCTGCGCATGAGCGGCATGTGCTCGATGTCTACTCGCCGCCTCACGCGAAGAACCTGCCCGTGGTGTTCTGGATCCACGGCGGCGGCTGGCAGGTCGGCGATAAGTCGGAAGTCCAGATCAAGCCCCAGGCGTTCCTGGACAGGGGGTTCGTCTTCGTCTCCACCAATTACCGGCTCCTGCCGAAGGTGGACATGGAGTCCATCGTGCGTGACATCGCCAGGTCGATCCACTGGGTTCACGACCACATCGCCGAGTACGGCGGCGACCCGCGGCGCATCCTCGTCATGGGCCATTCCGCCGGCGCCCAGCTCGCCGCCCTGGTCTGCATCGACGATCGTTACCTGAAAGCCGAGGGGCTGTCTCCGGGGATCATCAAAGGCTGCGTGCCCGTCGACGGGGACACCTACGACGTGCCCGCCATCATCGAGACGGCGGAGACCCGTCGACGGGTCCACGGCCAGCCGCAGGCGACGTACGGCCATCGCGAGAAGTTCGGCAACGACCCGGCGAAGCATCGGGATTTCTCCGCCGTGACTCATGTCGCCAGGGATAAGGGCATCCCTCCGTTCCTGATCATGCATGTCGCCGAGAATCCCGACACGAGCGCTCAGGCGCAGCGCCTGGCGGACGCGCTGAAGGGCGCGGGCATCACGGCCCGGGTCTTTGGCGCCAGGGAATCGACGCACAACAAGATCAACTCGGATCTCGGCCTGCCCGACGATCCCGGCACCAAGGCGTTGTTCGAGTTCGTCGGCGAAGCGCTGAAGAAGTGATCGCTCGGCCGGGGATCGCGACGACCCATGCTCCACCCAGTCGTCCCGCTTGCTCCCCGCACCCATCGGCCATACCGGATCTCTCATCCTCATGACTTCACCCGATCGTTCAAGACGTTCGTTCCTGGAGACCTCCGTCGCGCTGGCGGGGACGATCCCACTCATCGCCGCTCGTTCGGCGGAGGCTCGCGAAGGCGAAGGGCCGCTCATGGCCTACGTCGGCACCTTCAGCTCACCGCTCCACGACGTCCTGCCGACCCAGGTGGACCTGCCGCCGGGGAACGGTCGCGGAATTCACCTCTTCCGGATGGACCGCGGCACCGGGGCGTTGACGCCCGCTGGCCTCCACGAGATGGGAACCAGCCCGAGTTGCCTCGCCCTGAGCGCCGCCGGTACCCGATTGTATTCCGCCAACGAGACCGATCGCGTGGGCGACGATAAGCAGGGCACGGTCAGTGCCTTCGCCGTCGATCGAGCGGACGGGCATCTTACGCCCCTGAACACCGTCCGCTCCGGCGGCGCCGGCCCGACGTACGTGAGCCTCCACCCGTCGGGGCGTTTCGTGCTGGTGGCCAACTACTTTGGCGGCTCCGTGGCGGTGCTGCCGATCCTCCCCGACGGGCGTCTGGGTGAGGCCACGGACATCAAGTCGGATGCCGGCACGCTCGGACCCGCCCGGGCGAAGGACGCCCCTCCGGGCAGCTTCGCCTTCAGCGGGCACGATCGGACGCACGCGCACATGATCCAGGCCGACGCCGCGGGCCGCTTCGTGCTGCACGTCGACCTGGGCCTGGACCGGATCTTCGTCTGGAAGTTCGACGACCGCAAAGGCGTCCTGACCCCGAACGAGCCCCATGCGATCGCGCTGCCGCCCGGGGACGGGCCTCGGCATTTCCATTTCCATCCCAACTGCCGCTGGCTCTACTCCATCCAGGAGGAGGGCTCGACGATCGTCCTGTTCGACTACGACGCGACCCTCGGGCGTCTGGCCCCGCGGCAGACGGTCTCCACCCTGCCCCCCGGGTTTGCGGGCAGCAACTTCTGCTCCGAGATCCTGGTCTCGGCGGACGGGCGATTCGTCTACGCGGGCAACCGGCTCCACGACAGCATCGGGATCTTCTCCGTGGGCCCGCGCGGCGAGCTGACGTACGTCGGGGAGGAATGGACGCGCGGGAATTACCCCCGCAGCTTCGGCTTCGACCCCGCCGGCCAGTTCCTCTATTGCTGCAACCAGCGCGGCGATAACATCGCCGCATTCCGGGTGGATCGCAAGGCCGGCGGCCTGGAGTTCACCGGCCATTACACGCCCGTCGGCAATCCTTCGTGCATCGTCTTCCTCGATCTCGGCAAGGTGGGATAGCGTCTCCTGCGGATCGTCCACGTCCACATCGAGGTGAAGCCCGATCGGGTCGAGGCCTTCAAGGCCGCCTGCATCGACAACTCGCGGAACAGCCTGAACGAGCCGGGCATCGCCCTGTCCGTCGCCGACTGCCGCAGGCTCATCCCGCTCGCCCGGCGGGCCAGCAGCATGAAGGGCAACCCCGTGGCGCTCACCGACTCCGAACTGCGTCAGATCCTCGAAGCGGCGATCGATCGGTAATCTCGTCTCGTCGCAGGCGTATGGGAAGGCCTACGCGCGAGCTCGCGGGGAGCGATAGAACGCGGGATGGCCTTGTTTTGCGGCGTTCGTGCGTTGTCGTGGGCCGGTCTCGAAAACCGGCGATGGTGTTGGACGATTCGGTCTGCTCGTCTGCGTTTCCGAGGCCGCTGCGATCACATCCCAGCCTCGACCGATCCCGACGCGCGACGACATCGCGGCGCCTCGAAGGAGAACCGGCGCCGCGATCCCTCTTCCCGTTCAATCCTTATACGAGACCACCGCCTGTTGCGTGGTCGGCGGGAGTGCGTGGAATTCGCTCCGCGAGAACCCGGCCCGGGCGAACATGCCCTGGAATTCCGCGAACGTATAGGCGTCGCCGCCGGCCGTCGTGGCGAGCATCACCAGCGCGAAGCCGGCCGTCGCCGGCGGCGTGACGCGATCGGGCTCGGGGAGGAAATCCAGCGTCAGGGCCCGGCCGCCCGGGGCGAGGGCCGCGTATGCCTTGGCCGCCAACCGTTCGCAGGTCGGGACGTCGAAGTGATGCAGGAAGTTCGTCAGGAGCACGACGTCGTAGGGGCCGCCCCATTCCACGTCGAAGGCACTGCCCCGGCGCGAGGCATACCTCTCGGCCACTCCGGCCCGACGCGCGTTCTCCTCCGCGACCGCCAGCACATTTGGCCAGTCCAGCGCCGTGACGTGGGCCTGGGGATAACGCTCGGCGATCGTGATGCCGAACAACCCGTGCCCCGCGGCGACGTCGAGCACACGTAGCGGCTGCCCGGCGTCCCCGCCGACCAGGCCCGCGAGCAGCTGGGCCGGCATGCGCATGAGCGGGGCCATCGCGCGGGCGAACTCCACCCAGATCGGGTTGTCGTGGGAGACCGTCCCCTCGTCGGAGACCGCCGTACCGCCCCGCCGCACGGCCGCCGTCAGTTGTCGAAAGCTCTCCCTCAAATCCGGTGCGAGCATGAACCTCGCCGCGTCTCCCACGTAGGCCGGCGATGCGCGGTCGAGGAACACCTTCGCGTCATCGGTGAGCTCGTAGCGGTCGCCGTGCTTGCGGAGAAACCCGAGGATGGTGAGATAGTCCGCCAGGATGCGGACGCCCCGGGGCGCGGCCTGGCACGCCTCGGCCAGCTCGGTCGCCGTCCGCCGCCCCGCCGCCACGAGCGAGAACAGGTCCAGCTCGATGGCCGCCCGGAGCGCCTCGGTACGCTGATAGGCGCTGATGGTGTCGAAAAACAACGCGGGGGACGGTCCTTGGGGAGCCATTGCGAATCCCTATCGAGTCATCCTGAAACCCGGCCCATGTCCTCAGATCGATTATACTTGACGCGCGTGACCGCGAAAGCCGCAGGTGATTGCCGTCCCCGTCACCAGGGCCGTGAGCGCGGTCGCGGCAGGGTCATGATCGCCTTCAAGGGCAGCGGGGCGCGATTGGCCGCGGGCCCGAGCATCGATCCGGTTGTCGAATGGGCGTCGCGGAGATTACGATCCCCCGGGTAGTCGGGCCGTCCGGACGCGGTATTGGATGTGGGGCGGCGCGGCGCGATGCGGGCGGGACGGGGCCCTGGATCATGGATCTACTCGGCGGGCGCCAGGTCGCCTTCAACGCGGCGTGCCGGGGCCAGTGGGAGGCGTTCGCCGAGCATCGGCGGTGCCTCACGGACGTGCTGGCCCGCGGGGCGACGTCGCGGGGTTCGCGCCTTTGCGTTCTCGGGGCCGGCAACGCCAACGACCTGGACCTGCCGGCCCTGCTGGCCGCCCATCGCGAGGTGCATCTTGTCGACATCGACGCCGAGTCGCTCGCCCTCGGCGCGGCGCGGCAGGGCGTCGCGGGACACCCCGGATTGCGGTTGCACGGAGGCGTGGACGTGACCGCGACGCTCGGCGTCCTCTCCGGCTGGAGCCCGACGTCCGCCGTCGGGCGCGCGGACCTCGACGCGCTGGCCGCGTGGCCCGTGTCCCGGGCCGCCGCAGTGCTGCCCGGCGGGTTCGATCGCGTGGCGTCGACCTGCCTGCTGAGCCAGGTCCTGGAGACGGCCGCCCACGCGCTGGGACGGGGCCACCGGCAGCTCGCCGACGTCGAGGCGGCGCTGCTGGCCGGGCACCTGCGGCTGATGGCCCGCCTCGCCGCGCCCGGGGGCGAGGCGGTGCTCGTGGCCGAGTCCGTCTCGTCGGACACGCTCGCGGAGTTGCCGAGCATGTCGCCGGACGAACTCGCCGGGCTGCAGCCGAGGCTACACCGCGAGGGGAACCACTTCCGCGGCATGCACCCCCAGCACTTGCTGGCGGCGCTGCGTGCCGACCCATCCGTCGGGCCGCGCGTCGCGTCCGCAGCCTCGCTCATGCCCTGGCTCTGGCGGCTGCACGCCCGGACTTATCTCGTCGGGGGGCTGGCCTTCCGCCTCGGCACGGACTACGGGCGATGAGCCGCGACAGTCCTTCCGAATCTGCTTGAACTCTTCGGGTAACCCCGCCGGCGTGGGCCCGATCGGGGTCGGAGACACCCCGCGAGCGAAAGCTCGACGAGTCAGACGGATTCCCTGTCATGTGACCGGCGTCGCTATCCGGCGGGTTCCGGATCGCCTCGCAGGGATTCCAGATAGGCGAGGCTTCGTTGCGCCGCCTCCAGGGGGTCGGTGGCGCAGTCGTCGAGTTCGATGACCCAGTCGACCGGGCTCACCAGCGAACGGAAGACCCGAGGGAGATCGAGAATCCCCCCGCCGAGTGCCGTCATCGGCTCGCCGTGAACGGCCGGCCCGTCCTTCCAGTGGATCGACCCGACCCGCGGCGCCAGCTCCGAAAGCACGCTCGCCGGGTCGGCGCCGGCCGTCCGCGCCCAGTACACGTCGAGCTGCCAGAAGATCTCGGGGTCGAGCGACTCGTGGAACAGCCGGATGGGGGCCACCCCCTCGACCGGATCGAACTCCCACCAATGATTGTGGATGCCGAATCGAAGCCCGCTATCCCGCGCGATGCTCCCGGCCTGGTTGCAGGCGGCGATCAGATCGCGCAGCCCGGCGAGGGAATCGAATCGAGGGTCGCGCGGCCAGCCGTGCCAGATCGCCTTCGAGCATCCGCATGCGTGGGCGAGCCCCAACAACGAGTCGATGTTCGCGGCGGTCGGCAGTTCGCCGTGAATCGAACTGACCGAGAGGCCGTGCCTCGCGAGGCATTCGGCAAGATGCCCCGGCGTCAGGCCGGGCGGCAGCGGGGCGACCTCCACGGCCGCGAAGCCGGCCGCCCGCGCGCGGCGCAACGCCGAGTCCGCGTCCGAGGCCATCGCGTCCCGGATCGTCCAGAGTTGGAGCGCGATGGCGTCGCGGCTGATCGTCTTCGGTGGGTGTTCCATCGCTCGCTCGGGGGGGCTCGGCATCGGTGCTGGTAGGGGCCGCGTCACTCCATGCCCAAGATCGCCCTGAATGCGGGCTTCGGCCGGGCCTGGCGGTCGAACAGCAGTGGATACTCGGCATGCTTCCAGGGGAACGTGTTCAGCCAGCTTCGCCCGTCGTGGAGGTCCCAGAACGTCACGCGGCCGATCGACTCGTGGCGCCCGACGAAGAGTCGGAACAGCTCGGCGTACTGGCACGCCTGCCGCTCCAGGAGTTCGGGCGGGCAGCCGCCGGCGAGCGGGTCGGTCTTCGCGATCGCCTCGCGGTCCTTCCCGCCGTCGGCCCACCAGCCCCCTCGGGGGACGACGCCCAGGTCCAGCTCGGACACCATCACCTTCAGCCCCTGCCCCTTCATCGCGTCGAGCAGCGCCTCGATGTCGCGGAATGGGACCCGGTCGACCTCCCAGTGCCCCTGGATTCCGACGGCCCCGAGCGGCACCCCCTTCTCGCGCAGCTCGCGGATCAGGCGGAGTAGTTTCTCGCGCTTCCTGGGCAGCTCGACGTTGTAGTCGTTGTAGACGAGCAGGGCGTCCGGGTCGGCCTCGTGCGCCCATTCGAACGCCCTGGCGATGAACTCGGGACCGGCGATGTCCAGCCACTTGGAGGGACGCAGATAGGGCGAGTCGTCGTCGAGTGCCTCGTTGACCACGTCCCACGTGGCGATCTTGCCGCGATAACGCGAGACGACCGTGCGGATGTGGGTCCGCATGCGTTCGAGGACCAGCTCGCGCGAGGCGGGCTTGTCGCCGTCACGAAAGACCCAGGCCGGCGTCCGCTCGTCCTTGGCCCAGACAAGGGTGTGGCCGACGACCTGGAGCCCGTGCGCCCGCGCGAACGCGACGAGGGCGTCGGCCTGCTCGAAGTGGAACTCCCCCTCGCGCGGCTGGATCTCGGTCATCTTCATGCAGTTCTCGGGCGTGACACCGCCGAACTGCCGGAGGATCAGGTCCTTCTCCGCGGGGGAGTAGTCTTCCGGCACCCGGCCGCCGAGCGCGACGCCGACGATGAACCGCGGGGCGAACTTCGCCTTCAAGGAGGCCGAGGGGTCCGGCGGATCGTCGCCGGCCGGCGACGGGCCAGCGAGCAGAAGGATTGCAGAGGCGAGCAGGCAGCAGCGGACGCCGAACAACATGGTCAGAACCTCCGCGATGGGAATGCGGCCCTCGGCCCGAGACCCGGACCGATCGTACCCGGGCCGAGCCCTGGAATCACGCACATCCCCGGGGTCGTCTCACCGCAGCCACTGCCACAGGGCTCGACGGCATCGAATCCGCACGTCCCCTGCGGTCGGCGTTCCGAGCCGCGCCACTCATCGCCCGCCGGGCGTCCCCGACGCATCGTCCGCCCCAGGATGCCTCGCCCCATCGCCCGTCGAACTGGCGGCCCCGGTCCGGACTACGCCGCCTCCAGCCTGGCCTTCGCCGCCCTGGAATTCGCGGCTTTCGTGGCCCGGCATGCCGATCCCTTGCAAAACGATGTGCGGTCGCCCGTCCCCTGTCTAACCGCTGGAGTTGCGCTCGTCCTTCTGATCGCTCGCGGCGTGTCGGACGAATGACCCACTAGGTTCTCTCGACGTATGCCCGGGCGGGGTTCAGCAAAACTGCGAGTGTCGCCATGTCGCAGGGCGAGTAGCTGCCCCGGTTCGGCGGATGCAAGGCCACGAACCGCCCTCGCTATCCGATCGAGGGATGCCGGTTACGGCTTGTGAAGTGCAGGACTCGGACGACGAACCGGCTCAGAGCCGGGCCTCGCTGATGGTTCCGCGATCGGAACCCGGCGACGGTCACCCCGCCCTTACGCAGGAGTGTGGTGAAGTCGCCCCCAGGCTTGTTGTCGTGATCGCCGTCGAGTGCCAGGCGCGAGGGGTCGGTGATGGCGCTGGCGGTGATCCGCAGCTGGGGGACCGGCCCAGTCGGTAACGGCTTGCGAGGGATGAGCTTCGCGGTCTTCGTGGTGGAATCGTAGGACGCCGGTCGGAGGAGGACGACCTTGTCATCCTTCGTCCCGTACTTCCCGTCCTTGCCGTCGTTGTCGATCCGGTAGGTCGAGGCGAGCCCCGCGCCGGTCGGGTCGACGCCATCGCTGTAGGTGATGAACACCGTGGTGAACTTCTTGCCCTTCTGGGTCAGACGCACCGCTTGTACCCGCACCGGGGGCTTCACGACCACGGCGAACGTGGCGGTGCCCGAGGTGTTGCCGTCGTCGACCCGGACCGTCACCGGGTAGGTCCCCGGCCGATCGTAGGCGTGGCTCAGGGCGAAGCTCCGGTCGGCCCCGAGGGCGGCCAGGGGCCAGGGGCCCGAGCCATCGCCATAGTCGACCGTGGCCGTCCAGGTGTTCTTACCGGGGTCGGCGAACGATCCGGCCCGATTGAACGCCAGCCCCACCCCCGTCGCGATGTCCGGGCCGACGGTCACGGTCGGTGCCACGCTCGTGGCGGTGATCGTGAAGGTGGCCGAGTCGCTCATGGCCGGGGAACCGTTGTCGGTGGCTCGAATGGTGAATGTGTACGTCTTCGACCCCGACGGCGGAGTGAACCGGAACAGCCCAGTGGACGGTTCGAGCGTGGCCCCGGCGGGGGCTCCGGGGTCGAGGCTGAAGGTCAGGACGGCTCCGGCGTCGATGTCGGTCGACGTGGCCGAGAACGTGGCGAGCGTTCCCTCGGCCATGGTCCGGCCGACGATCGCCGCGCGAGGGCCGGTGGTTCACGGGGGGCACCACGGTGGCGGTCACGTGGACGGTCACGGTCGCGGCGTTCGAGGCCGCCCCGGCGTCGTCGCGGACGGTGAAGGTGAAGGTGTCGGTGAACGTGGTGTTCGACCCGCGTGTGTAGGTCGCCCGGCCGGTCGCCGGGTCGATGCTCACCAGGCCGTGCGCCGGCGGGGCCCCGATCGCGACCGAGGCAGGGACGAGCGAGCTGTCGGGGTCGCCGTCGTTCTGGAGGAGGTCGATCAGGGCGGGAGCGGTCCCGGTGGTGGCGGCCTGGTCGTCGTCGGCGTTCGGGGGAAGATCAATGGGAGGGGACTGGACGACCACGTCGAGTTGCGTCACGGTGAAGTTGCCGAGCGAGTCCGAGGTGAAGATCGAGATCATGCGCGAGCCGCCGGGTCCGGCGATCCTTGCGAACATCGCCGAGTAATCGCCATCGACGAGCACGGCTGGGACCGACTCGCCCGGCCCATTGAGCGTGCCGTCACCGTCGATGTCCAGGCGTGCGAGGGTCTCCCCGATGCCCGATGGGTCGGCCGCCGTGAACCGGACGGTCAGGTCGCTGCCCTGGGGCAACGTCGTCGCGGGGGGTGGTCCGATGTTGGTCGTCGCCCGGCCGTCCTGATCGATCGGGCCGCCGTTGAGCCGCTCGACGTCGGCGATGGTCAACTCGGGATCGATGTCAGCGGGAGCGATCGCGCCGAGGCCGCGACCGAACGTCTTGCCGACATGGATGAATCGATTCTGAAAATCAAGCTTGAGGTTGGCCCAGTCGTTGAAGGTCGGGTCTCAGGCTTCTGAATAGCTATTTACTCACATTCCGCACCCCCCGTGGGCGGGTTTGACGCGAGGGGATAGCATCGTCGCGGTTCCTCTGGCAAACCGGGCAAAGATCCCGGTCGCCAAGAGGAGCCATCCATGGACGCCCAGACCCGC
>JAQGHR010000016.1 GCA_028291545.1 Planctomycetota bacterium | reverse complement strand
CACTGCTCGTCGGTGATATCGGACGGATAAGGCTTTCGCATCGAGTCATGCTCCGTCGCCCGTGTGTCCTGCGAGCCTCCTGACCGAGCAAGAGTTTACGGCGACGAGCCATTACCGGATAGCCTGTAAGTCGGACTATTCGATCCGCCCGACAGCTGTTGGTCAACCGGGTCGAATGTCTGCGAGGATCTGCTTGAAGTCGTCCCGATTGCGGATCGGTTCGAGGTCGGGCTCGGTTTCGAGGTAGACGCGATCGCGGAAGCCGTTGACGACGGTGGTCCGCAAGGTCTCCATGGCCTTGACCAGGAACGTTTGCCGAGGCTCGTTCTGGTTGATGGGAGTGCTTCGGGCACACTGAGCGTAACAGCGAGCGATTTCGAGACGCAGCTCATTGTCAACCTTGGGTCCACCATTGAGTCGGTCGGCGATCGCGGCGGCCTTGTCGGTCTGACCGACGTGAGCCAGGGTCGTCATCAGTTCGAGCAAACGTTTGTCGTTGTGTTCATCAAGGTCGACGAGTTGCTGTTGCAGCTTCCTCGCGGTCTCGAACGCTTCTGCGGCCGCCTTCTCGTCCTTCTCGCGGTCGGCCAGGTTCCCTAACCGATAAAGCGAGATCGAAAGGTCGCGCTGATGAATCGTATTCTTGGGGTCGGACTGAAGTAGACCCATGCGGAGGTCTTTGCTCCGTTCCAGGTACCGGCGTGCGGCGGGCAGATCGCCCGTCTTGAGTTTGAACTCACCGATCATGTAGTTCACGCCGGCCAGTTGATCGCCCGCCCTCGGATCTTTCGGCGTCGCCTTGAACGTGGCTTCGCGCAATTCAAGGGCCTGCCGGTAATGGTCGTCCGCCTGGGCCTTATCGCCGAGTCGGAACGAGGTTTCCGCCAGGGCCATGATCGAATAGCTGAGGTCTTGCTTCGTCCCGGCGCGAGTCAAGACCTGGTTCGGATGCGGTCCTTCGGGAAGCTCCGCGACGAGTTCTCTGCGCAGGTTGTACGCCTTCAGGAAGAAGTCCCTGGCCCGAGCGACTTCTCCCCCTCGGTAGCGGCTCACGGCGACCCTTGTATAGGCCTCCGCCAGGAAATACCGTACAATCTTCTTGTCGAGTGCGAACTGATCGAGCTTGGGATTCTTGAACACATCTTCCCATATTTTCAGTGATGCCTCGTTATAAAATAAGGAGACTTTCATGTCTCGTTGGTATTCCTCGGAGACGATCGCCAGATCCCGATAGACGTTCGCGAGATTCTGTCGGGATGGGTCGCTGTACTCTTTGATTTTCACCCGCGCCTTGGCGATCGCGAGGCAACGTTCGAGCATGTGAAACGCCTTCTCGGACTGGCCCAGCTCGCGGTAGATATTCGCCAACTCGGTCATCGCCGCCAGGGCCGTCGCCTCTTTGCTGGTGGACTGTTCGTAGACGCTCGCCACGCCATCGACCCGCTTGAGGGCGTTTTCCAGGAGTGTGGTCTTCACATCGAAGAGATCCCGGCCATTGAGGTTGGTCCGGACCTGAACGATCATGTCCTGGATGGAGTTGAGCGCCAACGTGGCCTGCTTCCCGGCGATCATGGCGTTCTGCTCGGCCAGGGCGCGGGCGGCGATGGCCTGCTTCTCGCTGGCGACCGCTTTGGTCTCGCTGGCCACCGCCTCGTCGCGCGCGGTCTTGGCTTTGGTCTCGGCATTGCGTGCCGCTTTCTCGCTCGCCATGGCCTCGTCGCGCGCGACCTGGGCTTTGTTCCGCTGGGCGACCGCCTCGCGCCATTGCCAGGTGATGCCGATCACCCCGAGGATTGAGGCGGCGATGAGCGCGGCCGAGAGTCCGGCCAGCGCCGGCTTGCGTTTCGCCCACATCCGAAGCCGCACGACCGGGCCGACCGGACGGGCCGCGATCGGCTCGCCCCGGAGCCAACGGTTGAGGTCGTCGGAGAGCGCCTGGGCAGACGCGTAGCGGTGCCTCGGGTCCTTCTCCAGGCATTTCAGGCAGATCACCTCCAGGTCGCGCGGGAGCTTCGCGTTGAACCGCGTGGGGGCCTGCGGCGCGACGTTGCGGACCTGGTCAAGCGTGTTCAGCACCGAGTCGCTGGCGAACGGGGCGCGGCCGGTGAGCACGGCGTAGAGGATCGCGCCCAGGCCGTAGACGTCGGAGGATGTCGTGACCAGCGACGACCTCCCTGCGGCCTGCTCGGGGGCCATGTACGAGGGTGTGCCCATGATCGCGCCCGAGACCGTCAGGCCGGCATCTTCCTCGATTCGCTTGGCCAGGCCGAAGTCCGTCACGTGGGCGTGACCCTGCGTATCCACGAGGATATTGGCGGGCTTCAGGTCGCGATGGAGGATACCTCTCTGATGGGCGTGGTTGACGGCATCGACAACCTCGGCGACCACCCGCACGGCGGCCCTGGGGTCTCTCGCGAGTTCATCCAGCTTCTTGTCCAGTCCGTGGCCGTCGACCATCTTCATGCTGAAATAGCGTTGATCTTCATAGGTGCCGACTTCATAGATCGGCACGATGCCGGGATGGTCGAGTGTGGCGACGGCCTCGGCCTCATTCTGGAACCGGCGGACCTGGTCGTCGCTCGCGAACTCGGCATTGCGGATCATCTTCAAGGCAACGAGTCGATTGAGGCTGATCTGACGCGCCTGATAAACAACGCCCATGCCTCCCTGGCCGAGGATCGAGATTGTTTCATAGTCACCGATGTAGCGAACCTTCTGGCCTGGGGCAGGGCCAGTCACTTCCGCGCCTCCCGGCCTGGTCTCGTCATTGCCGAGACTGCCGACGGTCGCTTCTGTGTCCGAGGACGGGTGGTCCATCGTCACGTCGAGATTGCTGGGCGCGGACGTTCGCGAAGGCGTGGACAGGGCGATGGTCTCGGCGGGAGAGGCTCCGGGCGAGCGGCTCGACGAGGTGGCGATCGTCTCCGCGTTTCCGGTTGCGTCAACGGAGGGACGGACCGCGACCTGGATCCTGCCCGCTCCCGTGATCTCCTGGATCAGGAGTCCAAGCTCGGGGTAACGCCTCAACCAATCGTCGGCGGAGAACGTGATCCCCTGGCCCAGCTCGCGCTCGATCTCGTCGCGGACTCGTTGCAGCCGGACCCTGTGTGCCTCACCTGGGAAAGGATCGCCTGCCATCTGAGTCCTCGCTTCATGGAAGGGGGCTGCGACGAGAACAGCCGCCAGGCTAACAGATTACAACACCCCGAAGTTGTCTGAGACGGAACAATCAGGCGCGCGACCGGCCGGCGGCCTTCTTCCGGGCCACTTCGAGGGCGATTCCGTCGAGCCAGTCGGACGTATCGTGGTGCAACTGGTTGATCGCGTGGTCGTGGCGAGCGTTGTGTCGGGCCGCGGGCCGCCGGCGGATGCTCACGACCGGCTGCTGGGGCCGGGGTGCCACCTGACGAGCGCGGGCTGCCGCATCGGTATTCGGAGGGGAACCGGCGATCGCGAACGTCACGGGATTGAACGTGAGTGTGAGGTCAGCTTCGGCCGGATTCTGGGACGCGGGGTCGGAGTCGATCGGTGTGGCCATGCCGGTCGAAAGCCCGTCGTCGGTGGCCGCACGCAGAGGGCACGGCCCGCTGTCCGAGTCGGGGATGGCGAGGTCGGCGGTGACCAGGGATCTCTTGGCCAGGCCCGTGCCGAGCGTGGCGGCCATGACCGAGGTGCTGTCCTGACTGTGGCCCAACCCCAGCGAGTGGCCGATCTCGTGGAGTACGATCGTCTCGAAATCGTACTGACCCGCACCGACCTGGGCCGGGTCGCTCCCCGTGTACCAGTTCCACCCGGAAAGCAGGGTGATCCCGTTCGATGACTCGCAGCCCAATACGCCGTCGCTCGCGGACCCGGCGGCGCTGGTGGAACTGATCGTGATGACGATCGTCGCCAGGCCCGGATCGGTGACCAGCGAGACATCCACGCCATACGGGGCGACCGTCGTATCGACCGAAGTCACGGCATCCTGGATGCGCGCCAGCTCATCGGCCGTGAAGGCTCCCGTCGAGTTGTCGACGTAGATCGACACGTTACCGGCAAGAAGCTGACCGGCGACGTCGGGGCCGTCGCCACCGACGCCGGAGTTCAGATCGCTGGTGCCGGTACCTGTGAACAGGACTTGATTGACGATGAGGGAGCTGGCCGCCTGATTCGAGGCACCAAGCTGGGCACTCCCGCTGAGATTGAGAAGCGCCGCCGGGGCGTAGATCACGCCGCCGTTCAGAGCGGCGGCAGCGGCCCCGCTCAGGCTGATGGCCCGGGCATTGTCTCGCGACTGGAAGAGGAAGATCCCGGAGTAGGTGCCGGAGGTCGGAGCGGAGAGGTTCACGGTCCCGCTCCCGCCGATCGTGAATCCGCCGTACGTCATGCCGGTGCCGCCGTTGTAGTTGTTACCGGCGTTGTAGATCATCACCCGAGAGCCAGTCACACTGCCATTGCCGTTGACGCTGAATCCGCCACCGGTGATCACATAAATGCCCGGATTCATCGCCAGTTTGGCCGAGGCGGACACATTGATCGCCGGATAGATGCCCGGATTGATCGTGAGCGAGGAGTTCGCCCCGAGGTTCACGGCCGCGTAACTGGTCAAACCGGCCGCCGAGGGAATCGGCAGCGAGCGGAGCGGGTCGGACACGAAGGCCGCGCCCTTGACCGGCGTGGTGCTGAAGTTCGAACTTCCGGTAGCCGCGTAGCCGCCGACAACGCGAATCGCCGCCGCCGTCGTCTTGGTGTTGCCCGTTTCCTGGATTGCCGACGGCGAGGTCGAGTTGACCTGTACCAACCCGGGAATCGTGATCGTCGAGCTACCCGTCAGGCTCAGGGCACCGCTGGCGGTCGCGTTGAGGACGTAGATCGACGGTTGCGCGACAACGCTGACGGTCGCCGAACTGGCCGTGAACCCGTTCCCGCCGAGGTATTTCATGGCGATGGACTGTGTACCGGCCGGGATCGGGACGCTTGTTGTCAGCGTGGCTACTCCCGAGGCGTTCAAGGCCGCCGTGCCCAGGTCAGTGCCGGTGGTGGTGTCGAAGAAGTCGACGGTCCCGCTCGCCGGGGTCGATCCCACGCGGACGGTCGCCGTGAACGTCTCGGCCTGTCCGTAGAAGATCGTCGCCGAGGACACCGAGCCGGTTGTTGTCGTCGGGCCGCCCAGAACGGCCTGGGAGAGCGGCGACGCCTGATTATTGCTGGCCACAAAATCGGCACCGTTGGCAAGCGGCGTAGGGGTATAGCTGGCCGAGATCCGGTGCGTGCCGGGGGACAGGGCCGAGGTCGTGATGGTCCAGGTCGTTTGATTCCCGGACGAGCCCGCCAGGGTGCCATGGCCCAGGTCGGTACCGCCGTCGTAGAACTCGACGCCCCCAGCCGCGGAAATTGTCGAATCAGAATTGGCGACAGTGGCCGTAAACGTGACGGAAGTATTCCAGTACGCGCTCGCCGACGAACTCGTCACCTGGGTGGTCGTATGGTCGGGGTTAACAGTGAGCGTTCCGGTGGCCTGGGTCATCGCCGCGTTGGTGTAGGTGACCGCGTAGTCGGCGAGCGTCGTGGCATTGCCCGAGAGGCTCGCGGTGATCGCATACCTACCCACATGGGCCGTCGCGGCCGAGCCGGTGCTTGCGAAGCTCGCGGTGATCGCGTCGTTGTTCTGGATGCCGGTGATCGTGCCCGTCAGCGCTGCGATATCGTTGACGCCGTAGAACTTCGTCGCATCCGCGATCGTGATCGTCAGCGGGGCCTGGCCGATCGTGAAGGCGATCGGCAGGCTGGTGGACGAGGTGTAGAGCGAGTCACCGGCGAATGTGGCGACGGCCAGATAAGTTCCGGCGTCCGTCGGCGCGGCGGAGAGTGCGTGCGTCAGGCCCGTGTCGGCACTGTTGTAATACGCGAAGGTAACCGTCGGCGTGCCGAGCACGTTCTGGTCGGCCCCGGTGACGGTGGCCGTTGCTTGACTGTACTCGTGGCCGTTATATGTGACATTCGGTGCGGCCGGCGTGGTCGTGGTGGTGATGAAATGGATGATCGAGACCTGGGCCGGGCTACCGCCGACTGTCTGCGCCGTCGTCGATGTTCCGTTCGCGAGGTTCTTGATCGTGAGCTGGACCGAGTAGTCCCCCACCGTGGCGAACGTCTCGGCTGTCGAGAAGGCGAGGGCGTTCGTCGCCGACGCGACCGAGATCGTCTGACTCGTGGTCAGGACTTGCGACGGGTCGGCCGTGTTGGTGAACGTCCAGGT
This sequence comes from Planctomycetota bacterium, assembly GCA_028291545.1. Taxonomy (GTDB): domain Bacteria; phylum Planctomycetota; class Planctomycetia; order Isosphaerales; family Isosphaeraceae; genus JAQGHR01. The sequence continues at coordinate 3,584 of JAQGHR010000016.1, read as the reverse complement.
GGCGACATAGCTCACGCCCACATAGGGATTCTGGAGCGAGCCGGTGAAGGTGACTGGCGTGTTGTTCAGGAACTGCGATCCGACAGGCGGCGCGGTGATCGCCTCCGTCGGGGATTGGGCCAGGATGACCGAGACCGGCACGAAGGTCTCGAACGTTCCCACACCCGTCTGAATCTGGATCGTGACCGTGTCGCTGCCCGTCGCCTGATAGAGATGGTCGAGGCCGATCGTCGAACCGGCCGCGACCTGCTGGGTCGTCGGGGCTGAGCCGTCCCCGTAGGAGATCGTCACATTCCAGGGAGTTGAACCGGTCACCCCGGTCAGGATGACGGAATCCTCGAAGTGCGCCTGGAGGTCGACCGAGGGATTGGGATTCGAGGCTGCGATCGAGATCGCGCTGCCGGGTCCGGTGTTCGTGTCGTTGAACAGCGTGCCTGCGGGACCGATCAACGTGTCGGTGCCCGTCGACCCCGAGAGCGTGGTCCCCACACCCCGGGCGACCAGGACGTTATGCACATCGGCGACCGTCGGGGCCGACGTCGCGAATCGATAAATAAACAGATCGTACTGACCCGTGGCCGTGCCCGCCTTGGCGTTGAGGAAGCTGGTCAGCGCGTCCTGGCTGAAGTTGGGGTTGAGCGGATTCAGGATGCTCTGCAAGTTGCCGGGGTTGAGCGGGCTCTGGGGGTTCGCCGGATCGTAAACAGGGTCGCCCGCCGGGGCTGCGAACGAGTAAACCTTGACGTAGAAAGTCCCGGTCGAGGGAAGTGTGACATCCAGCGTCAGGGAGTCGGTTCCCTCGTACTGGTCGTCGTTGAAGGCGACGATCTTGCCAGTCGAGTCGTAGACCGCAAGGACCGAATCGATGGTATTCGTTCCGCCGAGCCGGGCAAGGTCTTGCGAGTCCACCTCGAAGGTGTAGAGATCTCCCTTCAGGCCGCTGATGGCGTAGTAATCGGGCGCGGCGAGATGGTTCGCGTTGAGGCCGATCGTGCCGTGAACGCCGAGGGCCGCCACCTGGAAGTTCAGGCCCTTCTCGACCCCGGAGAGGACGACATCCGTGTTCGGAACGGTGAGCGGCGCGAGCGTTATCGGCTTGGCGGAGGCCATCGCGCTTTGCGTGCCGATCGGAGCGACGATCGTGGTTCCCCGCGAGGCGAAGGCGAGCTTGATGGCTTCACGAGGTCCGAAGTTGAGGTCTCGGAGGTCGTTGAACCGCGTCGTGCCGACCGTGGCCGGCGAGGTGATCAAGTGGTCGAAGGTCTCGAAGGCCGCGGCGGGGCCGTCGTAGGTCGGGTTGAACTTGGTGACTCCGGGAGGCGTGTGGATGCCGAAGCCGATCGGACCGAACGCGTCGGAGTGGCGGACGCCGATCAGGTGGGCAAGTTCGTGCGCCCCGATCTTCGCGCTGAGCCGCGCGAAATTGTCAGCACCCGTGACAGGGTCGATCGAGGGAGGCTGATCGCCGCCATCGACCATTCCGTTGATCTGAATCGAGGCATAGCCTCCGAGATTTGTGTTCCCAAGATCGACTTCGCTCGCCTCGCCGCCGGGCAGGCCCGATGGCGGCGTCCGGTTGAAATAGAGGGTGGCGTACTGGCCCGCCGAGACCACGCTCGACGGGATGTCGCCGAGGTTGGCGGTGAGGCTGACGTTGAACCAACGGCCGGCGAAGTTCGGCAGGTTCGGATTGCTGGGGTCCGGCCCGTAGTAGTCCATCTCAATGCGAGTCAGGATGGCGGCCCGTTCATCGGCCGTGTAGACGTGGTCGCCGTCGACGGTGTACGCGTCAAAATCGAGGTAAACCCACTGGGTTCGGGCATCGGGCGAGAATGTGGACGAGGTGTTCACCTGACCCGCGAGGCGATAGTCGGGCAGGGCGGCCGTGCGGATGACGTCGGGGCGAAGGTTACCGTAGATCTGATCGGTGTACTGCGTGCCGACCACGTTGGAGATTCCCTCGGGGTCCGTGAGCGTCAGAGTGAGTCCATTGCTCTGCGCCTGGCTCGCTGTCTTCATCAAGTCGAGCGACAAACCACCGCCGGTGTAAGCGGAGAAATCCAGGGTGTTGACCCCGCCCGAGCCATTGGGGTTGGCAACGAAAGTGGAGGTGTCGGCCGCGCTCGTGGTGATTGAGCCGGTGCTGGCGAACATGGCCTGGTCGATGGTCACGTTCGCCGTTGGGATACCGCTGAAGAGGAATGTGTTGTTGCCCTCGCCGCCGGTGATCTTGACGTTCCCGGTAGCGCCGGTCATCACGACCGCCTGATTGTCGCCCGAACCGAGATTGACGTTGATCGAGCCGGCGGAACCCGAGTCGATGAAGATGTTGCCGCCGCCGTGGCCCGTGAAGGACACCGACGATCCCGGAGCCCCGATCGCCGAGTAAATCAGTGAGGCGGAACCCGATCCGCCGTCGAAGACGAGGGTGCCAACGCTCCCCGAATTGCTGAAGGTGGCCGCCGGCCCATCGCCGAGGAACGTGATCGCCCCGACCGTGCCCGAATTGGTCAGCGTGTCGGAGTCGGACCCGCCGGTGTAGGTGATCGTGCCGATGCCGGAGCCGGTGTTGACCACCGAATTCACGCCGCTATCGCCGTTGAACGTGATCGATTGCACGCCCGAGCCGGTGTTGGTCAGCGTGTTGGCGTCGGACCCGGCGTTGTAGATGATCGAGCCCGTGTTGGGGCCCGTGTTGACCAGGATGTTCGCGTCCGACCCGCCCGAGAACACGATCGTGCCCGTGCTGGCCCCGCTGTTGTAGAGCGAATCGGCCCCGATGTCCCCGTGGGCGTCGAAGACGATCCCGGTCACACTCGTGCCGGAGTTGCTGAAGGTGTCGGCACCCGAGCCGCCGTGGAAGATCAGGCCGCTGACGTTGTTGGCGAAGTTCCAGAAGTTGGCGGTGTCGGACCCGGCCTGGAACGTGATGTCCTGGGCGCCGTTGGCCTGGTTGACGAGCAGGTCGGTGCCGGCGTCGCCGTTGAAGTTGATCGTCGAGACGTGGCTCGCATCCGGGCCAATAATCAGCTCGTCGTCGTTGGCCCCGCCGTTGTAGGTGATGGCCTGATTGAGGGTGCCGTCGAGGTACATCGAGCCCCTGCCGACGTCGCCGTTGTAGGTGGCGTTGGAGAGGCTGCCGTAGTTGATGAAGGCGTTGGTGTCTGAGCCGCCGTTGTAAATGATGTTTGAGGCGGTGCCGCCGGCCTGGTTGACGAACACGCCGGCTCCGGCGTCTCCCTGAAAGTTTGCCGAGGCGTTGGTCAGCGTGCCGGCGTTGACCAGCGTGTTGGCGTCGGCGCCGCCGGTGAAGACCAGGCCGTTGATGGTCCCGGCGGACGTGTTGAGCAACACGTCGGCACCGGTGTCACCCGTGAAATTGATGCCCCCGGTGGTGGTCCCTCCGGCGGAGGTCCCCACGGTGCCGTTGTTGACGAGTGTGTCGGTGTCGGACCCGCCGGTGTAGCTGATCGTCGAGACCGCGCCGTTGTTGAGGAAGTAGCCGCTGCCCTGGTCGCCGTTGTACGTGATCGTGCCGACCTGCGTGCCGTCGTTGCGGAAGACGTTGGCGTCGGCCCCGCCGG
>JAQGHR010000118.1 GCA_028291545.1 Planctomycetota bacterium | reverse complement strand
GGCGCGGATCTATCACTGGCATAAGGCCACCGGCGGCTTCCCGCCGCGCCGGCCACCGCCGGATACCAGTTGATCAGGTGAGACTTCGTTTAATCGGTGACAGTCCAACTAGGAAGTCGCCCGTACGAGTCGGGCCGTTTCCCTCTCCCGTCAGACACTTGGCCAGCCCAAAATCGGCGATCTTCGGCTCGAGGGAGTCGCGACGAGCGAGGGTGGCGCGCGCTTTTCCGTCGTCCGAGTCGGTATGCTCGCCGACGAGGAGAATGTTTGCCGGCTTCAAATCGCGGTGAATCACGCCACGTTCGTGAGCATGATGGGCAGCCCGAGCGAGTAAGGCGATCAGCTCCGCGGCGGAACGGGCTGGCCAGGGCACACCGGTGATCCGATCGGCGAGGTTGCCACCGCCGACGTATTCCATCGAGCAAAATGGGCGTCCCTCGTGCTCGCCGACCTCGAAGATGCGGACGATGTTCGGATGATCGAGTCGCGCGGCGGCCTCGACCTCGCGCTGAAAACGGTCACGCTCCTTCTTGCCGGCGAGGTCGCCGGAGAGGATCAGCTTGAGCGCAACCACGCGATTGAGCCGGATCTGCCGTGCCTTGTAGACCACGCCCATCCCGCCGCGCCCTAACTCGCCGAACAGCTCGTAGTCTGCGATCCGATCGCCTTGCCGAGCCGGGTGGCCAGAGGAACGAACCCGCCCCGGTGACCACTGGGGCCGGCTCGCCTCGGCGAGGCGTAACTGCTGGTGAAGCTGGAACATCTGCTCGAGATCCGCTTGCCATTCCGGGAAGCGGGCATACCACGCCTCGGGGCTGGGGTCCTGGCCCAGTTCTTCGCGGATGACAAACTCGGAATAAATCAGCTCGAGGACCGCTTCGGTGTCGCTCGTGAGGCCGGGATGGGCGGCGATCATGTCTTCGGCGCGAAGGCTTTCGCCCGCGCGCAAGGCGCTCTCCAGTTGCATCCGGGCCTGTCGCAGTTGCGTCTCTGAGGCGGTGGGAATCGAGGACGGCATCGTGAACCCCGGGGCCGGAGAGGCGACGTGAAGGGGAAGCCTGTGCCATTTCGCGCTTCAGCGAGCGAGATCAGGGTAAACACGGGGCGAATCGACCACAAGCCGCGTCGATTTTTCTGAGCGGGGCGGAGCCCGGCTGTCTTTTTGAGGTCGAGAGCATTACCATCGTCGCAAAGTCCGATCACCGTGGTGCTGGAGAGGTCCGTGTCCGTCCCCCCCGCCTCCGAGTTCACCGATCTCCTGGCCCGGGCCGCGGATGGCGACCCATCCGCGCTCAGCGAAATCTCGCAGCGATACGATGCGAAGGTCCGTGTGGTGGCGAGGGTCCTCCTCGGTCCGGCGTTGCGGCCCTATCTCGACTCGGCCGACCTCGCGCAGTCCGTCCACAAGAGTATTCTCCTCGGCCTCCGCGAGAGCAAGTACGAGATCGAGGGGCCGGACCAGCTTGTGGCCCTCGCTCTGACGGTCCTGCGACGCAAGGCCGCGAAGCACTGGCGGCATCTGAAGCGGCAGCGCCGACTCAGCGGCGACGGCTCGAACCGCGACGAGGGCCTGACCGACGTGCTGACGGCGTTGAGCCAGCCGAGTGAGGACCCCGCCGATCTCGTCCAGTTTCGCGATCAGGTCGATCATCTCTGCACCCATCTGGACGAAGTCGAGCGGCAAGTGCTCGACTTGCGAATGGAAGGCTTCACACCCTCGGAGATCGCCGACAAGATCGGCGTGTCGCGGGTCGCGCTCCGCGTGCGACTGACTCGGCTTCGCCAACGGCTCCAGGCGTCGGGCATCGGCACCGATTGGCTCTGACCCTCTGGAGTGGGCGGGGTTCAACCTCGTGCCGTTCAACGTCGGGCACGCATCACCATCCGAAAGATCCGCAATCCGCGTTCGCGCTCGTTTCACCGCCTGGCCGCCTCGCGATCCGCACGCCGGGCACTGGCGCGGCGTGCCATCAACAGGCCGAAACCCGCGATGCCGGCTTGCGCGGTGAGGAGCACGGACGCGGGTTCGGGCACGGAGACAGGGGCGACATTCTGCAGGCTATTGCCCAGTAACTTGTAATACTCATCGCTATTGTCGGTCGCCGCGAAGAAGCCCGGGAACAGGTCCATCCCGAGGATGCGCCCGTTCGCACTCCGAGCGATCAGGTTGACGCCCGACGTGTCGGTCGCGAGTAAGACTGCGCCGGCGTCGAGATCGGGGTGAGCGAAGTTACTGTCGTGGTAGTAGAAGTCGGGCGCGGCTAGATTCACGCCGTTGAAGATGGGATCGGCCGGGACGATCGCCGTCAATCCACCGTCGAGGTCGCCCAAGGTGGCCGAGATCACCAGCGGCGAGTAACCCGTCGTCGCGATCCGGCCCGCGATCGCCGTACCTCCACCCGATGGAATATTGCCAAGTCCGTACGTGGCCAGCACGAGGCCATGCCCGGCATCGACGTAATCGGCCAGGACATCACCGAGGGCGCCGGCATTGTCGGGGGCAAAGTTCGTGTACGCGAGCACGACGTCATAGCTCGACAACTGCGCCAGCGTCGGCGTTCCGTCGGTGTCTCCCGCGTCGATAAGCGTCACCTGGCTGAATAGCCCCAGGGCTGTCAACTTCGCCTGAAGGGCGGATGAAGAGGGGACCGTATCCGCATGGACGACGGCGACTGAGAACCCAGCCCGGGCCAGGCTCGCCGGACCGAGGACCACAGCCAGCCATACGATGAGGTGAGGCCCACGGATTCGAGAAAAGGTCATGTCCGATTCCTTCGAGGAAGAGGAAAGTCGAGTCTGTGATGAAAACGTCGGAAGGGCGTCACGGAAAAAACGGGACAGGCTCACTTCTTCTTCCTGTTTCCGTCGGGGAAGATGACATCGTCGATATTGGCGATCCCGCCGGCCAATCCGCCGAGGACGCCGGTCGCCGTGCCAGTGCGGAAATCGACTTCGACCGGAGACGTGTAACGCGAGTAGTCGAGCGTATTCGCGCCCCCGCGGCCGTCGACGGTCCCGTCGAGCGTTGCGCCATCATCGAAGACGAAGACGTCGTCGAGTCGGCCGCCCCTGAGGGTCTGGACTTCGAGGAATTTGAATGTATTCGGGCCGCTGACCACGCCCTCGTTCGTCCGAGTGATCTCCCAGCGATTGCTGGAATCGGGGCCGTTGACGGTATTGGATCCCCGCCCTCCGAGGACCAGCGCGATCGGGACATTCTCGGCCCGAGTCCCGATCGCGCCGATGTCGAATACGTCGTCCCCCTCGCCGCCGTCGATCACAGCGGCGGTCGAGCGGCCAAGCGCCGCCAAGGTCATGAGATCGTCCCCCGAACCGAGGAGAATATCGAGGGCCTTCACGTCCAGATCGGTCGAGCGGACCGAGACCACATCGGCGTCCTCGCCGGTGACGATCATCATCGACGACCCCAGGATTGAACCGTCGACCTGAACCATCGAGCCGACGCCCGGGTCGGCGTCAGCGGCGTCGCCATGGATGTAGACGCCTCCGCCCGCCGTGATGCTCGCCCCGTATGCGAAGGCGAAGTCGTCTCCGGCCTCGAGCCTGATGTCGCCCTTCGGGGCGTAGAGGGTCGCCCCGGCGGGGATGACGATGTCGTCGCCCACGTCGTGGGTATCGGAAGACGTGAGGTCGATGTCGCCGCCCTCGGCCCCGACGCTGCTTACACGGATCGGACCGGCGACGGAGCGGACGTGGAACCCGCCAGCGGAGGCGTGACCGAAGAGCCCGTCGCGATCCGTCCCGCCGCTCTGGTCGATCAGGATCGGCTCATCGGCGGTCCCGACGGTCGACCCGAAGATTTCGAGGGCGGGCGCGGCCAGAACCTGTGCTCGTCCCGCCGACGAGACGGCACCCGTGGCAACGACGACGACCTCGCCGAGCGGGGCACGGATGGCGTCCTCCAGGACGAGGCCGTTCACCACCGGGGAGTCGGGTGAGCCGAAGGTGAGGATCACCGACGACACATCGGAGTCGAACGTACCGGCGTGCCAGGTCGTATTCACCGGCCGGAAGCGGCCGTCGAGAGTGTCGGAGAAGCGGGCGATGATTGGCCCGTTACCGCCATGGAAGTCGCCGATGGCGATATCCGTCGGACCGTTGGAGAAGAAGGTCGCGTCGAGGTAGATGCCCCAGGCGGTAATGACCCCCTCGAACCCGCTGGGCTTGCCGGGCTCGACGTTGAACCGGACGTGGAAGTGACGGTCGAAGTCGCCGACCTGGCCCTGGGGAGCCTGGAGGGCGAGCGTGCGTGTGAACACCGACGGCGGCAGGCCCTCGGTGCCAATCGGGAGCTGGGCATAGATGCTACCAGCGGCCGTCTCGATCGTCGTATCGGCCGTGGGGGCGTTGATCGATCCTTCGAGCCGGAAGCCTCCACGAGAGCGGTTCGTGCTGAGGAACTTCACCGTGGTGTCGGCCGGTGTCGAGGCGAGGGAGTAGGTCCATAGCGCCTGGTCGACCCCGCCTTCGTGGATGATCCGGGGCGTGGCCTTGTCGAAGTTCGAGATGTTGGCAATCTTCACCTCGAACGGGCTGTCGTTGATGAATTCGAGGTCGCTGTAGGGGTTGTACTCGATGGCCGAGTCCCCCGAGGTGTCACCGTCTGTGGCGTGGATGAGGACGTGCCCGCCAGGCTCTGCGTCGCGCACCACCGTGCGGACCGTGACGGGTCCGGTGATCCTGTCGCCGACCTGCTTCATACCGTCGGCATCGAACACCTCCAGCCCGATGAGCTCGTTGATGGTGCCGTCGGAGCCGATCCCGCCGCTGTGCTTCTTTTTCTTGTTATGAAGCGTGACCGTGGCGTCGAAATCGACGCACGACTCGTTTGTCTGGGAGCCCGACTCGACGCTGATACCAAAGAACGGGAGGGGCAGGTAGACCGTGGCGCCCGCGTCCTGGTGGAAGAGATCATTCGGTCCTATGGCCGGGTCCGCTCCGGCCTTGGCGTCGACATTGACTGCGCCAAAATGGACGCCCGACTCGACGATGACGCAGCATTGGGTCTCCTTCTTATTGTCGGCCTTGGCGAACGCGAAGGACGCGGGGAGGACGCCCGCCGTGGCGGAAGCGTCGGTCGATGTGTAAATATTATTCGGCCCATTGGCCAGGAGGTCGACGTTGTTGGCGGCGTTGATGTCGGTGCCGGACGCGACGTGGACGATCGAGTTGGTGGTGACGAAGGTATTCGCCTTGGCCGTGGCGGAGGCCCCGGCGCCGTAGGCTTCCGCGCTGGCACTGCTGTAGACCGCGACGTCGGTCTGGAACGAGTGCATCTTCAGATTGCCCACATTCCCCTTGACGTTGTGGCCCAGCTCGGTGAGGAGCAGCTCGCCCTTGTACGGGGCCTCGCCGGCGATCAGGATCGACTGCGGGCCGGAGACCTGGGCATCAGCCACGGCCTCGTCCACGGCGATCCCGCCGCCGCTGCCCTGCGACACCTTGGTGTGGAAGAGGATGCTGTCCTGCGCCTTGAGTTCCAGGTCGCCATCGGTCTGGACGTTGGTATTGTCGCCGATCCCGGCGTAGACGAGCGGGCTGTGGACGAGGAAGTGGTCCTCGGCCCCGCCGGCCCCGAGGAGGCCGCCGGCCCCGCCGTCGGTGTGGGTGTTGCCCTCGATGTCGCCGAGGGCATGGATGGCGATGCCCGTGGTGGCTTCCAGGTGGTTGGGGTGGGCGGCACTGGTGTTCTCGACCTTCGCGATGGTCTTGCCGCTGAGGTCGGTCTGGCTCAACTGCGAGCCGACGCCGAAGGCACCGCCCGCCTCGCCGTTTGCGTAGCCGTAGGCGGTGTTGGTCGAGGTGGCCCCGATGTCGATCGCCCCGGCGGTGATCGACGCCCCCGCCCCCACGTGAGCGAGAACAATCAGGTCGGAGAAGCGGATCGCGCCCGTCCCCTCGACGCCGCCTCCGCCGTTGGCGCTGGTGTTGGCCCGCGACTCGACGTCGCTGGTCCCGGTCGCCGTGACGGTCGTGGCCTTGGTCGATACGACCTTTGTATCACCACCGCCCGGGGTGTCGTCGTCGATCGTGGCGGTCACGGTGGGCTTGGAGATCGAGGTGGCGCTCGAGAGTCCGACCGAGAACGCGCCGGCGCTGTCGCCATCGGCCAGGCTGATGGCCGCATCGTTGCCCGCGGCGCTGACGGTGACCGCGCCCGAGGCTTTCACCAGGCCGCCCCTGGTATCCAGCGTCGCCCTGGACGACCGCTCGACCTTCGACACGGCGCCGGACCCAGCGACCCCGACCACACCGCCAGCAAGCGCTGTGGCGTGGCTGTCGGCGTGGGCGCTATCGTCGGCCAGGACGTTCACATTGAGCCGGGCGTTGATGTGCTTGACGTCGTGGGTGAAGGCGTCGGTCGAGCCCTCGATGGCGGTCTGAGCACTGGTCCCGCCCGCCCCCACGAAGGCCGCGAAGGACGAGCCCCGGGCCGTGGTAGAAGCGTTGCTGTGCGACGTCGCCGAGATGGTGACGTCGCCTGTGGAATCGAGGATCGCGTCCTCTTCGGCATGCGCCGAGACGATCGGGCCGAAGTCAACTTTGGCCGTCGTGCTCTGAATGCCTGCGATCACTCCGCCGCCGGTCGCGTGGGCGACGGCGTCCGTCGTGACGGACCCATCAAAGTCTGCGGTAATCTTCAGGTCGCCGCCACCCGCGAGGACCGTGGCCGACCTGGCGACGACCGCCTCGACCACCGGTGCGACGGTGCTATCGGTCACGGCGAGGCCGAGGGCGAAACTACCGGCCTGGGAGTGGGCGGAAGCCGCCTGCTTGGCCTCGACGGTCACCGTCTTGCCGAGCAGGTAGATCGAGTCGACGTCACCCTCGTTCCCGAGCGTGGCTTTCGAGATCGGCTGGACCAGGGCGTGGACGAACGTGCCACCCGCCGAGAGGCCCAGGCTGAGGGCGGCCGCCTCGCCCGACGCGGTCGCCCGGTCGTCACCATTCGATGAGACGAGGAGCGATCGGCCGGTGTCGATCTTTCCCAGGACCGACGCCCGCGAGTCGGCGCTGGACGTGGCATGGACGATGCTCGCACCCGCGCTCAGGGCTCCCACCGCGAGCGAACTGGCGTCGGCCGAGGCGAGCGACTTCGCATGAGTCGAAACCTCGATGTCGGCCTTGGAGTTGAGCTTGGTGTCCTTGTCGGCCCGTGCGTAGACGGTCGGGGTCGAGAGGGCGTCGGAGGTGGCCCCGGTCGCGGCGACGAAGCCGGCGCTGGGCGAATCGGAATGGGCCTGGGCGCTCGCCACATCGATCGGGAGCGTGAGGCTGGACGTGACCTTGATCCCGCCGTCTCCAAGGATCGACGACCCGTGCCAGAGGACGGCCCCGACCTCGGAGGCCGTGGTCGCCGTCGCCGCCGAGATCCCGATGCTGAGGAGGCCGCCCAGATTGGCGGCCTTCGCGTCGGCCTTCGAGGTCTCCTCGGCGGTCGCCGAGAGCGTGGCCAGCCCGCGAGCCTTGACCGAGCCCGACGCGGCCGACTCGCCGACCTCGGCGATCGTCTTGGTCGCGACGGTGGCCGTGCTGATCACGCCATCGGCCGCCACGATCCCGGCCGAGGTGGAAGTACCGCCGGTGACGGCCGAGTCGGTCGACCTGGCCGAGACGGGGGCGTTGTCGGCGTCGATCGTGCCGTCCATCGTCGTATGGGTTTCGCCGTTAGACGTCGCCTTGACGATCGTGGTGCCGAAGGCGACGAGACCGATCGAGAGCGCCTTGGCCTGGGCCTCGACGATGCCGGACGCCTCGGTGGCGATCGTCACGTCCTTCAGGGCCGTGAGCTTCACGCGATGCTCGACGAGTGCCAGCGTCACGGCTGTGCTCGTCGCCGTGGGGACCGCGCCGTTGGCGGCGACGAGGCCGACACCCGGGGACTCGGCATCGGCCGTGGCCGCGACTCGCTTGTCGGCATTGTGCCGGGCATGGACGTCGATAGAGCCGCCGGAGGTCTCGACGTCGGCGAACGCTCCCACCGTGGCCGAGGTGTGTGGCGCCGTGGTGGCCTTGGCGCTGACGACGCCGATCCCGACAAGACCGCCAACGGAGGTGGTCTTGCCGTGGGCCTTGGAGTCCGCGAGGGAGTCCGCACCCAGGGTGATGTTGTTCGAGACGTGGACCTTGGGGCCCTGGAGGATTCCCACGCCGTCGCCGATGCGGGCCGTGGTCGTCGGGTTGGCGGTCGCGGAGCTGGTCGCGACGGCGACCGCGCCGAAGAGTGACCCGCTCGTCGCCTGGGACTCGGTGATCACCTCGTTGGTTCCGTCGGCCGAGACCGTGAGGTTCATCCCCTTGGTCACGTCGCCTTCGAGGTCGGCGACGGTCGAGCCGTTCGCCGTCGCGGTCGCGAAGGTGCCTCCGACGGCGAGTAACACGCCAAAGTCGAGGGCCTTCGCATCGGCCTGGGCGTTGTTGGTCGAGGTTGCGGTGACGGCGATGTTGCCCCTGGTGTCGAGGACCGCATGCTTGCCGACGACCGCGGTGACGACGGCCGAGGAATCGGCCTTCACCTTGGTGCCGCTGACGGCCGCGAGGCCGCCGGACGGGGCGTCGCCCGTGGCGTGCGCTCCGCCCAGGCCCGAGGTGTTGTGCCCGGCGGCGACGGTGACCGCTCCCAGGACCGACGTGAGCGTCGATGCCGCACCGACCGTCGCGGAGACGTGGGGCGTGACCGTCGCGGTGCTCTCGACCAGGCCGAACGAGACCCCGAGCGCGGCGATGGCAACGGCCAGGCCATCGGCCTTGGCCGAGGAGTCGTCCGTCGACGACACCGCGATGTCATTGTCGGCATTGATGACCGCGGCCTTGGCGCCGTTGCCGATGCGAGCGGTGAGGGTCGGCGAGGCGTTCGCCGTGACGCTGGCGACCTGCGCCGACCCGACGAACGCGATCCCGAGTGCGGTCCCCTTGGTCGTCGCCTCGCCCGAGCCGACCGTGGCCACATGGACGCTGCCGGCGTGGGCGACCGTGCCGTCGAGGCAGGCGTCGGCCTGGCCGGTGGCGGTGGCGTTCAGGTCGAGCACCCCGAGCCCGAACCCGCTGACCGTTTCGGCTGCGGCGTCAGTCACCGCGAAGTTCGAGAGCTTCGCGGTGACGCCCACGTCGCCCGAGGCGATAAGGGTTGCGCCCGAGGCGACCTTGCTCGCGACAGTGGCCTTCGCCTCGGCCGTGGTGATCACTCCCGTACCCGAGATGACGCTCGCGCCCGGGGCGTCGCTGTGGGCGTGGGCCCCGAGTTTGACGGCGGGGTTCTTCCCGTCGGTGGCGGGGTTGTTCCCGGCGTAGTTGTGCGAGCCGAGGATCGCGATCGAGTTGCCGGCCGTCAGCTCCGAGTTGCCGACCTCGGCCTTGATCGTCGGGGAGACGATCGCCTTCGAGACCATCAGACCCATGGAGAGCCCGCCGCCGCTGATATTGAGGATGTCGGCCGTCGCGTCGCCGAAGGAGACGGCCCCAACGGTGATCGTGCCGCCGACCTTGATCTTGGCGTCGTTGTCGATCGTGGCCGACACCGTCGGGGTGATCGTGGTATTCGCGTAATGGCCGCTCACACTACCGGCCCCGACGGCAAGGGCAAACGCATTGTCCTTGATCATGTTGCTCGCCAGCGCGGCGACGGTGAGGTTACCGCCGACGCCCTTGCCCTTGACCTCGCCGATCTCGACACCGTCGGCAATCGCGGCCGTCGTCTCACCTGTGAGGTTGACCTCAAGGTAGGTTACTCCGCCCGCCACGAACCCGAGCGCAACGCCGTAGCTCTCGACGCTATGGTTTCGGAATGCGCCTGCCAGAACGCCGATGTTGCCGGCCTGGACGATCGTCGAATTGGCGCCGATCGTGGCCGTCTGCACGCTGTCGTCGTTGATGAGGATGATCTGGCCGCCGATCCCCGCCACGCCGCCGGCGCCGGAGATGGTCAGGCCGTGGAGCGACTCAGTGAAGAGGCCGGAGACCGCGATATCGCCGCCGGCCTGGAGCGTCACGTTTTCCAGGACGTCGGCGTGGACCTGGCCGTGGATCGTGACGACCGCGACGGAGGCCCCGAGGCCGACGAAGCCGATGGCGACCGAGACGACATTGACGTTCATCACCAGGCGGTCGGCGGCGTAGACTCCAATGTCGTGGCCCGCCCGAACCTGTGCATCGTTATGAATAATGGCCGAGGTGCCGTGGGGCGCGGGCGGGGCCTTGACCACGGCGTTGAACTTGCCGGACTGCGTGTTATCGTTGAGCCCCTTCGTGGTGCCGGTCTTGGCCTTGTCGACGCCCTTGGTGGGCGTCAAGAGCGGATTGCTCTGGTCGTCGTTGCCGGGTTTGAGGACACGATCGGTCACGGACTGGAAGCTGTTTCCCGCGCCTTCGGCATTCCCGAGCGACCCATTGACCTGCATTTCGTCGGTCCCCTCCTTGGGGCCGTCGCTGTCTTGGTAGGACGACGTGTAGGCCGATCCGATGGACCAGACTGAGACCGCCCCGGCGAGTCCGGCGAGGCCACCGGCGCCCCTGACGGCGTAGGTGGTCACGTCCTCATTCGAGAGGCCGATCACGTCGACGTCGCCGTTGGCGTAGACCCGTGCTCCCTGGCCGATGGAGCCGGTGGTGTCGTTGCGGACGATGCCGATGTCGATGCCCGCCCCGACCGCCGCGAACCCGGCGGTACCGCCGACCCCGAGCGAGAAGTCGCGGACGTCGTCAACGGCCGCGACGTTCACGGATTGGGCGGAGATCCGGTCTTCGAGGAAGTTATTCACGCGAGCGTAGTCGCCGATATACGCCCGGGTGATGGCGTTGAACATCTCGACCGAGACGCCGCCGCCGATGCCGACGTAGACCCCTCCGCCGAAAGCCGCGCCCGCCTGGACAATGTGCTCGCTCGACCGGGCCTGGACGGCCAGGCCCTTGAAGGAACCGAGTGTGTTGAACGTGCCGTTGGAGTTATCGATCGTGCCCGCGATCACACCGGAGATGGCGGGAGAGAAGCCGTTGGCGTTGACGTTCGCATGGGTGCCGACGAATGCGGCCGTGTCTTTGTTGAAGACCGTGATGCCGGCCGAGGCACCCAGGCCCGCCAGGCCGCCGACGGCGATGCCACCAGCGATCGCGAGGTGGGTCGAATCGTCGGACGCGGCGATGACGATGTTACCGGAGGCGTCGGCCCGCGCCCCAGCCGCGTCGGTCGCGGCAACGCTGCCGATATGGGCCTGGGTGAGGTTGTTGAGCACGACGACCGAGACCGCCCCGGTGATGCTTACTCCGCCCGAGCCGGAGAGCGTAGCGGCGATGGTCAGGGTGTCCTCGGCCGAGTGGCTCTCGACGTAGAAGTCGCCTTTGGCGAATAGGCTCGACCCATCCGCCGAGTAGGCGGTGGTCGTCTCGTTGGCGACCAGGACGGCCCCGCCGGCCGAGGCGGCGGCGGTGCCAGCCCCCGCGAGCGCCGCAGCGATTCCCAGGAACGAGAGGTCATTGCCGGCGGCGATCCGCACCGATTGGTCAAGCGCCGCGCCCGGACTGGTCTTGTTAATGGTCACGCCCTCGTCGACGTGAGCCGTGGTCGTGTTCGTGAAGACATTGACCGCCCCGGAGACGGCCACGCCGGCTGTGCCGCCGAACGAGCCGCCCGCGCCGATGACGATCACGTCATCGCGGTTCGTCGCCGTCACGGCCACGCCGCGCATCGGCTGGGTCTCGGGCGTGGCGGCCCGGTCGCCGCTCAACTGCCCACCGGGCGTCAGGCCCACGTCTTTGTTGTTCTGATCCTTGGTGTACTTGCGGTCCGAATTCGACGAATTGGTCGGGGCGACGTCCGCCAACTTCGCGTTGTAGGAGCCGATGGCGACGCCGAAGCGGCCGGTGTCGGCGTCGATCGTACCGCCGAGCCCCAAGGCGTTGACGGTCGACCCGTCGCCGATGAATGCCTCGGTCGTCTTCGAGATGATCGGGATGCCCGCCGAGGCGCCGACTCCGGCCGTGCTGCCGGCGGCGATCCCGCCAGCCACGTCGAGCAGATCCAGCGACTCGCGAGCGGCGACCTGAACGTTGCCCGCCGCGCCGATGTTGTTCGACATCGAATTGCCGATGTAGGCCTTGGTCGTCACGTCCACGACGTAAACCGTCGCCGCCGCGATCACCGAGGCACCGCCGGAGGCCGCGCCGGAGATTCCGAACAGGCTGAACTTCTCCGCCGAGGTCGCCTTCACGATCACGTCGCGGTCGGCGTCCACCGTCGGGGCGTCGGAGTAGGCCAACGTGTCCTTGGTGATGTAGCCGACGTCGGCGGCCAGGCCAACGGCCGCGTTGCCGCCGATCGCGAGTGACCCGGCGGCGCTGGTCAGGTCGGTGCGATCCGAGGCCCCAACGTGAACCGACGGCCCGGTCCCGGGCTTGCCGTCGGTCGCGTCGATCGTCGCTCCTCGGTTGATGTGGGCACGCGTGTTGAGGTCGAAGACGGCGACGGCCACTGAGCCGGCGACGGCGGCGCTGTCGGCCGCTGCACCACCGGCCGCGATCATCGTCACGTCCTCATATGCCACGGCCGAGACGGCGGTGCCGTGGACGGGTTTCGTGATCTCCTTGCCGTTCATGTCCTTCTCGCCCGTTGCGAGATCGTAGGCGGCGGTGCGGCCCCGAGACGTGACCTTCGAGTTGGTGCCGATGAAGGCTTCGGTCAGCACGGTCAGGCTGAGCACGGCGACCTCCGCGCCGAACCCACCGCTGCCGGTGCTCGCGGCCACCGCCCCTCCGTAAACCTCAGCGCTCACATCGTCGTACGCGGCGACCACGACGTTGCCATTCGCGGTCACGACCGAGGCCGTGCCGATGTTCGCCGTGGTGGTGATGTTCGGGACGAAGACCTCGGCCGTGAGGGTGACGGCCGCGCCCTTGGCGATCGACGCCGCGACGCCCAGGCCGAACAACTCGTGCACGGCCGACGACGAGACGACCAAGTCGCCGCCCGCGTTCACGACCGCGCCGGCGTCGATGCTCGCCTTCGTTTCCTCCGTGAGAACCGAGACGAGCAGGCCCGCGCCGATGCCGGTGCCGCCGGTCGAGATCGCCAGCCCGCCGGCTCCGTCGCGGATCGCCACATCGGAATCGGCCGTCACGATCACGCTCTGGCCGAGTGCGCCGAGGCCGACGTTGGTATTGATGTGAGCGTTCGTGCCGATCTCGGCATGGGTCTTCTGGCCGAAGACATCCACCAGGATCGACCCGGCCACGGCCGTGCCACTCGTGCCGGTGCCGCCGAACGCCAGGCTCCCCGGGTCGCCCGGAATGCCCGAGTTCTCAACCGGCTTCAATGACGCAGAGGCCGAGACGAGGATGATCCCGGCGGAGTCGAGGGTGGCGTCGTTGGAGATCAAGGCCGTGGTGATGTGATCCGTCAGGATGTTGAGTGCGATACCGAGCCCGACACCCGTGCCGTCACCAACCGAGACCCCGCCGACCCAGTTCTGGAGGCGGATGTCATTGCTGGCGCTCACGGTGATACCGGCCATCGAGCTCAGGGTTGCGAACGGGTTGACAATCGCGGTGGTCTCGACCTCGGCCACGTTCAGCCCGGCCGCACCCGCGCCGGTGTTCCCGCCGCTGCCTGCGCCGGCGAGGGCCCTGGCCATGAAGTCGTCGGTCGTGCCCGGCGCCTGCATCGCGGCCACGGTGATCCCGCCGCTCGTGATGTGCGAGTGGTCGCCGATGAGGACGTGATTATGGACGAAGGGGACGTTGACGGCCACCGACGCCGAGACCGTGGTCGAGCCGTCGTTCACGGCGATCGACCCGGCCAGGCCCGTGGCCGAGCCGTCGACCTCCGCGGTCGAGCGCACGGTGACCGGCCCGGAGGCCGTGAGCGTACGGTTGGGAGAGACGTAGGCCCCGACGTGCACCAGCTCCACATTTACGCCGATCGCCGCGGCCACGCCCGTGGACTTCTGGCTTCCCGATTGCGCGTTGCCCTGCGTCGCGCCGTCGCCCGTCTGTTCGTTCGACGCGACCGAGGTCGAGTTACTGGATTCGTTCTCGCCCGACAGGCTATTCGCGAAACCGAACTGGTCGCTCGTCTGGCCGTCCGAGTCCTTGCCGCCATCGAACCCCGTGGGCACCGAGACGGCGCTCGCGGTGGCCGACACGGCGCTCGTGGCGGTGGTGTCGATCGTCACGGAGATCGACCCGAAGGCGGACGAGAGGTCGCGGTTCAACGAGGCGTTGGCGGTGAACGGGGCGGGGGGCTGCTGCTCGGCCGTCACGCGGAGGATGCCGACGGCAATCGAGAGCCCGACCGCCGTGTCCTGCCCGACCTCGGCCGACGAGGTGTCGGTCGTCGCCAGGTCGATGATGTGGGCCGAGACCTCGGCGTCGAACTTCGCATTCAGGGCCGGCCCGGTGCCGACGCGGGCGAGCACGTCGTCCTTGGCGTACAGTACGCCGGCGCTGATGCCCACGGCCGTATCGCTGCCCTTCGAGCCGGTCTTCGCTTCCGTGGTATAGGCGTTGGCCGAGTCGGCACGGACGATGAAGGCTCCGGCATCGACGAGCGAGGCATTGTCCTCGATCTCTGCGTGAGTCGTCTTGAGCACGATGTTCGCGGCGGCCGAGACTCCCACGCCGGTCTTGCCGCCGTCGTTCATGGCATCGAGTACGGGGGTGGCCTTGGCGGTGTTGTTGGTGGCACCGACGGCCTGGACTATGACGTCGCCGTTGCCCGCATGGATGTTCGCGTCCGAGGCGATCCATGCGTCGTGAGTATTGTCCTTGACCAGGTTCAGGGCGAGTGAACCGGCCACGCCGGTGGTCTTCGCCCCTGAGCCCGAGGTGGCCTCGGTGTAGTAATCCTCCTTGTGGATGCCGTTGCCCTGGGTAGCCTCGACGAGCACGCCTTTCGCGTTGATGGTGTCCTTGCCGATCCTCGCCACGGCCGTGGCGTCGACGTAGTTGATCGCGACGGCCACGCCCACCCCGGTCTTGCTCTTGCCAGTGGCCTCGCCGCTCGCCGTGGCGCGGGCGTCGGCGTCATTCCAGGCGCTGACGGTAAGCTTGCCGTTGCTGGCGTTGACGGTCAGGTTATCGGGGATCGCGGCGACCGAGTGGACGTGGACGATGTTCAGGCCCAGCGCCCCGGCGACGCTCACACCACCCTTCGAGGTCTTCGCGGTGGTGTCGTCCGAGGTGCTGGCCTTCTGGCCGCCGTTGTCCTGGATCTGGTTGTTGGCGAAATGGCGCTGGCTCGCCGACTTCATGTCCACGCCGTTCGACTGGGCGTTGCCGTCATCCCCCTTGGCCCCGCCCGCCGAGGCCTTCGCGTCGGCCGCGCCGGAGGCCTCGGTATGTGCGGCGATGGTGAAGGACTTGCCCGCGATCATGCTGCGGTGAATGTCGGCCGTGGTGTCGGATTCCAGGTAATTGACGGCGATCGAGATGCCGACGACCGTGTCGCCGCCGTTGGAATCGCCCTCGGTCTTCGCGGCGGCCTTGCCGTCATGCGTGGCGAGTACGATGACATCGCCGGTCGTCGTGATGTCGTTGCCGACACCGACACCGACACGGGCAATCGTCCTGGGGATGACGACGGAGAATGCCGCCGCGCCCGTGCCGGCGTCGCCGCTGGTGACCCTCGCTCCGGCCTCGGCCGTGACGGAGGAATCGTCTCGCGAGCTGGCAATGACCGTGAAGTCGTCGGCACCGATGAGTTTCGCGTTGTCCTCAAGCTCGGCCCGGGTCGTCTCCTCGACCGCGCCGATGGCGATCGAGATGCCCACGCCGGTGGCCTTGCCGCTGACCTCGTGTGCGGGGATGGCGCCGGCTATCGAGGAGGTCTTGCTGTCGGCGGTGATGAAAACGTCGCCCCCCTTGGCGTCGAGCTTCGCACCCCCCTTGGCGACCGCCTCCGTGGTCGGGAAGAAGAAGGTCATTCCCAACGCGCCAGCGCCGGCATCCTCCGAGGCTGAGGCTCCCGAGGTTGCCACGCCCGAGACGAAGTTGGTCTTGTCATTCGCGTCGGACATGCCGGCGGCGATCGTGATGCCCTTGCCCTGGATGTCGGAGTTCTTGCCCACGGTGGCCGAGGTCAGGACCGTATGGGCAAGATTCAGGGCCACGGCAACGCCCACGCCCGTGTTCGACTTCTCGGTGGCGCTGGCTGAGGCCCCGGCGGAGGCGTCCGTGTCGTTCTCGGCGGTGATGGAGAGCGCGCCGTTGGTGGCGTGAACGGACCTGTTGTCGGCCGTGGAGGCGACCGCCTTCGAGTTCGCCACGATGTTCAGGGCCAGGGCTCCCGCCACGGCGACGCTGCCATTGGAGGATTTGGCCTGCGGGTTCTTCTTCGTCGCGTCGGTGGTCTGGCCGTTGTAGTCGCTCGCGTAGGAATCGCCGAGGTTGCGGTTCTTCTGGCCGGACTGGTCGACCCCGTTCTGCGGCGAATTCGAGTTCTTCGCCCCCTTTGCGCTGGCGGTGGCACTCGTGGCGCTGGCGGTGGCGTTCTTGGCGTCGAAGGTGATGGCGTTGCCCGCGTCCACGTTCTCCGCCACGGTGGCGGTCGTCTGGGCGTCGACGTAGCCGATCGCGATGGCGATCCCCACGGCCGTGCCCTTGCCCGCGCCCTGGCCGTCGCCGATGGTCGTCACGGTGTCGACGTGCTCGGCCCTGGCTGAGAGGTCGTGGCTCGCGGAGACGGAGCCACCGGCGCCGATGGTGGCGTCGGTCTTGCCGATGAAGATGCTGATGGCGGCCTCGCCGCCCGCACCTGTGTCGTCGGCCTGGTTCATGGCCGAGTTGCCGGCCGTGGCCGTCGTGTGGAGGTTGTCGGTCGAGTGCGCGAACAGGGCCGCATCGTGCGCCCCGATCACGACGTCGTTGTCGGCGATCGCGGCCTTGGCCTCGATCTCGACGATGTTGAGCGCGACGGCCACCCCGACGCCGGTGACGGTGCGGGCGTCGGGCATCCCCGGGCCGCCGTTCGAGATCGCGGGCACGGCGTTGACCGTACTCTCTGTCGCCTCGGTGGCGGTCAGGCTCAGGTCGCCGCCGCCCGCATCCACCGGCGTGTTCGCGCCGATGGTCGCGTCGGCCTTCTCCAGGAAGATGTCCATCGCGAATGCGCCCGAGACGGCCTTGTCGGAGGCGGACGCGCCCGAGGTGGCGTCGGCGCGGATCGTATTCACGCCATCGCCGACCGGCGACATCGTGGCCGAGACGTTCACACCCTTGGCTGTGATCGTGTCGAGGTCGCCGATCGTGGCCATCGTCTTCACGTCGGGGGCGACGGTGATCGCGACGGCCACGCCGATGCCGGTCGAGGCCATCCCCACGGCGGTGCCGTCGGCCTTCGACTTCGCGTCCACGTCGTTATCGGCCGAGACCGTGAGCAGGCCACCGGCCTTCACGCTGTGGGAGCCGGGGATCGTGGCCAGCGACTGGACCTTCACGGGAAGGTCGAGCGCGATGGCCCCGGCGAAGGCGACGCTCCCGCCGTCGGAGTTCTTGGCTTCGGGGATCTTCGCGTTGGGGTCGGCCCCCTGGGCGTTCGAAGCGCCGGCCTTGGCGTTGGTATTGAGGGTGTTCCGCGTCGTGTCTCCCTGGCTCTTCACGCCCGCATTGTTCTGAGCGCCGGATTCCTTGCCGCCCACACCGCTGGCCTTGGCGATGGTCTCGGTGGAGGAGGCGTTGTGCGAGGCAAACGTGACCGCGCCCTTGGCGTCGATGTCGCGATCGGTGGTGGCGACGGTGGTGACGCTCTCGTACCCGAGGGCCAGCGAGACGCCGATCGAGGTGTCATCGCCCGTGCTCTCCGCGCCCACCTCGGTCTTGATAAGGTCGTGGTGCGCGGCTTCGACGATCACCGCGCCGCCGTTCGTCGTGATGAGCTTCGGCCCGGCCCCCAATCTCGCGGTGGTCTTCGACGTAAGTGCCGAGGCGCCAACCGACGCGGCGAAGCCCGTGCCGCCGTTGCCGCCCTTGGCTGCCGCGCCCGTCGACGCGGCCGTGTAGAGGACGTCGTCAGAAATCGCCGCGAGGTGGACGTTGGCCGGGTTGGTGACGTTGACGGTATTCGGGATCTCGGCCGTGGTCGTCGGCTCGACGATGTTGAAACCAAACGAGAGGCCGACGCCGAGCGACTTGCCCGATATCTTGTCTTTCCCGGGCGTCGCCGAGGCCAGGCTGTGGGTTGCCTCGGTCGCCGAGAGATTGAGGTCGCAGTTAAGGAGTTCGAGAGACGACCCCCCACCGACGGTGGCGATCGTCTGCGGCGTGAAGACGGTGAGGGCGAGAGCCCCGGCACCGGCCTTGTCCGAAGCGGACGCGCCCGAGATCGCTTCCGACCCGACGACGTGTGTCGAGTCGTTCGCGGGCGACATCCCGGCGGAGAGGGTCACGCCACTCGCGGTGACCAAACTGGTCTTACCGATCGTGGCGAGGGTGGTGGTGTCCGGCGCGACCGTGATGGCCAGAGCGACCCCAACGCCTGACTTGGCGTTCCCCTTGGCCGAGGCGTCGGCCTTGGCGTGGGCATCCACGTCGTTTGCGGCGAGGAGCTTGAGTGGTCCGGCGGCCTTGATGGTGCGGCCGTCGGGGATGGTGGCGTTGGCATGAGCGGTGGGGACGATATCGAGCGCGAGCGCCCCGGCGACGGCGATGCTATCGCCATTCGTGGTCTTGGCATCGGGCGTGCTGGAGTTCGCGCCGGTGCCCTGGATGCCCGCATCGCTGGCCTTCTCGTTGACGGCGGCACGGCCCGCGTCGCCCTGCTGCTTCGCGCCATCGGGCGGGGCGTTGGGATCGTCCTTGCCTCCGGCCTCGCTCGCGGTGGCGATGGCCTCGCTCGCGCTGGCGGACTCGGCCCTGAAGGTGACGGCGGCGGCGTTGTTGATGTCACGGTCGGTCGTGGCCGTGGTGTCGATGTTCGCGTAGGTGAGGGCAACGGAGATCCCGATCGCCTTCTGGGCACCCTTGCCGTCGCCGCCTGCGGCCGTGGCGACCTTGTCGATGTGACCGGCCTCGATCACGATGTCTCCGGTCGCGCCGAGCGGGGCGCCTGAGCCGAGCCGGGCCTTCGTCGAGGAGGTCAAGGCGCTCGCGGCGAGCGAGGCGGCAACGGCCGTTCCGCCGGTCGATTGTGCCCCGGTCTCGGCCTTCGTCGTCAAGCTGTCGCCCGATCTCGCGGAGAGATTGACACCTTTCGCGCCCGTGATGCTGGCGAAGTTGACAATCTCGGCCCGTGTATTGTCCTCGACAATGCTGAAGCCGGCCGAGACGCCGATTCCCTTGTCCTCGCCGGTCCCGCCGTCCTTGCTCGGCGTCGCGGAGACGATCGAGGAAACGCGGTCGTCGGCCACGAGCAGCACGTCGCCACCGGTGAGACTGGCCGTCGAGCTGGAGTCGAGGACGGCCTCAGTGGTGAACTTGGCGACGTTGATTGCGAGCGAACCCGCGAACCCGGTCTGCTTCGCCCCGGCGCCGGAGAGGGTGTCGGCACCGATGCTATTGATCGTGTCCTGGCCGTGGCCTGTCTCGGCTTTGAGCGTGAGGCCCTTTGCATTGACGTGTGCAGACGGGGCGACGATCGCCCGCGAGATGGCGTTGGGGACGGCGTTGATGCCGATGGCGATCCCGACGCCGGTAGAGCCCGCATCCACTGCCGTGGCGTCGGCCCCGGCGTGGGCATCGGTGTCGTTCTTGGCGGCGAGGGTGAGCGTGCCGCCCGAGGTGATGGTCAGGTTCGAGGGGATGGACGCCTCGGCCCGCGACGAGATGGCGACGTTCACCGCGAGCGCCGCGGCGGCCGTGGTGCCCTGATCGTTCTTAGCCTTCGGCATGCTCGCGCCGTTCGTCCCTCCGACCCCGGCGGCGGCGGCCTGCTGATCGGCCTTGCCCTGTTCGGTCTTGCCCGCCTGATCCACGGCGTCGGGCGGTGCGTTGTTGTCCGCGGCCTTGCCCCCCTTGCCGCTGGCGACGGCCTTCGAGTCGCCCGCCGAGGCCGAGTCGGCATGAATTGTCACGTCGCCCGCCGCGCTCAGATCGCGAAGCGTGGTCGCGACGGTGTCCACCGTCGTGAATGTGAGCGCGACTGATGCGCCGATTGCGGTATCGGACGAGGATGCGGTCGCGCCCGAGTTCGTCGATGCGGAGCTGATGTGCGACGCGCCAATGTCGAGCTTACCGCTGATGCTGGTGGTCGGGGCATTCTGAAGCGTCCCGATCCGGGCCGTAGTCGGAGCGTTCAGGACTCCCACGGCGACCGCGGCGCCGAAGCCGGTCCCGCCGTTGGTGGATTGACCACCGGTCTGCGCCACGGTGGTCATCGTGTCGTCGGAGATCGCGGAGATTGTGAGGTCGCGTACCCCGAGGACCTTGACGTCTTTCTCGACCTCGGCCCGGGTGTCGTCCTCGACGATGTTCAGCGCGAACGAGACACCGATCCCCTTGGTCGTGCCGGTCGCGCCGTCGAAGAGGGGCTTCGCGGTGACGGTCGAATTCGTCTTGCCCGCAGCGGTGACCTTCACGTCACCGGGGGCGGATAGGTTCAAGGTGGTGCCACTGCCGATAAATGCTTCGTCGGTGACCTTGGCGATGCCGATCGCGACCGCGCCGGCGACACCCGTCTTCTTCGCCCCCGCGCCCGAGAGGGCATCGGCGCCGAGGGTGTTCGTGCCGTCACCCCCCTGGGTCATCGCCGTCTGCACCGAGAGGCCCTTGGCGGTCACATTCGAGTTCGCACCGATATCGGCGCGGGTGACGTTGTTGGTCGCGGCGTTGATCGCGATTCCGACCCCGACGCCGTCCGAGTTGGCCGACGTCGCCGAGCCGTCGGCCTTGGCGTGTGCATCGGTGTCGTTCGAGGCCAGGAGGCTGATGATCCCGCCCGACGTGATGTTCCGGCTGGGGGCGATCGAGGCTTCCGCTCGCGACGAGACCACGATGTCCACGGCCAGGGCGCCGGCGACGGCGGTTCCGCCGCTGGAGGTCTCGGACTTGGGCGCGACCGCGCCGTTCGAGCCTTTGGCACCGACGGACGCGGCCGCGCTATCGGCCTGGGTCAGGTCGGACTTGGTCTCGTCGTTGGCGGCGGTCTGTGGTGCCGAGCCATCGTCGGCCTTGCCGCCCTTCGAGGTTGCCTTGGCGGTGGCGTCGCTCGCCGAACCGCCCAGCGCCGTGAGGTTGATCCCACCGGCCGCGTTCACGTCGCGGGCGATGGTGGCGACGGTGTCCACCGTGGCGACGACCACCGAGACCGAGGCCCCGAGCGATGTGCCCGACGCGGCGACCGATTCGCCCCCGGAGTTCGCGACCATCAAACCGCCGTGGGTCGCAGAAAGACTGACGTTGCCGTTCGCCGGCAGCGAGGCGCTGGGAAGGACGCCAATCCGGGCCGTCGTCGGCGCGGTCAGCGTGGTGATCGCAGCGGCGGCGGCGAACGCCGATCCCGTCGCCTGGATGCCGGTCTGGGCGGTCGTGCTGAGGTCGTCCGACGAAGTCGCGTTCAGGCCGACGTTGTTCGCACCGACAACCGAGGCCATGTCCTCGACCTCGGCGCGCGTGTTCTCCTCGATGACGTTCACGGCGAACGAGAGCCCGAGGCCCTTCACGCCGCCCGTGTTGGCATCGAGGCCCGGCCGGGCGGACGCGGGAGCCGACGTCTTGCTCGTGGCGGTGAGGTTCAGATCGCCGCCAGACAGCGTCACCTGCGCTCCCGAGCCGACGACCGCCTCCGTGGTGAGCTTCACGGCGTTGATCGCGAGCGATCCCGCCACGCCCGTCTCTTTCGAGCCGACGCCGGAAACGGCCTCGGCGCGGAGGACGTTTGTGCCGTCGCCACCGGGGCTCATGTGGGCATCGAGCGTCAGGCCTTTGGCCTGAACGGTGGCCCCAGCGCCGATGATGGCGCGGTCCGACTCGCCCGAAACGGCGTTGACGGCAATGCCGACCCCGACGCCCGTCGCGGCGGCGTCCGTGGTGTTGCCCTGGGCCTTGGCGCGGGCGTCGGTGTCGTTGGTGGCGATCAGGGAGACCAGGCCGCCGGACTTGATGGTCCTGCCCGGGGCGAGGGCGGCCTCGGACTTCGACGCGGTGATGAGGTCAATCGCCAGTGCTCCGGCGGCCGTCGCGCCTCCGCCGCCGGTCTTGGCCTTCGGGGCCGTCGCGCCGTTGGTCCCCGGGACGCCCCCAGCGGCTGCCTGGGAGTCGGCCAGGAAGAGCTGGGCGGCGATATCCTTGTCGACGGCGTCGGCGGGCGTGCTGCCCGGCTTGTTCGGACGACCGCCACGGGCCGAAGCCTTGGCGTCGGCGGCGCTGGCGAGGTTGGCATGCGTGGAGAGCGTGACGTCCCCGCCGAGTGCGTCGAGATCGCGGGCCAGCGTGGTTGTTGTTTGGGCGGACGTCACCGTCAATGCCAGGGCCGCGCCGAGTACGCCCTGGCCGGCCGATGCGCCTCCGACCGAATTCGCGACTTCGGCCTTATGGGTCGCGTCGGCGGAGAGACTCCCCGCGATGCTGAGCTTCGACCCGGCGGTGCCGATCCGGTCGGTCGTCGCGGCGTTCAGGACCGAGATCCCCACAGCCGCCGAGAAGCCCGAGAACGTCGTGCCGGCCGCCGTGGGGTCCGCGCCCGATTCGGCGACGGTGGTCATCGCCTCGTGGCCGGTTGCCGCGAGCTTGAGGTTGTTGGCTCCCGTGAGCGTGGCGTTGTCCTCGAGTTCGGCGCGGGTCGTGTTCGAGAAGACATTGACCGCGATCGAGGCCCCCATCCCCTTGGCGACCGAGCCGGGAGCGGCTCCGGGAGCGGGCCTGGCGGAGGCGCTGCTCGTCACGTCGCCAGTGGCCGTGATCGTCACATCGCCGGATTTCGCGTTGACGTTCGCATTCTTCGCCAGGAACGCTTCATTCGCGGACGATGACACGTTGAACGCCGCGGCTCCTTCGAGCGCGCTGTTCTTCTTGCTGATGCCGGAGAGTGCCTGGGCATCGAACGAATTTGGGGCGTTCGATGTTGTTGCCGTGATGGCGATGCCCTTGCCGATGACCTGGCCGGTGCCGCCAATGTAGGCCCGGTTGATCTCGGTCCCGTGCTCGACGGCGACGGCCACGCCCTCGCCCGACGCCTTGCCGCCCGGGGCGGCCGTGCTCGCGTCCGCCACTGCATAGGAGGCGGCCGTCGAGGTCGAATCGATCTTGAGGTCGCCGGTCGCCGTGATCGGGGCCGTCGTGGCGAGGTAGGCGAGCGTCTTGTCGTTGAGTGTCGTCACCCCGAGCGCGGCGGCCAGTGCGATCGGGCCTCCCGACGCGTTCGCATTCTGCGCCGCGAGGGTTCCTTGCGTGGCGGGCGTGTTCTGTGTGACGGCCTTCGAGGTCGCCTTGGCGGTCGTGGTCGCTTTCGTCTTCGAGTCTGCCGAGAGGCGAAGCTGCGCGGCGTTGAGCGTCGAGGAACCGTCGGCATAGGCCTCGGTATCGACCGTCACCGTGCCGATCGCCACGCTCGCTCCACCGGCATTGGCTCCCGAGGCGGAGCCGTCGGCCGTGGTCGTCGAGTTGGTGTCGTTTGTCGCCGAAATGGTCAGCATCCCGCCCGCTGTCAGTTTGGACGAACCCGTGACGTGCGCGATGGCCGAGCTGGTCAGCGCCGTCCTGGCAAATGCAGCGTCCTTGGCCGTGTCGGTGGCGGTCGTGAGGGCGAGTGCCGTCGAGGTCGTCCCGGCCGTCGAGTGGGCACCGATCGCGACACTGGCCGAGGCGGTGACCTCGCTCGCGCCGGAGATCGTGACGGCCGCCGTCGAGGTGACGTCCAGATTGGCGATATTGGCGCCGAGCGCGTCGAGCAGCTTCGCCGATGTGGCGGCCAGTTTCGCCGTCGCGTCGATGAGGATGTCACCGCCGCGTACGGTCGCGCCGTTGACGATGATCGAGGCGGTCGATTTGACGTTCTCGCCCACCTGTGAATCGGTCGCAACGAGCTTGACATTGCCCGCTGTGAAGACGGTACTGCCGTTCGCCAGCAGCTTGCTCCCCGCCGTGACGTCGATGAGGCCGGCCGTCAGGAGCAGGCTGCCCGAGTTGCCCGTCGATAGTGCCGTCAGCGGATCGGCGCCACTCGCGATCGTTCGGGTCGAGAGCAGGCCGTTGTTGACGTGGATCTCGGTCGCCTGCACGTCGATGGACGAGGCCTGGTACATGCCGTCGATCGTCGCCGACGTCAGTTGCGAGGTGGCGAGCGATTGCGTCAGCCGGACCGGGGAATGCAGCGTCACCTTCTGGTTCGCGGCCCCCATTCCGTGCGCGTTGATACCAAAGACCGACGCGAGGGCGAACGGCGAATGCGTCGTGCCGTCGAAGACGTCGAGCGTGGTGCCCGAGACCGAGACCGTTGCCGAGTCATTCGCCGCGCCGAGCGTGATATCGAGGATGTTATTGGTCAGCACCGGGGTAACCGCCAGCAACGTCCGCGCCTCGAGCGACTCGATGCCCAGCAATGCAACCCGTCGCTTCGGCCCCCTCGCGGCGAGTCGCCGTGGAGACTTCGATCCGCCCAGTTCCGAATGATCTTTGCGGTTGCTCATCGTGGGAATCTCGTGGTGCGTATGGAGGAAATGGGCGTAGATGACGGGTCTGTGGGGAAATGGTGATTTCGCTGGTCGATCTGGCGAAATCCTTACGGATCACCACGTGATGGGATGAGCTCCCATTCCGACCTTGCGCCGAGTGTGGCGCAGCCGGTCAAGCACGGTCGACTTGACCGCCTTTGGTCGTGGCGCAAGAATCGCCGGCTCGGCGGGGATCGATCCCGGTTGAGACCGCGAATTACCTCGCGATAATGGATCCTGGGCGCATGCCTCGGCGGGGGCCTTTACGACCGCATACGCATGTCACGATCGGCGTGTACGGTATCCCTCGGATCAGGCTACGCCTCTCGGCTTCGAGTCCCCGAGTAACGAAATCCTTCCTGGTGGTTTACTCTCGCGGAAACCGGCGCCCCGTGAGTTCGGGCCGAGCATCGGCGCGGCGCGGAGGCTGTGACCTTCGCCTCGATCACTCAGGGCTTGCACAGCTCTCCGACCCCGGAAAGCGGTGCAGCACGACGCTCTTATTCCATTGAATGCCGCGAGGGGTCGTTTCTGTTACACGGATTTCCAAAATCTCGAAACGCGGTCCCGAACCGACCGGATTCAGGGCCGGAAGGCGACGAAACACCTCTCTTACAAGTTCGGATCTCGCCAGGAGGCGTCCACTCTCAGTCATCGAATTCTACCGATGGGTCGCCGAGGCGCTCACAGACGCCGTCCCAGAGGAGGATTCGGGCTTCCAGCGATCGCAGCGCGGTCTGCTCGGCGAGATGCCAGCGGGCGGGATCGTCGCCGCAGAGGCGAGCCACCAGCCTCCGGGACATCAGCCCGTGTTCACCGCCGTCCACCTCGATGTGGCGATCGAGGTAGTATCGGAAGATGTCCATCTCTCCGCCTGGCATCGTTCCCGCCTCGTCCACGATCCGGCGGAACACATCGGGCAGCAAGTCTTCCCGTCCGAACGTGAACGCCGAGGCGATAGCGCAGACGTTGCCGCCCCCGATGACCTCGAAGGTTCGCCCGACGAACCGTCGCACCGCCTCGGGTGCCTTGACAAGTTCGAGTGCCCGAGAAAGCTCCATCCCGCTACGGATTGCGGAGACGAGGCCTTCGATCGGGCCGAGATCGGCACCGCGTTGGCGCATCGCTCGGCGATAGAGGTCGAAGTGGCTGAAGTGACGGCCCCGCCCGTCCTCGTCCGATTCCTCTCCCAGGACGATCTCGTTGACGAGACGGCATGCAACGGGATCGAGCGGAGGAGTCCAGGGCACATCCACGCAGCACACCTGGCGCTGCAACGCCTTCAGCAGCGACATGAAGTCCCAGACGGCGAAAACGTGATGTTCCATGAATAGCCGAAGGCCGTCGATGCCGTCGATCCGGTTGTAGATGGGGTGCGTCAGCAGAGTGTTGCGTAACGGTCCAAGTCGGGATCGAAGTTGTTCGAGATGTGGCGAAGGCACGGCTTGTTCCAACAAAGATGCGAAGAAGGTCGAGCGACCCTTGATTGTAAGCAATGGTCGTTCGTTCGGTCAGTCGGTCTTACAGCGTGTTGGGAAGGCACGTCCTAGTGGGTCACTTGGCTTGCCTGTGGCCATAGCGGCGGGACTCGGGTTAAGATGACGGCCTCGCACCCCACGGAGGCCGCCATCGTAACCCGGACCGGTCGTTATGGCTACGCGTAAGCCACTTGACCCACTAGTGGGTCATGTGGCTTGTCTGTAGCCATTCTGGCCCAGAGAAATCGATCACAAACCATGGCTGGTCATGCAGAAGCGGCCGATCGTTAAGGGCCTAGCCGAGGCAAGTGACCCACTAGTTCCTTGAGCCTCTGGGCGTTTCGGACAGCATGCCCGTACCCGTCGTTGTTGAAGTAGACATAGACGTCCCGGCCCTTCCAATCTCTGATCCGGTCGGCCCACCAGCGCAGGTCGTCTTCCGAGTACGACCCTGCGTACATGTGCTCCCGGTCGGACCCGTGGAGGCGGACGAAGACGAAGTCCGCCGTCGCCCGCAGGACGCAAGGCAGGTTCGCCCCGCTGGTGACGCAGTAGGCCGCGTTGTGGCGTTCCAGGACGCCAAACGTCTCCTCGACATCCCAGGTCGGGTGGCGAAACTCCATGGCAATTCGCTGTCCTTTGGGAACGACGCCGAGGAAGTGGTCGAGCCGGTCGAGGTCGATCCCGAAATGGGGCGGGAACTGGAAGAGCAGGACGCCACGCTTCTCCTTCAGGCGCACCAGCCCCGATTCCATCCGCTCCAGCCATGCCTCCGGGTCATTGAGCTTGCGGAACTGGGTCAGGCCCCGCGACGCCTTGGCCGAGACGATGAACCCTTCCGGCAGCCGATCGTGCCAGGTCGCAAAGACCTCATCCTTCGGCCAACGGTAGAAGGTGTTGTTCACCTCCACGGTGTCGAACACCCGGGCGTAGGCGTCCAGCCGCTCGAGGCTCGAAGCCGACTTCGGGTAGAGGACGTCGACCCAGTGGTCGTAGCTCCAGCCGGATGTCCCGATATGGACGCTCAACGCTTCGCCTCCTTCTTGCCGAACGTCGCCATAAAATCGGCCATAGGATCTGCCTTCCGCAGCCTGGCAAGCACCTTCTTCACCGTGAACGCGGCCGGGTCGAGCTTGCCCGTGACCTCTTTCCAGTCGAGCGGCGTAGACACCGTCGCCCGGGGGATCGCCCGCAGGACATAGGGCGGGACGGCGTGATGGCCGCGGGCATTCTGCAGCACGTCGATATAGACCCGGTCCCCTCGCTTCGCCTTGCGGATCTCTACCGTCGCCCTTTCGGGCATCGCTTGCGCTACCTTCTCGGCCAGTTCGAGCGCCAAGGCCCTCGCCTCGTCGAAGCCGCCCTTTTGAATCCAGGGGGTGAGCACGTGGAGGCCGGACTTGCCCGACGTCTTCACGAAAGACTCGACGCCGAGTTCATCCAGCTCGGCCTTGATCGCCTTGGCCACCGAAACGAGATCGGTGAAGCTCGCCTTCCCCGGGTCCAGGTCGAAGAGGACGAAGTCGGGGCGATCGAGGTCGGCGACGCGCGAGGCCCAGACGTGAAAGGTGGGCGTCCCCTGGCTCACGAGGTAGAGCAGCGTCGGCTCGTCGTTGACGAGGGCGTAATGGACCGCTTTGCCGCGTTCGGTCTCGAGCTCGATGCGCGGTATCCAGCCGGGATAGGAGGCGGGCGTGTCCTTCTGCCAGAAATGGGGGGAGCCCTCTCCGAGGCCGTCGGGCAGGCGTTCCAGCGTCACGGGCCGGTCTTTCAGGAACGGCAGGAGGTGAGATGCGATCTTCTGGTAGTAGGCGAAGACATCCTTCTTGGTGAGCCCGGCCTCGGGGAACATGGCGCGGTCGGGATGGGTCAGCTCGACCTTGTCCGGCGTGTCGGCCAATGGCTCCGGCTGGGCTGCCTTGGTACGGGGCGCCTTGGCTCGCTTCGGCTTCGATTCCTCAGGCTCGGTTCCCTCTTCGGCGAACTCGTCCTTTGACTTCATGAGCAGCCACTGGGGCTTGCCCTTGCCCCACTTCATGCGGATCAGGGTGAACTTCCCCTTGAGCCGCTTCCCGTGCATGACGAACTCGAGCCGCCCGTCGTCGATCCCCTCGGCGGCGGTCTTGGGCTCGGGCTTGTCCTCCATCAGGCTCTCGTAGGTGCCGTGATCCCAGATCGCGACGGTCCCGCCCCCGTACTGGCCCTTGGGGATCGTGCCCTCGAAAGTCGCGTAGCCGATGGGGTGGTCCTCGACCTGGACGGCCAGCCGCTTCACGGAGGGGTCGAGCGACGGGCCCTTGGGCACAGACCAGCTTTTCAAGACGCCGTCGGCCTCCAGCCGGAAGTCGAAATGGTGGACCGATGCGTGGTGCTCTTGCACGACGAAGATCGGCTGCTTATGCTTCTTCCCCTTGGCCCCGGAGGGCTCGCGGGTCTTGGTGAAGTCGCGCTTGGCGTTGTACTCTTCCAGCGGCATGGCGGCGGCTCCCGGCGGTGGCTCCGAACGAACGGTTGAAGCGGATTTCGGACGCTCGCGGCGGCATTCCTTCGCGGATTTTTCGGGCCTGAGCCCCTCATACCGGGGCTGGCGCAGCAGGCCGTTTTGCGTCCACTCCGCGAAGGCAATCTCGGCCACGAGCTGCGGGCGGA
Source organism: Planctomycetota bacterium (assembly GCA_028291545.1). Lineage (GTDB taxonomy): Bacteria > Planctomycetota > Planctomycetia > Isosphaerales > Isosphaeraceae > JAQGHR01. Next base: position 3,789 of record JAQGHR010000118.1, on the reverse strand, counting down.
CCCAGTGGATGCCTTCGCCCGTGGGCGGCTCGCCCTCATCGAAGGGGTTGGCGGCCTGACCCATCTCGTCGAACTGGCGGCGGAGGTCGAGCAGCACCTCGCGGGTGTAGCCGGTACCGACCTTTCCCGCGAAGTGGAACCTGTCGCCCTCGTAGTAGCCGACGAGCAGCGCCCCCAGCCCGACGCGGGACCGCTGCGGGTCGGTCCAGCCGCCGATGGCGAACTCCTGCCGCCCTACGCATTTGATCTTCACCCAGGCGTCACTGCGGCCGGGGATGTATAGGCTGTCGACCCGCTTGCCGACGATGCCCTCTTCGGCCGCCTCGCACGCACGTTTCCAGCTCTCGATGCGCTTGCCGGGCTCGGCTTCCATCAGGCGGACCCGGTCGGACCAGGCGACCTCCCCTCGGAGTATCTTCTGGCGGCGCGAGAGCGGCTCGCGGGTTACGTCGTTCCCGTCGAAGTAGAGGATGTCGAAGAGGTAGATGAACGTTGGGTGCTTCTCCGTCCGGCAAACGATCTCGGCTGGGTCGTCGAGGTGGAATCGCTGCTGGAGCGAGCGGAAGCTCATCTTTCCCGTTTCATCGAGGCAAACGACCTCGCCATCGACGATGGCGGGTCGAGGGAGGGCGGCCCGCAGCCCCTCGGCGATCTCGGGGAACCGGGCCTCCTGCGGCTTGTTGTTGCGACTGAGGAGGGTCAGGTCCCGGCCGTCGAAGCGGACGAAGATGCGGAGGCCATCGAGCTTCAGCTCGAAGGTCCATTTCGGCCCGTCGAAGGCCTTATCGACGAACGTGCAGAGCATCGGGGACGGCTCTGGCATCGTTTCGGTCTTGGTTGGTCGAACGGCCATGGGGGCGTTACCAAGGGCAAAGATATCATCGCATACCTCGGTTTTTGGCAACTCCCATGCCGCAAAGCAGTTCGTTCAATCCCCGCTGGCAAAGTGCTCATGAGTTCGAGCGATAATTTTGGAGGACCAAACAATTTATTTTGATTAGAAGAGGCTGCCGGTTATTCTCATGGAAACTAACCATTCCAGGAGACAGGCCGTGGCCCCATCGAGCCCGGGAAGCATCTTTTGGTGGACGAGACCGGGGCCAAAACGGCGATGACCCGGCCCGATGGTCGGGCTCCATGGGCCCAGCGGGTCAAAGGCTCGGTCCCGGCCGATCGGAAGTCGGTGACTTTGATCTCGGGGCTGCGGCTCTCGGGTGTGATGGCGCCCTTGGCCTTCGACGGAGCCGCGGACACGCCGGCCTTCGAAAGCTACGACACGCACCCGTTGGCCCCGCAACTGCAGCCCCGGGGATTTGGTGGTCTTGGACAACATCAAGACCCGCCCCCTCATTGCGTGCTGGCCGAGAGGAAGCGATCGGGCATAGTCATCGGGAAGAAGGTGCTGATGTGGCCGGATCGGTGGCCCATCGAAGCGACAGAGAGTTTCGCGTCCTCAAGGACTCGGTCCGGGTCGTTCAGCAAGAGCACCGGACGATCACGCTGCCACGCAACTTCTACCGCACGCGGCAGTAGCGCGAGTATCCCCCCGAGGTCATCCGTACTGTACGCGATTGACGACCCTCGATCATCGGAGGACCGATAGTGCTCTTGAACGACCCGGTCGGCCAGATCGTTGCGACGCTCGACGGCCGGCCCGGACTCTCCGAAGCCGGGGCGGACTCCCTGTTTCTGAAGGGCGGCTCGGCCTTCTCATGATGACCGCTCTCTCCGAGCTACAGCGAGTCTTGAACGTACGGCGGCTCGACCTGAGCGGAACTTCGAACCTGACGTGATTGCCCGAGGGATTGCGGGCGAGGCACATCAACCCGGCGGATTGCACCGCACTGGCCAAACTTCCCTCCGGCCTGAAGGTCGTTTCGCCGGTCCCGGGGGCTGGGCGGCGCTCGACTCGCAGCCCGAAGGGCTCGATATCGACGGTCTCGCCGCGTTTGACTCGCACAACTTTGGCGAGACGGTAGCTCGGGAGGTTATCATCACTGGCACGGGCCGGACGCTGGCCGAGCGGGTGGTGTTTCAGGAGATCCTGGGAATCGCCGAGAAAGCCCGGGCGCCGCCGTCATGATCGATCTCGAACTCGGGTTCACCCCGTCCGGGATCGCAACAGCCGAGTCCGTTCGATTCGCTGCAGCCGTTCCCCGCCGATCTCGGTACCGCGGATGGCTCGCACATTCCGCCCAATTCGCATAAAGGGCGTTCAATTACCGACGGAGGCACTGCTGGGCATCAATGCGAATTGTGCGCGAACGATGAGGACGCTCTTCTTTCTGGGGCGTGGCCCTGGCGTAATCGCGTCCTGGGGAACACGAGCCAGGGCTTTGAAGTTGGAGATATACGTCTGCTAAAGTGTCGCCACACCGGGAGATAGTGAAATTCCACGGAGGCGGCACCATGGTCCTCGACGCCATCTTCGAGCGGTTCGCAGAGCAGAGCCCCGTCACCGTCATGGCCCGTGCCGCCCTGGAACACGCCCTGAGCCCCCGGGCCATCGACGCCCTGTTCGAGGAGGTCGCCGAGCGGCAGTACACCCGCACCTTGCTCTTCTCCACCGTCGTGGACCTGATGAGCACCGTCGTCTGCAAGGTCCGGCCCGCCCTCCACGCCGCCTTCCAGGCCAACGCCGAGTCGATCGGCGTCTCGCTCCGGGCCGTCTACGACAAGATCGATCGGCTTGAGCCGGGCGTCTCGGCGGGACTGGTCCGGCACACCGCCCGCACCCTCGGGCCGGTCATCACGGCCATGGGCGGCGAGCGGGTGGCCTGGCTGCCGGGATACCCGGTCAAGATCCTCGACGGCAACCACCTGGCCGGGACCGAGCACCGGCTCAAGGAGCTTCGCACTGTCGGGGCCGGGGCGCTGCCCGGCCACGCCTTGGTGGTGCTCGACCCGCAGGCGATGTTGGTCACCGACGTGTTCCCCTGCGAGGACGGGCATGCCCAGGAGCGATCGCTCCTGGATCGGGTCCTGGAGACGATCCGCTCGGGTGAGGTCTGGATCGCCGACCGCAACTTCTGCACGACCGGGTTCCTCTTCGGCATCGCCCGGCGTGGCGGCCACTTCGTGATCCGCCAGCATCAGTCCACCCTCCACATCGAACTGATCGGCCAGCGGCGGGCGAGCGGCAGGGCCGAGACCGGCTCGGTCTTCGAGCAGGAGGTCCGCCTCTCGGATGAGGACGGCGAGGCCCTGAAAGGGCGGCGGATCACGGTGGCACTGGACAAGCCGACCCGAGATGGCGAGGACGAGATCCACATCCTGACCGACCTGGCCGCCGGGGTGGCCGATGCGGTCACCATCGCCGAGTTGTACCGGAAGCGTTGGACGGTGGAGAGCGCCTTCGGCGAGTTGGCCACTTGCCTCGATGGCGAGGTCAACACGCTGGGGTATCCCAAGGCGGCGTTGTTCGCCTTCTGCGTGGCGTTGGTGGCGTACAACGTGCTGGGCGTGGTGAAGGCGGCCCTGCGTTCGGTCCATGGGGCGGGGGCCGTGGAGGTTGTCTCGGGCTACTACCTGGCCGACGAGATAGCGGGGACGCACCGGGGGATGATGATCGCCATCCCGGAGGACGAGTGGACGGTGTTCGCCGACCTGTCAGCCTCGGCCCTGGGTGGAATGCCCAAGGGGTTGGCGGCCAAGGTGCGTCTCTCGACGCTCCGCAAACATCCTCGTGGCCCGAAGCGATTGCAGCCGAAGCGGGAGAGCGGGGCGAAGATCAAGCACGTCTCCACAGCCAGGCTACTGCGGAGTCGGAAGATGAGGACATAACTCCAC
>JAQGHR010000115.1 GCA_028291545.1 Planctomycetota bacterium | reverse complement strand
TCGAGAACTTCCAACGCCCCAGCTATCCCGGATTAAGCGAACATAGGCCCAATGGCACTTACTTTCGATGCACCCGTGAAAAGTTGTGCGCTTAAGCTCGGGATTCTGGGTCGTCATTCGAGAACTTCCAACGCCCCAGCTATCCCGGATTAAGCGAACATAGGCCCATAGGTGCGGTGAAAGTAAGTGCCATTGGGCAGGGACGCCCGCCCCACTGGAAAGAGAAAGACCGCTATCGCAACGGCGTGGCTTTCTCTGGACGCGACAATCCCGCATCCGAACGCATTCCCGATTCTGACTTACTTGACCTTGGCCGGGTCGATCGTGTAGTCCTTGGCCGTCTCGCCGCCGGCCTTGATGCTGATCGGCTCGCCGGAGGCCGCCGTCACGTAGCCGGGGCCGACGGCTTCGGCCCAGACGACGACCTTCTGCTCGCCGGCCGGGACGTTCTTGATCTCGAAGTTGCCCTGGGCGTCGGTCACGGCGAAATACGGGTTGTCCAGGACCAGCCAGTAGGCTTCCATCCAGCCGTGAATATCGCAGCCGACCTTGCCGGGCTTGTCCACGCCTCGCAGCGGGTAGGGCATAGACGAGAGCGGCTGAGTCGGCAGGTTGAACTTATTGTTGTTCAGGCCGACCGCGTTGGCGTTGTGGCCGACCGGGTCGCTCGACTTGATCTGGACGGTCTGGCCCTTCATGGCGGCCAGGACGTGGGGCACGAATCGGCAATTCTTCTGATCGAAGACAACCTCGGCCGACTTGAGGGCCGAGACGGCTTCCGGGCTCACCTTCGTGGGCTTGGGGATGTAGACGATGACGTTGCGAACGCCCTTGCTCGCCGCGTCGACCACCAGGCGCTCGGAATCGATCTCCTGCTTGGCGCAGACGTCACCGTCCTTGACCGTCTTGTCCCCCTTGGCCACGAGCACCTTCGGCGCCGGCGGCTTGTCGGCACCGAAGATCACGCGACCCTTGAGCGTGCCCCAACCTTCGGCCCCGCCCGAAGCGGTCGGCGGGGTGGATGTCGTGGTCTCCGCCGGCTTGGCGGCGGCGGGCGTCGTGCCCGACGGGGCGGGGGCCGCGACCGCGGCGGTTGAGGTTGTGGCCGACGGCTCGCTGATCGTGACGTGGGCGGTATCGGTCCCGTCCTTACCTCCGCCGCAGCCGGTCAGGACCGTGCCCAGCGGCAGCGACAGCGAGACCAGGGCGGCCAGGCCCCATCGGGTCGAGCGAAGCGAATCAATCCGGGTGCTCATCAAGGGCTCCGTGGTGAAATTGGCAGGCTCCAGCCCGAGTGCGGGCCGTGCCGTATGGTCTCCGTCGGCTGATCGCTCCACGCGGTCGCCGGCCCGATCCAGTTACGGATGGCCGAACCAGTGATCTGTCAACGGCCGGGAGTCGGGTTGTACGAGGTTCCGTACCTGGACCTCATGCCACCCACCACGACGCCTGTGACAGTTCACGAGCGTGGAATGCTCCTATTTTATAGGCGAAGGGTCCCGAGAAGCCAGCGGTAGCCAGCATGAGGCAGGGGGATTGGCATGTCGTGGTTCCGACCCGAAATCCGGAGGGATGCCTGATCTCCGTGTGGCCGGGGCTGTCTCCAGCCCCGGAACCTCCGAGCAGGCCGATCCCGGGGTCTGGGTACAGCCCCCGGCCACACAGACGTTCATGATTTGATGGCCACAATTCCGACCTGCCAACTCTCCTGCCGCGTGAGGTGCGAGCGATCCATGACGTCTGGTCCCGGGCGCTTGCTCACAGCGTCGTGAGCATGAGACCCAGTCCAGCGATCACGAGCCGCGTCAATCGGCGATAGACCGCAACTCTCTCACTCCTGTCCCCCTTCCGCCGGCTTGGCGGCGGGGGCGTCGGCCGGCTTGGGAGCCTCGGCGGGCTTGGCCCCGGCGAGTTGCTGCTCGATGGCCGTGCCGAAGTTCAATAGCGTGTCACGCACCGCCCGAACCTGCTCCAGGGGCTTGCCCTCGAACGACTTCGGCACCCCCGGGGCGGGCGGGCCGATGGGCTGGATATTCTGGGGCATCGCGGTATAGGGGACCAGACGGTTGGGCTGCGCGAGCCACTCGTAAAGGTATCCCGGCCGGAACCGGGGCGCGACCTGCCGCAGGTCCGGCCCGTTGACGTTCTGGGCGCCGCCGGCCGGCTTGTAGGGGCCGATGGCATGGCACTGGACGCACAGACCCTTGGTGATGATCTGATAGCCGCCGCCGAGATAATCCTTGTGCGCCTTCTCCTGCTGCTCCAGGTAGAGGCGCTCGCGCTCGGGGATGTCCTGATACGGGAATTCGGCACCGTCGCGGGCCGCGAAGTAGTTGGCCAGGTCGCGGGTCTCGCCGCGAATCTCCTCCCGGGCCGAGCTGCCATTATGCGACATCGCCAGGCCGGGCTCGGCCAGCTCCTCGGGCGTGGTCCCGTAATGGAACTTCGGCATCCGGAGTTGAGTGGCCGGCCGGATCGGGTACGGGTCTTTCAGGAACGCCGTGAGCCATGGCGTCTGGACTTTCTTGCCCTCCCGCAGCAACGGCGGCGGCAGACGGTTCCAGAGCGGGGCGAACGGCGTGCTCTGCTTCTCGGCCGTGACCGTGGCGTAGAGCCAGGCGAAGTCGCCGCCCTCGGCCGGGGTGAACTGGACCTGGGCCTTGTTCACCGCCAGGATGTCGCGGGTGTTGAACGTGTAGCCCCGGATCGTGACCGGCCGCCAGAGCTGGACGTAGACCTTGCCCTCGTCCTCGCCGGTGGGCATCCCCTCGATCGTCACCGGCAGGCCGTCGGTCTTCTTCTCGATGACCAGCGTGGTCGCCGGGTCAACCGGCGTCTCGGCCTTGGTGTCGGGGTCCACGAACACGAGCTTGTTGCCCTTGACCGTGAGCTGTTCCGCGAGCTTGAAGTCCTTGATCTTCGGGTCGAACGTCAGCCCGCCCACGGCGGCGAACTCCGGGTTATCCTTGCCGTAGAACGACAGGAAATCGGTGGCCCGACCGTTCGAGCCGCCATACGAGGCCGCGACGTTATCGAGGAAGTCCGGCAGCGCGTCGAGCGTCTTGGTCCCCTGAGCCAGGGTGTACTTGGGCATGGTCAGGACGTGGCAGCCCCGGCAGTTGTAGCGGTCCAGCAGCTTCTCGCCCTGGGCGACGGCCTGGGTGGCGGGCTTGTACTTCGGCATGTACTTGCCGGGGATGCGCTCGCCGGTGAGCCCCAGGATCAGCGTCATGACCTCCTCGATGGCCTTCGGGTCGTTAGCCCACGAGAACTGCGGCATCCGCAGCCGGTCGTCCCAGGACTTGAGGTTCTCGCTGTTCTTGCCGTAGTCGTACGAGCGGGGCCGGTGGACCTTCTGGTAGAGGAAGCCCATCCGGGTGTGCTCGTCGAGCTGCTCCTTGTAGAACTCGTCGGTGCCGTCGTAATCGGGAATCTTCCCGCCGGCCGCGCCATGCGCCTCGGCGGCGGCGACCGAATCCTTGCCCGACTCCGTGGGCAGGGGCTTGGCCTCGCCTTCGCCCTTGCCGTGGGACTCGTGGCCCGCCGCCTTCTCCGGGTCCTTGAGCTCCTTGTGGTCGGCCAGATACTCGGCGATGTGCCCGAAATCCAGCTTCGACGGGGCCTTGATGCCCCAGCCGTTCAGGGGCGTGCCGATCGGCTTGGCCGTCTCGAACCCCTTGACGTTGTGGCAGCCGAAGCAGCCCAGCCGGCTGATGGTCTTCTCGCCGACGTAGGTCAGCTTGTCGTCGAGCGACATCTCGCGGATCGTGCTATCGACCTCCGAGAGCAGCACCGTGCGCTTCTTGTAGGTCTTGGACTTCGAAAGATACAGCGCGACCAGCTCGTTGAGCCCGTCCCGGACCTCCGCCGAATCCACGGCCGGGACCTGGAAGTCGGCCTCGCTCCACCGCGGGGGGATCGAGTCGGGCTTGACCGAGAGCAGGAACCGGGCGATGTCGGCCGATTCCTCCCAGGAGAGCTGGAGGTTCGGCATCAGGGTCTTGGCGTGGTACGCCTCGGGCGACTTGAGCCAGTTGGCCAGCCAGCGGAAGCCGGTCTTCTCGTCGAATTTGGCCGCGATGTTCGAGAGGTTCGGGCCGTAGTTCGCCTTGGCGTACTGGCGGACCGATTCGGGCATGCTCTCCGGCGCGAAGTCCTTGTGCGAGTGGCACGCCATGCAGCCCTTCTGGAAGAAGGCGTCTTTGCCCTTCTCCGCATCACCCTTCGCGGGGGGATCGACGAACTCCTTGGGCGGCTCGCTGTTGGCGAACAGGTAATGGGTCATGGCGTGGATCTCGGCGTTGACCTTGGGGCGGTCGACCTCCGAGCTATTGTTGGAGACCTCGTAGAACCGGGGCATCCGGGTATCGGGCCGGAAGGCGTGCGGGTTCTTGATCCACTTGAGCGCCCAGTCCTTGGTGACCTTCGAGCCCAGGTGCTTCAGGTTCGGGCCGACCTGGCGGTTGTCCGTCAGGTCGGGGCCGATCGCGCCGTCGCCGCCGATCGTGTGACAGCCGGTGCAGCCGTACTTGGTGATCCGTTCGTACCCGGCCTGGAGCTTCTTGGCCTGGGGGACGTCGGTGATCTGGTGGTGGCACTTCACGCACGAGCTCTCGACGAACCGGTCGATGAGCATCGGCTCATCCCAGTGGTGGATCTCGGACCAGTCGTACTTCTTGGCCCACTCTTCCTTCTCGTGCAGCGTGTTCGGCGTGTGCGAGGCGAACGTGAACGACGTGCCCGAGCCCTGGCCGCCGTGGCAGATCGTGCAGCCGAACTTATTGATCCCGTGCGGCCCGTTCGAGTCCAGGTACAGCCCCGCCGGGACGACGTTGCCCTTCGGGTCGATGGCCGTCGCGCCGTCGGTGAGGTGGGGGTGCGAGTGGAACACGGCCTTCATCTCGCCGCCCTTGTCATCCTTGTCGTAGCCGGGCCGGTCGATGCCGAGGTGGCAAGTCGTGCAGCGGTCGTAGCGCGGCACTTCCTTGAAGTTGTAGTTGATCATCAGTTCCGGCAGGCTGATCTGCTGGATCTTCTCCGGCGGCGCGGCCAGGTCGATCAGCGGCAGTCCGCGAATGGTGGCCAGCGCCTTGTTGAGGAAGTTGCCCTCGCCGTACTGGGCCTGCTTCTGGGCCAGGGTCCGCTTGATCCGGTCGAGATCCCGGGTGAGATCCTCACGGCGCTTCTTGAGGACCTCGGCCGTCATCGGCGCGACGTTCAGGCCGACGGTCTCGAAGCCGTTCTGGGCCTGGTCGCGGTCGTTCTTGACGCTGGTGGGCTTGACGGTCACGCTCAGGGTCAGCGTGGTCTCCTCGACCTCTTTCCCCCTGGGGATCTTGCGGCGGACGATCACGGCGTCGGTGGCGGCCGCCGTCCCCTTGAGTGCCTCCTCGGCGTCCTTGCGCAGCGTGTCGAACGCCTCAACGGTCAGGACGTCGCCCTTCTTGAAGCCGGCGATGGCGGCCGGGGTGCCCGGCGGGGGATCGTCGGCGACCTCGACCACCTCCGCGGCCAGGAGCGCCTTGTCCAGCTTGGCCCGGGCAAGCTCGCGCTGGGCGGCCTCGAAGCCGCGGATCGTCTCCGCGAGCTGCTTCTCGCTGGGCACGATGGTCGCCTGGAGGAAGTTCTGGGCGCGAGGGCGCTCATCGCGGTCGATGAACCCGTCGTAGAAGCTCCTCTGGCTATCGAGCTCGGCCTTCTGGAATTTCCTCTGCGTGTCCAGCGCATCGAACTTGCCGGTGAGCGCATTGATCCTCGCGTCCAGGTCCTTGATCCTCCGCTGCTTGCTGGCGGCGACCTTCTCGGCGACCTCGATCTGCTTGTCGATCTCGGCGAGCTTGGCCTGCGACGACGCCTCCAGCTCCACGGCCTTCTCGTCCTCGGCCGCCTTCAGCTTCGCGGTCTCCACCTGGTGGAAGTCGCGCTGGACGTTTTTCCAGGGACGGAGGTGGTCGGCCATGATCATCCAGATCGACACCACGGTCATGGCGATCGACGACACGGCGAAGACGATATGCAGCGTCGATTGCTTGCGATATGTTTCTTCGGTTGCTGGCATGATTCGGTCGTTCCCGCGAAAGAAGGCGGAGTGGGGGCGGAGGACCCCTCGCGCCGGTCTCGTTAGATGTTGAAGAAGATTTCCGGGATGTAGACCAGGTACTTCAGGTTGATGGTCCACCGCAGCACCATCTTGATCGGCAGGCTCGCCATGAACAGGATCAGGGTCGCCAGCACGATGTACCGCATCAGGCCCGCCTGCTCGATGTACTTCTTGAAGAACAGCTTGCCCAGAAGCGGCGGGACCACGATGAAGTAGCCGAGCAGCAGGAAGATCCCCGGCAACTCTCGCAGGATGATGCTGTCCGGCCGTTTGGTGCCGAGCATCTGGATCCAGACGATGTCGGAGAGGTTGACGTTGTTCAAGGGGATGATCTTGTGGACGTCCCAGTATTCATACGGTCCGAAGAAGTTCCAGTTCGGCCCTCGCAGGAAGGTGCCCAGCAAGATCAGGACGACCCAGAGCACGAGCCAGCCGTACTGGAACGTGATGTAGGCGAACTTCCTCTGCTCGATGGTGTAGTAGCCGTTGCCCTGCTTGTTGTTGTCGATGTAGGGCATGGCCATCATGCCGACGATGATCATCGTCGGCAGCACGACGCCGGCCATCCACGGGTCGAAGTAGACGAGCATCTCCTGGAGCCCGAGGAAGTACCACGGGGCCTTCGACGGGTTCGGCGCCGAGGTGGACGAGGCCGGTTGCTCCAGAGGGGCCTGCAGCGCCACGGCCCAGATCACCAGCACGATGGTCTGGATGACCATCGCGATCAGCTCGGTGTAGACCAGGTCGGGCCAGGTCAGGGTCTTTTCCGGCTCCAGTTCTTCCAGGTTGGGCAGTCCCTGCGCCATCCGCGAATCGTTGATCACGGCGCGACGCAGGCCGAGCCAGGTGAAGAAACCGACGAAGATGATCATGCCCACGATCGGCACGTTGTCCGGCTTCGTGACGATGTCCCGGAAGTCGAAATCCGTCATGCTGAGGCCGAAGAACAGCAGGAACGCGTTGACCAGCGCCCAGGCGACGATGCCGTTGGCGAAGACCCGGCGGTACGCGATCATCGCCGCGAACCCGGCCGTTGCGCCCAGGAAGAACGTCGTCGGGCCGGAGACATAGTCGATGGCGTCGCGGATGAACAGCGGCAGGCTGAACTCTTTATTGAAGATGTACACGATCCCCATCGCCTGGAAGACCACGGCGGCGATCGCCCAGACCAGGGTCCAGAGCGTGCGGTTGATCGGCCGGCCCAGGCCGACGGCCGGGATGTGGTCGTCCAGCGACGGCCCGGCGAACTCGGCCCCGACGCCGTGGCCGGCGTCGTGGGCTTCGGCGTGGTGCGCCGCGTCGGCCCCGGCGGAGATGGCCACGATCACGTTGGCCAGCGCCGCCAGGCTATAGGCGAGGATCATGGCCTGCGGCCCGATCATCGACTTGCCCAGCACGGCCAGCAGGGCCAGGCCGTTGAGCGTGCAGAAGCTCACGACCAGCCAGTCCGGCAGCCTCCGGGTCCTCGGCGCCAGCCCGGCCCGAGACGCCCCTTCGGAGACCATCTCGAAGTACGCCACGTAGGCCGCAGCCGCCGCGTTCAGCATCGCGGCGAGTAGGTAGTACCAGCCGAGGCCGGACATGACCGCCGGGTTCAGATCGGAGTTGTGCATAGTCATCTCTTCGGCTGTCGACGAGTGGCTTGAGAGAAGGGCGAAGAATCCGGGGACCCGACGCGATCAGATAGGGGGAAACCGCGAACCCGAAGCGGACACCCGGCTCCGGATCGGCCGGTAACACATGACTTGTTCGCTGTCCGCAAGGACCGGATGCGATCCGCGTGACCGGGAGCCGGAGGCTCACATCGGCCCGCTGATCCCGCCGTCTTTCCTCACGCGCCAGAAGTGGATCATGATCAGGAGGCCCGCCGCGAGCGGGATGGCCACGCAGTGAAGGACGTAGAACCGGTTGAGCGTCATTTCGCCGACCGACCGGCCGCCCAGCAGCGCGAATTTGGCGTCGGACCCGGAGGTGATCAGGCTCACCCCGTTGACTTTCAACATCGACGCGCCCGGTCCCTCGACGCCCATCAAGGGCGTGGCGCGGGCCATGTTCGAGCCGACCGTGATGGCCCAGATCGCGAGCTGGTCCCAGGGCAGCAGGTAACCGGTGAACGAGAGCAGCAGCGTGAAGACCAAAAGCAGCACGCCGATGACCCAGTTGAACTCGCGGGGCGGCTTGTAGCTCCCCGTCAGGAACACCCGGTACATATGCAGCCACACCGCGATGACCATCGCGTGCGCTCCCCACCGGTGCAGCTCCCGGAGGATGCCCAGCGTGGTCACGTCCCGCAGCGCCAGGATGTCGTTGTAGGCGTGCTCCAGCGTCGGCCGGTAGTAGAACATCAGGAGCACGCCGGTCACGACCTCGACCATGAACAGGAAGAACGTCGTCCCGCCCATGCACCAGGTGTAACTGAGCGCGATCCCCTGCTTGCGAACGCTGACCGGGTGCAAGTGCAGGAAGAAGTTCGTGAGCATCACGACCACCCGGTTGCGCCGGTCTTTCGGCATCGGATGGCGGAAGACGCTCTTCCAGACCTGACTGTCGGTGATCTTCTCGACGATGGCCATGAATATTATCTCTGCGTTCCGTAGGGCCGGTTCCCACCGGCCGTCTTCGCATGGTGACGGGGAACGGCCGGTGGGAACCGGCCCTACGAGATCAAGCCACGATGAAGCTGTCGGGATCACCCCACTGCTTCAGCTCTTCCTGGTATTTCTGGCTCTTGTCCACGATGATTTCTCCGGCGTCATTCACCGCGACCTTGAACCGCTCCAGCGGCCGGGGCGCGGGGCCTTCGAAGTTCACGCCAGAGATATAGAAGCCGCTGCCGTGGCACGGGCACTTGAACTTGGCCTCGGCCGAGAGCCAGTTGGGCGGGCAACCCAGGTGGGTGCAGACCGACTGGATCGCGTAGATCTTGTCCTCGCCGTCGTACGCCGAGGAGCGGACGATCCAGAAGCCCCACTCGGCCTTCCAGCGATCGTTGACCTGCTCCTTCTCGAAGTTCGACGCCAGCCCCACCTTGATCGTGCTGGGCGGCTCGGCCAGGACGTTCGGGAACATGAACCGCACGCAGCCCAGCGTCAGTGCGGTCATGCCGGCGGAAAACGCGCCCCAGCCGGCGATGACCCAGTTGATCCGGCCCAGGAACGACCGGCGGCCGATCCGTGCGGGCCGGCCCTCCGTCGCCGGGGCCGCGGCGGACGCGGGAGCCGTGGTGCCGTCCTTCGAGGGCTTGGGCGGGATGACCTTGGATTCCAGCTTCTTCGCCGCGGCGGCCTTGGCGGCGGCGGCCGCCGCGCCCGGCGTGGCCCCGGCGGCTTCGGCCGCCTTGGCGAACGCCTCGGCCTTGGAGGTCTTCTCCTTCTCGATCCCCGCGCGGCGGAGTGCCTCGGCCAGGTCGCGAGGGTCGGTGATCTTATCCAGCGGAGGTAGCTCTCGTGCCGCCGCCGGCTTGGCGGCCGGTGCGGCGGCGACCTTGGCGGCCGCCGGTTTGGCGGCGGGGGCAGCCCCGGCAGCCGCCGGC
>JAQGHR010000101.1 GCA_028291545.1 Planctomycetota bacterium | reverse complement strand
AACACGATGCACGGGGCCATCGCGTCCACGGACCGCAGCGCCTCGCGGACCCGCCGCTCGGTCTCGCCCACCAGCGAGCCCATCAGCGTGCCCACGTCGAGCACCAGCGTGGGCCGCCCGGTCTCGTTCCCCAGCGCCTTGGCGAACGCCGACTTCCCCGTGCCCGGCACGCCCAGCAGGAGCACGCCGCGGGGGCGGACCCCGGCGGGCCGGCCCGGCCGCAGTGCCCGCGCGCAGAAGGCCTTCAAGGCCCCCAGCCCGCCCAGGTCGGCGAAGGACTCGCCGCCGCGGTGCAGGCTCAGCAGGCCCGCGTTCTTGAGCGCCTGGCCCTTGAGCTCCCAGAGCACCGCGGGCGTGAGCCGGCCGTGCCGCACCAGCGCCAGGCTGAAGCTGTTCTCGGCCTCGGTGCGGGTCAGCCCGGCGGCCGCGTCGAGCACGGCGTCCAGGGCCCCGCCCCCGGGCAGCTCGCCGGGCTCGGTGGCCACGCCCCGGGCGATCGCGAGCAGGTCGTCCCGGCCGGGCAGCTCGTGCTCGAGCACGGCGAATTGCCGCTCCAGCTCGACCGGGACCTGCACCAGCGGCGCCAGCACGACCACGAAGGTCCGCTCGCGCTTGCCGGCGGCGATGCGGGCCTCCAGCGCCTGGACGACCTCGGCCGACCCCAGGAGGCGGTGGAAGTTGCGGAGGACGAGCACGGCGGTGCCGTCGGGCGTGGCCAGGGCCGCCAGGGCGCGGATCGCCCCCAGCGGGTCGGCCCCGCCGCCGGCGTCGGCCCGGGCGCCGGGCAGGACCAGGCCGCGTTCGAGGTCCCAGGTGGCCAGGGTCCAGCCGCCGTCGCGGCAGGCCCGGGCGATCTCCTTGAGGGCGTCATCGGGCTCATGGGTGCGGACCCAGAGGGCCGGGAAGCAGGCGCGGACGTACTCCGTCAGGCGCTCGGCGAGCGTCATGGGCGATTTCCGGTGATGGTGGTGCGGAGTTGTCTTACGAGAGATGGTGGGATCGGGGCGTTCGCGTGGCGAGTCCCCGGTTCAGCTCGATTGCTTGATCCTGGGCCCCGGCTCGTCCGCCTGGTGGAGGGCGGGCGTGACCCGCTCGGCTATGGTTGCACCGAGAGCTTCCTCATAGGGCCGGCTGGCCTCGCGGCACGAGGGCCCTGTGAATCCCTTGGTCTCGACCCGGGATTTCCCCCGGGGGTCGATCGTGATCTCGATGGTCTTCATGACATTCCACCTCCCGCGGCGATGACCAGCCGGATCGAGCCGTCGGCCAGCGCTTGCTCGGCGACGGCATGGCCGCGGCGGCGGGCCTCGGCCGTGGCCTTGACGACGGCGTAGGCCTGCAGGAAGCGTCCCAGCTCGGCCGGGTCGCCCCAGCGTCCCTCGAAGTTGTCGTAGGCCAGCTGGCCGGTGGCGAGGCTCACGACGGCCGGGTACAGCCAGCCGGGGAGCTTGACCAGCAGGCCGGTGGCCGTGCCGGAGAACAGCGTGGCCGTGCCCTCGACCGGCCCGGGCAGCCCGAGCCTGCGGCAGGCGGCGGCGACCGCGGCGGGGTCGCGGCACTCGGTCGTGATCTCGACGATGTGACTCACGAAGGCACCTCCGAGGTTAGATCGTCATGGTCCTGCCGGGGCTCGCCGGCGAACGCAGGGGGACTCACGGGATCATGCCGCAATTCCTCCATGTCTTGAGCGGCCGGCACCGAAAAGGGCTCGTCCGTGGGGGCGGTAAGCGGGGGAGGACCGATCACCTGAGGCGATTCGTCGTGGGTTGACTCCGGTAGCGGGCCGACGGCCCGTGAGCCACGGGTTCCGTGATGCCGAGATCCGTTCGACATCGGGAGCTCGCGCCTACCTTCGATTTCCGGCAAATCCATTCGAGCCGATTCTCTCGTCATCGCAGAGCCAACGGCCGTACGGAGCCCGACCGCCGCGTCTTCCAGGCGGGTGGAGATCAGGAGGTCCGGCTCATCGTCGTGACCTCGCAGGCGTAGCCCGATCGCCGCTCCCCCGAGGTATTGCCGGGACGGAGTGGGTGGTCTCTCCGAGGTGGGCTATCGACCCGTCGATGACCGTGGTCCAGTCCCCTGCGAGATCCCGATCGCCGATGGACCGGTCTGGAGGCGATGGCCGGCAAGACGTCGCGTCCCGGCGCGGGAAGAGTCCCTACGGCGCTCGCTGTCTCGAGCGGACGCTTCGCCGACGCGGGATCGAGCTCGTTTCGAATGCCGATCGATCACCATTCAATTCCCGCCCCCGCAAGGTCCTCCGTCACCTCAGTTCCGGTCCGACTCTTCGAAGCTCCCGTCGTGCCGGCGCGGCGGCGAGGCGTGCCGTGGACGGCTTCCCGACTCCTGCTGTGGTGGCCGCGAGAAATCTCCGCGGAATCGTCCGGATTCTGCTTGCGAGCGGAGGCCGCCTGGGGCATATTCCACGGGAACTTCGTACACATGGTGGAAATTTGAATAGGGAACCTCCATGGGCGAAGCCCAGGCCCACCGCGATGGGTGCGGCGGCAGGCCGCATCTCCTGTTCTCACACCTGCGCGATGTCGCGAGGCTCGCCCGAGAGTTCGCCGAGCAGGCCGCGCCGCAAGACGTGACGCTGGCCGATCTGGCGGCTTGTGCCGGCTGGCTGCATGACCTCGGCAAGTCCCGCGAAGCCTTCCAGGAATATTTGTGGGGACGGAAGGCCTCGGACAAGACGACCCGCCACGCGGTCTTCGGCGCGGCCGCGGTCGCGGCCCGGCTGCCGAGCGCGGCGTTCGCGATCCTGGGACATCACGCCGGGCTGCACGACCTCTCGGGATTGAAAGAAGCCCTGGTCGATCCCGACCTCACGCCGACGACCAGCTCGCCAGTCCTCCTCGCACAGTTGGAGGCCGCATGGCCGGGCGGGGCGATCCCGTGGCGCACGCCGATGGATGATCGCCCCCCTGACCAGGGATGGACGAGGCCACGCCTACGCCCCGCTCGATCGGGAATTGAAGGCGAGGATGGTTTTCTCGTGCCTCGTGGACGCGGACTATCTGGACACCGAACGGTACTTCACGGGCCGGGATCGCGAGCCCGGCGGATTCGATGCTTCGGAGCTGTCGGACCGACTCAGGGCCTTTCTCGGAGGGGTGGCCGGGGGAGCCGGAGCGACGGCGGTGAACGCCACCCGGCGCGAGGTCCTCGAGGCGTGCCTGCGGGCCTCGACGCTCGCACCGGGCCTGTTCAGCCTGACGGCCCCGACCGGCTCGGGCAAGACGCTCGCCGCGATGGCCTTCGCCCTTGAACATGCCAGGACGTACGGCCTGCGCCGGGTGATCGTCGTCCTGCCCTTCCTGGCCATCATCGAGCAGAACGCAAGGGTCTATCGCGAGGCCCTGAACCGCGCGGGCGACGTCGACGTCGTGCTTGAGCACCACTCGGCCGCGGATGGGGGCGGTGATGAGAATGAGGGTGTCTCCGAAGCCAGGCTGCGTTCCAAGCAGGCAACTGAGAATTGGGATGCCCCGGTGATCGTGACGACGGCCGTGCAATTCCTCGAGTCGCTGTTCTCGCGACGCCCGGGTCGTTGCCGCAAGCTGCACAACATCGCGCGATCGGTGGTCATCTTCGACGAGGTTCAGACGCTTCCTTTCCCGTTCCTCGACCCGATCCTGAGCGTACTGCGAGACCTGTCGAGGGACTTCGGCGTGTCGTCGCTGCTCTGCTCGGCGACCCGCCCGACGTTCGCGAAGTCGAGCGAGAACCTGCCCAGCGGCTTCATCAAGGGGGAATGCCGCGAGGTGATCGAGGAGCCGAAACGGATCTTCGCAACGCTCCGCCGCGCCCGGCTCGAACTGCCGTTCCTCAAAGAAGGGGCATGGTCGTGGGAGGACTTGGCCGAGATGCTGAGGGATAAGCCAAGAGCCCTGGTCATCGTGAACCTGCGCAAGCATGCCCAAGCTCTCTATGACATCCTGAAGGGTCAGGGGTTCGCGAACCTCTACCACCTCTCCAGCACGATGTGCTCGGCACACCGCTTCGCGGCCCTCGGTCGCAAGGACGACCCAACGCAGGGGACAATCTACGGGGCGCTGAAAGCTGGTAGCTGCATCGTGGTCAGCACGCAAGTCGTCGAGGCGGGCGTCGATATTGACTTCCCGGTCGTCTACCGGGCGATCTCGCCGCTGGATTCGATCATCCAGGCCGCCGGCCGCTGTGACCGCGAGGGCACGCTGACGAAGACCACCGGATCGCCCTCTGGCCGGGTCGTGGTATTCACGCCCGAGGGCGAGCATGTCACCCCACCGGGTTATTACAGCAGGGCCACGGAGGAAACCATCCGATTCCTCGCCGAGCATGCCAGCGACCCGGCTGTCCTCCTCGACGATCCCGCCGTCTTCGAGCGGTTCCACGCCCTGCTGATCGCCAAGGGGGAGGGTCGCGAGTTGGGGAAGGAGATCCAGCAACTACGCCGGCAACTGAACTTCAAGACGGTCGACGAGCGGTTCAAGCTCATCGACGACGCCGGCCGGGGCGTGGCCGTCCGCTACGCCGAGGCGGCCGACCTGATCGACGCCGTTCGTCGCAAGGGGCACGCCACCATCGACGACCGCCGCAAGCTCCAACAGTTCACCGTCGGCTTGATGCCGAACTGGATCGAGCATTTCCGTCGGCAAGACCTCGTGAGGCCGATCGTCAAGGGTCAAGAAGACGGCCTCCTCGAATTCGTCGGCCCCTACGACAAAGAGGCGACTGGCGTGCGCGTCGGCGAGTTCCCGCCGGAGAGTTTCTGTTGTTAGTGCGGAGAGCCTCTAGCCCGAGCTACTCGGGCCGGAGACATCTCATATAGAGCAGGCAAGACGTTTCAATCCGCTCCCCTAACACCTAGCGTCCGAGATGAGGGGAGAACCCCATTATAGTCAACGGCTCGGAACAAGTCACCACCATACAATATCAATCATTACGGCATGCAGAAATCCAAACGCAGGAAATTGAAGTATATCCCTTGTCCCGCCGTCTTACCTGCTCTATCAAGCTTCGGAGGCGTTTTTCGGGGCGGTCTTAAGGCTAAGGAGACGGACATGCAGCGCCCGACTCAAGAAATCGTCTCAATCAGCGTCAAGCTCCTCCCCCCTGTCGTTCTGCTATCTCCGAGTGACTTCGCGGAGCATCCTACCCCCAGATGATCCAAAGCCCTCCACAATTTCCCCAACAGCCACGCAACCATCCACGCTCGACCCGACGATCCTCCCCTTCAAAGCCGTCATTGAGGCCTGAATCCATAACGGCGGTCGTACTCAGGCCCGAAGGCGATGCCGCCTCGGCCATCTATTTCTCGGAGCAACCGCATGAGCCCACCCGACGGACCCTGTCTCATCTCCTTGCGCGTGAAGGGCGACTTCGCCTGCATCACCCGGCCCGAGATGAAGGCCGAGCGCGTCTCCTATCCGCTGCTCACGCCGTCGGCGGCACGCGGCATCCTGGAGGCCATTTATTACGAGCCGCAGATGTACTATCTGATCGACAGCATCGGCGTCATCAGGCGCGGCTCCTGGTTCTCGTTCCGGCGGAACGAGGTCAAGAAGGTCGTTGACATGAAGAAGGCGTCGGCGGCGATGGAGGGCGGCCCGCCCCTCGAACCGATCCACGCCGGCGGCGGCGCGGCGGACGCCACCCAGCGGGGCATGCTGGGGCTTTCCGATGTTGAATACATCATCACGGCCGAGATCCGCCTGACCCGGCGGGCCGACCGCCCCGGCGACACGCTGGAGAAGTATCGCGGCCAGTTCGTCCGCCGCGCCAAGACCGGCAAATGCACGCACCGCCCGTGTCTGGGCGTGAGGGAGTTCGACTGCGAGTTCGAGTATGTCGAAGACCCGGCATCGGTGAAACTCTGCGCCGAGAAGTGGCCCGAGGACGACCTCGGCCTGATGCTTTACGACGTGTTCGACCCTCGCCAACGAGACTCGGGCCAGAACGTCGCGCCGATGCCCGTCTTCTTCCACGCCAAGATCGCGGGGGCTCGGCTCGACTGCCACCCCGACCGCGTCAAGCTCATCGGAAAGGGGGCCGCGTCGTGATCCTCAAAGCCCTGAGCGACTACGCTGAGCGAGTCGGCCTGATCGGCGGGATGGACGTCAAGGAGCGGCTCGTCCATTTGGTCCTCTGCATCGACCATGACGGCCACCTCCTCAATGTCGCGCCGTGGATCCTCTTAGACAGGGAAGTTCCTGAACTTAAGAAGGGGACCATGAAGCGGGAAGCTGGCAAACTCTTGCGAATGCCCGAGTTCCCCGGCGTGAACGCCGGCGGGAAGGCCCACTTCCTCGCCGATTCGGCCGAGAAGGTACTCGGCCTGTTCGCCAAGACGGGCGAACCGATCCCTGCCGACGGCAAGAACCCCGTCAAGGCGTTCGAGCATTATTGGAAGAGGATCGCCGACGCCTTCGCCGAGACGAAGGACGCCGAACTCGACGCGATCCTGAAGTTCCGTGACCACTACCTGACGACCTCCGATCGCAAGGAATCGCTCGCCCCGATCGTCGGCGTCGAGCCGGTCGGGAAGGAAGGCAAACTAGCGTTCTCAGCGAAGACCCGCAATGGCCCCGTCCCCCTCGAAGGTCGGACGATCACCTTCAAGGTCGGCGCGACGAGCCCGCACGTCTTCGCCGAGGGGTCGCCGCTCCGCGACTTCTGGAAGGCGCAGTTCAAGCGCGAGCGGTTCGTCGAACAGCCGGCCGACTCGACCGCGAACTGCGGAGTGTGCCTCGTCACGGGAGATGAGGACGTGCCGATCGCCGAGGTCCACCGCACGCTCATCAAGGGCGTGCCCGGCCTGCCGCCGATCGGCGGTTACATGGTGTCGTTCGACGAGATGACGCCGAGCCTTCGGTCCTACGGCTTCGAGAAGGGCTGGAACGCCCCGGTCTCGGAGGACGCGGCGGCGGCCTACGCTCTCGGGCTGAACGATCTGTTGAGCAACCGGGAGACCCGACAAAAGCTGGGCGGCAACGCGGTGCTCTGCTCATGGGTGGATATCAATCGCGAGGCAGGGGCGGAGTTCCTGACGATCCTCAACGCCCTCTCGGCCGATGCCGTGTCGAAATTCATCGAAGAATTTAAGAACGGTCGGTTCAGGC
This sequence comes from Planctomycetota bacterium, assembly GCA_028291545.1. Lineage (GTDB taxonomy): Bacteria > Planctomycetota > Planctomycetia > Isosphaerales > Isosphaeraceae > JAQGHR01. Next base: position 4,640 of record JAQGHR010000101.1, on the reverse strand, counting down.
ATGCTTTCGAGGCGGGACGCTATCGGTCCGTGACCCTTGCGGCCAACGGAGGTCGAGTCGTCGTCCGGCGCTGGCTCGACGAACCACTCAAAGAGGTGGTCAATGCGGTGGAGACCTGGTTCAAGGACCTCGACATCGAGGCCATCGAGGTCCCAAGGAAAGCCGAAAAGTCCAAGAAGCGCAAGGACGTGCCTGGGACCGACTCAGTGACACCCACCGTCGAGCCTTCCTCGTTCTCTTCTCCGCTCTCGATCTACGCCTTGGTCGGCACCACGGCACGCGTCGCTTCGGAGGTCCAATCAACCACCTACGATCTGCTCTATCGCGCGGCCCTCGACGTCGAGAGGTGTAGCCCCCAAGCTCTGCTCGCACCGGTCCTTCAGCGATTGAGGATCGCGGCGGTCGAGCACGGCAACGCGATCCGCTTCCACACGTCCCGTTTCGCACTCATCAAGCTCATTCTGAACCGATCGGAGGCCCGCATCATGTCCGAGGACCGCCCTCTCGCCATCAAGCGAGAACTCGCCGAGACCGACGACCCCGCCTACAACTGCGGGCGGCTCCTCGCCCTGCTCGACGACATGCAATACCAGGCCCATCAAGGCGAAGTCGGGGCCGATGTCGTGGCCCGATTCTACGGGAATGCCTCGACCTTCCCCGCCAACGTATTTTCCCGCCTCCTGCGGCTTGAGAAGCATCATCGAGCCAAGGCGCGAAAGGATCCGAAGACGGTCGCTGCCGCGATCGCCATCGGGCGGAAAATGGATGATGTGATTGCGATCTTTCCTCAGTCGGGGCCACGTGCCGCGCCTGATTTCCCCGGCGTGCTCTCGCTCCGAGACCAGGGCCGGTTCGCCATCGGCTTCCACCAGCAAAAGGCCGAGTCCGAACGCGAGCGCAAGGCCAGGAAGGACGCCAGGCTTGCCACCGATCGTGATACGACCGAGAACACCGCCACTGCCGACCCCGAATGATCCATCCCATGCTCCTCGCGAAAGGTAGCCGCCCCATGTCCGACCCCATCGCCCACCGCCACGACATCCTGATCCTCTTCGAGGTGACCAACGGCAACCCTAACGGCGACCCGGACGCCGGCAACCAGCCCCGCGTCGACGCCGTGTCAGGTCGCGGGCTCGTCTCCGACGTTTGCCTCAAGCGCAAGGTCCGCAACTATGTCGACCTCTTCCCGCCGGCGGCCAACGGCAAGGGGTTCGACATCCTCATCAAGCAGGGGAACATCCTCAACCGCAAACAGGAGGAGGCCGAGACCAAGACGAAGGAGCAGGTCAAGGAGAAGGAGAAGGAGAAGGCCAAGGTCAAGGACGAGCACGGCAAGCTCATCAAGGATTGGCTTTGCAACCAGTACTTCGACATCCGCACCTTCGGCCAGGTCATCTCCACCGGCAGCGAGGTCATGAAGGGCTCGCCCCACGGCCAGATTCGTGGCCCTATCCAGTTCTCTTTCGGCCGATCCTATGACCCGATCAGCACGCAGGAGATCACCATCACCCGCTGCGCAGTGACCAAGGAGGAAGATGCCGCCAAGGAGCGGACGATGGGCCAGAAGTACATCGTGCCCTACGGCCTCTACTCGGCGAAATGCTACGTCTCGCCCGCGTTCGCACAGAACACCGGGTTCGATCAGGTCGATTATGACTTGTTCATCGAGGCTCTCACGCACCTGTTCGATCACGACCGCTCGGCCGCGCGTGGCGACATGGTCGTTCGAGCCGTCCTCGACTTCGAGCACGTCGGCAAGCAGGCCGGCACGAACCCCGGGCAGAGTAAGCGCGAGGCCATGCTCGGCTGCGCCCACGCCCACGAACTCTTCGAGTCGGTCAAGGTCTCGCTCAAGGCACCGGGCACGATGCCCCAGCAGTTCGACGACTATAACGTCAACATCACCTTCGACGAAGCGAAGTTCCCCGGCGTCAAGCTCCACCGCCGTGTGGACCCCAAGCGATGACCTCCGTCGACCCCGAGGGGGACGACCTCGTCCCCCTGTCGGCCCTAAACACCTTGCTGTGTTGCGATCGACGCGCGGCGCTGCGCCACCTGGAAAGCCTCTACGTCCACAACGAGCACACCCGCCGGGGCGACTCGCTCCACAAGCGGGCCGATCGTCCCGGCTTCGAGAAGCGGAAGGGGACCCGGACCGAGCGCGGGCTCTGGATCGCCTCGCGACGGTTGAGGCTCTACGGCCGGGCGGACCTCGTCGAGTTCCGCCGCGAGCCCGGCCGCAAGAGGCCCGGCGTCCCGCTCGTCGAGACCGCCTACCCCGTCGAGTACAAGCGCGGCCGCATCCGCAAGTGGAACAACGACGACGTCCAGCTCTGCGCCCAGGCCCTCTGCCTCGAAGAGATGCTCGGCCGCCCCGTGCCCGAAGGCGCCGTCTTCCACGCCCAGAGCCAGAGGCGCCGCGACGTCCCCTTCACGCCCGAATTACGGGCCGAGACCGAACGGGCCGTCGCACGCCTCCATGACCTGCTCGATTCGGGACGCGTCCCCCCGGCCGTGAAGAAGCCCCGGTGCCGGGGCTGTTCGCTGGTGGGACACTGCCTCCCGGACATCTTCTCGCACAACCGACGGGTCGAGGCCCTCGCCCGCAACCTGTTCTCGCCCGGTCTATCAGACATCCGGCCTTGATCCCGCCCAATCGCTCGACGAGGACCACCCCCTTGGACGTGCAACTCAATACCCTCTACGTCTTCACGGCCGGTTCGTACCTGCGCCGCGACCACCAGACCGTCGTCGTCGAGGTCGAGAAGAAGGCCCGGCTGACCCTGCCGATCCACCACCTCGACGCGATCGCCGCCTTCGGCCAAGTCATGGTCAGCCCCGGCCTGATCGAGTTGTGCCTGGAATCGGGCGTGGCCCTGACCTACCTGTCCGAGTCGGGCCGGCTGATCGGGCGGGTCGACGCGCCCAGGTCCGGCAATGTCCTGCTACGCCGCGAGCAGTACCGCCGCGCCGATCGTCCCGACGCCTGCGTCCCGCTGGCGCGATCGTTCGTCGCCGGCAAGCTCCACAACGCCCGGAACGCCCTGCTCCGCGCCGCCCGCGAGTCGAGCGACGCCGAGGACGTCGCCGCCATGAACTCCGCCGCCGCCCGGATGGCCGAGCACGTCGAGTCGCTGCCCCGCGCCGTGACGCTCGACGAGGTCCGCGGCCGCGAGGGGGACTCGGCCCGGTCCTACTTCTCGGCATTCCCCCGATGATCCGCCACAACCGCGCCGAGCTCGCCATGGACGGCCGATCGCGCCGGCCCCCGCTGGACCCGGTCAACGCGCTGCTCTCGTTCACTTATGCCCTGATGGTCCACGACTGCGTCGCCGCCCTGACGGCGTCGGGCCTCGATCCCGACGTGGGGTTCCTGCATGCCGACCGTCCCGGCCGCCCCTCGTTGGCCTTGGATCTGGTCGAGGAATTCCGCACCCTCGTGGCCGATCGCCTGGTCCTCGCAGTGCTCAACCGCCGGCAGATCGCTCCGTCGGATTTCGTCCGTCGCGACGGCGGCGGCGTCGAGCTGAGCGCCACAGCCCGCAAGACGCTGGTCCAGGCCTACGTGGCCCGCAAGCGTGAGGAGCTGACCCACCCCCTCCTGGCCGCCCCGGTCCGAATCGGCCAGCTCCCGTTCCTCCAGGCGAAGCTGCTCGCCCGCCATCTTCGCGGCGACTCCGAGATCTATCTCCCCTGCGTCATCCGCTGAGACCGTTTGCGTCCGTCCGTCGGGTTCATGCTCGCGGGAAGAGGCCAACGAGGGGATGACCGCCATGCTCCTGCTGGTGACCTACGACGTCGCGACCGCCACACCCGAGGGCCGGCGTCGGCTCCGCCGGGTCGCGATGGCCTGCAAGAATTACGGCCAGAGGGTCCAGAAGTCGGTGTTCGAGTGCCTGGTCGGCCCCGAGCAGGTGATCCTCCTCCGCGAGGCCCTGCTGGCCATCGTCGACCCGTCCGAGGACAGCCTTCGCATCTATCCGCTGGACGAGCATGTCCGCAAGGCCATCGAGCACTACGGCGTCAACGCGCCGCTGGACCTTGAAGGCCCGCTGATCATCTGAACGATGGGCCGCGTCCGAGTCCCGGGATCGGACGCGGGGATCTTTGACAATTCGGATTGGAACGGATACGTTCGCGGAGCGATCCCCGGCCCCGAGTCCGGATCCGGCGCACCGGGTGCTCCGGTTCGGGGCCGGGGGTTTCGCGATCGACGAAAGGAGGTGCCTTGCGCATGACTTACGACGAGCCGGCCCGAGTCGATGCCCGTGCGACCCGACCCGCGATCGGGGGTTCGCGATTATCGCTTCGCAACCCCGATCCCCCATCGACTTCCGGCAAGGCTGTCCCTCCCGGCTTCACCGCCGGGAGCTGATTGAACCATATGTGCCAACTGGAATGCGTTGTGGCCGGAACGTCCCTCCCGGCTTCACCGCCGGGAGCTGATTGAAACAGCACCCACATGCCGTCGGAGTGCGTCGGCGGATGTCCCTCCCGGCTTCACCGCCGGGAGCTGATTGAAACTCGCTGGCCCGGTCGGTGGCGATCCGCTGGTCGAGTCCCTCCCGGCTTCACCGCCGGGAGCTGATTGAAACCGATTGGACCGGCTGTCCCGCAACCTGCACTTCCTGTCCCTCCCG
>JAQGHR010000042.1 GCA_028291545.1 Planctomycetota bacterium | reverse complement strand
GGGGTCGGTCGCCTTGCCGGGGAGGGGGTGCTCGATGCGCCGGAACCGTTCATCATCCATCTCGAAGCGACGCATTGGCGGTCCTCCGTGGCGTTGAGCAAGGTGCCCAGTCCACCACAGATTACCGTGACGATGCAACCTGATTGTCAGTACGCACTAGAAAGTCAGCTTCTTGACCAACCGTCTGGTCATCAGATGGATCATCGCCAGCTTGGCGAACGCCTCGCTGCTGGCCGTCGTCCCCTCGTAGTCCTTCGACAGTCTCCGGACTCCGGCCCAGCCAGGCGAACGTCCTCTCCACGCGCCACGGAACGGCACGACCTCGAACGTCTTGGCGCCCGGCCGCTTCGGCTTCACCTCCAGGCGGAGCTTGTCGCGCGGCCGCAGGGAGCGCACCCATTCGGCGATCCCGCCGTTGTCGATCAAGTTGGCGACGATCGTCCGCAGCCGCATGAACCGGCGGCGCAGCGACCCCAGCACGAGCCTCGCGCCGTCGCGGTCCTGGACGTCGGCCGGGTGGACCACGACCGAGAGGATCAGGCGGAGCGCATCCACGAGGATGTGCCGCTTGCGGCCGTTAATCCCCTTACCGGCGTCATAGCCGTGCGGCCCCCGTCTTCGGTCGTCCGGACCGACTGGCTGTCGATGCTCGCCACCGAGGGGTGTCTCCGCCGGCCCTCGGCGACACGGAGGTCGCCCCGGAGCAGGTCGTTGAGGCGGTCGAAGGTCCCGTCCCGCTTCCACTGCATGAAGTACCAGTACACGATGCGCCACGGCGGGAGGTCCACGGGCATCATCCGCCAGGGGCAGCCGGCGCGGGTGATGTACAGCAAGGCGTTGGTGATCTCGCGGCGGTGGTACTTGGCGGGGCGGCCGCCCGACTTGGGGGCCGGGACGACGCGCTCGACCTGGGCCCACTCGCGGTTGCTCAGGTCGGTTGGATAACGCTTGGTGGTGTCCATTCCAGAAGCTTAGGACTCCCTTTCTAGACTCGCTGTCAGCCTGAACAAGCAGTTCGGCCTGACGATGCGCAAGACCTGTCGCGTGCTCGAGCAGGTGGCCGGCTTGAGGCTCAGCCCCGGGGGATTGGCCCTGGCCGCGAAGCGCACGGCCGATCGCGTGCAGACGAGCTTCGACGACCTGGTCACCGAGGTCCGCGCCGCGGCCGCCGTGTTCGTCGACGAGACGAGTTGGTACGTTGGCGCGCCGGGGCCCTGGCCGTGGACATTCACGACGGCCGACACCACGGTCGACCACGTCGGTCGGTCCCGCGCCCGCCGGGTGGTGCTCGACATATTGGGCCCGACGTTCGCCGGCGTCTTGGTCAGTGACTGCCTGGCCAGCTACGAGGACTTGCCGTAACGGACGCACAAGTGCGTCGCGCATCATCTGAAGGCAATCGCCCGGGCGCGAGAGCGGCCGGACACGATCGACCCGGGCCATCTGAACCGGTGGACGCTGCTGTTCACGATGGTCGGCACCTTGTGGAAACATCGCGAGTCGCTCGGCGAGCCGGAGTTCCTCCGCCAGCGAGGTCACCTCGAAGCGTGGCTCGACCGGCTGCTGTCCGAGGGGCGCACCCATCTCGGCGACGTGGCGATCCAGCGGCGGATCGGCAAGCGTCGCGGGGTGGTGCTGGGGTGCCTGGACGACCCGGCGGCCGAGCCGACGAACAACCGCGCGGAGCGCTCGTTACGGCCGGCGGTAATCGCGCGGAAGGTGTCGTGCGGGAACAAGACCGAGTCGGGGAAGAGTGCCTGGAAGCGCCTGACCAACCTGGCGTTGACGTGCGAGCAGCGGGGTCACGACTTCGTTTCCTGGCTCGCCACCTGCCTGCCCCTGGCCGTCCAGGTCATCCCCGTTCCCCCGCCCGCTAAACAGGTACGTCAGGCGGTACGCCTGGGCGTGGCTGGTCATCAACAGCGACCCGGGGCCGGCATGGCGGCGGTGGCTGCTGGTCCGCCGCAGCCTCGACGACCCCGAGGACCTGGCGTACCACGTCACGGCCGGGCCGCGCGACGCTGACCCGGCTGGCCCGGACCGCCGGCGCTCGCCGGGCGGTGGAGGGCGGGTCCGAGTCGGCCGAGCAGGAGGCGGGGCTGGCCGACTTACGAGGTGCGGAACTGGACGGGCTGGCACCGGCACGTCACGCTGGCGCTGCTGGCCTACGCCCTCCTGGCTATGGTGCGGGCGATGGCCGCAGACCCGCCGAAAAGAAGTCGGGCGGCGACCGGGAGCTGATCGCGCCGACGGTCCCGGAGGTCCGCCGGCTGCTGGTGCGGCCCCTGTGGAGTCGCCTCCCCGGGGCCGATGAGGTCCTGGATTGGTCGGAATGGCGGCGAGCCCACCGGGCGTCCGCGCGGCGCTGCCATGACAAGAAACGTGGCGCCGAACCCCGGGATTAGTTACAACTGTAATACCAGGGTCACCGCACTATGAAACGCTGACATCACAGGGGTTTGCGGCTATACCGGAGAGGACAAGGAGGCCCTCCCCATGACGCCGTTGCCCTTGACGGCCGTCTTCGACGGCCTGCCCGACCCCCGCCGGGACACCCGGAACAAGCTCCACCGCCTCACCGACATCCTGGTCATCGCCACCTGTGCCGTGATCGCCCGGGGCCGAGTCGCGGGAGGCGATCGCCGAGTACGGGCGGACCAAGGCCGACTTCTTCCGCCGGTCCCTCCCGCTCGACGACGGCCTCCCCAGCCCGGACACCTTCGAGCGGGCCTCCGCCAAGCTCGCCCCGGGGGCATCCTCCCGGGCGGTGGGCCGATGGATGGCCGCGGCGTGCGAGGCCACCGGCCTGATCCCGGTCGCCATCGCCGGCAAGTCGGCCCGGGCGGCCAAGCGGGAG
>JAQGHR010000004.1 GCA_028291545.1 Planctomycetota bacterium | reverse complement strand
TCATGGGAATCCCTCCCGACATCAGGGTGTGGGAACGACGAACCGGCCGGTTCTTGCATGTTGAGTTCGCTATCCGTCCATGTTACCAGATCCAGTAGGTTTTTCCTGCGGCTGTAGAACTAAGCATCTGCATGCATTTTAACTAGGGTGGCGTCGTACGCCAGCGGCGACGCAACCCATCAGGATACGGTTTGGCCGGGGTGGTGGGTAGCGTCGCTTACGGCGACTCACGCCACCCTTCAGAGTCGAGGAAAACCGCGTCCAGGTGCTTGATCAGCAGTTGCCTGTGAAGGATACTTGGCCAACCGTTCACTCGCCCGGTCTGTTCGACGCAGGATGAAACGTATGTACCTTGAAAATCCGGAACAAGTAATAGATCGAAGGAAAGAGGATCAGGGACCCGGCCGCTAAGGTCACGATCAGAAGCCTCTGGACCTGGGGAGGCGCGGCGCTGCCAGACACCGTCAGGTCGGGCGGCACAATGTAGGGATACTGGGCCAGGGCACAGCCCCAGAGAATCAGGGTGACCTGAACCATGACCGCCGCACGAGCGACCTGGTATCGGCGGAACCACAAGCCGGCCAGCGTCACAATCGCGAAGGTGCCGGTGGCGACGCGGACGACGAAGCCCCAGGAAGAGGCGCCGAGCCCACGAACGACGAGCGGGGCCTCGGTGCGGGCGAGGATGTAGACGACGTAGGCCAGAATTCCGACGGTCACGCCGCTGATCAGCGAGCGACGTCGAAAATCGTCCTGAAGGCTGGGGTCGGCCGTCTCCAGTGTAAGATAGACGGCCGCGAGGAACGAGAATATGGCCAGCGCGAACAGGCCGACCGCCAGTGGAAACGGAGTGAGCCAGACGGAGAAAAGACTGACGGGTTGCTCGGGACGCGTCGCCAGACGACCCGTCGCGATCGCGCCTATCACGATGCCGAGCAAGACCGGCGTTACCACACTCGGCCATGAGAAACGCCGATCCCAGCGGCGATCATTGAGTTTGGCGTTGTCGTAGCTTCGAAAGGTGAACGCAGAGCCCCTCAGTACGATCCCGACCAACATCATGGAAAGCGGTACATGCAGGTTGGTCGTGATCGACGCGAACGCAGCCGGGAAGCCGGTGAACAGGAGGACGATCACGATGATGAGCCAGACATGATTCGCCTCCCAGACAGGACCGATGGCGTGAGAGATCACCTCGCGCTGCGCCGTGGCGCGTGGTCCTCGCGCCAGCAAGTCCCAGACGCCCGCGCCGAAGTCCGCTCCCCCGAAAAGGACATAGAGCGTCAGAGCGAACAGAATCGCCGTAGCGACGACTTGCGACGGAGCCATAGCGGTCATGTCTTGCTCCCCGAACGAACTGCCATCTCGTTGGCGCCAGGGCTGGATTGAAACTGCGCCATCAGAAGCCTGACGACGATAACCCCAAGGACCAGGTAGAGGATCGTATAGACCAGGAGCGACAGCCAGAGTCCGGTGACGGATGTCACCGCATCCGTCGTTCGCATGACCTTATGAATGATCCAGGGTTGTCGCCCTACCTCCGTGACCGTCCAACCCGCCTCGATCGCCACGAGGCCGAGCGGTCCCGTCAGTGCCAGAACGACGAGCAGACGGGAGCCGTCCGGTACCCCCCTACACCTCCACGCCGCACACGCCGCCCAGATCGAGACCGCCATCATCACCATTCCGCAAGCGACCATGACCTGAAACGCCAGGTGGACGACGACGACCGGCGGGCGGTCCTTTGGTGGGAATTCATTCAGGCCGAGAACTTCGGCGTTTGCATCCTGATAGGCCAGGATGCTCAGGCCGCTGGGGATCTCCAGCGCAAATCGGGTGCGTCCCGATCTTGGATCCGGAACCCCTCCGATCCTAAGTGGAGCATGGCGTTGGGTATGGAATTGTCCTTCCATGGATGCGAGCTTCGCCGGCTGCGTTCGCGCAACGACCCTGGCGGCAAAATCGCCGCTGAACGGCTGTGCAACCGAGGCGACTCCACCGACTGCGAGTGCGATGGCGAGAGCGCGGCGATGGAACGGATTCGTGCGATCCTTTCGCAACAGCGCGGCGTGGACACCGGCCGCCAAGAGGCCGACCGCCGCATAGGCCGCCAGGGTCATATGCAGGGCCTCGGCGGCCATCGCCGGATTCAGGAGTGCGGCCACCGGGTCGATGCGGGTCGCACGATTTCCGTCGAGTACGAAGCCCGACGGGGTGTTCATCCAAGAATTTACCGATACGACCAGGACGCCGGACGCCGCACCGCTGACGGCGATGACGATCCCGGCGGCCAGATGTGCGGCGGGAGAGATGCGTCCCCAGCCGTAGATGTAGATCCCGAGAAAGATCGCTTCCGTAAAAAAGGCGAATCCTTCAAGCGCGAATCCCAATCCGATAATCGGACCCGAAAATTCCATGAAACGCGGCCAGAGCAGGCCAAGCTCGAACGAGAGGACCGTGCCCGAAACTGCTCCGACGGCGAAGAGGATCGCAGCCCCACGCGCCCACCTGCGGGCGAGAACCCGATAAACGTCTTCACCGGTCCGAATCCAGAAGGCCTCGGCAATCACCATCATCAGCGGTAGAGCGATGCCAATCACGGCGAAGATGATGTGAAAGCCCAACGACATGGCCATCTGCAAGCGTGCGGCGAGGAGATTCGACATCGTCTCTTTCGGTCAAGTGATATTGTGATTTCGCTGAATGGGCGACGTGGCCGACACCGTTCAATGGGGCGACCGGAAGTGCTCAGGCTTCACTTGAGTGAAAAATGAAAGACCTGGCGTACGCCGCCTCGAAGGATCGTGACGCTCACCTTGTCGCCCGGGAGCCTCTTCTGTACGGCATGAGCGATCAGCTCGGATTCGCCTATGTGATCATTCCGACCATCAAATCCGACGATCACGTCGTCCTTTCGGAGCCCGGCCTGCTTGGCGATGGCGTGATCGCCGAACTCGCCGACGTGCTCCACTCGCAGCCCTAGACTGCCCTTCGGAAGTTTCGCCCGTTCACGCTCTGCCTCCGTCAGGTTTACCAACTTCATCCCGCCGAGAGCCATCCGGCGCAGATCCCAAGTCGACACACGCCACGAAATGTTACCCCGTCGCCACCCGTCCGAAAGATGCAATGTGAGCGGGAGGTCCTTCCCATCACGGCGGACCAGCGTAGTCACATCGGCTGAGTTTGGCAGGTTTTGCAGCACCCACTGAACGTCGGCGATCGAAAGGAGCTGCTGCCCGTCCATCATGACGATCTCGTCGCCGTGGCGGACCCCGTCCTTGTCGGCGATGGAGCCCGGGGAGACGCGTTCGACACGGGCCATAGAACGGGAGTCCAGGAACAAGCCTAGCACGCTGGGGTCGGGGTTCGGGAACAGGACATTGTCGGGGATCGGCTTGTTTTCGCTGCGATAGGCGACCCGCTCGGCCTCGCGAATCTGGTGGCAATGCATGCAACTCTTCGCGACCTTGCCGTCGTAGTCCAGCGTCGTGCCATATTTGCCCGCGAGGCTGGGGTACTCCCTCGGAGTCTTGTAACGCACGGGTTTGGCCTGCTTCCCGGCGAGCGTGGCCTTGATCTTGTCGTATGTCTGATGCATGAGGAGGGCCCCTTCCATGGCTTTGCGGAAGCCTTCCAGCGAGATATCCTGCTCTTCCGATCGATCGGATCGCGTGCCGTATCGGCCGTAAATCGTGCTATCCGCGTTCATGAGATATGCGGCGAATGACTGGTCGAAATCGTGCTGGAATCGGGTCAGGTCGATGGCATTGGCCTGGACGATCCGCACGCAGACGAACGCGTCGAGCAGGTCGCGAATGACGGGATCACGACGGGCGACGTCGTCGTCGAATTGCTGGCAGGCTTCACACGGGATGCAGCGAAAGATGACCAGGAGCGGTTTGCCAGCGGCCTTGGCGTGGCGGATACCCTCTTCCAGGTCGTTGTAGATCCAATCCTTGGATTCCTGGAACACCTTGCGGTCATTGCGGACCTTCGTATCTCGGTCCTGTCCGCAGGAGAGACACGGAGTGAGGGTCAGGATGCCGAGAACGAGGGTAGCCGAACGCATATGTGTTGCCTTATGGGACTTCGCGTCGCGTCGAGCCGTCAGGGAGGAGCGGCAATTGACGACAATTTCGATCGACAATAACCCGCCTCAATCACTCCTGCAAGGAACCGTCTGACGGGCGGCGGACCGTTGCGGGCTCAAGAGGACCGGGATACGCTGAGCGCATCCCTCGTCGCCGATGATGGTCGCGTGATCGAGATGGAACGGACTCAGCGATATGCGTTTCATGAGCGACTCGGGACCATTCCGTGTGAATGAGAGGGCTCTTCCATGTTAGCGAAACTGATTCTCCTTCTCACGATCTCAATTGCCCCATTTTCGGTCGTAGCGGCCCGGCCATTTGATGAGCTCGAGCCGGCGCAGACTGGCGATACGATGATGGAAACGTATCTCGCGCGCGGTGCGATCGCCCTCGACGCCGGATTCCTCGACGGCATGAAGACGGCCGAGGATTGGCGGAGGGCCCAAACTCGCTTACGGGACGAATATCACTACATGCTCGGTCTTTCCCCGACTCCGGCGCGCACGCCGCTCAAGGCGACAGTTACAGGTGCGATCGAGGGCAACGGATTTGTCGTCGAGAATTTGCATTATCAAAGCATGCCGGGACTCTACGTCACGGCCAATCTGTACCGACCTGCGAAGGCCGCGGACGGCGTGCGACTTCCGGCGGTGCTCTATGTCTGCGGGCACTCGGGCATGGGTCGCGATGGCGGAAAAACGGCCTTCCAGTCGCACGGGATCTGGTTCGCGCGACATGGTTACGTCTGCTTGATTGTCGACACGCTCCAGTTGGGCGAGATCCCGGGCGTACACCATGGCACCTACCGGGAGGGGCGTTGGTGGTGGCATTCCCGCGGGTACACGCCGGCGGGCGTGGAGTGCTGGAACGGGGTCCGCGGGATTGATTACCTCGTGAGCCGGGCTGACGTCGATCCTGACCGAATCGGCGTGACGGGTATCAGCGGCGGAGGCGCGGCCACCTTCTGGATTGCCGCGGCCGACGATCGGGTGAAAGTCGCCGTCCCGGTCAGCGGCATGGCAGATCTGGCGTCGTACGTGTCCAATCGAGTGGTCAACGGGCACTGTGATTGTATGTTCTTGTATAATACGTTCGAGTGGCCATGGACCCAGATTGCCGCACTGGTCGCACCAAGGCCGCTGCTGTTCGTCAATAGCGACAACGATGGCATCTTCCCGATGGACGCAAACCAGCGGGTGACCGCCCGCCTGGAAAGCCTGTACAGCTTGTACGGCGCCGGCGACCGAGTGGATGCGGTGGTCTCGGTCGGCGGCCACGATTACCGTGAGGACATTCGCCGATCCGCCTATCGTTTCCTCAATACGCAATTGAAAGGCGATCCTCGGCCGGTTACGGACAGCGAGGCGAATCTCGTCGAGGAAAAATCGAACCCGAAGCGCTACCCGATCGAGCCATCACGGCTGCGTGTCTTCAAGACCGATGCTGACCTCCCCGCCGACCGGAGGAACAGCCGCATCGACCGGGACTTCGTGCCGTTGGCCACGAGCACGCTTCCCGAAAAGGATGGATTTGACGCCTGGAAGGCGCGGCTCCTGGCCGAATTGAGGAGAGTGACGTTTCGTCCCCTGCCCGCGCGGATTCCGCCTGCCCGTGCCGTTGGAAATGCCAGCGATGAATTTGTGAGAGTGGAAACCGAGAACGGAATCGTGGTGTCTCTCCAGCTCCCCTACGAGCGGAGACCCGTTGCGGAGGTGAAGCGAGTCCTACTTGCGGTTGTGGGAGACAAGACAGAGAAGGTCTCGGACGATTGGTCCAAGGAGGTTCGGAAGGACGGGGATGCGCTCTACCGGTTGGAGCCTCGCGGCGTCGGACCGACGCGATGGACGCGAACCAATCCGCCCAACTACGTCGAGAGGGCTCACGTCCTGCTCGGTCGCACGGTGGATGGCGGCCGGGTCCGGGATATCGCCGCCACCGCGCGGTACCTCCGCGCGAAGTATGGCGAGAAGGTTCCCGTCGTCGTGGTCGGGGAGGGATCGGCGGGAATTCTGGGTGCGTACGCGGCCTTGCTGGAGCCAGAGATTGGAGGCGTTGTGGCGATCAACCCGCCGGACTCGCACATGGACGCCACGGCTCCGCAACTGCTAAATGTTCTGCGAGTGCTGGACATTCCAGAGGCGCTCGGAATGCTTGCCCCGGGGCCGCTCGTGATCGTTCGCGGCAGTCGCGAATTAAGAGAACGGGTCGGAAGCCTTTATGAAACGGCGGGAGCAAGCAAGCAGTTCGAGAGTCGATAAGTCGAAAGCAGACGCATCGCCCGACCGACCAAGTAGGGAAGTCTGAGTGACGGTCAGGGACGCACCGCACCGGCGGTTTCCGCCGCGGCCTTCGCTTTTTCCTGGCTCTCGAGCCGCAACTTCTCCAGCCGACTGAGGGGCTTGGACGCCGCGTCCGAGGTCTTGATGGGAGCCGAACCGGCTCCGGTCTTCGCCGCCAGCGGACCCGTGGCTTTTTGCTTCTGCGCCAGCGGCGTGTCGACCCGCAGACGGCCGGTCCCGAGATTATGGACGATTGGTTCACCGTCCTTCTGAATCACAACCTCGCAGAAGAGGGACTTGGTTTCACCGGGCGGCGAGGTCGCCTCGGTCTTGATGTGGAAGACGACCTCGGTGCTGTCCTTGGTGATGGTCGCGGGCTCGGTCGTCACCTTGTTGGGCAGACCCACCAGGGTCATCTTGGCTTCTCCGGAGAAGTCGGCCAGTTTGTTGACCTTCACGGCCAGGTCGATCTCCTTACCCTGCTCCACGCTGACAGCGTCGAACTTGAGGGCGAGGAATTGAGGGGCGACCGTCAGTTTCGCGAGATTGGAAGAGACCGTCACGCGGGCTGAGCCTTGACCGCGTCTGGCGCCGGGGGCGGGGGGGCCTGTCACGGCTTCCGTGTAGGTGCCGTTGACCACGATCTTCCAGGTCGCCAGCTCGGCGCCGTTGTTGGCATTGACGAGGATCGATGCCTCGTCTTTTCCTTCAGGAATGACGATCCCGCCCTTCGAGGCGATCCCCGGCGGATTCCACAGCAGGGCTACCGCGATAGGTCCGGAGAACCCGGGCTTTCTTGTCGCGACCACCTTGAGGTCCATCGTGCCGCCGCGAACGATCGGAACCTTGGGCTCGACGATGTCGATCGAGAACGGCACCTCCTCGGTGACCGCGACGGCCAGGGAGTCGACCGTTCGGGTCCAGAACGGGACGTTGTTCTGACCGAGCACGAGTTCCGCGGTCGAACTGAACTCGCTCGCGATATCGTCCGATGAGCCGACCGGCTTGCCCGCGACCTGTGCCAGTTTGGCGGCGACGGGTGCCTCTGTGTCGGCCGTGAAAAGCACGGGCAGGACGGAATTCCCGGCGGTCATGTTATCGGATTCGAACTTCACCCCGGAGGGAAGATCGGACGCCGACAGGGAAAGGGCGCCACCGAAGTCCACACGGCCCGCATTGATCAGGATCGCCTGACGGTTGCCGCGGGCCACGGTCACGGCCATAACACCCGTCCCTCGACGAATCGACTCGTTGGGAGTGCTCAGGCTGAGCTTCGGCTCGACGGGGCTGATCTCGATGCGGTAGGAGTAATCGAGGCCGCCCTTCTTCAGTTGGTCGGTCACGGAGACGATGAACTCGCCGTCCTTCGGGGCCTTGAAACGGAGGTAGCTGTCGGGTCCGCCGGTGTCGTCGTTCCTCGCGGACGGGCTTCCGTTTTTCGGGGCGATCGTCAGGATCGAGTCGAGCGGCGAGCGAATCTGGCGGGCAAAAACCCTCACGTCGTAGGTCTGGCCCTTGGTTGCTCTGAAGGCATAGTGATCGACGTCCCCGGCCGACCCGATCACCCCGTTCAGCGCCACCGGAGGCGTGAATGCCGTGGCCGTCGCATGTGAGTCGTTCGGCTCGGTCTCCATGGTATTGCCGAACGAACTGAGACGGAACGCATTCGGATACGGGGCGGTCCCGAACTCGTCCTGAGCCACCAGGCCGAAATTGCGATCGACGCTTTGAGGAAGAATCAGACTCGTTGTCTTCTCCCCGAGCACGTCTCCGACCCACCTCACCGTGACCGGTTCGCCGAGCTTCCCGCCCGAGGGGATCGTTGCCGTCGGCCGGGGAAAATTCCCGACGTGGAGTCGATACAGACAATTGTTGTTCCCTCGGTACGCGCTCTCTCTCGCGACGATCATGTAGGTTCCGTCTTCCGGGGCGACAACCGACACGAATCCATCCTGCCAGATCAGGGCTGAGTCGTCGCTGGAAGCCAGTTCGAAACGTTTCGAGTCGAGGATCGAAACGTACGGATCGAACAGCGTCAGTCCGAGGCGGATCCCTTCGACCTCAACCGTGATCCGTTCCCCCTTCTTCGCCTGCACCGCGTAGTAATCGATGTCTTCGTTGTCGGCCACTCCGTTGACCGTGACATTCATGTCGATCGGCTGTGGCTTGAGGAAGTCGTTGTTGGGCTCAATCTCGACGACGTCCTTGAGCACGCCGACGCTGAACGTCTTCAGCGGGGTGATCCCCGTTGCGGTGCGGAGTCGGAAATCGTGAAGGCCGAGGCGTGCATCTTGCGCGATATTCAAGGATGCACTCACCTGGCCGTTCTTGCCCACCTCAAGTTTGCTGACCGTGATCCCCGGCTGATAGAACAGGAGTTCCTTGGCGTCTGCAAGCCTCTGGCCGGTCAAGGTGACCACGACCTCGGTCCCACGCTGACCGCCCACGGGTCTCATGCCGCGGATCGTCGGGCTCGCCGCCTGGGCCGGCGCTGCGATCATCGTCAGGGCGATCAAGGCGGGAATGGTCGTTTTCATGGCATGTGCTTCGGTAGGAATCGGGGATGGTTGTTTCGTCCGTACCGCTCCTGGCCCAGTCAATCCAAAGTCTGATGGCGAATCGATCAGGAGGACTCTGAGTCAGGATCAGCGAGCCGCGGGGGTTGCTGGCGGGACCGACATGGGCGGGATTACTTTGCGATTTGCTCGCCAAGCTGTCACAACTCTCCAACAAATATTGGACTCGTTCGCAACGCGTCTGTCCATCATTATCTCGGCAAGATCCTCGAGTCGGGCACTACACGCAGTCCGACAATGAGCCCCGTCCGATTTCGGGACGCTAACTGAGGCCGGATTTGGCGGGCCTAACAACTCGTCGGCAACCTGCACTCCATGAAGATCACGGGGGCTTCCTTGAGAAAAGTCGACCAGAATCCCTCGCGCTCGCCAGTACGATCTGGCGACAGACGTGGACGATGCCAGACCACGTCGACGAACCCTGCGGACCGCAACGACCGTTCGTGCGCCGCGAGCCCGAGATGGTAGTTCTCCACGCTGATCGGGCCGTCTTCCAGATAAAACGTCCAGGTGAACGGCGTGCCCTCGACCACTTCACCATCGAATCCGACGTCGAACCCATACTGTCGGAAGGACGGAAGTCGGCGGAAATCCATCTCGGGGTTAGCGTTTACGGTCACGAAACGACCGCCAGGACGCAAGCAATTTGCGATGCTTACACACATCGCCAGGAGCTCGGACTCGTTCCTTGCGTAATTGAGGAGATAGGCCGCGATCGCAAGGTCGAACTTGCGATCCAGATTCAGGCTGCGGACGTCGTTCACCTGGTAGTCGATTCCCAGGGCGTTGTTTTCCTCCTCCTCACGGGCCAGGTGGATCATACCCTCGGACAAATCGATCCCGAGGACTTCCGAGGCTCCGTGTGCTCGCAGCAGTCTGGTGTAGAAGCCTTCCCCACAGGCAAGGTCCACGACCTTCCGCCCGTCGAGGCTGCCGATCACGTCCAGCAAGGTGAAGGTTTCAATGTGGTGACGCCAGGGCTGTTGCTTGGCCCTCTTGTAGCCATCGGCGATGGCGTCGTAGTCCGTGGGCATCGCGGGCCTCGCTAGGTAGGCGATCTTGATGTTGGCGGTTGCGGCGACCGGATGATCGAAAAAATGCGACCTGACTCCTGGGCTGAACCTCGACGACGCTCCAAACGATCGCGAGAGCAATCAAGCCGACGCTCGTCCCAATCATCGGGAATTCGCCAAGCTTGACATGGTCGGGAATGCCGTTAGAGTGTGAACGAACGGGATGGGCAAATCCTCACACGCTTGAGTGCTGAGCGGTCCTCGGAGCCCTCACGACGAGTCTCAACCTCTCCGGATCGACGCCCCTGGGATGGACTCCGTCTTGGATAATCGCAGAGCGGCGGAGAGGAGTCCAGAAGCTCGGCCGAGCATGAACGGAATGTCTCACGCCGTGACCGAATCGCAGGCCGTCTCAAGACCTCGGGAGGACGAGCCGGGCTTTGACCTGGTCGTCGCCGATGCCTCCTGGTCATGGACGGAGCGCCTGTTCTCGCCGCTTGCCGACCTGGGCGTTCGCGTCCTCCTGATCAAGGCGTGTGATTGGAGGACGGCGCTCAACCAGCGGCGACCAGTCCGCGACTGGCTCTGTCCGCTCAAACGGGACGGGGAACGACTCTGGCAACGTCAATTCGTCTTGCCGCCGGGCTGGATGAAGACCTATCCGCGGCTTGGTATGCGTCCGATCGCCTGGGCGGCGCGGGAATGGCACCGCTCGCTCGACCAGCCGCGTCCACTAGCGCTCGCCATCTCCTACCCACATTATCTGTACTTGCGGGACGTCCTTCGGCCGGCCTCGCTCCTGTACTACAACATGGACGACTACGCGTTCTACTGGACCTCGCGCCGCGAGTCGATCCGGAAGCTAGAACGTCGAGCGGTCAAGGAATCGGACTTGTCGGTGTTCTGTGCGAAGATCCGCGCCCAAGAACTGGCCGATGCGGTGCCGGAGGCACGCGACCGGATCATGCACCTTCCCCATGGATCGCCGTCGGCCGCTATCTCGAGTTCGCCACAGCATCGGCCTGCCAGTCCGCCGGATGCGATCGCGGACCTGCCCCGGCCGCTCCTGGGCTTCGTCGGCACGTTGGAGGACCGGCTCGACTGGGACCTGGTTTCGGACGTGGCCCGCGCGTTTCCTGACGGTTCGGTGATCTTGATCGGCCGAGAGCCGGAGCCAGCTGCGGAGCAGTCGTGGTACGAGAAGTATCGAAACGCGATCTCGCTCCCCAATGTCCATCGTCTGGGATGGAAATCGCAAGCGGAGATCATGCGGTATAATGCGGCTTTTGACGTCTGCCTGATTCCCTACCAGATCGACCACCCGTTTAACCGCGTTGCATGCCCGACGAAGGTCATGGATTACATGGCAACGAGCCGTCCCGTGGTCTCGACGGCCTTGCCTGAATGCCGGCTATATGACCATCTGTTCGCGATTGCCGAGTCGTCCGAGGAATTCCTCGCTTCGATTCGCTCGATCGTCGATCGCGGCTCGGACGACGGCCGCGCGGCCCTACGATGGCAAGTCGCGCGGGATTCGACCTGGGAACTGACCTCGGCGCGATTGCTCCAACAGTTCCGGGATCATACCCAGGATAGGCTTCCCTGAGCCCGGGGCACACGACCTCACTTCGCGGTCGGGACGGGGCCCGGCACCGGGATTGTCCTCGTGGGCAGGGTGGTCGTCGAATGCCGGATCGGCTTTCCAGGGTTCTTGACTGTGGCCGAGAGTGGGCGGTTCCGGTTCGCGAAGCTCTCGATGCCCATCGTGCCCAGGCCTGAGACGAGCAGAACGGTGATCAACCCGATCGGGAGCGCGTGCCAGGGCTGGAAACGGAAGACGAGCGTGAAGACCGCGAACGCCACGACGGCCAGGACGACCGTCTTGCCCAGGTTCGCCGTGAACATCGTGTGATATTCGGGACGCGACCATGTGAGGATCACGGCGAAGATCGCCGAGCCGAGCGCCGCCTTGAGACCGGCGGAAGGCGTGGATTCATCGTAAAGATAAGACTGGCCGAATTCGATGACGGCCAGGCACGCCACGAAAAGAATCAGCCAGTAGATGAGGAACGGGCCGAGGAGAGCGACGACTGCGGACATGGCACACCGGAGTTATCGTTGTCGAGCGACGATGTCTCCAACTCCGTCGCGAATGCTTCAAACGCATCGTAGTCGAAGCCGAAGTGGTTCGCTATCGTGTGCTGGTGGTTTTTCGATGGT
Source organism: Planctomycetota bacterium (assembly GCA_028291545.1). Classification (GTDB taxonomy): domain Bacteria; phylum Planctomycetota; class Planctomycetia; order Isosphaerales; family Isosphaeraceae; genus JAQGHR01. The sequence continues at coordinate 134,654 of JAQGHR010000004.1, read as the reverse complement.
CTGTCATGATGCTTCGCTCGACCTTCGGTTAACAAGACCCGTGTTCGCCAGACCGATTCAGGAACGCCCTCATGATCCGCCTGAGCGCCTTCGCCGACGAAATCTCGGCCGATCCCATCGAGCAACTCGATTGCCTGGAAGAGAACGGAGTCCGATTCGTCGAGTTCCGGTCGATCCTCGGCAAGAACGTGATGGACCTCTCCGAGTCGGAGCACCGCGAGTTCCGCGACCTGCTCGAATCTCGCGGCTTCGGCATCAGCGCCATCGGCTCACCGATCGGAAAGGTCGCCATCGCCGAGCCATTCGAACCTCATCGACAGCAATTCCTCAAGGCGATCGAGCTAGCTTCCTTCTACGGCACTCCCAACATCCGCGTCTTCAGCTATTACTTGCCCGCAGGCGACGATCCTGCACTCCACCGCGATGAAGTCTTGCGGAGGATGGCAACGAAGGCCGAGATGGCCCGAGAACGTGGTCTCAGGCTTGTCCTGGAGAACGAACGAGGGATTTACGGAGACACCGCCGCGCGTAACCTGGATATCGTTGTGTCGATCAACTCAACCGCGCTGGGTCTCGCGTTCGATCCGGCGAACTTTCTGGAAGTGGGACAGCCCATCGACGAGGCATGGGCCGCGCTTCGCGATCACGTGACCCACTTCCACGTCAAAGACTTCGATCCGGTCCAGAAGAAATGCGTCCCGGCCGGACAAGGCGCCGGTCAGATCGGACGCCTGATCGCGGACGCCGTGGCCCGTGGATACGAGGGATTCTGCACTCTTGAACCGCATCTTCTCGTGGCCGCGCAGTCGCACGGTTTCACGGGTCCCGTTCGATTCGGGGAAGCGTCGAGTGCGCTCAAGGCCGAGCTGGAGAATTACAAAGTCCTCTACGCCTGATGTGGCGAGCTGCGCTCTTCACCGTCCATCCCCTGCCCCGGCGGCGGGAGAACTCGCCGCCGGGGCAGGGACGGGCGAGACCGAGGGCGGCGTCCGGACCAGCCCCAGAGGCGCCCGCCCGGCCTTGACCTCGGCGAGACGCTGGCGGTACTTCGAGTAGAGTCGCGTGTGGCGGCTCTCGGGAGTCAGGGGCTTGCCGGCGATGAACAGGGCTTTCACGTCGCTCGTTACTTGAAGAAGCGGCCCCTGAGTGATGACCAGATTGGCCCGTTTGCCCACCTCAAGAGAGCCCAGGAGCTCGGCAATCCCCAGAATCGTCGCCGGATTCAGCGTCACCGCCTTGATGGCCTCGCCTTCGGGCAGCCCGTACGCGACGGCGGTCGCGGCCTCGAACGGTAGGTTGCGGGCGGCCGTGGCCTGATCGGGACCTTGGCCGACGGAGCGGATGGCGAACGGGACCCCAGCTTCAAAGAGCCGCGAGGGATTGGTATAGGGGGCGTCGTAAGGATCGTTGCGGTCGATGGGGATGCGGAGAGTTCCGGAGAGAAGTACGGGGATTTTCGCCGCTTTCAATTCGTCCGTGGCTTTCCAGGCCTCGGCGCCGCCGGAGATGATCGCTTTCAACTTGAGGTCGGAGGCGAGTTTGAGAGCGTCGAGAATTTCGATTCTTCTATCCGCCACGAAAATCACAGGCTTCTCGCCCCGGGCGAACGGCGCAAGTGCCGCGAGGCGGGGATCGGGCGGCGGCATCGGGACCTTGCCGGCCACGGCGGCGGAAACGACCCGGCTGTAGTCGAGGGCCGAACGAAACTTGGCGCGAATCGCCTCCAGTTTTTCCTGCCGTTTCGCGTTCGGGTCTTCGGGCGCGCCGGGGGTCAGGCCTCGCGGACGACTCCCTTCAGGGCGAGGGGTGGTGTAAGTCGGGATGTTGACGTTGAGGGCGACGCCATCGACCACCACCATCTCGGATGGAACCCAGCCGTTGAGGTCGGCCAGACAGCCCTGCCCAGATATGGCGCCTCCGGTCGGTTGAATGTAAGCCGAGAGGACCCCGTTCGCGCGGGTGACGGGGATCAACTCACTCTCGGGATGCAGTGCCACGCTCGTCCTCAGCTCGGGCTGGTGCTGGGCGGAATCCGCGAAGTCCTGGGTCTCGGGGATGCTCCCGATCTCAAACAGACCGACAAGGCTTCCCGAGTCGATCATTCCGGGCCAGACATCCAGGCCCTTGCCGTCGATGGTCTGAGCGCCCGCCGGCACGGGCGTTTCCGGTCCACCGAGAGCTGCGATCTTCCCGGAGGCAATCACAAGGGTGCCGTCGTTCACATCTGGCCCGCTCACGGGGTGGAGGGTGGCCCCGATGATGGCGTAGAGACCTTGCGAATTTGTCGCGATTTCCAGAATCCTGCCCCTGGCCTCCGCCTCAGGAGCCGGCATCGTCTTGGGACCTGGCCGGGGGGCGAATTTCCCATCGACTTCCTTCCGCAAGAACCGCACCTCGCCGTCGACGAGCGAGATCTGGCATCGGGCGTACGAGTCGAATGGATGGGCGTTGAACAGGGCGACGTCGGCATCTTTCCCGATCTCGATCGACCCCACGCGATGGTCGATTCCAAGTTCCCTGGCCGGATTCAGGGTGATCATCTCAAGGGCCTGTGCCTCGCTGACGCCGCCGTATCGGACCATCTTGGCGGCTTCGAGGTAGAGGTGTCGGACGAGTTCCTCGCTGTCGCTCTTGATGCAGACGCGAACGCCGGCCTCGGTCAGAAGGGCGGCATTGTGCGGGATGGCGTCGTAGGCTTCAATCTTGTATGCCCACCAGTCGGAGAACGTGGACGCGCTGGCTCCATGGGACGCAATCTCGGCGGCAATCTTGTAACCGTCGAGAACGTGCTGGAGCGACTGAACTTTGATGCCAAATCGTTCGCACAGACGCAGGAGCATCAAGATCTCGTCGCTTCGATAGCAATGGCAGTGGATCTTGATGGATCCGTCCACCACTCCCCCGAGGGCCTCGAGCCGCAAATCCCGGCGAAACGGAGGAACGGCCTCGGCGCGAGACCTGGCGTCATCGTGCGCCTTGCGCGAGGCGGCGTAGGCCTTCCCTTCAAGAAAAGCCCGCTCGATCGTCGCCTCCACGCCCATGCGTGTGTTCGGGAATCGGCCCCGGCTACGGGTGACGTTCTCACCGAGGGCGAACTTCACGCCCTGAGGCCGTCTGTCGTCCCGGAGAATCAGATCCCGGCCGGGAAGCCCGTGGCGGAGCTTGATGATGACGTCCTGGCCGCCGATGGTATTGGCCGATCCGTGGAGCAATCGGGCCGTGGTTGTTCCTCCCGCCAGAGCCTGATAGATGGTCGGGTCGTCTCCGTCCACCACGTCCGCCACGCGGACCTCGGGCACAATCGACAGGCTCATCTCATTCACGCCGCCCTGAATGGCCATGTGCGAATGGGTGTCGATAATGCCGGGCATGGCAACGAGGCCCGTCGCGTCGAGGACCGTCACCCCTTGAGGCGCCACAAGATCCGGCCCGATCTGCACAATCTTGCCGTCCCGGACCAGGATCGATCCCTTCGCGATCGTTCCTCCCTTGGCTCCCGTCAGGATTGTGGCATCCTTGATCAGGACATTCCCGCCGGTCTTGATCTTCGGGAATCGATCGGGGTCAAACTCGCTGGCAACATCGACGAAAGGCGTGGTAGGTTGATCCTCGGGCGTCTTCACGGCCTTAGTCGCGTCCCCAGGCTTGGGTGGCGCGGGTGACTGCGTCTCGGGTTTCGCCACGTCGCTCTTCGACGGATGCGGGCCAGGATCGGAAGTCACCGCCTTGGTGGTTTCTGCCTTGGGTTTCGCTGGTTCAACCCTGGCCGATGGGGCCTGCTCGGGGGTCGCCACCACGGCTGGCTCCGGCTTGTCCTTGGCGCGATCCTTGGCGGGTTCCGGTTTCTCGGCGCCCGGTGGCTCCGCGCCGGCCTCGCCCTTGGGCTTCCCCTCGGGGGCTTTCTTGGTTGCTGGCGATGGCTTGTCCAGATCGAATTTCATGCCGTCGGCAAAGACGTAACGAGGCTTGGATTTCTCGTCGCCGTAAGGCGCCGTAAGGACTACAAGGTGACCTAGCTTGCCTTTCGTGATCGTGCCGAGCTGTTCGCTGGTCCCGGCGATCTCGGCGGCCGTCTCGGTGAGAGACTGAACGGCGGCCTCGGCGGGCAAGCCGGCGGCAATCAGCTTGCGGACCTGGGTGTGGAAGGTCTCGGCCTTGGCCAGGCCATCGCTGGCGAGGGCGAAAGGCACACCCGCCTTTTTCAAGGCGGCGGCCGTTCCCACGCGGTCCTTCCACTTGGCCGCCCTGTCGGCCAGGACCTTGAGTGAAAGGTCTCTACCCTCGGGCTCTCGCTTCCGGTATTCGGCTTCGGTCGGTACTTTCGGCTCTTCCGGGAAATCGACGCGAAGGATCACGGGCACACTCTCAGCCTTGAGACGATCGGCGACCTTGGCGGCCTCCCGACCGCCGACAATCACCGGCTTCGTGCCGAATTCCGCGGAGAGATCCAGGGCGCGGTGGATCTCGTCACGGGTGTTGGCTTCCCAGTAGACCGGGAACGATTTCGTTCGGGCCGAATGCAAGGCCTTGAGCGCGGGGTCATACGACGGACGAGTGCCTCCATGCTTAGCATGATACTCCTGAAGGGAATGCTCGTAGTCGGCATCCAGCATCGCCTGACGGAGATGAGAAACGACGCCCATCAGCGACGTCGGGTAGCCCATGGCCCGCATGGCCCGTCGTCGGGCTTCGATCGCGTCGTCGGTCGGAGTCGGAGCCGCCGCGCGGAATGCCGCCGTATCGTCGGATTCGTCAATGCAATCGTGCCCATCCGAAAACGCGAATCCGCCCGGGTTGGCCAGAAGGACGTGAAGGCCCACGGGTGACTTGACGATGGTTTCTCGTCGCGGAAGACCGCTCAGGCTCACGAGGGCGCTCTGCCCCGAGGCGATCGCGCCTCCAGGGGCGGAGAGCACGTCGGTGAAGCCGAGTTTTCGCCGCTCCTCGGCCGCCGTATCGGTCAATTCGAGCGCGGAAGCCACCTCGAATTCAGGAGTGATCCCATTCCTGTGATCGGGCGGCGTCCGCGGCAACGCAAAGTCCGCGTAAGGGATCGGACGGCCTGCGCCAGTCAGAGAACGAGTGACTCCGGAAGGCACGCCGAGTGTCGTATAGAGGTCGAGAAATCCCGGGTAGACGACCAATCCCTTGCCGTCGATCGTCTCCGCGTCGGCCGGAACGACCACATCCGCGGCCTTGCCGACGGCCTCGATCACACCCTGTCGCACCACGACCGTTCCTGGGTCGAACGTCAGCCCGGAGCTCGCGACGATCCTGGCGCCCACGACCGCATAGGCGGCGGGACGATAGTCAGGCCGCAGTTCCACGTCCGCGGAGATGAGAGCAGTGGTTGACACCGTGATGACGGCAACCACCGTCATCGCGAGCACCCGGAGCCTTCGCGGCGGGGCCAGATGGTTCATGTGAGGTTCCCTTGCGATCGAGGTGCGGTGGCAAGTGAATCTGGTCGTGGCAACCGACCCGCATGGGGTGGCGGGAGGACGGCGAGCAACGGGGTGAGCGGGCTTTCCGCTCGCATTACCGAGGTGTCATTCTTACCATTCCGAGTCAACCATCGGCAAGGGATCGATCGTTCAAGACGGCCCGGCGAGGGTAACTCGAATCATGATAAATCCTGGCCGAGGGGCCAGCGTCTTGCTCCTGACCAACGCGGCGATGACACTGAGGACGATTGCGACCGGTCAACCCTGAGACTTGCCACAGTTCGGTCGTGCCGCCTGCCGTTTATTGCCGCCGACTCTCCCTCCAGGAAACCCACAATGATGCGTAGGCACTTCGTGATTCTTACGGTCTTGACGGGCGTGAGCGTCTCGCCACTTCCGATGAGCCGAGGCGAGGACCGGCCGAACACGTCCAAGGTGTTTGTGGCCAGCGACTTCCCTGCGCTCGCGAAGGGCGTCCGGATCGAACGCTCGGGAGACTATACTTTGAAGGTTTGGTCCCCTGCCCGGTTCACATGGACGATGGCAAGCGAGGGGGCGAGGATCATGCTCTCCGTCCAGGCCTCCGGAGACGCCGCTGCGCCGAGATGGACGAGTCTGGGTCCCATCGCTTTGAAGGGGGATATGCCCGTCTCCGTCCAGGTCGTCGGGGCCTCGTTCGAGCCTGCCGAGATCGTCGGCAACTATCAGTCTCAGAAACAGACCGTCAAGCCCGCCAAATCGGTGGTTCCTGTCCCGGCGGTCGCCTCGCTCTCGATCGATCCGGCGTTCACGCCCGATCTTCAAGTACTGCGAGGCAATATTGATGCCACCGGGGCGACCGACGACAGCCGGCGCTCCCACCTCCGCACGAATCACGAAGGTGCCAACTTCCATTTTTCAGGGACCCAGGCCCAGTGGCGCGACCGAGCTCGCGACCTTCGCGAACAACTCCAGGTCACTCTGGGTCTCTCGCCGATGCCACCGAGGACACCGCTCAATCCAAAGGTGTTCGGTAAGGTGGATCGAAACGGCTATACCATCGAGAAAGTGACGCTGGAGACCTTGCCAGGGATGTACCTGGCCGGAAATCTCTACCGACCGGTCGGAAACTGCCGACGAATCCCCGCGATCCTCTGCCCACACGGACACTGGGAGGATGGTCGCGTCAATCCGGAGGTCCAGGCCCGTTGCATCCGTTGGGCCAAGCTGGGTGCCGTCGTTTTCTTGTATGACATGGTCGGGTACAACGACAGCAAGCCGTTCGGGCACGAGTTCCTCAACGATCGCCTGGATGCGTGGGGCCTCAGCCTGTTCACGCTCCAGACCTGGAACAGCCTCCGTTCCGTCGATTGGATCGCGACCCTACCGGACGTGGATCCCGCCCGGATCGGCTGTACGGGGGAGTCGGGCGGAGGCACGCAGACGTTCGTCCTCACCGCGCTGGACCCCAGAATCGCCGTCTCGGCCCCGGTCGTGATGGTCTCCGAGCGGTTTCAGGGAGGCTGCCTCTGCGAAAATGCCTCGGGAATGCGGCACGGGACCGACAATGTCGAGATCGCGGCGCTGATGGCCCCACGTCCGATGATGATTGTGGGTGCAACCGGGGACTGGTCTTCCAATACGCTCACAAAGGTCCATCCGGCCATCCGTGACATCTACGAACTCGTCGGCGCGCCCGACCAACTGGAGGCCGCGCTCTTCAATTTTCCCCACAATTACAATCAGACCAGCCGGAATGCAGTTTACGCGTTCATGTCCCGCTGGCTGCTCGGCATCGACGATGCCGCCAGCACGCGCGAGGGTGCCCAGACCCCGGAGAAGCCGGAGGATCTCTGGGCGTTCAACGAGAAGAATCCCGCCCCTGGCAGTGTTCTCAAGCCCGATGCGATGGAGTCGAAACTGATCGACTTGCGAAGGAAACAGCTCGCGGCGCTGGCTCCTTCGGAGGACTCGACCTCGTGGGACGCCTCGCGGACCCTCCTCGCGACATCGCATCGTATCCGCGTCGGCATCTCCAGTCCGGCCGCGAAAGGGATTGTTGCCCGAGAGGTGCGCCGAGCCGCCAAGGACGATCTCTCGATCGGTCATTGGGTTGTCGGCCGGGAGGATGGCGGGGAAAAGGTCCCCGTCGTCCGCCTCTCGCCGGCCAAGCCTTCGGGACGAGTGGCGGTCGTCTTTCACGATCGCGGCAAGGCTGGCTTGAGCACACAAGAAGGCGAGCCGATTCCGACGATCAGGGCAATGCTTGATCGTGGAATGAGCGTGGTCGGATTCGACCCGCTCCTGGTCGGTGAGTCGTTCGACCCCTCCGCCCCGGCTCATCGTCGTCCCAAGTCGGCGCATTTCTCGACCTACAATGCCACGCTAGCGGCCGATCGGATGTCCGATCTGGCCACGGTTGTCGCATGGACGAGATCCCTGGGCGACGTGCGAGAGGTAAGCCTCGTCGGCCTCGGCTCGGCCGGCCCGCTCGCACTTCTGGCTCGACCGAGAATCGATGGACTTGCGAGAACCTATGTGGATCTTGAAGGATTCGACTACGGCGACGGCTCGGCTGTCCCCGATGGGTTGCGGCTGCCCGGAGTCCTTCAGTTCGGTGGCCTGCCGTCCGCGGCCGCCCTGGCGTCGCCAATGCCGCTCTGGATCACGAATCCCGGTGCAACCTTCAATAAATCCTGGCCGACGAGCGCCTATCGACTCGCCGACGCCAGTTCCGCCCTCAAGATTGATGAGGCTGCTTCCTCGGCGGAGAATCTGGCTCGCTGGCTCGACGTGGGGGAGTAAGGCGAGCCGCCCGTGGCCTTGTGGACTTGTCGCGTGGCCTCGCGTCTTTGGGGCTATCCGGAATTATGCTTTTTTGCCCCGGAGGGGCCGGGGTGAATAGCCAGGGGCGGCACGCCCCTGGACTTCGGCGTATCCCGCGCAGGCCAGGAATTCTCGCCCGGTACGGGCGGCGGAACCCCGTGGTTGGACGACCGTTCCCTCGCCCGTCCCGGGCGAGCGCGACCGGCGTGACCGAAACCAGGGGCTTGCCGCCCCTGGCTATTCAGCCCGGCCGCTCCGGGGCTAACAGCAACCATTCTGGATAGCCTCGTACGCGAGACCACGCTGATTTTCACTTTTCGGGTTTGCTTTCAGTGATGGGCTCTCCGCTCAAAGTTCACCCCGCGCTTCCAGCTTTCGGTACAGCATGAAGGAATAGACGATCGGGACCAGCGCCGCGATGAGGAGCGGAACCGGGGTCAACCAAAGGGGGCCTCCGGATGCGGTGAGCACGATCCCCACGATTCCGCAAGCCGTGAAGAGCCACGCCCCAAGACGATGTGTCGCGTTCCAGACCTTGTCGCTCAGGAGCGTCCAGGGCACCTTGATGCCGACGTAAGGATTGCGCGTGACCTTGCCCAGCACGTTGCCCTGCAGCGCGAAGGCAACGAAGACCGCGAGCATCAGGGTCCGTGGAAAATCGACGGCGTGATGCGTCGCGGCGAGCAACGTCAGCGCGTCGACGAACGCGAGGATGCCGATGCTTGCCATGACGACGAAGGCATAGGTGTCCTTGAATCCCTCCATGCTCATCGATTTGGTGGTCAGTTTCGGAAGAACGGCGAATAGACCCAGCAAGCCGAGGAGGACGGCCGGAAAAAACCAGATCGCCCAGTTCTTCGGGCCGTAGCCGTCGATCTCTCCCCGGAAATTCCAGTGGATCGGTATCCGGTCCGGCAACTGGGGATAGAGCACAGCCGACGCGATGGCCGTACAGACGACGATGAGGATGGATACCGTCCAGTAGATTCGCCTCATTTAGCCACCCTCCCCGGGCTTCGATGGACTTCCGAACATGTCCCAGATCCGAGATAGAACATCCTGGACCACGGTCGTGTTCAGTGAGTAGATGATCTGCTGACCGTCACGGCGGGATCGGACCAGGTCCGCGTCTTTGAGGACGGCGAAGTGATGCGAGACTGAGGGCTTGGTCAGGTCAAACCGCTCGGCCAGCTCCCCGGCGTTCATCTCCCGCATCGTCAGCAGGCGGAGAATCTCTCTCCTGGTCGGATCAGAGAGAGCCTTGAAGACCCGGTTCATCAGATGATCACCTCGGTTCCCTGGCGTGATTCGCGACCCGCCGGTGAATATTTCGATGATCGTCGAAATCTTTCTTCCGAGCAAGACCAGGAACACACCTGCGAAATCGGTGGGAAGGCGGTTCTCTCCGCCGCGATCGCTGGGTATTCTTGACGATTCCTCTCCGCCCGCTCGTTCTCGCGCCGATCCACGCCGGAGAAAATCGTCGATGACACGCCACTCAAAGTCGCTTGCCCTGTTCGCGGGGCTCGGGCTCGTCCCCGCATGGTCGTTGTTCGCGCAAGATCCTGCGCCGGCGAAGGCCCCGAGTCAGGAGACGGCCAAGGCGGTGGCCAAGCGAGTGGAGGCGACGTCCCCGATCAAGGAATCGGCGGTCATCGACAAGATCAAGGACGAGGGGCTGAAGCATTCGCAGGTGATGAATACGTTGGACTACCTGACCAATGTCATCGGGCCGCGGTTGACCGCCTCGCCAAACATGAAAAAAGCGAACGGGTGGACCCGCGACAAATTGTCGGAGTGGGGCCTGAAAGACGCTCATCTGGAAGCCTGGGGGCCATTCGGTCGCGGTTGGAGCCTGAAGAGGTTCAGCGCCCAGATTATCGAGCCCCAATGCATCCCGCTGATCGCTTACCCAAAACCCTGGACACGAGGGCTGGAGGGTGGACCGATCACCGGGGACGTGATCCTGTTCGAGGCGAAGACCGAAGCGGACCTGGCCAAGTACAAGGGTAAACTGAAGAACGCGATCCTCCTCCAAGATCCGGCTCGTGATCTCGCGGCCCACTACAAAGCCCAGGGTGCTCGCCTCTCGGAGGCGGAGTTGCTCGCGCTCGCGGACGCACCAGAACCTCGACAACAGACACGGCGTCCGGCCTTCCGGCGAACGATTCGTGTCGGGGGCGCCGACAACAGCCCGACCATCCAGTTTCTCAGGAAGCGTTCGCAATTCCTTCTCGACGAAGGCGTCGCCCTGCTCGCGTCTCCCAGCCGGGGCGGCGACGGAGGGACGCTTTTCTCCGATGGGATCGCGAACGTCCTCCTGTTGCCGAATGCACCGACCACGCAATCCATGCGAGCGTACGACAAGACGCCCCGCCCTTCGATCCCGCAGATCGTGGTGGCGATCGAGCATTACAATCGCCTGGTCCGCATGATCAAGCAGGGCGAGACACCCCGGATGTCCCTGGATCTCGCGGTCCAGTTCCACGACGACGACCTCATGGGCTACAACACCGTCGCCGAGATTCCGGGCACCGATCTCAAGGATGAGGTCGTGATGCTGGGCGGGCACATGGATTCCTGGCACAGCGGCACGGGAGCCACCGACAACGCCGCGGGCGTCTCGGTCGCCATGGAGGCGGTACGGATCTTGCAAACCCTCAAGATCCAGCCCAGACGCACGATACGCATCGCCCTATGGAGCGGCGAGGAGCAGGGACTCTTCGGCTCGGAAGCTTATGTGAAGGAACACTTCGGGGGCTACGACGATAGCCCGGATGCTTATGCGATCGGCCTTTATGAAGGGATGTTCGCGAACGAGCGACCTGTGCCGAAGTTCAAGCCGACTGGCGAGTACGAAAAGTTGTCCGCCTATTTCAATCTCGACAACGGGACGGGCAAGATCCGGGGCGTCTACCTCGAAGGTAACGACGCCGTTCGCCCCATCTTCCGCAAGTGGCTGGAACCGTTCCGGGAGATGGGCGCGGCGACGATTACGAGTGAACCGACTCACGGAACCGATCACGAGTCGTTCGATGGCATCGGCCTGCCCGGCTTCCAGTTCATTCAGGATCCCATCGAATATGAGACCCGGACTCACCACTCGAACATGGACACCTACGAACGCATCCAGGCCGACGACATGAAGCAGGCCTCCGCGATCATGGCGGCGTTCATCTACAACACGGCGATGAAGGACGAAAAGCTTCCGCGCAAGCCCGGACCGGCGAAATGAGCGGGAGTACCCAGTTGCATGATCCGGGATCCGAACCTAGCTGCCTCACCGGGGCCACGAGGTTGGGATCCCGGATCTCGCAACGTTCATTACCCATTTCCAACCGTGCATCGACCCAGACTTGACGATACGCGCGCATTGCTCTCGCGCGCCCCGTATTGGCCCTATCCTGTCGCCTTCGCGGCCGTGATCGTGCTCGGCCACTTCCTGGGTGGCTGGGTGGACATGGAGGGGGACGTGGACCCGGGGTCGATGGACCACACGGCCCGGGAGTGGGTCGTTCGGAACCGAGGCGCATGGCCGGTCATGACGAGGCTTGCGCGCGCGGTGACCCTGCTCGGGAATCCGGAGGCCGCGACGACCGCGATCATCGTCATCGCCGCGACGTTCTTCGTTTTGAGGCAGTTGGGGATCGGGAACATTCGCAAAGGGGAAGCCCTCTTCTGGCTCGTCGTGGCCGGGGGTGGCCGGTTGCTGAGCATCGGCCTGAAGCTCTGGTTCCGCCGTCACCGACCTCCGTTCGCGCACCGGCTCGTTCACGAAACGACCTTCAGTTTCCCGAGCGGACACGGCCTGTTCGCCGGGGCATTTTTTGTCTTGATCGCGATGGTCATCCTTCGCGAGTCCACGGGAATCCCTCGGTGGTCGCGGCCGATCCTGATCGCGTTCGGGTTGCTGATCGCCGTCGCCGTGGGGGCCAGCCGCATCTGGCTGGGGGTGCATTATGTCTCCGACGTCCTGGCCGGCTTCCTCCTCGGCCTGATCTGGGCGGGCGTGGCCGTCGTCATTCGATTTGGCTGGGTTCGATGGTTTCGCTCTCCGCCCCGCTTGACGGCTCGCGTTGGACCGGATTAACGTGAATCGCCCCGAGCGGGGGCAGGGTTCCGGAAAATTCACCGTTTCGAGCGAGGAAGGGCGGGGCGAAGTGGCACGCGACAAGGTGGTGCTGGCCTACAGTGGTGGACTTGATACGTCCGTGGCCGTCAAGTGGATCAATGAGACGTATGGTCTCGACGTGATCGCGTACACATGCGACCTCGGCCAGGGTCAGGACATCGAGGCTATCCGGCGGAAGGCCCTTCGTACCGGAGCGGTCGAGGCGATTGCCGAGGACGTCCGCAACCTATTTGTGGATTACTTCGCCTTCCCCTCGCTGATGGCGGGTGCACTCTACGAAGGCAAGTATCCGCTCGCAACCGCACTTGGACGTCCGCTCATCGCACAGCTCATGGTGCGCGTGGCGAAGGAGCATGGCGCGGTGGCGGTCGCCCACGGATGCACGGGGAAGGGCAACGATCAGGTTCGTTTCGATGTCACTTTTCAGACCCTCGCGCCTCACCTCAAGATCATCGCCCCGGTTCGCGAATGGAAGTGGACCCGTACGGAAGAACTGAACTACGCGCTGGAGCACGGCATCGAAGTTGAGGCGACGAAGGAGAAGATTTTCTCGACCGACCAGAACCTCTGGGGTCGCTCGATCGAGGCCGGCATCCTGGAAGATCCCTGGATCGAACCCCCTCCCGAGACGTTTCAGTGGACTGCCGACCCGAAGACGGCCCCCGATGCGCCGGAGGTCGTCGAGATCTCCTTCGACCGCGGTCGTCCGATCAGCCTCAACGGGCAGGACATGGACGGACCACGGCTGATCGAGGAGTTGAACGTGATCGCGGGACGGCACGGAGTCGGCCGGATTGACCACATCGAGAACCGTCTGGTCGGAATCAAGTCGCGTGAGATCTACGAGGCGCCGGCGGCCATCGTCTTGCACGAGGCGCACCGAGAGATCGAGTTCCTCACACTCTCGAAGGATGCCCTCCGCTTCAAGACCTACGTCAGCCAGGCGTATTCTGACCTGATCTACAACGGCCTGTGGTTCAGCGCCTTGCATCAGGACCTGATGGCGTTCGTGGTCTCGAACCAACAGTACGTGTCGGGCACCGCGAAAGTCAAACTATTCAAGGGTCACGCGATGATCGCGGGGCGGAAGAGCGAGCACAGCCTGTATCGTCACGAGCTTGCGACCTACGACGAGGGCGATCAATACGACGCCTCCGCGGCCCAAGGGTTCATCAAGATCCACGGCTTGGCGCAAACCACGCAGGCGAAACACCAGATGCTCAAAGGAACGGGACATCGTCTCGAACTGCCGAGCATCATCCCTCCGTCGTGAAACGGCCGGCGGTTTTCCATGGGTTCCGGGAGCTTCCGGCACCCATTCGGCTACCGTTTGACAACGAGGTGGACTTGATCCGGGTCACGGGAACGGGTAGCCTTCGCGCGCTTACGCGCCCCACAACGAGATGAGCGACACGATCCGGAGGAACCGTCGGACACCGCGAGCCCGGGGAAATGACCCCTTGAGGCAACGAGCATGGATCGCTCTCGACTCTTTCGCATGGCTTTCTACCTGTTGCTCATCATCGCGATTCGCGTTCAGCTCTTTCATGACTTCCCGCTGCTCCTGACCGCGGATTCCTGGGATTTCCTGCACGCGGCGAAGGCGATCGCCGAACGCCTCGATTTTTCCGACGCCAAGATCATCGGATTGCGGGATTGCCGCGTGCCGGGCTATCCGATTTTCCAGGCGACCTGGCTACCGTTCACCTGCTTGCGGTCGGACCGAATCCTGCTCGTTCAGGCCGCGCTCGGATTGGCGGGAGTTCTGATCGGTTGGGGCCTTGGTCGCACCCTGCGATCTCCTCGAACGGGCGAAATGCTGGCCGTGTTCCTCGGCATCAATCCCATCGGACTGATCTACGAACATTCGATGATGTCCGAGGGCCTCTGCCTCGTGATGCTCCTCGCCTTCACGCTCGTGGCACTGCCGGGTCTGCGTGAGGGCCCGAGCATCGGCAGGGGCGTCCTGATCGGAATCATGAGCGGGACCAGCGTCCTGGTTCGCATCAACGTTGCACCCTTCGTCGCGACCCTGATCGTCGGGATCATCCTGGCCCGGAAGAGGGGCGACTCGAAGACGTCCCAGCGTCGAGAGGCCGCGAAGTTCGTTCTTGCCTGCGGACTGGCCAGCGCTCTCATCATCGGTCCCTGGATTTTCAGAAATTACAATTTATATCATAAAATATCACTGAACATGTTTCAGACGAGAGCGTTATTACTCTACAAGTCGTTCCACCACCCGCTGGTCAACAAACTTCCCGAGATGAGACAGGTCAACGCCTCGCTCGGCAAGGGCGGCGTGAGCTACGACTGGTTGTGGGAACTGACCAATCGTCACGGGACGGTCGCGGCCGAGGAAATCGCCGGACGATTGCTCCGCGAGCAGTGGAAGAAGCACCCGGGGCGTCACCTGATGGAAATGGCTCAGAGCGTCGTCTGTTTCGGGGGCCTCTACGAGTCGTCGCTCGATGACCGCTCTCCCATGCGCTACTGGTTTGAACACCTCGTGTGTGATGTGTCCGCAGTCAACCGGTTGTACTCCGACTCCGAATCGCTCGGGGACCGGCTTGGACTTCGCTACATGTCTGCTCCAGGGGACACCGTCTCCACCCGCGCCTGGGCCGCGATCGGCCGATGGTACCTGCTCGTCTTTCGGCCCGTCCTCTCCATCGCATTCGTCGGTTCGCTGATATCGCGACGGTTTCGGCGGCGCCTCGGCGCCGTCCCTAGCCACCGTGATTCCGCCGTCCGATGGCTGAGCCTGGGCTACCTCGCGACGGTTGCCTTCCATGCTGCGACACTAACCGATAGCGACCGGTTCTCGAGCCTCTACGACTGGGTGCCGTTCATGGTTGTGGTCCTTGTCGCCGAGAGCGGCTTCTCGGGTCCTGGCCCGGTCGCGAGCACGACGTGTCCGCAAGACAGCACGAATCGCACCGAGGTCGGGCCGTTCGCCGCTTCGGTCTAAATAGCTCCCGTCAACAGGGAAAGTGGATCAGGCTACGGCCCGGTACACCCTGTCCTCGACCTTGAACGGGTTCCGGCTCCCCAGCCAGGCGAACCTCAGGTCCAATAACTCATGCATCGCCTCGCACTTGTGGTTGCGGGTGATCCTGTCGTGCAGGTTCCACTACATCCGCTCGATCGGGTTGCCGTCCGGGCTGGACTTCGGCAGCAGGTGCAGCTCGATCCGGTCCCGGTGGTCCCACAGGTACACCGCCACCCCGTCACTCGTGTGGCACTTCGCGCTGTCGCAAATCACGTGGATCACCCGATACCGCCTCAACCGGGACCGCAAATCGTCCAGGTGGGCCAGGAACGGCGCCGTGTCGCGGCCTTGCTTCGGCGCCCCCTCGTTCACGAACACCTGGCCGGTCCGCCAGTGCATCGACCCGGAGAGGTAACGCTTCTCGTCGTTCCCCGGCGTCTCGACGGTAGCCCGCTCGCCCCTGACCATCCACATCGACCCGATCTTGGGGTCGGTGTTGATGTCCACCTCGTCCTGGAACACTGCCGTCTCGTCGATGGGCAGGCCGTTGAGCAGGCCGCGAACGGCGTCGAGCTTGACCTGGCGGTCGGGGTCCTTCGGGCCGATCACGGGGCGCGGGCGGCGGCAGACCAGGCCCCCGCGGTGCAGCCACCGGCGGACAGTCTCGCGGCCGACTTCGACGTGGTGGAGCTCGAGCATCAGGATCGCCACCGCCTCGCAGTACCACCGGCTCCGGAGGGAGCCGAAGTCGCGGGGCGCCTTTGTGGTGACCCACTCGACGGTGACGGCGACCCGGTCGGCGGTGAGGCGAAAGGGTCGGCCGGGCTTCTGCCCGGCCACCCCCTCGACGCCCTCGGCCTGGAACCGCTTGACCTGGCGGTCGATGGTCCGGGAGCTACAGAACAGCAGCGAGGCGACGGTCACCCAGGTGTGTCCGTCGTCCAGGAGCAGGAGGATGTGGCAGCGGAGGCGGATCTCGGAAACGGGGTGCTTGCGGTCGCGGCCGAGTAGGGCTGTGCGCCGTGCGGGGCTCAAGTCGATGGTGCGCGTCATGGGACTGCCGGGGTGGTCAGGGACGGACGCTACACCCATTTCTACGCCCAGGGCACTTTCCGGTTTGCCGGAAGCTATTTAGGCGATCCCTCGCAGACCGCAGCGAAAGTCTTCGACCTGGGGCAAGTCAATAATGCCAGCGCCGATGTGACGGGCGGACTGACGCTTACGAACGCCGCCGTGGCCATCGGCCAGGGGGCGAACTACGGCCGGCCGGACTTTCTTGGCACACAGGCGCTGGGCGGGACGGGCAATATCAATTTCGGCGACAGCGTTTACGATTCACTCGTCGAGGGAAACTCGGGCGGCGTTCTAACCATCGGTCCGCTGCTCGGAAGTGTCGGGGACGACTTTGGCGATCGTGTCGCAGTTCTTATCGGGATGCTCGGTGAGCGATCCGGTGAGGTAACGTTCGAGGGTCTGTCGCCCCTCGCTCCGCTTGAAGTGGACGGGGAAGGGGGCGAGGAACTCGGCCAGTTCGGGCAGCCCGCGAGGAGATCATCGCGCTTCGTCGGGATGCTCATGACAAATTCGCCGGTGATAAAAGCCGAACGGCAACCGCCGCGCCCTCAGACGCGTCTTTGAAGACGCTTCCCCTGGTTCCCTGCGGATTTTCTCCCTTTTCGCCGGTTCGGATTCTTGACGACGACACCCAACTTGCCTACGATTCCTGCGGACTGACCGGTCCGTCCAAGGGAAAAGGTGCGGCCGCATGGGTGTCACGGAACCAGAAAGCGTTTCGATTGCCGCCGGCAGGGCGCGTGAAGGGGAGCTTCTGGACGCCGCGACTTCCCTGTTCGCGGAACGCGGCTACGGCGACGCGGACACGCAGGCCCTTGTGGAGCGGATGGGTGTCGGCAAGGGGACACTTTATCGCTATTTTGCGAGCAAGAAAGCGCTCTTTCTTGCGGCCGTTGATCGCGTGATGCGGCGAATGACCGCCCAGATCGACGCGAGCGTCGCGGGGGTCGAGGACCCGCTGGAACGCATCGCCGTCGCGATCCGCGCCTATCTGGAGTTCTTCGCGACGAACCCGGAGTATGTCGAATTGTTGATTCAAGAGCGTGCGCTCTTCCGGGACCGCGAAAAGCCCACATATTTTGCATATCGCGAGAGAAACATGGTCCGGTGGCGGGAACTCTATCGCTCCCTGATCTACGATGGGCGCATTCGCGACATGCCCGTCGAGGAGATCACCGAGGTGCTTGGTCACCTGGTTTACGGGACGATGTTTACCAATTATTTTACAGGTCAGCCCAAGTCGTCCCCGGAGCAAGCTCGAGAGATTCTGGACGTGGTGTTCTACGGGATCTTGAGCGAGCGAGAACGACGGCGTCTTGTGGTCCAGACGCCCGAGTCGAAGGATTCTTGATCGCGGCCTTCATGTTGCCGGCACCGCCTACACCAGGGTCTAGACCGACCGCGTCGGTGTCCGCCGCCTCTGTTTCGACTCACCTCGCCCTGATTGTTGGTTCGACTCGATCACCAGTGCTGGTCACGCCATGAAGAGGATGAGACGGATGCCAACCGTGCTGCCGGCTTCTTTCACGAGACAACGTCGGAAAATCGTCTTGGCAACGACCGCGATGGCGTTGACCTTGCTGGGTCCGATCGGGTGCGACCGGAATGCCGCGAAACCTCCGCCGCCAAAGCCTCCGGAAGTCTTCACGAGCGAACCGGTGATCAAGGAGGTCACGGACTACGAGGAGTTCGTAGGACAGACCACGGCCGCGCAGACGGTCGAGATCCGCGCCCGGGTGAACGGATACCTCGAAAAGATCAACTTCAAGGACGGTGATGAAGTCAGGGAGAACACCGTTCTGTTCGAGATCGACCCGCGCCAGTACGACGCGGACCTCGCCCGAACCGAGGCGTCGCTAGCCCAGGCCGAGGCACACGCGAAGCGGCTCTCAGCGGACTATGCCCGAGCCGCGAGTCTGAAAGGCCGAGAGGTGCTCAGCCGTCAGGAATACGATCAGGTCACGGGCGATTACAGCGAGGCGAACGCCGCGGTGGGCATGGCCAAGGCCGCTCGCGCTCTCGCGAAACTGAACGAGAGCTACACCAAGGTCACAGCTCCGATCTCCGGCCGCCTCAGCCGACGCATGGTGGACCGGGGCAACCTGATCAAGGCGGATGAGACCATGTTGACGACGATCGTGTCGCTCGACCCGATCTACGTCTACTTCGATGTGGACGAACGGACGCTCCTGAGGCTTCGTCGATTGCTCGCGGAAGGAAAGATCAAGTCTCGCTCCGAAGCCAATCGGATCCTGATCTACGCCGGACTTGCCGATGAGTTCGCCGGCGACCCGCCCGAGCAGGCGTTCCCGCATGAGGGCAACATCAACTTCAGCGAGAATCGCCTGGAACAGAGCACGGGAACGCTTCGAATTCGGGCCGAGATTCCGAATCCCGAGCCCCGGGTTCTCTCTCCCGGAATTTTCATGAGGGTCAAGCTGCCCATTGGAACCCCCCACCAGGCTCTTCTGGTGCCCGAACAAGCCCTGGGGACCGATCAGGGGAACAAGTTCCTCTACGTGGTCACTGACGGGAAGATTCCGATCAAAGATCCCAAGACCGGCAAAGACACCGGCAAGTTCCGGGCTGGCAAGGTGGTGGAATATCGCAAGGTCCGCGTCGGCTCGTTGCACTTCGGCCTCCGCGTCGTCGAAAGCAACCTGAAGCCCGGGGAGAAGTTCGTGCTCACGGGCCTGCAGCGCGTCCGGCCTGGCGCGGAGGTCGATCCCAAACCATCCGCGACACCGCCACCGACCGTTCCCGGTGATGTCAAGCCCGCGGCGATCCGGCTGCCGACGGGGGGCTAATCGCGATCTGCCGGAGCGGCTCCGATCCGAGGTCGCCGTCTGGCAGATATCTCGAGACAGTGGCTTCGCGGTCGTCCCTCGCGGAGCCAGCCATTTGGGTGCGTCCGCCGCCGTCCGGGAGACCTCTGCGTGTTCTCGAAATTCTTCATCGACCGGCCGATCTTCGCGGCAGTGCTCTCGATCGTGATCACCCTGGCCGGGGGGATTTCGCTATTCACACTCCCGATCGGCCAGTATCCGCAGATCTCGCCGCCCACGGTCTCCGTCGATTGCAACTTCCCCGGCGCCAGCGCCCAGGTCGTCTCCGAGTCCGTCGCCACGCCGATCGAGCAGATGGTGAACGGTGTGGAAGACATGCTCTACATGTCCTCGCAATGCACCAACGACGGCTCCTACACGCTGTCCGTCACGTTTCGCCACGGCATCGATCTGAACATGGCCCAGGTTCTGGTGCAGAACCGCGTGAGCCTGGCCATGCCGAACTTGCCGGACGTGTTGAAGCAGACCGGCGTCAACGTCCGCAAGCAATCGCCCGATATTCTGCTCGCGATTGCGATCAACTCGCCGCCGATCAAGGGCGAGAAGACGGGCCGATACGACCAGCTCTACCTGAGCAACTACGCCGTTCTTCAGATCAAGGACGAGTTGGCAAGGATGCCAGGCGTGAGCGAGGTTCGCCTCTTCGGCCAGCGCGACTACAGCATGCGAATCTGGGTCGATCCGGACAAGCTCGCGTCGCGAGGCATGGAGGCGGGCGACGTGGTCCGCTCGCTGCGAGAACAGAACATGTCGGTCGCGGCGGGCCAGATCGGTCAGCCCCCGGTCGAGTCGGGGCAGGCGATCCAGATCCCGCTCAGCACGCTCGGGCGGCTGACGGAGGTCGAGCAATTTGAGAAAGTGATCGTCAAGACCACGCCCGACGGCCGTGTGGTCCGTGTCAAGGATATCGGCCGGGTCGAGCTGGGAGCCAAGAACGAGGACATCAATTGCTCAGTCAACGGTAAGCCGTCCGTCAGCCTCGCCATCTTCCAGCTTCCCGACGCCAATGCGCTCGACACGGCCGACATCATCAAGGCAAAAATGGAAGAGTTGAAGAAGAACTTCCCCGAAGGCGTCGATTACGAGATCCGGTACGACACGACCCCGTTCATCAGCGAGTCGATCGGCGAGGTGGTGAAGACACTCCGCGAAGCGATCCTATTGGTCGCGCTCGTGGTGCTCCTGTTCTTGCAGAACTGGCGCTCGGCGGTGATCCCGCTGGTCGCCGTCCCGGTCGCCATCGTCGGCACCTTCGCCGCGATGGCGGCACTCGGTTTCACGCTGAACAACCTGACGCTGTTCGGCCTGGTGCTTGCGATCGGGATCGTGGTGGACGACGCGATCGTCGTGGTCGAGGCCGTCGAGCACCACATCGAGCACGGCCTGGCCCCGCGCGAGGCCACGATCCGGGCCATGGAGCAGGTCTCCGGCCCGGTGGTGGCCATCGGCCTGGTGCTCACGGCGGTGTTCGTGCCGTGCGCGTTCATCACGGGGATCGTGGGGCAGTTCTTCCGGCAGTTCGCGCTGACGATCGCGGTCTCGACGGTGATCTCGGCGTTCAACTCGCTGACCCTGTCACCGGCCCTCGCCGCCCTCCTCCTCCGGCCGAGACGTGAGGATGAAAAGGGCGGCGCACTGCCGAGGCCGGCGTTCGTCCTGCTGGGCGGCTACCTCGCATATGAGTTGCTTGGTCATCGTGTGATCGAGATGCTCGGTCGGGTTCTGACGACGGCCTCGTGGATCGATGCGGAGGCGAAACTCTGGTGGATCGGGGTCGGACTCACGGCGCTGACCGGAGGTCTCATCGGCTGGGTCGTGGGTCCGTGGCTGGATCGGCTGCTGTCATGGTTTTTCCGCCTGTTCAACGCCGGCTTCAAGCGAGCGACCACCGCCTACGGCCGGACCGTGGGCGGACTGCTGCGATTGAGCATCGTCGTCCTGGCCGGATACGGCGGGCTCCTCTATTTCACCTACTATGGATTCACTCACACGCCCACCGGGTTCATCCCGTCACAGGACATGGGCTATCTTCTCATCAACGTCCAGCTACCCGACTCAACCTCGGCCGAGCGGACCCGTGCCACGATGAGCAAGATCGAAGGGATCGCCCGCGACACGCCTGGCATCCGCTTTACTCAGGCGAACTCGGGCCAGTCCATGCTGCTCAGTGCGAACGGGTCGAACTTCGGCTCGATGTTCGTGATCCTCGACACGTTCGAGAAGCGTCGGCATCCGCTCCACCAGAAGACGATCGTGAACAAGAATGGCAAGGCGGTGGAAGAGGAGAAGCTCATCTATCTCGACAGCGATTCGATCGTGAAAACCTTGCGTGAGAAATTCGACAAGAGCGTGCCCGAGGCCATGCTCACGGTCCTTCCTCCGCCCCCGGTCCGGGGCGTGGGGCGAGCCGGCGGCTTCAAGCTGATGATCAAGGATCAAGGCGACCTCGGCTCGGCGGCCCTCCAGAAGGAGACGGAGAACCTGATCAGCCTCGCCAAGGAACAGCCCGATCCCCGCTTGGCACGACCGGAAGCCACCCGAGGCGAACTCGCGGCGCTGGCCAGGGATTTCCCCGCCCTCATCAGCCTGGCGTCCCCCTTCCGGGCGAACGTGCCTCAACTCTTCGTCGACGTGAATCGTACTGAGTGCATGATCAAGGAAGTGCCGCTACGAAGCCTTTTCGACTCGTTGCGGATTTATCTCGGCTCGCTCTATGTCAACGACATCAACCGGTTTGGCCGCACCTGGCAGGTCGTCGTCCAGGCCGAGCAGCAGTTTCGCAACCAGGTGAACGACGTCAAGCGTTTGAAGGTCCGCAATGCCCGAGGGGCCATGGTGCCGATCGGGACGCTCGCGGACATTCGCGAGCAAAACGGCCCATTGATCCTGACGCGTTACAACACCAAGCCCGCGGCTCCCATCAACGGTTCGGCCGCGCCCGGCGTGAGCACCGGGCAGGCGATCAAGATCATGGAGGATCTGGCGCTGGACAACTTGCCGCCCGCGATGAGCTACGAGTGGACCGAGCTGGCCTTCCTGGAACTCCAGGCGGGCAACACGGCGATGATCGTTTTCGGCTTCGCCGTCGTGATGGTGTTTCTCGTCCTTGCCGCGCAGTACGAGAGCTGGTCGATGCCACTGGCCGTGATCATGGTCGTGCCGATGTGCCTGCTGAGCGCCGTCATCGGCGTTCAGGTGGCGAAGCAGGATATCAACATTTTCACGCAGATCGGGTTCGTCGTACTCGTGGGCCTGGCCAGCAAGAACGCGATCCTGATCGTCGAGTTTGCCAAGCAGCGCCGCGAGGCGGGCGAAACGCCCAGGCAAGCGGCCCTGGACGCCTGCACGCTGCGGCTGCGGCCGATCATCATGACGTCCTTCGCATTCATCCTCGGCGTTGTTCCCCTGATTCTCTCGAAAGGCGCCGGCGCCGAGATGAGACGGACGCTGGGAACGACCGTCTTCAGCGGGATGCTGGGTGTGACTCTGTTCGGGATCTTCCTCACGCCCGTGTTCTTCTTCGTGGTCGACGTGGTGGGCGAAACGGCCCTGTTCCGGTCGCCCTTCCTCCGTCGTGTCAACGAGATCATCAAGAGCATCGTCTTCCTCAGCCCTGCGCGACAGCTCATCCGCTACGCCATCACCGAGATGGGCAAGAGCACGAGTCGAGCGACTCGGAGTCGGCCGGCCGAGAGAACGAAGACGATGGACGTCGAAGCAGAGCCAGAACTGGTCGAACACAAATGAGGCAATCCGACGGCGATCGACATTCGAGATTCAATATCTCGGATGCTGCGAACCCCGCATCATGATCACCGCTCTCGAATCTCGGCTCCCGAATTGATTGGCACGCGAGGCACGCATGTTCTCGAAATTCTTCATCGACCGGCCGATCTTCGCCGCGGTGCTCTCCATTATCATTACCCTCGGGGGCGGGCTCGCGGTCTGGTCTCTGCCGATCGCTCAATACCCGGACATCACGCCGCCGACGGTGGAGGTCTCGGCGTTCTACCCCGGCGCGAACTCCAAGGTCGTCGCCGACACCGTGGCCGCGCCGATCGAGCAGAATGTCAACGGCGTCGAGAACATGCTTTATATGTCCTCGCAATGCACCAACGACGGAACGTATACGCTGACCGTCACATTCAAGCTGGGCGTCGATCTGAATATGGCGCAAGTCCTGGTTCAGAATAAAGTCAGCCTCGCCGAGCCGATTCTGCCGGACCTGGTGAAGCGCCGCGGGGTGACCGTGAAGAAGAAGTCGCCCAGCACGCTGATGATCGTCAACCTCTTCTCGCCCGATAGCAGCCGCGACAATCTGTACCTCAGCAACTACGCGACGATCCAGTTGCGCGATGAGCTTTCGCGTTTGGAAGGCGTGGGCGACATCACCTACCTCGGCCAGCGCGACTATAGCATGCGGGTGTGGCTCGATCCCGGAAAGATGTCGTATCGCGGCCTCACGGCGACCGATGTGTCGACGGCAATCGAGCAGCAAAACATCCAGGTGGCCGCCGGGCAGATCGGCCAGCCGCCGGTCCCCATGGGCCAGGTCTATCAGTACACCATGACCACCCTCGGCCGCCTGATGGACACGGAGCAGTTCCAGAATATCGTCTTGAAAACCGACCCCGAAGGCCGGCTGGTCCGCCTCAAAGATGTCGCCGATATCGAGCTCGGTGCGCAAAGCTACGACCAGACATGCACCCTCGACGGCCGGCCTTCCGTCGCCCTCTCCATCTATCAGAGGCCGGGCTCGAACGCACTCAAGACCGCCCGGCTCGTGCGTGAAAAGATGGACGATTTGAAGGAACGCTTTCCCGAAGGGCTCGACTACGCGATCGTCTACGATACGACCCCGTTCATCACCGAATCGGTCTGGGAAGTCGTGAAGACGCTGCGGGACGCGGTCATTCTCGTCGCCGTGGTGGTGCTCCTGTTCTTGCAGAATTGGCGCTCGGCGGTGATCCCGCTGGTCGCCGTCCCGGTCGCCATCATCGGCACCTTCGCCGCGATGACGGCGCTGGGGTTTTCGCTGAACAACCTGACGCTGTTCGGCCTGGTGCTTGCGATCGGGATCGTGGTGGACGACGCGATCGTCGTGGTCGAGGCCGTCGAGCACCACATCGAGCACGGACTGGCCCCGCGCGAGGCCACGATCCGGGCCATGGAGCAGGTCTCCGGCCCGGTGGTGGCCATCGGCCTGGTGCTCACGGCGGTGTTCGTGCCGTGCGCGTTCATCACGGGGATCGTGGGCCAGTTCTTCCGGCAGTTCGCGCTGACGATCGCGGTCTCGACGGTGATCTCGGCGTTCAACTCGCTGACCCTGTCACCGGCCCTCGCCGCACTCCTCCTCCGGCCGAGGGGTGACGGTCATGCGAACGCGGCTCTCCCGAGGATTGCCTATGCACTGTTCGGTGGATTCCTCGCCTACCAATTCCTGACGCCGCACTTCGGGCCGGTGATGGGGCCGATCGCCGCGCGAGAGTGGTGGGCCGCACCCGCCACGTGTTCTCTCATCGGGGCCGTGCTCGGCTGGATCGTCGGCCCGCTCCTCGATCGCATTCTTTCCGGCTTTTTCCGCCTGTTCAATTACGGCTTCAAGGCCGCGACGGGCATGTACTCGAAGATGGTCGCCGGTCTGTTGCGGATCAGCCTGCTCGTCTTGGCGGGATACGGCGGCCTCCTCTACTTGACGTATTTCGGCTTCTCGCAGACGCCCTCGGGGTTCATTCCCTCTCAGGATAAAGGCTACCTGCTCGTCAACGTGCGGATGCCCGACGCGACCTCCGTCGAGAAGACCCAGCGGGTCATGAAGCACATCGAAGAACTGACCGGGAAGGTCCACGGGGTGAGTCACACGGTCGCAATCGCCGGTCAATCCCTCTTGATGAACGCCAATGCGCCGAATTACGGCTCGATGTACGTGATGCTCGACGAATTTCACCACCGGCTCAAACCGTCGCTCTCCGGCGATGCCATCGCGACGAAGATCCAAACACAGCTCCAGGACGAAGTCGCCGACGGCGTGATCAATGTCTTCGGCGCTCCGCCTGTCGAAGGGTTGGGCACGGCCGGCGGGTTCAAAATCGTGATCGAGGACCGCGGCGATAACGGACTGGATGCGCTTCAGACGGCGACGGAAAAGGTCGTGGCCGAAGGAGACTCCACACCCGGCCTGAACGGCCTGTTCTCGAGCTTCCGCGCCAACACCCCCTGGCTCTTCCTCAACATCGATCGCGATCGCGTGAAGATGATGGGCGTCTCGGTCGGAGAGGTTTTCAACACGCTCCAGGTCTATCTCGGTTCGCTCTATGTGAACGACTTCAATCGCTTCGGTCGCACCTGGCAGGTGAACGTACAGGGCGATACGAACTTCCGCAAACAGGTCGAAGACATCAAGCAACTCAAGATCCGCAACGATCGCGGCGGCATGGTTCCTCTAGGCTCGATGGCCAGCGTCACCGACGTGAACGGGCCCGTCCTGATCATGCGCTACAACATGTACATCGCCTCGGCGATCAATGGGAATGCCTCGCCCGGTACGAGCTCCGGTCAGGCCATCGGACTCATGAACGACGTGGCCCAGCGCGATCTTCCGTCCTCCATGCGGACGGAATGGACCGAGCTTGCGCTGCTCCAGCTCCAGACGGGCAACACGGCGATGATGGTGTTCATCCTGGCGGTCGTCCTGGTCTTCCTGGTACTCGCGGCCCAGTACGAGAGCTGGTCCTTACCGCTGGCCGTGATTCTGGTCGTCCCGATGTGCTTGCTCTGCTCGATTGTCGGCGTGCAGATGGCCAGTATGGATATCAACATCTTCACTCAGGTCGGATTCGTCGTCCTGGTGGGATTGGCCTGCAAGAACGCGATCCTCATCGTCGAGTTCGCCAAGGCTCGCCGAGAGGAAGGCGTACCCCGCTTCGAGGCGACCATCGAAGCGTGCGAACTGCGCCTACGACCGATCATGATGACGTCCTTCGCCTTCATCCTCGGAGTGGTTCCCCTCGTCATCTCTCAGGGTGCGGGCGCCGAGATGCGGAGGACGCTGGGCACCGCCGTATTCGCGGGCATGCTCGGCGTGACTTTCTTCGGGATCTTCCTGACCCCCGTGTTTTACTATGTGATCCAGTGGTTCGCGGACCAGAGCGTGGTTGAGACCCGGTCCGAGGCGCCCCCCCCGGTCGCACACGATAACCACTTTGACGGCCACGTGACGCCTCTAGGGGACGCCATCGCGTGATCCCTGAGTTTCCCACAGACCCGGGCGAGCGGCCGGAGAGGACGCGGTGAAGGGGCTGACTTCATCGGCGTCCCCGGCGATCCCTCTGAATCGAGGTCCCGGTAGCAACCGAAGGGCTCAACGGGGCGGGATTCACGCTCGGAGTTCGTCCGGGTCTCCAAACGTTCGCGTGAAGACGCCTGAGGCCGGTTGCGTCTGTGATCATGTCCCGTGAGGCTCATCGGTGCTGTTGTTCGAGGATCGAGCGGCCCACGCGATAATTGTCCGTGATGATATATTTCCATTGATAATCATATAAATTACTGTTCTGATCTTCGGAAGTGACCGCGGGCAGCCAGAGGTCGGGTTTCAACGCCTCAAGCTGGTTGATCGAGAGCAGATATTCAATCGCGTTCTCCCGGGTCACCGACAGGCCTTCGACGGAGTAGTGATCGAAAAGGATGGGGATTCTCCCGGAGAACAGGACGTTCTTCCCGGCCAGCGGGATCAGGTAGGCGACGGGATTCGATCCGCGTCCGGCAAGCTGGAGCGTCATGGCCCGGAACCAATTCTGGTTCGGGAGGTCCGTCGTGGGGACGACCGTGGTGCCGGTAGGACAGATCGCCTGGATCGCGGACACACCCGGGGGGGGGTGACCACCTTGGCGTGGCACGTTTCCACCAGATGCTTGAGGCCGGCGACGTCATTCGCGTTTCACGAGGTGAGCAACACGGCGGTCGGATCGGCCGGGGGCAAGCCGAGTTCCTGGAGCCGTGCCTTCACATAATCCAGCAGCCCGGCTCCGCCCGGTGCATCGACGAGAAAGAGCTTCCCGCCGACGAAGAACGCGTAGATGGCTAACCCTTCAAAATCGCCGAGATAGTAGAGATCGGCGAGGAGGCGTCCAGGGTGCCCGTCGAGGAAATTGGCTCCATCCGCCTGATATCGTGCCAGCAGCGTCTCCATCTCGCGAATTCCCCCTCCGAGCATCGCCTGCCATTGCTGTTCGGTCAGACGTGGGCTCTGGGGAGTGGGGTCCGAGAGCGGATGACCGGGGAGGACGAGGTCCGGAACCGGCATCGCGCTCAATTTACGAAGTGAAGCGAGATAGGTCTTGGCATCGCCTCGATAACGCGGCGGGAGGAAGGCCGAGTACGTGCCGAGCGGCTTCAGCCCCCGGGGATGCGAGCTACCGTCCCCGGCGAGCATGGTGATGACGTCGCCGCCGAACAGCACTCGCTGGCTCGACTTCTCCATCAGGTAGCAAATGCTCCCAGGCGTATGGCCCGGCATGGCTAGCGCCTGGAATCGAACGTCACCGAAGGAGATCGACTCACCGCCCACGAGTTCGACATCCACGCGGGTCGGGTGAGGCTCCTGATCCGGCATGTAAAACGTGCTGAAAAACGCCTCTCGCGGCCCTCCCGACTTCAGTACGGCCGCGTCGCCCCGGCCGGCATAGACCTTTGCGCCAGCCGCCGAATGCAGATATTCGGCCCCGCCGGAATGATCGCCGTGGGCATGCGTCAACAAGACCGCGCGCACGGCTTTCCAATCCAGACCCAGCCGGCTCATCTCCACCTTGAGTTGCGTGGCGGCCTGATCGAGGCCCGTGTCGACCAGGACCAACCCATCGGTCGTTTCGACGACGTAACTCGCGGAAGGCCCCAAACTACACAAAATATAGACACCCGTTAAGATGGTGGACGATACTGGGCCGAGCCGGGGCACCGGGTCCGGGGAACGCCAGCGGCGTGCGGCCGCGTAGCCCGACACGCCGATCAGGGCGCCCAGCACCGTCGCGAGCCAGACGCGACCGCGCGGTGATTGGATCATCGAGCTTGACCTCCCATCAATCCCGCAAGAAGCCCCGGCGATGCGGTCACGCGAACCGGGAGCCGAGTATTGGAGTCTTGCGCTCAATCTATGTTATTCTTAGGTGATTAGGGATTTTCTAGGGCAGCCGCCCTTTCTCGATGAGCGGCCTGTAGAGTCGGTCGAACAGGATGGTGAGCAAGTGATCGTCCCTGTGATTGTACCGGAACTCGTACTCGGCCAGGTACACCGGGAAGTTGTCCCGGTCCACCCCGTGGCAGAGCCGGTGCAGCCGCTTGGCGTAGCTCCAGAAACCCTCGATGCCATTGATGTGCGCCTCGCCGTCGGCGAACTCGTGCCGGTGGTCGATCGGCACATGCTTGCCGTAGCGGGACAGGTCGTTGTAGCTGACGAACTCGTCGGTGTAAAAGACGCTCCCCTTGACCGTGGCGGCGGTGATCCTCGCCATCAGGGTCTCCTTCTTGCAGTTCGGCACGGCCACGGTGTAGACCTTGCCGTCCCGCTCCAGGATGCCGAATACGGCCACTTTCCCGGCCGCACCCCGGCCCCGCTTGCCCTTCCGCTTGCCTCCGAAGTACGACTCGTCCAGCTCCAACTCTCCGAGCAGTGGCCTCTTCTCCTCGGCGGTCATCTCGCCCAGGGTCAGGCGGAGGTGCATGTAGGCCCGGTAGGCGGTGCGGTAGTCGCAGCGTGCGCAGCGGGCGGCGTGGTGTGCGGTTGCGTTGAGGCAGAACGCCTTGAGGATTTCCCACTGCGTCCGCCTACGGTCATAGCTCCACTTCTTCCGGCAACGTGGGCACTGCCGCTGGCGGGCGTTGCAAGGCCCGGTGGCGGCGTGGCAAGTCCAGCACAGCAGGCCGACGAGGTGTCGTTCGTAGGCGTTGAGGTCCATGAGAGCAGCCTACCGGCTGCCCTAGAAAATCCCTAATCACCTATTCTTATTATTTAATGTATGAAATTCAGCATCCGATGCCAACGAGCAGTCTCTCTTGATCAGCGACTTTCCCAAATGGAGAACCATCACGGTCTGATCGATGGGACCGGCGAGTGCGTAACCGCCTTGACCCCTTCCGCCCCTTCGACGATCTCGATCGTCCGGTCACCGGCCACGTCATGGAAAATCTGCTTTGTCTTGCTCGTCGGCCACGACACCTCGAGCTCCGCGACCGTCGTCGAGTCTCTCAAGCCGAGCAACTCCACCAGGCTATTGCCGCCAAAACTCGAATTGTTGCCGACGGTTCGGTAGATCGAGCGCTTGCTTCCATCGGCCCCGATCACGTCCGCCCGGATCTTCGCCCCCAGCGCCGAGCGATTTGTCCGGGTCCCGACCAGATTGATTTTGAGCCAGTGGCGACCGTTCCCCGGATTACGAAACAGGATATTGTAGGCGCCGTCTCCGGGCACCGCTCCGCCCGCCTCAACGAATAGATCGAGATCGCCGTCATCATCATAGTCGGCGAAAGTGATTCCGTGGCCCTTCTGGAGATGGCCGGTGCCGGACGACATCGTCACGTCCTCAAATCGCCTCCCCTCCATGTTCTCGAACATCAAGTTCGGGACCAGATGGGAAAATGCCATGCCGCCGGTGCCGATGTAGATATCGAGAAATCCGTCATTGTCAACATCGCCCAGGTTGCATCCCATCGGCGATGTCGGACGGTCCAGGCCCACTTCTGCGGTCACGTCACGGAAGCCCTTGGCTCCCACATTTCGGTACAGCCGCGGGTGGATCGGAGTCTCGACGGGCATTTTGAGGGCAAAGGCCACCTCCTCCGCCAGGGAGACGGCCTTGCTGCTCACGAAGAGGTCGAGGCGACCGTCATTGTCGTAGTCCCAGAACCAGCAGGCGAATCCCGAATCCGCCGTCACGTCCAGGGAGGCGGCAACGTCACGAAATTTTCCGCGCCCTTCGTTGTGGTAGAGCCGGCAAGGCCCGTCCATGTTCGAGACGAAGAGATCAAGACGACCGTCTTCGTCGTAATCGCCCCAGGCCGCCCCCTTCGCGCTGTGGAGATTCTCGACTCCGGCATCCGCCGCCACGTCAACGAAGGTCCCATCCCCCCGGTTGCGATAGCGGCGGCACCGATTGCGAGGATCGGGCCGGAACCCATCGCCGGCTCCATCGGGGGGGAAGTACTCGCCGCAAACGAAGAGGTCCACCAGGCCGTCGTTGTCGTAATCTCCCCAGGCAGCCGCCTCGCTGGAGATCGGCCCGGCAAGACCGCTGGTCAGGGTCACGTCATCAAACTTGCCGTCACCTTGATTTCGGAGCAGCGAGAGCCGCATGGGCCTGTCCCAGGCACCTCGCAGGAGGACCACGTCGAGATCCCCGTCGTTGTCGAAATCGGCACGAGCAAGGTTGAGAGTGTAGATCTGATCGACGAGACCGGGCTGGTTGGATTGGTCGCTGAACTTGCCGCCGCCCCGGTTGACAAACAGGCTCGCTCCGCGATCGGCATCGAGCGAGGTCGAGAGCAGGTCGGGAAGCCCATCACCCGTGAAATCGTCGAAGATACTCCCGCCCGCCGAGTTCGGGCCGCGAACGGTCAGGCCCGCTGTGGTCGCAACATTAGCGAAGCGTCCCGCCTTGATCTTCGACTGAAAGCCCTCGATGGGCACGAGGTACTTGGCCGGCACCTTCTCGGGATATTCGCCCACCGTCATGTACGCGATGTTCAGGAGCCAGCGGATACGCAGGTCGCCGGGCAACTCCTCCAGGTAGGCCGTGAAGTGCTCGATCGCCGCGCGCGAGCCGGCCTGCTGGGTGTGAGCAGCTTCGGGTGCGATCGGAAAGATGCAACTCGATGGACCAACGCAGGCGATGCAATTGCTGACCTCCCATGCCGCAATGCGATCACACCCCGGATTGCCAGAAGCTCGGCGCGGTCCTTCCAGGGAATGACGTCGCGCTTCCCGATTTCTAGGGCTTGGTCGAACCTGGCGGCCGCCTCGTCAAAGCGGTTCTCGTACATGGACAGTAGGCCCACGTTCTTGAGGAGTTTGGCACCATAGACGATCCGTTCCGTTGAGGAGTGTGGGCCGAGATAAAGCTCGTCGAACTCCGCCCCCATGACGGCCAACCCCAGGCGTCCACGTGCCCTGACGGCGTCACGTAGCTCATGTAATGAGCGGGAATCGCGGATCGGTCCGGTGTAGAGCTGGGCGAAGGCGAGACCACCGTCTTCCAGGGCATTCCGATCGATGAAGATCCCTTGAGGTCTGGCCGGCTGTGACGAGCCCATGGTCACCTCGGGCATGACCCCCGCTTCGACGGCGGACGAGCCGCGTCTTTGACGCGACGACCGACCGACTCGCCGGGGAGCCTAGATGAAAAATCCCACCACGACGGCGAAGGCGACGGCAACGGAAATACACAGGGTCGCCGCCACGCAAAACTTGATGGCGATGCGCATTTAGTTCTCTGATGAAATCCGAGCAAAGCGGGCCGAACCCTATCGTAGCTTTGTGACTCGATGGGGTTCGAACTTGTCCCGTCGACCGCTGAATTCTGGAGTCCTCGGGGGGAACATGCTGGCAGGCCCGGCACGACGAGCGGAGAACGCCACGGCTCGGTCTCGCGCCCCGAGGATCGCCGTTCAACGTGCTAAAATACCCACACATGCCACGACTGCATTTCACGGGCACCCTAAGGCATAGGCGTCAAGTGGGAGACCTTGGCCGGGCAATTCGTGCGGCTGGAGCCGAAAGCACGCAAACGACATCTATGCAAAACCAGGGCATGTCAGACATGCCTCGCATCGAAAAAGACAGTTTTTTCAAGTGGACAGGTCTTCGTGAATGATGCGGAAAATGGGTGCAATGGGGCAACCGGGTGGTGCATGCCGTTGGGACCTACAGAAGGCCCCGCCTCCTGACTCGGTGGCGAGATCGCTTGCGCGACACTACCGGTCGTGATGAAAACTACTTAATTACAATGACTTGCGGCCGAGGGTTCACCGTGGAGGGGTGCCTGTGGATTCGGCACGGCGAGCAGGACAGTCGGGAAGGTCGATTGCGAAGGATTCCGCCAAGGTCGAGAGAATTCTTCTCGTGAAATCCGCCTCGGGGATCTGTTATACTTCTGTTTGATCCCGCCATCGCGTCATACCGCGTGTTCCTCCAGAATCGACGGTCCCCGCTATGCCATACTCGACCGCCAGGCCGGTTGCCGTACTCTTCCTTGCACTCGTGGCCGCGACAAGCAGCGGCGGCATCTCGGCGGCAAGCGACAAGACGGTCAGGCCGATCGACTTCAATCGGGACATTCGGCCCATCCTCTCCAACGCATGCTTTGCATGTCATGGGCCGGACGCGAACAAGCGGAAGGGTTTGAAGACGCCCTTGCGCCTGGATACGGAACAGGGAGCGTTCGCCGATCTGGGGGGGCATTTCGCCCTGATTCGTGGGAACCCCGACGAGAGCGAGGCGATCCGTCGAATCTCTTCCGGCGACGCGAACGAGGTCATGCCTCCTGCCAGGTCCGGCAAGAAGCTCACTCCGAAAGAGGTTGAAATCCTGACCGAGTGGGTGAAGCAAGGGGCCGTGTACGCGAAGCATTGGGCCTATGTTAAGCCCGTCCGCCCGCCGTTGCCCGACGTCCGCGACGTCAAGTGGCCAAGGAATCCGATCGACCGATTCCTCCTCGCCCGCCTGGAACGCGAAGGCTGGAACCCTTCGCAGGAGGCGGATAAGACGACCTTGATTCGTCGCCTCTCGCTGGATCTCACCGGATTGCCTCCGGGCCTGGATGAGGTCGACCAATTCATCAACGATCCCAGGCCGGACGCCTACGAAAAGCTCGTCGATCGCCTGCTCGCGAAGCCCGCCTATGGCGAATATTGGGCTCGGATGTGGCTCGACCTCGCCCGCTATGCCGATTCCGCCGGATATGCCGACGACCCCGCGCGCACCATCTGGCCCTACCGCGATTACGTCGTCCGTTCCCTCAACGCCAACAAGCCATTCGACCAGTTCACCGTCGAGCAACTTGCCGGCGACCTACTGCCCAACGCCACCGATGACCAGCTGATCGCGACCGCGTTTCACCGCAACACGCTCACGAACAACGAGGGCGGCACGAACGACGAGGAGTTCCGCAGCGTCGCCGTCGTCGATCGCGTGAACACCACGATGTCGGTCTGGATGGGTACGACGATCGCGTGCGCGCAATGTCACGATCATAAGTATGATCCGCTTTCGCAGGAGGAATATTTTCGCCTCTACGCGTTCTTCAATAACACCGAAGACGCCGATCGGGGCGACGAGAGCCCGATCCTCCCGCTCTACAGCGACGAGCAGAAGCGACAGAAAGCGGAATGGGTCGCGGAGGTCGCCAAACTGGAGACCACGCTACGAACTCCGACGCCCGAGCTGCTGGCGGCCCAGGAGCGGTGGGAGCGATCGTTAGCGAACGACCTGTTCGTTACAGCGCTGAAGCCGACCGTTCTTACGGCGCGATCGGGGGCCAAGCTTGCACTCAAAGACGATCAATCGATCCTCGCGGAATCTCGCGACAAAACCGACGTCTACACGGTTGAGTCCCCCCTGCCCTCCCCTCGTCTGACCGCGCTCCGTCTCGAAGCTCTGCCGCACGACTCGTTGCCGAACAAAGGCCCCGGATACGCGGCGGGGAATTTCGTCGTCTCACGCGTGAAAGCCACGATCCGGCCGCCTTCCAATTCACGGAAGTCGGGCCAATATGTGCGGATTGAGCTACCCGGCAAGGGTAAGTACCTGTCGCTCGCCGAAGTCCAGGTGTTCAACGAGGCCGAAAATATTGCGCCGAAGGGTACGGCCAGGCAGAGCGGCACCGCGTATGACGGTCCCGCGCAGAAGGCGATCGACGGCAATACCGATGGCCGTTATGAGTCGGCAAAATCCACCACGCATTCCGACGGCGGTGACGACCCCTGGTGGGAGGTGGACCTCAAGGCCGAGCAGCCCATCGATAAGATCGCGATCTGGAACCGGACCGATAATAACTTGCAGGGTCGGCTCTCGGATTTTCGCGTGATCATCCTGAACGCCAGGCGTGAGCCGGTCTGGACGCAAACGGTGGCAATCGCGCCGAATCCGAGCGTCGAGCTTTCGCCCATCGGCGAACGCGAGATTCCGTTCAAGAGCGCCCTCGCCGATTATTCCCAGACTGGGTTCGAGGCGGCGAACGTGCTCGATGGCAAGGACACTGCGTCTCGCGGCTGGGCGATCGGCGGCGGGACGGGAGCGAGCCACAGCCTCACTCTGATACCGGCGATGGCCGTCGAGAAGATTGAGCCAGGTTCGACTCTCAAAGTCACGATTGAACAGATATACAAGATGGAGAAGCACACGCTAGGCCGGTTCCGCCTGACGATGTCGGACGACGACCGGGCGGGCGAGTCGGCTCGTTCGCCCGCGAGTATCCTGGCGATCTTGA
This sequence comes from Planctomycetota bacterium, assembly GCA_028291545.1. Classification (GTDB taxonomy): domain Bacteria; phylum Planctomycetota; class Planctomycetia; order Isosphaerales; family Isosphaeraceae; genus JAQGHR01. The sequence goes on along the minus strand of JAQGHR010000004.1, from coordinate 99,891 downwards.
GAACGACGCCCGAGAAGCGGAGTGACGCCCAGAAAGCCGAGTTGACCCGCTACTATCTGGAATCGATTGCCCCGGAGCTCAAGGTTCCGCGCGACCGGTTGGCTGCCCTGAAAACACAACTTTCGGGACTCAGGCCGAGCACAACCCTTCCGGTCCTGCGCGAGCTCACTTCCGCCGCCCGGAGGAAGACGAAGATCCAGCACCGTGGCAACTTCATGGATCTGGGCGCGGAGGTGACCGAAGGCGTCCCCGCAGCGTTCCCCCCGCTGCCGAGCGACGCGCCGGCCAATCGTCTCACGCTGGCGCGCTGGCTCGTGAGTGGCGACAATCCGGTGACCCCACGCGTCATCGCCAATCGCTACTGGGACGCCCTTTTCGGCATCGGCCTGGTGCCGACGAGCGAGGACTTCGGGTCGCAAGGTGAATTGCCGACCCATCCGGAATTGCTCGACTGGCTCGCCACCGAGATAGTCGCAAACCGCTGGGATCTCAAGGCATTCCTGAAGCTGATCGTCTCGTCGGCGGCCTATCGGCAGCGCTCGGCAATCACGCCCGAGATGAGCGTCCGCGACCCCGAGAATCGCCTGGTGGCCCGCGGTCCGCGCTTCCGGCTGCCGGCCGAGACGATTCGCGATCAGGCCCTGTTCGTGAGCGGTCTGCTCAGCCCGAAGATGTATGGGCCTCCCGTCAAGCCTCCTCAGCCATCCTCCGGCTTGAGCGCGGCATTCGGCGGCGGGATTGACTGGGAAACGAGCAAGGGGGAAGATCGCTATCGTCGCGGGTTATATACCACCTGGCGACGATCGAATCCGTATCCCTCGATGACCACGTTCGACGCGCCGAACCGTGAGGTCTGCCTGGTCCGACGCTCCCGAACGAACACGCCGCTCCAGGCCCTGGTCACGCTGAACGATCCGGTTTACGTGGAGTCTGCGCAGGCCTTGTCTCGTCGTATGGTCAGCGGGGGGAAATCGCCCGCCGAGAAGGCGAGGCTCGGTTTCCGTCTCTGCCTGGCGAGACAGGCCAGTGAGGAAGAGGTGTCGCGACTCGTCGCGCTGTTTGAGACCTCATTTGCGGAATTCTCGAAGGATCGCGCCAAGGCATTGAAGCTCGCCACCGAGCCCATCGGGCCGGCGCCCAAGGACGCCGACGTCGCGGAACTGGCCGCATGGACGGTCGTCGGCAACGTGCTGCTGAATCTCGATGAAATGCTCATGAAACGCTAATATCTGGGCGGATCGCGAACGAACTCGCGATCCGCCCGATAGGATGACGGGAGAACGCTCGATGGACCCTCGAATTGAACGCGTCCAAGACATGACCCGTCGGCACTTCTTCCGGGAGAGCCAGGCGGGCCTCGGCGCGATGGCGTTGGCCTCCTTGCTGGCCAAGGACGCGCCGGCCGACGCGGGAAAGGTTGTCGATCCCTTAGCGCCAAGACTCTCGCACTTCGCACCGAAAGCGAAGCGTATCATCTACCTCCACCTGACCGGTTCTCCCCCTCATCTGGACCTCTACGACTACAAGCCGGAACTGGTCAAGCGCACGGGACAGGAATGCCCGGACGCCTTCATCAAGGGCAAGCGATTCGCGTTCACGTCGGGCACGCCCAAGCTGCTGGGCACCCCTCGAAAATTCGAGCAGCACGGCAAGAACGGCGTGTGGTTGTCGGACGCCATCCCCAACCTGCACTCCGTCGCAGACGACTTGTGCGTCATCCGCTCGATGCATACCGACCAGTTTAACCATGCTCCGGCCGAGCTGTTGCTTTACACCGGCTCGCCTCGATCGGGCCGGCCGTCCATGGGGACATGGGCGACCTATGGTCTGGGGACGGAAAATGCGAATCTACCCGGATTCGTGGTGCTGATTTCGAGCGGCGTGCAGCCCAATGGCGGCAAGGCGTCGTTCGGGAGCGGCTTCCTCCCCTCGGTCTACCAGGGAGTCCAGTGCCGTTCGACCGGCGACCCCGTCCTTTATGCGTCCGACCCGGCGGGGATGGATCGATCGATGCGGCGTCAGAGCCTTGACGCGCTCCGAGACCTGAACGAGATCCAGGCGCGAGAGCTGGGCGATCCCGAGACCGCAACGAGGATCGCGCAATACGAACTGGCGTTCCGAATGCAGGCTTCGGTTCCCGAGGTCATGGACATTTCCCGCGAGCCGAAGCATCTCATCGAGGCATACGGCGCGCAACCGGGCACGTCCAGTTTCGCGAACAATTGCCTGTTGGCCCGTCGCCTGGTCGAGCAAGGCGTTCGCTACGTCCAACTCTTCGATTGGGGCTGGGACTTCCACGGCACCGGAGCCGGCGAGGGGTTGACCGACGGACTGACGAAGAAGTGTGCCACGATGGATCGACCAGTCGCCGCGCTGATCAAGGATCTCAAGTCGCGCGGCTTGCTGGACGAGACACTGATCATTTGTAGCGGTGAGTTCGGGCGCACCCCGTTCCGTGAGGGCCGCACCGCCGCCAGCGCCGTTCTCGGCCGCGATCACTTCCCCGATTGCTACTCCATGTTCCTCGCCGGCGGCGGCGTCAAGGGCGGATACACTCACGGCGAGTCCGACGAACTGGGCTTCTCCGTCGCGCGAGACGGCGTCCACGTCCACGATCTCCAGGCCACGATCTTGCATCTGCTCGGGCTGGACCACACCAAACTGACCTATCGATTCCAGGGCCGGGACTATCGGCTCACGGACGTGTTCGGCAAAGTGGTGAAGGAGATCCTCGCATAGGCTGGCGCGTGCTCGACGACCATCACCAGCGAATTTGTGACTGGACCGGACCTCGGTGCATGTCCGCCCTTTCCTCGATCGGCCAGGCGCGGAGTTCATCGACCAGGCCGACCAGTCCCTCGACGGCGGCGTTGAACAGGATTGCACCTTTTTCGGCGGTGCCCTTGGTGGCGTCGCCGTGGACGCCGGTCCTGGTCCAGCGGCCCCAGTAGTCGTTGAAGCGGACGAAGTAATTCGCTGTGCTGTCGCTGCTGGTGTACTTGCCCATACGGTCGTTGTCCTCGACCGCCTTGTCCATCTGGACACGGTCGGGCGCCAGATGGAGATACAGGGAGGTCTCGAACTCGTCGGCGTGGGCGATCACCTTCGATTCGCGGATCTTCTCGAACGCCTCCCGCAGGAACCAGAAATACGTGGTCGCGAAGCAGAGCGACTTCGTCTCCAGCACGGTCTTTCGTGCCACCAGGTCGATCATCGGCGCGTTCGAGCCGTGCCCGTTGACGATCAGGATCTTCTGGAACCCGTGATAGGCCACACTCTTGGTAATATTCAGACAGAACGCGATGAACACGTCCGGCTCGATGTGGATCGTTCCGGGGAAGTCGATGTGGTGCCGATTCAGGCCATAGGAGACCGGAGGCAGCACGAGCACCTTGTCCGGGATGCGGCGACCGACCTCCAGGCAGACGGATTCACACAAAAACTCATCGACATCAATCGGAAGATGGTGGCCGTGCTGCTCCGTCGAGCCGGTCGGCAGGATGATGAGCTTCTGCGCGGCAATCGCGTCGTTCATCTCGGGCCAGGTCAGGCGATTGTAGCGGTACTCGGTTGCGGCGCGAGACATGGGAAATTCCTGAAAAAGGTCGGTCCCTGGGCGTTTTTCATGACAGGGTCTGCTCTACCCCGACACACAGAATAAACTGTCCCTGTCGTACTCGGGCGCCCCACGCCTGGCCGACGACAACTCCATCGATCGAGGCGACCACGGGCCAGGGCCGCTCGTCGATCCGCTGGAAGTCATGCAACCGACCCACCAAGTCGCCGCGACGAACGCGATTCCCGCAGAGAAGAACCTCTTCGTAATGGCCGTCGAACGGGGCCGGAACGTAGCAATCGAAATCGACAATCGCAGCGCACTTCTGCGTGCCCGCCGCATGATGGCCGATCGGCTGAATCTTGCCGCGAAGTTGCTTGTGGTGAATTGCCGCCGCAAGAACTCCCTGACGGCCGTATCGCACGCCTTCGGACAGCACGGCCTCACCCCAGCCCAGTTCGGTTCCCACGGTGATCTTCCCCAGGCGCTCGGCTTCGCTCGTGAGCAAACCCGGGGTCCGATTTTGATAGATCATGACCAACGGCGTGCCGAACCATCGAGCGGTTTCGGCGGTCGCCGTGGCCAGTTCCGGGTCGTCGATCGGGTGAAAGCTGGCGCACAGGTCGAAGCGGATCTGCTGGCCACCCGAGTGCAGGTCGAGCACGACGTGGACGTGGGGCCAGACGAAGTCCCGGACGAAATCCGCGATCCGATGCGTGATGCCCGTCATCCCCGGTTGCCGACCCGCGCCCTCGACGAACGCCCGGTTCAGGTTGACCCCGTCGGCACCGACCGTGTCGCGAGTCCCGGTGCGAAATGCCTCGGGATTCAGCACGGGGATGAGGATGATCCGACCGAGAACCTCGTCGGCGGAGATCTCCTCCATGAGATTCTTGATCGCCGCCGGGCCTTCGTACTCATTCCCGTGCGTCGATCCAAACGCCACAAGTCCTCGGCCGGGTTTCGCCTGATTACCGACGAAGACCGTGACCGGGATGAGGTGGGTTCCCCACATGGTGCCGTGTTCGAGCGCCACCCAGTAATCGCGGCGCCCCGGTGTATCGAGGTCGAGACCATCCGGCTGAACGACTTCACGAGGCATGTCGTGATTCCTCGGAGATCAACGGAACAAGATCGGGTTTGGACAGAACCGTTTCAGCTTCTCGGGATCGATCTCGACGCCCAATCCAGGCCCGCTCGGGATCGTCAACAGGCCGTCACCATCGAGGCGAAACGGTTCCGTGAGGATCTCATCGATATACGCACATGGCGTGAGATACTCAACGTAGCGGGCGACCGGGATTGACGCGGAGAACTGGAGATCTGCGGCGAGGCCGATCGCGGTGTTCCAGCCGTGGGGGACCACTTGCACGTTGTGTTCGGCGGCGAGCCAGGCAATCCGGCGTGACTCGCTCAGGCCTCCATTTTTCGTGCAATCCGGCTGCAAAATGTCCACGGCCCGTTGCTCAATCCAGGGCCGGAATGACTGGCGACGCGTGAGAACTTCCCCGCCTGCGATCGGAACCGGAGAGATTCTCGTCAACTCGACATAGCCGGCGAGGTCATCGGGAGGCAGGGGCTCCTCGAACCAGGTGATGCCGTAATCGGCGAGCATCCTCGCGGTGTTCCTGGCCCAGTTGGTCCCGTGAGGCCAGAATTGCTCGCTACCGCCGGCATCAACCATGAGCTCCACGGTGTCGCCAACGGCCTGGCGGGCGGTGCGTACAAGCAACTCATCGAACTTCCGATCGCGTCTCCCGAACGGACGCCAGCCCATCTTGATCGCGGCGAAACCTCGATCGACCACACTCAGGAGCGTTCGTCGCAGGGCATCGGGCTCGTCGAAGAGGATGGAACCGTAGGGCTTGATGGTGTGGCGATAGTCGCCGCCCAGTAAGCGAGAGGTCGGTTGACGACAGGCCTTTCCCAGCAGATCCCAGAGTGCGATGTCGATGCCACTAATCGCGTGTTCGACCGATCCGCCGCGACCTTGCCAGAAGCTCGACTGCCGGAGGGTCTCGGAAACACGCTCGGGCTCGACGGCCGATTCACCCTTCAATAGCGGCCAGAGCAACTCGACGGCCCCGACCACGAGCTTGCCGGAGGTGAAGCTGCTGCCAAACCCTGACAGGCCCGAATCGGTCCGGACAATCAGCAAGGTATGCAGGTTCTCTTGCGGCTCGTGACCCTGCGGCCATCCGCCGTCGACGGTCGCGCCGGTCAGGGGGTAGATTTCGACGGAAGCAATCTTCACGCGGCGCCCTCGGATCTCGGTAATTTCACGGGACCGTTCGCTCGCCGGTGTTCCGGCGCGGTCCCTCTGCCAAGTAAGAAGGGGTGGGTCGACGAGTCCGCGACCCACCCGACGAATCGTTACAAGCCCTCGACTTCCCAGCCCGCGCGATATCGCTTGCGCACGAACGCGTTGGCTTCGGCGACGTTCGTCACCTTCATGTCGGCCGCGTTCCAATCGAGGGTCGTCATGGGGAACCGCGTGGCCAGCGTGCCGAGCAAGATCGACTCGGTCATCGGGCCGGCATAGGAGAACGGCGCGGAGGTTTTTCCGTTCCCACGGCAAGCCTCGACGAACTGGAGATAGTGATCGTCGCCGCCGGGAGTCGGCCGTTTGTAATCAGTGAACTTGTCGGCCGGAAGCAGGACCGGTGCATCGATGTAAGGGGAGTAGAGGACGCCCTTCTCGCCGATGTAAATGGAGCCCTGATCGCTCAGCGGTCGTTCGCCGATCAGCGCCTTGACCTCTGTGGGGGGCCGTTTGTCGCCGTCGTACCAGTGCAATGTCAGCGTCTCGGCCGTGTACGCCGTGGACGGGAAGATGTAGCGGACCTGGGAGTCGAGTCCCCAGCTATCGGCGTTGGGCGCACCGCCGACGGACCTGACGGAGGTGGGGGCCGTCAGGGCGAGCGAGCCGAAGACCGGGTCAAGGATGTGACAACCCATGTCACCGAATGTGCCGGTGCCGAAATCCAGACGCTTCCGCCACTCGCCCGGATGGTAATAGCCCGCGATAAACGGGCGCTCGGCCGCGACCCCAAGCCAGGCATCCCAGTTCAGACCTTGGGGGATCGGGTCGGTTCGATCGGGACGAGGGGCCTTATCCCCCCAGTGTTTGCCGCTCCAGCTATGAACTTCCTTGACCTTGCCGATCGCCCCGTCCTGGATGGTCGCCACGACGGCCTTGTGAACGGGGTGCGAGTGAATCTGGATGCCCATCTGGGTGACCAGCCCCTTCTCCTTGGCCGCCTTCGTCAATTGCCGGGCCTCATACACCGTCTGCGTGAGCGGCTTCTGGGTGTAGACGTGGAGACCTCGTTGCATGGCACGCATGGTGATCGGCGCATGCATGAAGTCGGGAGTGGAGACGTTCACGGAATCGAGCTTCTTCTCCTTATCGAGCAATTCGCGCCAGTCCTGATAGACGTGAATGCCGGGGAAACGCTTCACGAGGTCGGCGGTATTTCGGAGGTCCACGTCCGCGACGGCCACGAGCTTGACGTGAGGGCTGGCGGTGATGGAGCCGAGGTCAGCCCCCGCCATCCCGGCCGCGCCGAAACTGGCATGGTAGAGCGTTTCGCTGGGTGCCGCGGCGTGGGCGCGAAAGGCGAACGGGACGGCGATGCTGGCCGCCGCGAGACGCTTCAACGCCTCGCGACGGTTCATTCCGGGAGTCGTCATGGTCGGAATCCTCGTTTGAGAGTCTGCCCTGGTCCATCCAGCCGCATCCTCGTTCGAGGCGAGGCTACTCGACCGCGAGCCTCGGAACAACCCGGCACTGCCGTGGTTTTCTCAATCGGCCCGAACGATCGGGATGCGAAGGATGGTGTAGGACCTGGCAGCGAACTCGTACGAGAACCGGTCGCCCGTGACCTCCAGTTGCGTCGAAAGCGATCGAATCCGGTCGGGTGCCTCGGGCGTGTTGATGTCGTTGAGATTTCCTGACAGCGTCAGCACGTTTGCCTTTCGAGCCATCGTCCCACCACCCTCAACCGTGATTTCGGTTCGGTGGGACGCCTCGCCCACATTGACCACTTTGAGGATGAGCGTCTTGCCGGCTTCATCGCGCGTCGCGGTCAGATCCAGGTCGTTACCGGGGCTCTTCACGCTCGAAGCAATTCGCAGGGGCTGATGCGATGAGGCGGCCATCTGCTGGGCGTAGTAGGGAGGCATCCCCCAGACCTGACTGCTCGTGAAAAAAAGCTGGCCCTGGTCCCAATCGTTATCGTTTTGCTTCCAGGGCTGGAGGCAATTCGCCGGGCAGTCGATCAGGACGAAATCGCCGTGCCGCTGTGTCGCGTTGAGGACCCCGGCGTGCCCGAGCGCTCGCTGAATGTTGTGCCGGCCTCCATTCTCCTCCAGAACGCAGGCCTTGAGGGTCGTCCCCGGGGACCAGTCCTCGTAGAGCTTCCTCATTCGCGTGAACAAGGCATCAACTTTCGCTCCCTCGCGCGGATCGTCGCCGCCGACGTGGACATCCCATAGCGATGCCTTGCCGCTGAGTTCCTGCACGATGCGTTTCGAGATCGGGTTATCGGGCTCCCACCAGGCCCCGATGATGTACTGGACGGATTCGTCTCGCGGTCGCATGGCCTCGTAAAGCAGCTTGAACCGTTCGATGTAATGGGCGTTGGTCGTCTCCTCATTGCCGATCTGAAGGTACTTGAGCGCGTATGGAGCGGGGTGACCGTTCGCAGCCCGTTTGCGTCCCCACTCGCTCGTTGCCGGGCCGTTGAAATACTCCACGAGATCCGCCGCATCCTGGGGCGTTTCCTCGATGTTGATGGAGACGACGGCCTCGAAGCCCGCGGCCCGGCAGAATTGAACGAACTCCTCGATCCCGAATCCGTTGGTGGATTGCGAATACCACCAGCCTTTGTATTGGGGCCTCTTGTCACGGTCCCCGATCATCGTTTTCCAGCGATATTCGGGCGCATTGACCATCGACCCGCCGTAGCGGAGGAGCGTGAGGCCTTGTTGCTGCAGGGACCGCGCGATGTCGCCGCGGAACGGCAGGCCAGCGAAGAGTTCTTCGCCGGTGCCGGACAGAAACACCTGATCCACCCACACCTTGCCGGGTCGGTCAATCCACACGGCAAAACGAGCGTTCGAGTCGGTCGCGTCGGGCGTCAACGCGAATTCGTGAAGAGTCCAGTCCTTGTCGAGCTCCTCAAGCGTCTGAGAGGCGTAGGTCCGCCGGCCGTCGGCACTCTGAAGGGCAACGGTGACTGCGCCTTGATAGCCTTCCTGTCGCAGAAAAAGGCGGCCAGCGTAGGCGTGTCCCGCTCGAAAGTTGAGGCCCCAGCGATTCAATCCACGGTTCGCAATTCCAACGGTCCCCGACTCGCCGCGCCGCTCGATTCGCTGAGAATGGGCGGTGTTGTACGGTCGATCTTCGTCCCAGGCGAGTTCCGGGACGGCGTCACCGGTCCGGATCACGTCCCACATTCCGCTCAGATGTCGCTCAAACCCCGGGCCGGTCCGAGGGGCGAACGCGTCTGCGGTCTTGCCATCGGCCTTCTCGATCACGAGATTGCGGTACTCGGCATTCGAGCCCCATGTTCGCAGGCCGACCCGCCCCGAGGTGATCGCGTTTGCATCATCGCTGAACGTGATGACGGGTTCCTTCGCGTCGTCCAGATGAATCTGGATCTCGGCGCCCTTCATCCTGGCGGAGAGCCGATACCACCGACCGGGCGTGATGTCGGCCTTCTGGGTTTTCAAGAGCGTGAAGTTATTCTTATGGCGGCCCAGCAGGACGAATTGATGTTTCGCGGAGATGCTGATCTCGTATCCAATCCAGGAATCCGCACCCGGCCGGGGATCGTTCACGCGCAGGATCAACCCCGCGTTGTCGCCCCGGTCGTCCGTCAGCCTGACGTCGCAAGACACGGTTGCGTCGGTGATGATCCCGCCATCGCGGACGATCTTCGCGCCGAAATCGGACGCGACAGACAGAAGGCTCGCGTCGGCCTTCCACTGACCTCCGTAGGCTGTCCAGCCGGCGGGGCCGATCGATCTCGGGGGTTCTTCGAAGCTCTCGCCGAAGATCATCTGCGCATAGAGTCCGCCGTAGATCTCGTGATTGACGTCCTCGATGCACGAGCCGTACATGAGAGGAGAAATCCGATTCACGACCTTGTTCGCGTCGATCTTCATCGAGGAGTCGTCGGCGGGAAGGGCGATCGCGAGGATCGAGACGATCAGGACGCCTGCGGTCATAGGAATATCCTTATTGCTTCGGGCGGGAGTGTGGCATCACGAGTGCATCACGTAGCCGCCATCCACGTTGATCGTTTGCCCCGTGATGTTTTCCGCTTTCCTCGAAGCCAGGAACACCGCCATCGCGGCGATGTCCTCGGGCGACTGCCAACGTCCCAGAGGCACCAGGATGCGGATCTTCTCGGCCGCCCAGTCCTCGTAGGCGGGCCGCCCTTCTTCAGGCTGGCGGGCGGCCCAGGACTCGAACACGGATCGGTTCAACGCCGTCTTGACCATCCCCGGGCAGAGCGAGTTCACTCGGACACCAAATGGGGCGAGATCCTTGGCGGCGCATTGTGCGAAATTGATGACGCCGGCTTTCGAGGCGCTGTAGGGAGGGTCCGTCTGAGATCCTATCTGGCCGGCAACCGACGCGATGAACAGCATCGTTCCCGCGCGCGCCTCGGCCATGCCGGGTGCGAACGCATGCGCGACATTGGCCGCGCCGATCAGATTCACCCGCAGCACGCGATCCCAGTCCGACGGGTCCAGTTTCCAGAAGGGAAATCCGAACTTGCCCGAGCCGATGGCCGCGGCGAAGACGACGTGGTCGCACCGCCCGAATCGGTCGCGGATCTCCGCGGCGAGGCGTTGGATCGCCGTGAAATCGGTCACGTCCGCAATGAAACCGGCGGCTTGAGATGCTTTCGACCGGTCAAGATCCAGGGCGATGGCCGGTGTCTCCGCATCGCGGTCGACGATGGCCACCTTGGTCCCTTCCGCAAGAAACGCGGCGGCGATGGCATGCCCCAGGCCTCGGGCACCGCCGACGATCACCGCGACCTCGTCCGCGAGTTGCAGATCCATGCTCACGACTCCGAGAAGTATTTCGCGCTCATCGTGCGCAGGAATGCCAGGGATTCCGCCATCTCACCCATCCCGTTCATCCCGTCCTCGATGCTGACCCAGCCCCGATAGTTGTGCTCGGCCAGGATGCGAAAGATCGCGTCGTAGTCATTGAGCCCCTTACCGGTCACGCCATGGCGAAGGTTGGCGGAGTAGCCGAGCGTCCCGTCGGTCTGCCGCAATTCCTCAAGCGAAGTCCCTTCCGCCAGGTAGCGATCGCTCGCGTGCATGCTCACGACCCGATCGGCAACGGCTTCCAGTAAGGCAATCGGGTCGTCGCCAGCCACGATGGCGTTCGATGGATCGTACTGGACGCCGAAATGCGTGCGATCGGGAATCGCGGCGAGCAGCTCCAGGAACACGTCCTGCTTCTGTGCGAACTCAGGAAACGACCAGAAGCCATCCTTGTAATGGTTCTCCAGGCCAAGCACGATGTCGTGCTCCCTCGCGATGGGGAGAACCTCCTCGATGCACGCGACGACGCGGTCGATCCCTTCGCGACGCTCCAGTCCGGGATGTTTCTGGCCCGAGAGGACCCGGCAGACAGATCGGGGCCCGCCCAGAAATCGCATCACACGAATCATCTCGATCTCGTGATCGATTGCGCGCTTCCGCGCCTCGGGATCGGGATGTGTGAAGTCGGGCGAAGTGCAAAGCATCGGGACCACGAATCCAGCCTCGTGGATTGCGTCCCGGACCCTCCCCAGGTAGGTGGCATCCAGGCTCGTGAAGAAGCCGTCATACATTTCCAGACCGTCGGCGTCGAGCGTCCTCGCCATCTCGATCCAGTCGAAGACCGTCATGGATCGACGGCCGGCGATCTCGTCGAGATAGCACTTCGGGAAGGCCGAAATCTTGAAAGGCACCGCACTCTCCTCCGCGTTTTTGTGTCTCGATCAGGGCGCGACGCTGCAACCGCCATCCACTGGGACCGCGACTCCCGTCACGAAGTCGCTGGCCTTGCTCGAAAGCCAGATCGCCGTGCCGACGATGTCCTCGGGCTTCGCCCATCGTCCGGCCGGGACGCGAGCGAGAACCTTTTCGTTCAGCCCCGGAACCTGGTCCCGGGCCTGTTGCGTCAATTCGGTATCGAACCAGCCGGGGAGAATCGCGTTCACCTGAATATTTTCGGGAACCCAGGAGAGCGCGAGGCTCTTGGTCAATTGCACGATCCCGCCCTTGCTTGCCGCATAGGCGGTCGCATACGGCGAGCCGAAGACCGAATTCAAGCTGCCGATATTGATAATCTTTCCCCCGCCTGCCGCCTTCATCTGCGGATAGACGGCTTTGGACATCAGGAACGCGGAGGTCAGGTTGACGTCCAGCACTTTCCTCCATTCGGCCAGCTCAAGGTCTTGAGGATACTTACGGATGCTGATGCCGGCGTTGTTGAAGAGAATGTCGACCCGTCCGAACCGTTCGGCCACCTCCCGGACGATCGCCCCCACCTGGCTCTCTTCGGCCACGTCGGCGACGAGGCCCAAGGCTTCCGCACCCGATTCGTCCGCCAGCACCTTGGCCGCGGCCCGGGTCTTCTCGGCGTTGCGCCCCACGATCGCGAGGCGTGCGCCGGCGGAGGCCAGCCCTCGCGCAATCCCGAGGCCGATGCCGCCGTTACCACCGGTCACGATCGCGACCTTGCCCGTCAGGTCGAAGAGGCTCATGTTGGACATTGATGCGCTCCGGAAAAAGGCGCAGGCTCGTGCAGGATGCTGGACACCGATCGTGGGCGATTTTCGAGACTCCTCACCTGGGCCGACCCAGCCTATCTCGCGCGACGATCGATCACAAGAAGCCATGCCCGAACGGTGATCCGCTCGACTCACCCATCGCTCGATGACAGTGGCCCGTCCATCTTGCGGCAAGAACGCCGCGCAGCTAGAAACCACGCCACTCGCCACTGTGCGATTGACGTGGGGCCGAGTAGGATCGTGGCGTGCGAGGGCGTGGCGAGCTGATGCCGTGGCCCATTTCTCCGCCCGGGTGTCTCACGCGACGACAGGGGTCCGCTCATGACAGAGCCGAATCCGAATCGAAGAACGTTTCTCGCCGCCGCAGCCGGAACGACGCTCGCGGGGGGGGCGGCTGCGACCGTGGCTTCCATGGGACCCAACGACACCGTGCGGGCGGCGGTGCTGGGCGTGAACGGCAGGGGCTCGACGCACATCGACGGGTTCATGGGCACGAAGGGCGTCAAGGTCGCCGTGCTGTGCGATCCCGACAGCCGCGTCCTCGCAGGAAAGGCCAAGGCCTTCGAATCCCGGTACGGATACGCGCCCGAGACCGAGACCGACCTTCGCAAGGTCTTCGAACGCAAGGACGTGGACGTCGTCAGCGTAGCAACGCCGAACCACTGGCACTCGCTCGCCACCATCTGGGCCTGTCAGGCGGGCAAGGATGTCTACGTCGAGAAGCCCGGCAGCCACAATCTGTTTGAAGGCCGCAAGATGGTCGAGGCGGCCAAGAAGTATGCGCGAGTGGTCCAACACGGGGTCCAGCTTCGCAGCTCCGAGGCCGTCCGTGAGGCCGTCGACCATCTCCGCAGCGGGCTCATCGGGCAGGTCTATCTCGCCCGAGGGCTGGTCTTCCGGAATCGGCCCTCGATCGGCCATGCCAAGGATCCGGACACCGCGCCCAAGGAACTCAACTGGGACGTCTGGCAAGGGCCGGCGCAGGAGCGGGCGTTCTCCAAGCGATACGTCCATTACAACTGGCACTGGCACTGGGAGTACGGGAACGGCGACGTCGGCAATCAGGGCGTTCACGAGACCGATATGTGCCTGTGGGGTCTGGGCCTGGAATCACTGCCGTCGGAGATCGTCGCGATGGGAGGGAAGTTCCTGTTCGACGACGACAAGGAAACACCCGAGGTGCTCTCCAGCAGCTATCTCTTCCCCGCTCAGAAAAAGATGATCGAGTTCGAGGTTCGCCCCTGGGCCACCAACACCGAAGGCGGGGCGGGAGTCGGCAACATCTTCTACGGCTCGGAGGGGTATCTGGTCATCAAGGGATACAACCATTACGAATCCTTCGGCAAGGACGGACGGCCTGGACCGAAGCGGACCGACGGCGATCCAGTGGCGAAGCATTTCGCCAACTTCATCGACGCCGTCCGTGGGCGGGATGCCTCAATCCTGCACGCACCCGTCGAGACGGCTCACACCAGCTCCGGCCTGGCGCACCTCGGCAACATCGCCTATCGCCTGGGCCGCAAGCTCAAGTTCGACCCATCGAGCGAGACCTTTCCCGGAGACAACGAGGCGAACGCAATGCTGACGAGGCAGTATCGGAAGCCGTACGTCGTGCCGGAAAAGGTTTGAGTGGACCGGGAATCCCCCCTCGTCCTATCTCGCCGGCTTCAGGACGTATTCCAGGAACCGATAGATCTGCTCGTTCGATTCCTTCGTCGGCGTGTGTCCTTCGCGATTCGTCATCGCAACCCGATTTTTCTGCCCGAGCAACGCATTGACCGCCACGGAATGATTCAGCGCCTTCCACCTCTCGGGCGGGTCTTCCGATCCGCCCGAGACGAGGAAGGGACGAGGGGCCATCAGGGCATGGAGTTCGTGGAGGTCATGTCCCGTGTCGACCAGGCGCTTGTAGGCGCCGGTACGGGGGTTTTCCGCGGTAATCAGACCTGGCTTGCGCATCCGATTCGGCTCCCAACCGAGATACCAGGGCTCCCAGTAGTTCACGTTCGAGCGAGGCTCGTCGAAGACGATGCCGGGGTCGGACCAGACGCCGCAGGCGAACTTCTCGTGAAGGCAGGCGGCGAACATGGCCCACTTGCCGCCGTAGGAGTGGCCCATCACGCCAACACGTTTCGGATCCACTTCGGGCATGTGCGCCACCGCGTTGTAACCGTTGGCCGCGGCGTAGGCGAGGTAGGAGAGCGGCTGAAGTTTGCCCCCGCTCTTGTCGGTGTCGATCACGCGCGGGTCAAATCCGATTGAGAGGACGGCGAATCCGCGCCGGACGAGGGCGTCCCCGAAATCGAGATTCGGCTTTCCCTTTCCGATGGCCGTGTCTGGCTCGTAGAAGACGATCAAGACGGCCGGGAACGGGCCGGGGCCGTCGGGCACGAGGAAATAGCCGTCGGTCTGCCGGTCAGGGGCGATTTCAAGACGGAGCTTGCGCTGGGTGAAGCCGTCGCGAGGGAGGGCTTCGAGTTTCTCGACCTTGGGCCGCTCGATCAACGGAGGCCACGTCCCCAGAATCCCATGCCAGGTCTTGAGGATCTCGCCGCGGCGCTCCCGCCACTCGCTCTCGGTATGCACGGGGCGGCCATCACTAAATTTCAGCAGCGACTTGTAGTCGCCGAGGTCGTCGTGAAGTGCGGGCGGTGGCGAGAACATCCGGGCGATGTCGGACGGGGGATCATCGGCACGCGAGGCATCGACCGGGAGGTAGATCAGGATGAGCGTGAGGACCGACGTTCGAAATCGACGTTCTTGCGTCATCGTCAACGCCTCCTCGTTACTGGTCGATTCGGATCTCGTGGTCCGACAGCGTTTCATAGCCGTCAACGGTGATCAAGTAATTTCGTTCATAGCGCATCCCACCGACATCCACCACGTACAAGCCCGGCTCGATCGCGACCACGTCCCCCACCTGGATGATCTCGTCGCTCTCCGGCACAAAATAGGGCGGCTCGGGATGTCCGAGACCGAGACCATGCCCGGAATGGGACAGGTAATAGGGACCGAATCCCAGGGAGGTACAATGCCCGCGCACGGCGTCATCGACGTCACGAGCGGGAGCCCCGGGTTTGAGTTGAGACTCGCCTGCTCGAAGTGCGCCGAGGCAGGCCTCGAATAACTCGCGTTGACGGGGAGTCGGGCCACCACCGACCGCGAAGGTGTTCGTGAAGTCGCCGCGATAGCCGTCGACAATCACCGAGAAATCAAGCAATAAGAGGTCGCCCTTCTCGATCGTTCGCGCCGTGGGCGGGCCGCCACGGTCGGTGGCACAACGCGGCCCGGAAGCGAAATCTCCGTAGACGATCGCGGCCTCTCCGAGCGAGGTGACCGCCGCATTCTGGACGACAAGAAACGCATCCAGTTCGGTCATTCCCGGCCGGATGTTCGCCAACGCCGCAGCCTGGGCGGCCTCCCCGGCACGCATGGATCGGCGAAGGACGGCGATCTCGTCCGCGTCTTTTGACCGCCGCAGAGGTCGGATGACCGGCCCGATGTCGACGAGCTCAAGATCCGGTCGAGCTCTGCGCAGGCCCTCGATCACGCCGGCCGGGACACCGGCGTATTCGACGCCAACGCGACGACCGGGCATGCTCGCCAGGCGAGCGAGCGCGGACTCGATAAGTTTTCCCTGCCGGTAGGGCGCCGCGCGTCTTCCATCGTACCAGGCAGGGGCGAACACTTCGTCAACACACGCACCTTCAAGGAACGGCCCGAGCATGTCGTCGGCCACGAGCGTGGCGCGGCCGGGTTCAAGCAGCAAAACGGCACCGGCCTCGGTCGTGCGGAAGACGAACGGTGAGGGAACATAATTGGCGAAGTAGATCAGGTGCGACGGATCGCCAACGATCAGGAAATCGCACGGCGAGGGCAGCGCATCCCACAGTCTCGCACGACGAGCCCTGCAACCCTCGGGGGTCAGCATCTTTCTGAAACTCCTTCACCTATGAACATATTCGCGCTTCGTGTTTCGCCTCGGCAAGACGGTTCCTTCTCGCCGAGCCTCAATCCTAACGCTGAACCCTCGCCGTTCCACCCTTGGCGAACGCCTCAACCTCATCAACCTTGGCCATGGTCACGTCGCCGGGGAAGGTCGTCAGAAGCGCACCGTGTGCCCAGCCAAGGCGTAGTGCTTCCTCGGGCGAACGGCCCGAGAGCAAGCCGTAGATCAGGCCGCCCGCAAAGCCGTCGCCGCCGCCGATGCGGTCGATGACGTCAAGTTGGCAGGTGGGGCTAACGTACCGTTGTCCATTGAGCCAGAGCACCGCCGCCCAATCGTGGCGGTTCGTGGAATGAACTTCACGCAGCGTCGTGGCGACGAGCTTGATGTTCGGATGCTGTTCGACGACCCGGTCGATCAGTGTGAAAAAGGTATCAGGGTCCAGTTTCGACTTGTGCGAGGCCACATCGGGTCCGGCGATTCCGAGACCTTTCTGGAGGTCTTCCTCGTTGCCGATCAGGGCGTCAAGCTGGCCGGCGATCTGCTTCATGACCTGCTGGCCACGGGCCGCGCCACCGACGGATGCCCAGAGCTTGGCGCGATAGTTGAGGTCGAACGACGTGATGGCGCCGGATGCCTTGGCAGCCTGCATGCCCTCGATGATTAGCGGAGCGGTGGTCTCGGACAGGGACGCGAAGATGCCGCCGGAGTGGAACCAACGGACGCCTTTTCCGAAGATCGACGCCCAGTCAAAATCGCCCGGCTTGAGCATCGCGCCGGCCTCGTTCGCTCGATTGTAAAACACGACCGGCGCACGGACGCCGTGACCTCGATCGCTGTAAACAGTCGCGATGTTCGGTCCGCGAACGCCATCATGCTCGAACATCTTGTAGAAGGGCGTGACGCCGGTCTCTCGCACGCGGCCCTGGACGAGTTCGCCGATGGGGTAATTGACCATCGCAGTCGCGATGCCGGTCTTCAGTCCGAAGCAATCGGAGAGCCCCGCCGCAACATTGTATTCGCCGCCGGAAACGTGGATCTCGACGGACCGCGCCTTGCGAAACGGAATCACGCCCGGGTCGAGGCGATGGATCAATGCGCCGAGTGATAAGAAATCAAGGTCACACGCATCTTTGCGAATGTTCAGGCTGCTCATGGACGGTTCCAGGATGAAGAATGGGGGATGGCGGTCTCGCGTCGCTCTCTGTCCGCTCACGTAGCCACGTTGACGTAAACCTTCAGCGCTTCCTTATCCTCAAGGAGCTGCATCATCTCCTTGTAGCCGTCCAGCCCGTTCACGGGATGCGTGAGGATGCGCTCGGTGACCCCGGGGTAGGTGTGCTCGCCGTGGGAGAGGGCCTGAATCCCGAGCTCGAAGTGGCGGCGATTGCCGTTCACGCTGGCGACCAGGAGCTTGTTTCCGAGCACCCATTCCAGATTGATCCTGGCGGCGTCGACTGTGACTTCGTGCTTCCCACCGGTGATGCTCGTCCAGATCAGGGCGCCGTTGTGGGCCAGGACTTCCATGGAGCGGAAGCACAGCTCGGCGTTCCCCGTGGCCTCGAAGATCAGGTCGGGCTTGCCGACCTGCTTCACGAGCTCGGCCAGGGAGGTTTGCTTCGTGCTGATGTACTTTGCGCCATAGGCTTCGACAATCTCCGACTTGCGATGCGGACCGGGCTTCGTCGCCAGGGTGTAGACCTCGATGCCTCTCAACTTGAGCATCATCGTGGCGAGCAGCCCGATCTGCCCGGCTCCCATGACGAAGGCCCGGCGGGGCTGCCAGACCTGGAGCCGCTGCTGGGCCAGAAACGCCTGCTCGATCGCCTTGGCGCAGACGCTGGCGGGCTCCGAAAGGACGCCGAGGTGCTTGAGATTCTGCGGCACCTTAACGATGTACTCGGCGTCGTCAACGAAGCTCTCGGTAAGGTAGCCGTGGCAGAGGTTGATCCCTCGCTCGTAATAAACTTCCTCGCTCGTGATGTCGTTCCGCCCGATCTGGTCGAAGAGCGACCCGCCAGGGCGCCGGACCGTGCAGGAGACGAAGTCACCGGGCTTGACCTCCGTCACTTTCGACCCGACCTCAAGCACCCGGCCGAAGAGCTCGTGCCCGATGACCAGGTGATCGCCTCCGGGCGGAGCGTTGCCGTAGAGGGCCTCGTTGATCTCGCGATCGGTCGCATCGACCCCGATTTGGAGGGTCTTGACCAGCACCGCACGACCGTCGGGGATGCGGCAGACGTGCGGATGAGGCTGGTCGGTCAGCTTCGGAGCGGGGATGTCTCGAAGGTGAACACTGTTCGGTTTGCCCGGGAGGACGGCAACGGCTTTCATCGGGGGCTCGTCTAGTCGGTAAGAGATTCGCGCGGACCTCCGCGATCGGAAGCCGCGGAAGGGAGTGATTCTAATCGGATGCGGCCCGGCGTGCCATGTGGTTCAAGGTCCTCGCCGGGCGGGTCGCCCGATCCGCGGCATACCGCGATGACATACGATGAGTCATCGGGCGGAGAACTTGTAGACGGTTGTCTGCGTGTAGGTTTTTCCGGGCCGCAGAATCGTCGAGGGAAAGTTCTCGTGATGGACAGAGTCGGGATAATGCTGGGCTTCCAGGCAAAATCCGCCGCGTTTCTTGTAGGCAACGCCACCTTTGCCCTTGACTGTCCCATCCAGAAAATTGCCTGTGTAGAGCTGCACGCCCGGCTCGGTCGTGAACATCTCCATCACGCGCCCGCTCTCGGGCTCGCGTACCCGGACGGCGAGTTCGGAGAGTTTGCCCCTGGCGTTAAGAATATAATTGTGGTCATAACCCCCCGCCGCGCCTGTGATGTCGCCAATCCGTGCGCCGATCCTCGCTGGCGTCGTGAAGTCCAACGGCGTTCCCTTCACCGGTGCGATTTCCCCGGTCGGGATCATCGTTTCATCAACGGGGGTGTACGTGTCGGCGGCAACCATCGCCTCATGGCCGAGTATGGCTCCTGACGCAGGCCCGGCAAGGTTGAAGTAAGAGTGGTTCGTCAGGTTGATCGGTGTCGCCTTGTCGGTCGTGGCGGCGTAGTCGATCTTGACGGCGGCGTCGGCCGTCACCGTATACGTTACGCTAACCGAGAGCTTCCCCGGATATCCTTCCTCGCCGTCGGGACTGACGTAGCTAAACTTGACCGCGGGGCCTTCCTTGCCGGAGACGTCTTCCGACTTCCACACCTTCTTGTCGAACCCCTTCAGCCCGCCGTGCAAGGAATTCGGTCCGTTATTCACGGCCAGCGTGTAGTCCTTGCCGTCGAGCGTGAACATCCCCTTGGCGATGCGATTCGCGAATCGCCCGGTGGTCGCGCCGAAGAACGGGTGGCCTGCGAGGTAACCCGCGAGGTTGTCGAACCCGAGGACCACATCGGCCAGTTTTCCGTCACGGTCGGGGGCATGTAGCTCGGTCAGGATTGCTCCATAGCTCGTGACCTTGGCCGTGATCCCGCCGTTCGTCAGTTCAAAGAGTTCAACCGGAGTCCCGTCCGCAGTTTTCCCGAAGTCCATCTTTTTCACGCCTCCCTCGCTCTTGGTGTTCTTGCCGCGCTGCGGTTCGGCACATCTCGCAGGCGAAGACGCTATCCCCAAATTGATCGCGGCGACCGCAATTATCGCGATGCACTTCCGCATGAATCAACCCCTGGTGTTCGACGAGGAAAACTGGACCGAGATCCCCGAATACGCGGCAAGAATTCCATGCCCTCGCGCTGAACCGCATGCCTCGAAGGATGGGACACGCGCAGGCCTGGTCCTGTTTCCAACGCCCGGGTGAGAATCTGGGCGAAGTTTTCTGTTCGTGAAGCGGTTGTGAAAATCAGCCACAAAAGAAGATGATCAACCAATCTACCGGACACACGAGACGACGACCCTCGTCGGAGTTTATCGCGATGCGGTGGAATTGCAAGGAGGCGGAGTGTTACCACAGGACATGACAGGGCCGGCGGTCCCGATCACGGGGACCCGGATTGGAGTTGGGCAGCCGGTCGTTCCGAGGTATAGATAAGGTTACTCTCGTCGCTTCGCAATGTCTCCGTCGTCTCGTCTCCAGTCTCGGTCCCGAGCCGCGCCTGTTACGGAGGATTTGTCTCATGGGGAAGGATGCCCCGCCTCGAAGGCGTCGTCGGCTCGTCAAAGTTCTCGGGATCGTCGTCGTTTTCGTGATCGTCATGGTCGTCGCTCTACCTTCGTTCCTGGGCACGTCCCCGGCGCGGAGATGGCTGTTGACGAGGATCAACCGTTCGCTGAGCCCCGGATCGGTCGAGGTGAAATCGTTACACTTCTCCTGGTTCGGGCCGATTCTCGCGGAGGGCCTGGTCCTCCGATCGAGTCGCGGCGAGGGAGTCATCATCGCGCCAAAGGCCAGTTGGGACCGAGGTCTCTGGCACCTGATCACAGACCGTCCACGATACGGGTCCGTCAGCCTTGAGGGCGCGAAAGTCGACCTGGCACGTCGTATCGACGGTACGATCAACCTCGCTGAGGCGCTCGGCTTCCGTCCAAACCCCGGCGTACCGACTACGAATAGCCCGCCCGCTCAGTCGGCTGCGCAATCATCACCCGAGATCACCCTCAAGATCGTGAACGGGTCACTCCGACTGCAAAGCCCGGAACTGACGGAACCAATGATCGCCGAGCGACTCGACCTGACGATCCGAGTTCCGACGGCCAAGACGGACCTGACGTGGCAAGTTGGCCTGACCAAGCCCACCGGCGAGACGCTTGAGATTGCCGGAGCGCTCGATCGAGCGGCGGGCGCCTCCGGTCTCACGGTCAATTTGAAGGCCCACCATTGGCCGGCGGCATTCTCAGGTGCCGGCCTCCTCACGCGCGGGCGGCTGGATGGGAAGATCGAGATTCGCCGTCGTGGCGACGATTTCGATGTTGCGGGCGATGCCCGAATCCTCGACCTCGATTCGAGCGGCCCGGCCCTCGCGGGCGACCGGGTCGCGATGAAATCCGTCGGAGGCGTCTGGGACGTTTCCAGGGGCAGTGCGGGGTGGACGATTCGTGCGCTTGATCTGAGATGCCCCGTGGCGTCGCTGATCGCCCGGGGCGGAATTCCGGCGACGTCGGGGCATCCGACGGTGATCGAGGGACAGGTCAATCTGGCGGCACTGGCTCGGCAGGTTCCGCACGCGATGAGGCTGCGAGAAGGGCTGGATCTCCAATCCGGCCTCGCCGCCGTCCGGGTTGATGTCCGTGAACTGCGCGGCGCGCAGCATCTCGATGTTGTCGCGAGGATTTCGGATCTCACCGCTCGCGATCGGTCTCAGCCCGCGCCGTTCTCGTTACCCGACCCGGCCACAATCACCGCGGCACTGGTGGCACGAGGAAGTCAAGTTCAGGTCGAAACCCTGGGTGTGAAGTCCAACTGGCTCCAGGCCGAAGGGTCTGGCACCCTCGATCGTGGCGTCCACGTCCTCGCCTCCATCGACCTTGCGGCGATGAGACGCGAGTTGAAAAGTCTCATCGACTTCCAGGGCATCGAGATCGGCGGACTTGGGCGGTTGGAGGCCGATTATCGTCGCGAGGGTAATCAGTTCCAGGCGAAGCTCAAGGGAGACGTCCGCGACCTTACCGCGATCGGCCTCACGTCGTCGCCGATTCAGCGCCCCATCTTGCGACTTGACGGAGACGCTTCGGGCCAGGTCGATGTGACAGGATTGCCCGTGACGTGGCGGACGGCGAGGCTCGGGTTGGGTACCGATGACCTGGCGGCCTCGGTTTCGATCGCTCCTCGCGAGGACGGGCTGAATCTGTGGATCGCGGGTTCGATGCCCACGACCCTTGCGTCCGGCCCCGGCCGGGTCGAAGCACGCGCGGCGGCCATCTGGACCGGGACGTCGCTTGACATCGGGGAACTCCATGCCGACCTGAAATCGGCCGAGACAGCCTCATCCCTCGGCATTGCCGCCCGTGGCCGATTCGACATGCGCGCCGGAACGATCGTTCTGGAGCCTCTGCCTTCGACCCCCGCGAACGCCCTGAGTGTGGCGCCCGGCGGGATTCGCATCTCGGGCCTGAACGGATCGGATGCGGATCTCACGATGGATGGCGGCCTGGTGGGTGATCTCGCCGCCGTGGACCGCACACGAGCCGCCTGGGTCGGAGGAACCGCGTGGGGGCTCGACGGAGCGAGTGGTCTGGCCCTGAAAGCCGTGTATCGATCGAAGGACGACCGGCTGAACCTGACCGAACTGGTGGTCGCGACGCGGTATGGATCGACGGGTCTTGCCGGCACGGTCTCCGACCTGTCCGGTCGCCGCGTCGCGGATTTGCACGGGGCGCTCGCGCTGGACGGTGCAAGCGTCAACGCGTTCGTCGCCTCCGCCGGTGTGCCGGACGCGCGCATCGAGCTGCGGCCCAGAGCGATCTCGCTGAGAGGCGCACTCGCGGGAGGTTCGACGCAGGAGATCATGAACGGTCTTGAGGGCGAGCTGGGCCTGGAACTGGCCAGGGCCGAGGGCGCCGGACTTCGTCTCGGACCGGCGAACATCGTGGCGCACGTGGCCGGCGGCAAGGTCGCGATCGACCCGATCCAGGCCACACTCAACGGAGGACGCGTCGAACTCAGGCCTGAGCTCGTGCTGGATGATCCGCGAGGGATGACCCTGAAGCTATTGAACGGGACGGCGATCCAGAATGCAGTGATTGACGAAGACGTCACGAAACGGCTCCTCTCTTATCTGGCGCCCATCCTTCATGACGCCACGCGCGTTCGAGGCAAGCTCTCCGTCGCCATCGAGCGCGCGGAGTTCCCGATCGGAGGAAGTGCCGAGCGCTCGGTCTCGCTCGAAGGACGCGTTGATTTTCAGGACCTCACATTCGGCCCTGGGCCTCTGGCACGGGAAGTCCTCGACCTGGCCGTGATGGGTCGTCAGCCCGAGGTGACGTTGAGTGAATCCATCGCCGTGAAGATCGCCAACCGTCGCGTCCAGCAGAGAGGTTTGACGATCCCGGTCGGTCGCAAAGAGCGGATCTTGATCGACGGCTCGGTCGGATTCGATCGTTCGCTCGCGCTCAAAGCCGAGGTGCCGCTGCCGGCGTCGGCACTGGGCAACAGGGCCGGTTTGAAGGAGGCGCTCGCCGAGGTCCGAATCCCGGTGACGATCGGCGGCACGCTCTCTCGCCCGCAGGTCGACCGCCGCGCATTATCGCGGGCGCTTCGCGATGAGGGTCGATCGACGCTCCGGCGCGAGGCGGAGTCCGGCGCCTCGGAACTCCTCCGCCGTCTCGGATCGGATGCTGCGCCGAAGCGGCGCTGAATCGGTCAGGCGAGGAGCGCCGGAGGAACCTTGGCGTTCCCTTCAACTCCGATCAGGCGTTGATCCAGCCCCTGGTACGAATAGGAGAACTTCCACGGGTCCAGGCCAATCAATTGCAGGATCGTGGCCTGGAGGTCGCGGACGTCCATCTTGTCCTTCGTGGGGTAGTAGCCGATCTCGTCGGTCTCCCCGTAGGTCTGACCGCCTTTGATACCGCCGCCGGCCATCCACATTGTAAAGCAGAACGGATGATGGTCGCGTCCAACGAACGACGAGTTAGCGTTGTTCTGTTGCATCGGTGTCCGACCGAATTCGCCGCCCCAGACGATTAGCGTCTCGTCGAGCAGGCCGCGCTGCTTGAGGTCGATAATCAGGCCGCTGACGGCTCGGTCAATCTGCTCGCACTTGATGGGCAACGTATGGGTGATGTCCTCGCCCGGACTGATGCCGTGATGGTCCCACCCCCAGTCGTAAAGCTGGACGAAACGGACGCCCTTCTCGACGAGCCGCCGGGCAAGCAGACAGTTGTTCGCGAATGAGGCGTCCTTCCCCGAGTATCCGGGCCGGGGATCGTCGGCGCCCTCCGCCTGGGAACGGAACCCGGGTCGCGCACCGTAGAGATCGAGGATGTATTGCGGCTCGCGCGAGATATCCATCACTTCCGGAACCGAGACCTGCATGCGAAACGCCAGTTCGTACTGTTCAATTCGCGTGAGTGTCTCTGGATCCCCGATGGCCTCGGCCTGGAGCTCGTTCAGGGCGCGGAGGGTATCAAGCGAATCTCGCCGGCCGGCACGATCGAGGCCGCGGGGGTCAGAGACATAGAGCACCGGGTCGCCCGTAGTCCGGCATTGGACGCCCTGATAGACCGAGGGCAAGAAGCCGCTGCCCCAGACACTTTTTCCCGCGTCGGGCGTCTTCCCTCCGCTGCCGAGCACGACGAAGCCAGGCAAATCCTGAGTCTCCGTCCCCAGCCCGTAAGTCGTCCACGAACCGAGCGACGGGGACCCGAGTTGCGAGGCTCCCGTATGCATGTAAAGCTGTGCGGGCGCATGGTTGAACTCGTCGGTGGACATCGTCTTGATCACCGCCACATCGTCCACGACCCTCGCAAATTGCGGAAGAGTCTCGCTGAGCCAGGTTCCCGACTGGCCGTGCTGTGCGAACTTGAACGGGGTACCCAGCATGTTGGGCACGCCTCGAATGAAGGCAAATCGCTTACCCTCAAGGAACTCTTTCGGACAGGGCTTTCCTGTGAACTTCTGCAACGCGGGCTTGTAGTCGAACATGTCGAGTTGCGAAGGCGACCCCGCCATATGCAGGTAGATGACGTGCTTGGCCTTGGCCGGGATCATCGGTTTCTTTGGGAGCATCCCGCCTGGTCGCGCGCCATCCTGCGACCTCGCCGTCGTTCCCAGAAGCGAGGCCAGGGCAATCGCGCCAAGTCCGGTGGAGCACTGGCCGAAGAAGTGGCGGCGGGTGATCGCGCGGAGATATTCGGTCTGCAAATTCATGAGCGATCACCCCCGGCTGAGGAACTCGTCCAGGTTGAGAAGTACGTTGCAGATGGCCGTCATCGCGGCCAGCTCGGCGCGATCCGTGCCCGCCGGGGCGGCGCCAACTTCACTGCAAGCCATCGCCTCGGCCGCGTCGACATGCGCCTGATAGTAGGTCAGTCGGCGGCGATAGAGGGCCGAGAGTTGTTCAAGTTCGCGACCTGCGGGCGGTCGGGTCAACGTCAGCCGGAAGGCCCGCTCAATACGTCCCTCGAGGCCCGCCCCCCCCTCACACACGGCCCGGCGAGCCAGGGCCTGGGAGGCTTCAACGTAGACCGGATCATTGAGCGTCACGAGCGCCTGGAGCGGCGTATTCGTGCTGATTCGCCGCACGGTGCATACTTCGCGGCTCGGGGCGTCGAAAGTGGTCATCGAAGGATAGGGCGATGTTCGCTTGAGGAACGTGTAGAGGCCCCTCCGATGCTTGTCCTCGCCCGGGCTGGTGACCCATTTGTCGTTGTTGTATGTCGTCTGCCAGATCCCGGGCGGCTGGGGAGGCATGACCGAGGGACCGCAGAGCTTGGCGCTCAGAAGTCCCGATACGGCGAGCGCTTCGTCGCGTACCATCTCGGCTTCCAGGCGAAACCTCGGACCCCGAGCGAGCAAACGATTGAATCGATCGCGAGACCGAAGCTCAGGCGTGACGCGGGCGCTCTGCTGATAGGTCGCCGACATCACGATCATCTTGCACAACCGCTTCATCGACCAACCGCCGTCGCGAAATTCGCAGGCCAGCCAGTCGAGCAACTCGGGATGAGACGGAGGCAAGCCCTGCGAACCGAAATCCTCCTGGGTTTTCACGAGCCCCGTCCCGAAGAATTGCGCCCAGAATCGATTGGCCATGACCCGCGCTGTTAATAGATTACGCGGATCAACCAACCACCGTGCGACGCCGAGCCGATCCTCAGAGGCGCCCTCGGGTAGCGGCGGGAACGCGCTCGGGATCGCGGCTGTGACGACCTCCCCCTTCTCGAGAAAATTGCCGCGAACGTGGATCTGCGTCGTTCGCCTCCTCTCCTTGGGCAATTCGCGAAAAATCGGCGTCTGTGCGATCGGGATCGCCTTCGTTTCCGACTCGATCGCCGCGATACGGTCTCGTACTGACTTCGTTTCTGGCGCAATCGAGGCGAAGTAATCCAGCACCGCTTGCTTCTGGTCGTTCGATCGCTCCGCGTCGGGGATTTTCAGGACGCTCGCCACCGGGTCCGGCACAATGGCGGGCAGTTTCGGAGACGGTTCCGCCGTAGCCGAAAGGCGAAATCGTCCGAAGCTGAACCCCGGATAATTCAGGCGATAACGATGATCCAGCTCGATCGTGAGCGATGACCCTCTTCCCGCCGAGATCGGCCGGTCGGTCGCGAAGATCGCGGCGTGCCGTTGTCCAACGCGGGGCGCAATCGCCCATCCATGTTTCGTGAGGTCCGAGTTCTTGATCGCATCGGCGACAGGAAATTGTTCCTGAGAAAAATCCGCCTCGGCTCGCGTAAGAGGGATCTCGATCACCTCGCCATCGGCCCGTTTGAGCGTCGCCCGGATGCGGGAAAGTACAAAGTTGCCATCGTCCCTGGATCGACCTGCACCGCCTTTCGGCAGCCCGGCATCGGGTAGGGATTCGACGCGAATCGCGGAAACCGCGGGGATGTCGATCGGGAGTGTGATCCGGTACGCGTCTGCTTCCGGCCCGACACCGGGGATGAAGATTGAGCCGTCGTCTCGCAAGGTGAGCGTGGCCTTGCTTTCCGCCTCCATCACCGACGGCTTGGGGCTCGTCCAATTCGCGCCCTGCCCGAGCGAGGATTCCCACTTTGCAGCGGCTTCCCGGATCTCCGGCGTCGGTCGCTTGAGCTCGTCACGGAGCCGCTTCAGCTCGGTCCCAAGTCGGCCGAGCTGTTGTTCTTGATCGCGAGTGGGACTCGGTAAGAGAGGATGATCATCGGAGCGATCGGAGTCCTCGGTTTGATTGAAAAAGGCATAGAAACGGTAATACTCGCGCTGGGAGACGGGGTCGTATTTGTGGGTATGGCACTTGGCACAGCCCATCGTCAGACCTAGCCAGACCTGGGCGGTCGTGTCGACGCGATCCTTCACGGCGGCGATGCGGAACTCCTCGTCGTCGGTGCCGCCCTCGTCGTTACTCATCGTGTTCCGGTGGAAGGCGGTCGCGATCCGCTGCTCGACGGTGGAATTCGGCAGGAGGTCGCCGGCCAGTTGCTCGATCGTGAACTGGTCGAACGGCAGGTCGCGATTGAACGCGGCGATCACCCAGTCGCGATAGGGCCAGATGGTACGCGTGAGATCCTTTTCATAACCTTTCGTGTCGGCGTAACGAGCCAGGTCGAGCCAGACCCGGGCGAATCGCTCGCCATAGGAGGGGCAGGCCAGCAGCCGGTCCACGACGCGCTCGAATGCGTCGGGCCGGGTGTCCGTCACGAACGCATCGGCGTCGGCCGGGGTGGGCGGGAGGCCGGTCAGATCGAGCGAGACGCGCCGGATTAGGGTATACCGGTCGGCCCTGGCTGATGGACGAAGTCCCTCCCGCTCCAAACGCGCCAGCACAAAACGGTCGATCTCATTCTCGGGCCATTCGGCGTGGATGATCTCCGGCTTTGCCGGGCGCACGATCGGTTTGAACGACCAGTGCGTCTCCCACTTCGCCCCGGATTCGATCCATTTTTGGAGCATGGCGATCTGTTCGGGGTCGAGCTTCTTCCCCGACTTGCTCGGAGGCATCCGCGTCTCATCGTCGTCAGCCGTGATCCGTTCGAGCAACTCACTCTCGCCGGGCTTCCCCGGGACGACGGCTTTGCGCCCATCGTGATCGGCGAACGCCCCTTCGCTCAGATCGAGCCGGAGTTTCCCCTTCCTCTGAGTTTCATCCGGACCGTGACAGGCGAAGCAGTGCTTCGACAGAATCGGGCGGATGTCACGCGCGAACTGGATCGAGCCCGTGTCCTTCGTTTTTTCGTCGGCACGAGCCGGCAGTCTCGCGACCAGCACGGCCAGGGCAATCGCCGTCCCGAGCCGCATCATTCTATAGAATCGTACGGCCATGCGCGGTGGCTCTCCGGTCTGGCTTCCAACATCGTGGACTCATGTTAAGGGTTCAAGCCGCGCGGCGGTAGCCCTCGCCGTGATGGCAGGCGGTCACCACGAGAGCATCGGCGGGAAGAACTCGGCGATGAGATCCTGATAGAAGGTTGTGAGCGCACCCACGTCCGGCCGATCGTGTCCCTTCGAATACAGGTCGTAAGGGTTGAACCGCCGAACCCACTCCAACATCGCCACGTCGGACTCGGTCATCAGGTGACGGTATTCGCCTTCACGGTGCGCGGGGTAAAACGAATGATAGCGGATCATCGCGAGGCTTTCGGCGGGAAGATAATCCTTCACCACGTGGTACAGGTACTCGTCGTGCCCCCATGACAGTTGGACCTGATCCAGCCCGCAGTGCTCGGAGTAAATCCCGCACTGTGTCTGGTATTCGGCCACGTGGCTATCGGGGTTCTCGACGAAGAATTCGGGGAAGACGATCTTCTCGGAGTAGCGGCAGCCGACAGGAAACGTGTCGCCGACGACCGCCCACTGCGGCTCGTCGAACAGGCAAAGAATTTTCCCAAGGTCGTGGATCAGGCCGGTGAGGATCATCCATCTCGGATGCCCGTCCGCGCGAATCGCCTCGGCGCACTGCATCAGGTGCTCGATCTGCGACAAGTCGGTGTCGGGATCGCTGTTGTCGACCAGCGTATTCAGGAACTCCATCGCCTGCCAGATGCTCATCGTTCGCTTCGTCCTGGCGAGATACTCCCGCTTCTTTTCCAGCACGAAGTCGAGCGTCTGAAATTTGTGATTCAACCGATAGAACTCGATCACGCCGGGTCGAACGTTGGTCCGGTAATCTCGGAACTCACCCTGCACCGATGCTGAGTCCGAATGCGGGCTCGGCCCATGCGCCGATTCCCAGTCATCCAGGTCGGTTAATGGCCCAGCCGGGCGCCTGACCACGGAGGAATCGTCCATCGGGGGTTCTCCGTATGGCGTGAAGAAGTCCGTGATAAATCATCGGCCCTGTGCCGGTCCACTCGCGGGCACCTGGCTTTTCGAGGCGAGGTACGCGATGAGATCCCGGAGTTCTTCGGAGGTCAGCTTCTCCAGGAGACCCTCGGGCATCATGGAGACGGGCGACTCGGTAAACGCCTCGATCTCTTCCCTCGGAAGGACGATGCGTTCGTTGACCGTCTGGATCGTCACCGTCTTGTCGTTCTGCTCTCGGATGATACCGGAGATCACGCGGCCATCATGGAGAGCGGTCGTCGTGAGCCGGTATTCGCGGGCGACTGTTGCGCTCGGATCGAGGACGTTTTCCAGGATATAATCGATGCTCGCTCGGTCGGAACCCGTCAGGTTGGGGCCGACGTCCCCGCCCCCATCGTACAACTTGTGGCATTGGAGGCACGTGCGATTGAACACGAGCCGTCCGCGCGAGGGGTCCGCGGCCTTACCTGACTCCGGTGCAACCAGAGTCTTGTACCTGGCCATGAGCGCGACCTTTTCCTTCGAGGTCGGTCGCGACGAACCCCACAGTTTCTCCAGACGTTCCGTGATGAGCGGTTTGCCGAGTGCCTGCAATTGCCGGGCGGTCGTGACCGAGAGGTCTCGCGGCGGGATGGTTCCGCTGGCGATCGCGTCGAGCAAGCTCATTGCGAAATCGGCGCGGGAGGCGAGCGTGTTGATTGCGTCCTCGCGCTCCGCAGGCGAAAGTTCGCGATAGTGGTCGGTAATGACCTTCGGCGTCCCCTCGTCCGGCACGGTCGCCAGGGCGCGAAGGACGGGGCCTCGAAGGGTTCGATCATCGAGCATGGCGCGTAATTTCGGGGCGAGTCCGGGGATCTTCGCCTCGACGACGGCCTGGAGCGCCGCACGACGGGTCTCCTCGGGGGCGGCCTTGTCGGCGACGATCGCCTGGAGGGTCTCTCCCGCTTTCGGGTCACCGAAGACGAGGGAGAGGAGCGTGGCGCGAAGGCGGACTTCGGCGTCGGTGCTCTTCTCCAGGACGGCGGCCGCTTTGGCCCATCCTTGCGGTGCCGCCACGCGCTTCCGGCCTCGGAAGGCGTCGAGCATGCCGGCGAGGACGTCGCGGCGATACTCGGGATCGGCCCTATCGGCAAGCTGGCTGGTCAGTTGATCCAAACCAAAGGAGCCTTGACCCATACCCGGCCGGGCAAGCTCCTCGTCTGCCAGAACGATGCGGCGGGCGAGGTACCGGCGCAAAATGGGGATCTTGAAGGTTGTCATCAGCCGCGCGGCGCGAGACCGATCCGAAACGACCAGGGGCTCCATCCCGTACCAGACCATGAACGGTAGGCTCGCATCGTTCGCGTCTTCGGCGTGCTCCGCGAGCGAACTGGCAATATTCCACCGCGCGGTGTCCGCCGGAGGATGACCGACCATTGGAAGATGCTGCAAGGCCGAGGCCAGCGAGAGCCGGACCAGAGGCGACGGATCGACAGCGGCCATCGTCTGGAAGATCCGCAAGGCTTCCGGGTCGGGCGATTTCTCGTCGACGAGTAGACGAACCGCCCAGGAGCGGACGTACTCGTTCTTGTGGGCGAGAAGCTCCGGACCCGATTTCGGCGACAGGCCGCCCGTCGCGTGCAAGGTCCACAAGGCGCGGAGCTTGTGGCTCACCTCGTCATCCGATCCGAAGATCGCCCGCAATCCCGTGTGGACGGCCTCCATCGACTTGCCTGCCGCCGCGCGCTCCTGCAAGAGACGCCTCGCCGTTCGCGCGTACCAATCATTCTTGTGGATCTGGAGCCGCACGAGTTCCTCGTCCGAGAGCTGCGCGAGATCCACCTTCACCGGCTTGGGATTTCCAAACGAGATCTTGTAAATCCGGCCATTTTCCCGATGGGCGTTGTCGGCGTCGTTCTCGTGGCATTCCCCGGTGTCGGACCAGTCCGTCAGGTAGGCGGCCCCGTCGGGACCATATTTCATCTCCAGGCCACGGAACCAGTCGTCGTTCGCGAGAAGAAAGTCCTTAGCGTGCTTGGCGACGTAGCCCGAGCCTTTACGTTCAAGGATGTCGTTATTTACGCGGTGTCCGTGGATATTGCACGTAAATAGCGTGTCTCGATAGCGGTCGGGCCAGTTGTCGCCGAGGTAAATCATCGCCCCGGCATGAGCGTGGCCGCCGCCGGCGCGGTCGGTGGTCGGGGTCACACCGAGCTTGCGGATGTCGCTCCAGATCTGAACGGTATCCCAATGGACGTGGTCGGCGCAGCTTTCCATCAGGCCGTAAAGATGCGGGTTGAAGTCCTGTCCGAACATGCGCTGGTAGTGGGCGCCCGGAGTGACGCGGAAGAGGTGAGGGATCACGCAGTTGGTGATGAACGCCTCGCCGTGGCTATCGAAATCGAGACCCCAGGGGTTCGTCGTCCCGGTCGCCACGACCTCGAAAACCTCTCGCGTGGGGTGGTAGCGCCACACGCCGCAATTAATCGGTACGCGTTTATGGTCCGGTGTGCCTGGCTTGCCGACACGCGAGTTGGAGAGGATTCCATTGCAGCCCCAGAGCCAGCCGTCCGGTCCCCAGGTCAGTGCATTGAACATGTTGTGCTGGGCTTTCGTGTCCCAGCCGTCAAGCTTGATGACCGGTTCACCGTCGGGAACATCGTCGCCATTCTTATCGGGGATGAACAGCATGTTCGGGGTGGCGCACACGTAGACGCCGCCGAACCCGAGGGCGATACCCGTGACGTTGTTCCCCTTATCCCAGAAGACCGTGCGTTTGTCGTGCTTCCCGTCGCCGTCGGTGTCCTCGAAGATCAGGATACGATCCCGACCTTGCGGGCCGCCAAGCCAGATCGGGTAGGAGTAGTTCTCGACCACCCAGAGGCGGCCTCTGGCATCGATCGTGAATGCGATGGGCTGATGGACATCGGGCTCGGCGGCGAAGAGCGTGGCGGTGAAGCCCTCGGGAAGGGTCATGCGCCTGGCGGATTCCGATGAGGCAACGGGGGCCGTATTCGCGTGCGGCGTTACGGACTGCCCCTTCGGCTCGTCCGCGGCCACCATGCAGGGCGCAAGCAGAAGAATCAGTCTTGCAGATAAACGCTCTGACATCATTCGCCTCGACTCCTTGACCACAAACGCCTGTCGAGGCGCCGGGATTCCGATCTCGCTTCGAGAGATAGTCGATCGTCGCGCCCGAATCAAGTCGATCGGTGCGGATGCCGTCCGACTTTCGCCGGAATCTGTGGTTGAGGGCGCTAGTTTCCGGCCGGGCGCACGCCTGATCCGCGACGTTTGACGATTGAGTCACCGAGGTCTGCTCGGGCCTGCTCGGCGATGCTCAGGAGGCGCCGGACCACATCGGGGTGTTTCATCGCGATGTCGGTCGTCTCGCTGACATCGTTCTGAAGGTCATAGAGTTCGGGCTGGGTGATCTTCCGTTGGTCATATTGATCCGGGACGCCGTCACGGCCACCGCTCCGCCCCGCGAGGGTGCGGTACGTGTGAGGGAGTTGTAGTTTCCAGCGGCCGTCGCCGCTCGCGACCGCCTGAAGCTGATCCTGTTCGTAATAGAAAAGGTACGCCTCGTGTGGATTCTTCGCGGCGGGATGGCCGGCGATCAGGGACCAGACATCCAGGCCATCAATCCGGTGGTCCGGGACCTTGGCATCGACCAGTTTGGCGATCGTGGGGAGGAGGTCGATCGTCATGAGCATCGCGCCGCAGTCCGTGCCCTCGGGGATTCGTCCGGGCCATCGCATCAGGCAGGGGACACGAACGCCCCCTTCCC
Source organism: Planctomycetota bacterium (assembly GCA_028291545.1). Classification (GTDB taxonomy): domain Bacteria; phylum Planctomycetota; class Planctomycetia; order Isosphaerales; family Isosphaeraceae; genus JAQGHR01. Next base: position 66,936 of record JAQGHR010000004.1, on the reverse strand, counting down.
AGGACGTGCCCTTGCCCTCGCGAAGGGGAAGCACGCTTCCGGAGTGATCGCCATAGCTCAGCCAGGGGTCGTTATCACTCGTGAAGATAACGAGGGTATCGCGCTCCAGGCCGTTCGCCTTGATCGCCTTGAGCACCTCTCCTACCGACCAATCGATCTCCATCAGGACGTCACCGTAGGCGCCTCGCTTCGACTTCCCGCGAAACTTGTCGCTCACATGCAAGGGCACATGAGGCATCGAATGGGCCAGATAGAAAAAGAACGGCTTGTTCTTGTTGCGATCGATGAACGAGACGGCTCGCTCGGTGTATCGGGTCGTGAGCGTGCGCTGATCGTCGGAGGAGACGTCCGGATCGATGACAGAATCACCCTCGATCAACGGAAGAGGCGGGTAGGAGCCGGGTTTGGCTTCGGGGTGGTGCGGCCACATATCGTTCGAGTAGGGAAGCCCCAGGTATTCATCGAATCCGTGCTGAAGAGGAAGGAATTGACGGCGATGGCCGAGGTGCCATTTGCCTGCCATCCCTGTCGCGTATCCCTTGGTCTTGAGCATCTGGGCGAGCGTCACTTCTCCGTCCGAGATCCCATGCGAGGCAGCGGGTCCGAGTGCGCCGTGGATGCCGATTCGGTTCGGATAACAACCCGTCAGAAGTCCCGCTCGCGAGGCCGAGCAAACGGGCTGGGCGACATGAAAGCTGGTGAACTTCCTCCCCTCGCGCGCCATGCGGTCGAGGTTCGGTGTGGCAAATCCCGTCGCTCCGAACCAGCCCAGATCGGCATAGCCGAGATCGTCGGCGAAGATGATCACGATATTTGGAGGCCGCGATTCGGCGTACGCCCAATTTGAGCCGATGAGTAACAGGGTCAGGGCAAGTCTACCGGGGCGGATTATGTTCACGGCGCATCACTCGACGAGTCGAAGGCGGCTGGGAATGGCCGAGTCTACTCTGCCTTGCGGATCGATTCGAGCGTCTGGTGGTGCAAGGTTTGTTTGGGCTCGAATCATGAAAAAAGGACAGCATTCCCCGTCTGGGGGAACGCCGTCCCTATTCGAATCCTTACACGAGAATTCCGCGACGATTCAAGGGAAGTTTCACGAGATCCTGGCGAGCCCGCTCAGATCACAAGGCGTTGAGGAAAGCGAGGAATTGGTCCCTTTGCGCCTTGGTGAGGGCCATGTAACGATCCCTGGCCCCACGCCCTTGGCCGTCATGCGCGATGATCGCGGCCTCGATCGAGGGGGCACGCCCGTCGTGCAGGAACGTACGTTCGAACCGGATTCCCCAGAGTGGCGCCGTTCGCATCTCTCGCGGACCAGCCTGGTTCTGGACGATCCCGTCGCCCAGCGACCCCATGTCGTGAAGGAGGAAGTCCGAGTACGGGGCGAAGGGGGCATGGTTGAGCGGCGCAATCGGGCTCGGACCGGCCTGGAGGATCGGTCGGTGGCAATCCGCGCAACCGATCTTGCCGAAAAGAACCTGGCCCGCGTTTTCAACAGGCCCGATTCTGGGCAGCGGCGGCGGCGCGAGGAGAGTCATGAAATCCGCGAGTTGATGGACGGTCCCGTCGTCCGCATCATTGGGTTTCAGCTTCGCCGGATTGGCGGCGAGGAGATTGCAGTTTCCCTGGGGACAATTTTCGCTGGGGAAAGTCGGTGTCGTCACGCCCATCTCGTTCTGGTAGGCGTCTCCGGCGAATGCGAAAAGCGACGACTGCTGAGCTTTCCAGCCGAACTTTCCGACACGAGGCTGGCCGGTGATGGGATCGGCGACCAGGCTTGGACGACCCGCCGTGAGAGGACTGAATTGTTGCTCCTGCAGCGCGATCGCCACGAAGGTGTCATCCGGCACCGCGTCGACCAGTCCGAGCCCGAACAGGGGCACCGTTCGCCGCCGAGCCACAATCCTGGCCTCGCGGGGCACGACTTCGCCCTCGAATTTCACACCGTTGAACCGGCCGATGCCACGGTCCTGGATCAACGGCCCGCCGAATTCAATCATCGGGTCAAACTGTCCGGCCGTGATTCGACCAATTCGCGTCACCAGGCGATTCCCGCTGCCACCGATCGCCGGGCCGGCGTGGCAGGCGACGCAGGACTTTTCGGTGAAGACCGGTCCGAGGCCGCCGCGCACATCGTCCTCGGCCAGGAAGGCCGCTTGACCGACCTTGAAATGGTCAAGAGCGTCCTTGCCCAACCCATCGTACGGGCGCCCGAGAGGGGGCGGGCCTGGAGGATTCGGTGGACCTGGTGGAGGGCCTTGACCGTAGGTCATGGCCGCGAGGATTCCTAAACCGAGCAGACCGGCGAGGCGCACAGAGATCGTTCGAGGCATGGTGTAACCCCCCGGCAATTCGCGGATGCGTTTTCCTCACTCCGGCGGGCCGCGACGCGGCCCGCCGGTTTCGCAAGAATCAGCCAGGCGAGGTTGCGCTCATCATCGAACGACCAACCTACGAGAACGAGGCTCGTCGCCCACAACTCGGGGCGCGCCTGGTCGTCAACGGTCCTCCCCGTCTCGGGGCCCACGGGGCGGGGGACCATCTGATCGGCGACGTGATCCATCACTCGGAGGCGCGCCCGGCCCGCCGCGAGGAGCGACTTCGGGTCTGCGACCTCGGGGAGGCGGCCCATCACCGGGAGGGCCATCGGGGCGGCCTTCACCGGCACGGCCGCGAGGTCCTTGACCCGGGGGCGGCCCATCGGGACCTGGACGGCGGCCTCGTGGACGAGGGGGAAAGAGCTCTTTTTCAGAGAGCTTGCCGTCCTTGTCATCATCGAGGGCCTTCAGCGACTCGGTCGCCTTCTTGATTTCCTTGGCCGAGAGTGTCCCGTCGCCGTCCGTATCGAGGGCATTGAACAGCCGATCCGGGGGGGGCGGCGGGGGTGGGGGCGGGGGCGGCGGCGGGGGGCCGCCACGACCGGGTCCGCGAGGTCCGTCTTCGTCGTCGTCGAGCTGAGCGGGCGGTGCCTCGTCGCGACCGCGCTCGACTTTCGAATCGGAGGACGCCGGCGGCTCCTGCGCAGTTCCCGCCGACGCAAGAAATCCGGAGAGGCCCAGGCCCACCAAGAGCCCGGCGCTACGCCACCAAGGCAAGAATACGGAACGGATCGACATCGACCGGCCCCAGGAGAGTGGAGTCCCCCGCTCGGGCGTCCTCAACTTCGGACTCGCCACCATCGAGCAAGGTCACTACTCAAGGAAACGCACAGGGACGCGCCCAGTCGACCGGTGGCCGAATTATTTCTTCAAAATTTTTTGGCGGCCCGCTGTGTCAACTTTCCGAGGTCGCTGCGATTCGGAGTGCAGACGCCCCCTCACGAATCACTCCGGCCGGTGCATATGCGGGGGAGGAGGGAAAAATCGGCGGGGGGGTGGTCCGTTCGGGCGGCCGCCGAAGGGTGGTGGAGGCGGCCGATCCGGCCCGAAATCAGGTTGACCCCGGCCAGGGCCTTGTCGGCGAGGCGGTTCGCGATCCCCCGGGCGAGGGGGGGGCGGCGCCATGATATAAAGTCGGAGGAAGTAAGCCGCGATCAGCCCGAACAGCAACGTTGTGGCCGCGAGCGTGGCAGGCAGGGGGTTCCGCCGGACCACACGGACCGATCTTTCGCCGAGAGAGGGTCGCCGGGCCTGAATCGGGAGATCGTCGAGGAAGAGGCGGAGATCCTGAACGACTGCGTCGGCTGACAGATATCGGTCCGCCGGCTCCCGGGCAATCGCCTTCAAGACGATCGTCTCCAGGTCACGAGGGATCGCGGGAAGGAGCGCCCGAGGGGCGGTCGGCCGGCTCTCCTGGACCTGACGGAGCAATCGGACGCGATCCGTCTCGTCAAACGCGGGATGCCCGAGCAACAATTCGTAAAGAGTGAGTCCCAGGCTATATACGTCACTCTGTTCGTTTCCGTCACCCGCCAGGCATTCGGGGGCAAGATAGCGCAGGGTGCCCGGAAGCTCCGAGGTGCCCGTCAACGAAAGATCCCCGCCCAGCTTGGCCAGACCGAAGTCGGCCAGCCAGAGTGTCCCGCGATCGTCCAGAAGCAGGTTGGCCGGCTTGATGTCACGATGCAGGACGCCCAGGTCGTGCGCGTACGCGAGGGCCTCCGCCCCTTGCAGGCCGAGACGTGCGACCCATTTCGCCCGCGCTCGAATCTCGAATGACGATCGTTCCGCAATGCCCACCCCCTCGGCCGCCAGGACGCGGTCCAGTCCCGTACCCTCCACCAGGCCCATCACGTAGTACGGAATCTCCTCGTGCTCTCCAACACCGAAGATGGGGACGATGTTCGGATGCTGCATCCGAGCCACGGCGCGTGCTTCGCGAAGAAAGCGTTGGCGACCCTTCGGGTCCATCAGCGCGTGGCGATGGAGGATCTTGACGGCCACCCGCCGACCGAGAGGTTCCTGGACGGCCTCGTACACGATCCCCATCCCGCCGCGCCCGAGTTCTCCAACGATCCGATTCTCTCCCAATCGATCGGGAGCCACGCCGGCCAACGGGACGGCGCTGCCGGAGCGAGAGATGAACTTGCTGCGCTCCAGGAAGGCGACCGCGGGTAGCAACGACCGGAGCGCATCGGCCTGATCGGGATGCCCCGCGGTGAACGCATCGACGGTGGGGGCGTGTCCTCGCCGGCATAGCTCGGCGTACCGCTCGGCCAGCAGATCGATCGGGTCTCTTTCGTCCTCATCGACGAGCCTAACCGGCTTCATGGCGTCGAATTCCTCGGTTCGTCCGATCAGGGCGATCGGCTCAGATTGAATCGATAAGGCCAGGAATGCGCTCAAGTATCGTCCGAAGTCGTGTCAGCGCGCGAACGTATCGCTTGCTCGCCGTTCCCTTGGGGATTCCGAGGATCTGGGCAACTTCGTCGTTGCTCCGCTCGTCAAAGTGCCTCAGCGATAGCACGTCCCGATCGATGGGGTCCATCGCCTCGATCGCGTCGTGAAGCAACCCCATCGCCTCATGCCGCATGGCCGCCTGGCTTGGCGAGGTGAGGTCTCCAGCGATCGATCCGGCTGCCGGATGGACCGTGGGAGGGCCATCCATGGACAGCTCCCTTGCCGCAGTCCTGCCTCTTGCACCGAGATGACGGCGGTGGATCTCCACCAGGCGTTGTCCCGCGATCAACTGAATCCAGACCCGGAACGGCATGTCCGGCAAGGACTGGAAGTGCTCAAGTCGCTGCTCGGCCGCGAGGTAGACCTCCTGAAGCACATCCGAGGGTGAGACCCGGGCCACGAGCCGGGAATCCAACCGGAACTCGACCCACCGCCGCAGCGCCTCCCGGTGCGCCGAAAAATGGATCGCCAGCGAGTCCCGAGCCATGGGACGATCATGGCCCTCCTGAACTTCGGTGGCGATCTCGGAGGCACTCATCAGGCCGGAGTCCGATCGGGTACGGTCGAGTCGAGAACGCGTGCCCTATATTGTGTCCGCTGATGCGTCGTCTGGGAAGCACCGAGTTCCTGGGATGAATCGACCGTTACTCCATTTTCAGATACTTGTCGAAGTAGGCGATGAGTGCGGCCTCCGCCTTCTTGGCTTCGTCCGGCCGAAAACCGTGCCCGGCGCCTTCGAGGGTCAGCAACTCGGCAGGGACGTCGGACGCCTTGAGCTTGTCGACCATCCAGACGGCCTGCTCGTGCGCGACATATTTATCCTCGGTACCGTGGATGCAGAGTGTCGGGGATGCGGCCGGGGTGACCCAGTAAAGCGGGCTGGCGAGGATATGGCGGTGGCGGGCCTTTTCGAGGTCGCCGCCAAGAAAGAGGGGCAAGACCTCGGCGGCATCGACGCTTTTCCCGTACGATTTCGTGAAGTCGCTCGGGCCGACAACATTGACCACGCAGCTCACTTTGCTGGACTCGGTGGGGTTGCCTCCGTCTCCCTCGAACATCGGTACGTCGGGGGTCACTCCCAGAAATTGGGCGAGATGCCCCCCGGCGGAACCTCCCGTCACGCCGATGCGAGACCCATCGATTCTATGCGTATCGGCATTGGCGCGGAGCCAGCGAACCGCGGCCTTGACGTCGTGGACCGCCGCCGGGAACTGATACTTGGGCGCTAGACGATAGCTGGCCGTCGCCGCGACGTACCCGCGCTCGGCGAGCCGGATGATGAGCTGATCGTACCCCTCGCGCGACCCGGCGCGAAATCCACCGCCGTGTATGCACAGGATGGTCGGGAACGGTCCTCTCCTCGCCTTCGGTCTGGCCAGGTTGAGTTTCAGATGTTGGCCATCGGGATTTGCGTATTCGATCCCGGCCTCGAAGACGACGGAATCGGGCACCTGGAGCTGCCCGGCCTTCGCCGTTTGCGCCCTCGCCGCGCTGGAAACCTGGTCGCCGAACAGCAGAACGAGAGCAAGCGCGCCGATGAGGCGAGCGAAACTGAATACGGATCGCACGTGTCGAGACTCCAAGATCGGGGAGAGGAATTGCGGAGCCGCATCTTCGGACTGAGGGGATAGACGATCCAGCCGCATGAGTCAAGTGTTCACCGCACCGGGCGGACTCCCGTCAGCCGATCGATCTAACTCGTGGAGTTCGATACCTGGCAACCAGGTGAGCCCTCGCGCATGATGAGCGAGGCGAGTGTCCCCCCTGCCCTCATGTAAGGACTGCCCCATGCGACCGGAAGGCCAATCCACGCGTCGAACCGTGATCCGAAACATGGCGGCGCTTGCCGGGGGGCTCGCCTTCGAACCGAGACCATTCAACCCGACGATCGCCCCGAGTTTCCGACTGGCAACCTTCTCGGCCGACGTCACGATTCCCATCGGTCATCCGTGCATGGGCGGAGGAATCTCGCCCGCAAAGGTCGTGCTCGATCCGCTGGAGGCGCGGGGGATCGTCCTGATCCCGAACGACGGACGACCCATCGTGATCGTCGCCGTCGATTGGTGTGAAATTCGCAACGACGCATACGACCGGTGGCGGGTGGCGCTGGCCGAAGCAGCCGGGACCGATCCGAGCCGCGTGCTGGTTTCCTGCGTTCACCAGCATGACGCTCCGGTGGTCGACCTGACGGCTGAGCGTCTCCTGCGCGAACACCGGGCGACTGGGAGCGTCTGTGACCCGGAGTTTCATGAGACCGCCGTTCGTCGTGTTGCGTCCGCTCTCGAAAAGGGGCTCAAGTCGTCGGTGCCCATCACTCACTTCGGGACGGGCATGGCGAAAGTGGATCGGGTCGCCGCCAACCGTCGGTATCTCGGCGCCGATGGCAAGCCCACTTTTGGTCGAACCAGCGCTTCGCGAGACGCATACGCTCGCGAACAACCGGAGGGGACCATTGACCCGTATCTTCGCACGCTCAGCTTCTGGGATGGCGACCGTCCTGTCGCCGCGATGAGCGTCTATGCCACGCATCCAATGAGCTACTACGGCCGTGGCGAGGTGTCCGCGGATTTCATCGGACTGGCTCGCCGCCGTCGCCAGGCGGAGGAATTGTCGATCTTCCAAATCTACATGTCGGGGTGCAGTGGCAACGTGACGGCCGGGAAATACAATAATGGGGCGCCGGAGAATCGGCCGGTCCTCGCGGATCGGATTTACCGAGGCATGGTCGACGCCTGGGAAGCGACCCGGCGTCAACCGATAACGACCGTGACGTTGCAGACCATTCCTCTTCGATTGTCGCCTCGCGACGACGCGGGATTCACGGTTGCGGATCTGACCAGGAGACTCACGACCGACCCCAAGCCGTTCGGGCAATGCCTGGCGGCGATGGGTCTGAGTTGGCGAAAGCGAGCCGATGCGCGTCACGCGATCGACCTTCCCGTTCTCGACCTCGGCGCCGCCCAGTGGTTGCTGCTCCCCGGCGAGTCGTACGTGGAATTCCAGCTCCACGCGCAGCGAGTGCGGCCCGATTCCTTCGTCGTGACCATCGGCTACGGCGAATGTGCCACCGGTTATCTTCCGATCGAACGTGCCATTAAGGAACACGATAGCAACTTGAACGATTGGTGCTGGGTTGCTCCGGGGTCCGAACGCACGCTGATCGGCGCCATCGACGCGGCCCTCAGCAAATCGGCGAGGAAATGAGTCGCACTGATTGCAGCACATGGCTCACTGGGACAGCGACGCAAGCGATATTACGGTTCGACGCGGGGGAGTAAAGCCTGTTTGACCCATACACCGAAGTATGGCGTTGGCTTGTACGTCCAGTCGGAAACCAGGCAAGGACCGGCGGCGGGATGCATGTCCCAGGCAGTCCAGTTCCACTGATGATCCTCCAGGACTTGCAAGACTTGACGCACCCATTGCTCACCGGTCCGTCCCGCGCCGCCTTTGGGGTCACTCCCGAACTCGCTGACGATCACCGGCAACAGCGCCGTGGCCTTCTCCATATTCGCGGCCCACTTCTCCACGGTGTCGCCCTTGAACGGGTAAGCATGATTCGCGTAGAGAACACCGTTCCCGTCGGGGTCCGACAGCGTCCGCCCGTCCAGGATTCCCGACAGGTCGTACGACCAGTTCAGACCGCCCACGACAACGAGGTTTTTCGCACCCGTGGCGCGCACGGCGTCCAGGAGAGATTGCATGCCCACCGCGTCGTAGCTCGTTTCCGTGCCGCGTTTTTGGTCCTTCTCCGTGACGTTGCCTCCCTTGAGCCATACGTCCCAGCTTACATCGTGGGGCTCATTGTAGAGGTCGAAGATCACGGCGGGATGGTTCTTGTACTTCGCGGCAACCTCCTTCCAGAATGCGAGACTATGCTGATCGGGCATCTTGTGCTGGGCGATCTGCTTCCCCCACTCCCCTGCGTTCGACCAGTGCAGATCGAGCATGATGTAGCAGCTTTTCCCGGCGCAGGTCTCTACGACTTGATTCACGAGGTCGCGATAGGCTTTCCCCTCATCCTTCTGCTCCGGCGCCTTGCCAAACCACCGGTCTTGTGACAGAGGTAGCCGAACGTGGTTCACGTGCCAGTCATCAATGGCCGCCTTGACTGTATCGCGGATATGCATCTCGCCATCGCTGGTCCATTCGAGAGAGGCCGCATTCACGCCCCTCAGGCGAACGCGCTGGTCACGGCTATCGACGACATGCGTTTTCAAGACCCTCAGCGGCAGGAGCGTGGACGACGTGTCGGGCCGTGGTGATGTCGCGTTCTCCGCTACGTCGCCGGTGATTCCAATCAGCACCGCAAACCCCAACGAGATCATGACACGCTTCATGGCAGGGTCTCCGTTTCCGGCGAAGTGTCGGTCACTCGTCAATCGAAAACAAGTGTTCCAAATTTCTCAAAATCGTGGAAGCTGGGACCGACTCGTGACCAGTCCCAGCTCGTCGTCTTGCCGTCGTCGTAGTCCATGCGATAGAAATTCGCACGCCAGCGAGTGCCCGGCTTGGGTGCAATGTTGCGGAGCGGGACGAGGAGTTCATATGGCACGAACGTCTCCGCCTTCCAGCCCGTGATCTCGGCACCCGACTTGATCGAACCGCCGACACCCGACGTGGCCTTCCGCGTCTTCCGTTCCCCGTCGTAATGCCAGGGCCGCCAGCCCAGGAATTTGCCGCCGAAGTTCGGGACGAGGATCGGCAATTCCCGGTTCAACGGTGAAATCTCGTACTCGAAATAGGCGGGATCTCGCTCGTCGGGCCAAAGGAAGAACTCGAACACATCTTCCGTCCACAGGTTCTCGAAGTCGTCCTTGAAGGTCGCGGTGATCTTGCGGTCCGACGAGTCCATGAGGACGTACAAACCCTTTGCAGAATACATGACCTTGACTCGCGCCTCGTACGGCAGCCCGTTCCCATTTCTCCTGGTCAGCTCCACCCAGTCCGCCTTCTTCCACGCCTCGGCCGAACCGTCTCCGGTCAACTCGAAGTCGTTCGTCGGGCGGACGTGCATCACCTTTGCTGAGGTGCCCGACGCTTCCGGCTTCATCCCGAAGAGGATGCGCTCCGCATTCTTCCGGTACACCTTATCGAGAACCTCGTCCGGCAGAAAGATGCCGTAGATCCGCCAGAATCCCTGGAGGTGGTGGCTGGCCGAGCAGTCGAAGTACTCGTCGTCCGTCTCCAGGAATCGGTAGTAGATGCGATAGGCCTCGCGGTTCGGTGTTGTATCCGTGCCGAACAGAATTCGGTCCTGATATTTCAGGAAAAACTTGCGGGCTGTGTAGGGCTGTCGCCCAAGCTCCGAGATCCTGGCATCGATATCCACCATCATGTTTGGATACTTGTCCAGCTTGTCCGCGACCGACGCCAGATCCTCGGCGTTATTGCCGAAGTGGGTGTTGATGAACGTGGTCTTCGGGTGTTTGGCGATCACGCGGTGAAGCTGGTCCAGGAGGTCCTGCCTCTTGGGAAACTTCTCGCCAAAAAAAAGCCAGCCGGGATTCTGGTTGAGCTCGTGCCAGCGTTCGTTGGACCGATCGAGGGGTGTGAAGAAGGCGGCCGGGTCGGCGACGTGGATGACCACGGGCCTCTTGTGCTTCGCGCATGCCGCCCAGATCGGATCGAGCTTCGGGTCGTCAACCGGCACGAGTCTGCCATCCTTGTAGCGATAACTCAGCCCGAACGACTTGTGGAACTTCAGTCCCTTGGCCCCCGCCGCGAAACTCTCTTCCAGACGCCTGGCCTCTCGGCTACTCCATTCCGCGTCGTCGATCCCTCCGAAGTCGATCAAGGCAAACGTGAGGAATCGGCCCGGGTGGGCCTGGTCGAGGGCGGCGAGCGTCTCCGTCAGACGAATTCCCGATCCGCCATCGAGATTGACAACGGTCTGCACTCCGGCCGCGTCCATCTCGGCCAGATATCGATTCACCACGGCGGGCGTCAGCCGCTCCTTGCCGCCGCCCAGGTGATTGTGGACATCCACGACGGGGAACCTGGGCCGCTCGACCTTGGTGGTCTTCGTGACCATCATCGATCGCGGCTCCCAGTCCCGGAGCTTCAACTCCCGGATGTCCCCCGGCGGATCATCGGCCGGTGCGGGCCCGGCGAGGACGGCCATCAACAGTGCGCCCATGGACAGAGTGCGCGCGGTCATCGGACGATTCTCCTGATGGCGTGAGGCCCCCGCCTCGTGATGGCTTTCGCTGAGTCACCAAGGGCGAATACGGCCCTTGAGGTCGATCATCTTAGGCGAACGGCACGCGCGTCTCGAATGGTTTTTCCGCGCCCCGCATTGATTGTCGGTCCCACTCGCTCTCGGACGATCAGGGTCTTGACGTGGGGTTGGTTCGATGAACAATGGGGCGAACCACCCGAGCGTCCCGTCGCCTTTCACGAACACCGTCGAGGTCAAGGATCACTCCATGCCCGCACTGCCGCTGTCCCGGCCGCCGGAATCGATGAGGCCCGACCGCCCCGAGGTCATGACGGCGGTCGGTTCGGGGAAGCCATTCGACATCCAGCCCGGCGTCCGGCTCGAATGCCTGGTCGGGACGCACAACCAGGCCCGAGGCCTGACCACGGGCATCGTCACGATCGACCGATCGACCGCGCTCGCTTATCACACGCACACGTTTTCCGAGTCCATCACCCTGTTACAAGGTCGAGCGATCGTGGCCGTGGAAGGCCGCGAGTACGATCTGGCTCATCTGGATAACGTGCTGATCCCCCGCGGGCCGGCCCACCAGATCAGGAACGCGTCGGACCTCGAGCCCGCGGTCTTCCACATCGCGCTGGCGAGCGATGTACCCTCGCGCACACTCGTCACGGACGCATTCCAGCGTCAGCCGATGCTCGAACTCGCCGCGGGAATTGAGGGAGCCGAGCGTGTCACTCGATTCCTATCCGCCCCCCGCTTCGAAGCTGGCCCGAACACAGCCTTCATTGATTTCTTCAACGAGACGCTCGTTCCGGGCATCGAGATGAGCGGCGGATACGGCCTGTTTTCCAAGGGCGGTCGCCTTCCGGCTCATGTCCACGACTTCGACGAATCCATCTGCATCATTCAAGGAGAGGCCACGTGCATCGTTGAAGGGAATCGCTACCTGCTGCGCGAAAATGCAACCGCACTCGTCCCTCGCGGCCGCGTCCATTATTTCATCAACGAGTCCGAAGAACCGATGGCCATGATCTGGGTCTATGCGGGGCCATCACCCATTCGGATGATCGTGGACGAACAAAACGCAACCGTAGAGGGTAACCCCTGGCGAGACGGGGCACTCACATGACGGACTTGCCGGGCAGGTTCCGGGTCGCACTGACCGGCGACTTCTTCGCCGCCGACGGCTCCACGAAATATCCGGATATCGGCCTCTCCGTGTTCGATGGACAGCCCGGCGTCACATGGTCGAAGTTCGATGAACATCGCGCGTCGATCGGTAGCGAGCAAGTGGCCGGGGCGCATGGCGTTATCGTGCTGACGCCCAAGGTGACCGCAGAGACCGTTTCCGACATCAGTACCTTGCTGGCGATTGGCCGGTTCGGTGTGGGATACGACGCCGTCGACGTTGACGCCTGCACGCTCGCGGATGTGGTCGTCTTCATCGCCTCGGGCGCAGTCGATCGTTCCGTGGCGGAGGCGACGGTGGGTTGGATGATCGCACTGACTCACCATATGCGGATGAAGGATACCTTGGTACGTACGGGTCGGTGGGACGAGCGATCCCGGTTCATGGGCCGGGAGCTTCGAGATCGGACCTTCGGCGCGATCGGCCTTGGCGGGATCGGTCGAGCCACCGTCGGATTGCTCGGCGGATTCGGGATGAAGCCGCCGCTTGCCTTCGATCCCTTTCTGGACCCGCAAACGGCCCTGGCCGCCGGCGTTCGATCCGTATCGCTCGACACGTTGCTGGCTGAATCGGATTTCGTATCGATCCATTGCCCGTTGACGGACCAGACCCGTGGTTTGATCGGCACGCGTGAACTTGCCCTCATGAAGCCCGACGCCTATTTGATCAACACCGCGCGAGGTGGAATCGTGGACGAGGATGCGCTGTACGACGCGCTGTCGAATCGACGGATCGCCGGGGCCGCGCTCGATTGTTTCGCCGAAGAGCCGGTGATCCGCCCTCACCGCTTCGGCGAACTCGACAACGTGCTCCTCGCCCCGCACTGCGTCGCCTGGACTGAAGAATTGTTCCGAGACATCGGCCGATCGGTCTGCGGCGGTATGCTCGACCTTTCGCGAGGCCGGCAGCCGCGCGGGGTCGTCAATCCCGCCGTGTTCGAGAGCCCTGGTTTCCAAGAGAAATGGGCCCGTCTCCGGTCCGTATGAGCTCTCGACAAGGAACCGAACTCATGGGCGACCGACTCCTCGGACAGACTGCCTGGATCAGCGGGGCGGCCTCGGGCATCGGCGAGGCGACGGCCCGACTGTTTGCCGCCGAAGGGGCAAATGTCGCCCTGATCGATGTTCAGGCGGACCGGGGCCAGGCCGTTCGCTCGGAGATCGGGGCTGCCGGAGGGAGTGCGATCTTTCAGTCCGTGGACGTCTCACGCGAGGACCAGGTCGCGGACTCCCTGACTCGGACGGTCACGCGATTCGGCGGCCTGAGCATCCTGGTCAATTGTGCGGCACTTATCCATGTGGGATTATTGCACGAGTATGAGACGGAAGCCTGGGACCGGCTTCTTGCCGTCAATCTGAAGAGCATCTTCCTCTCGATCAAGCACGGGCTTTCCGCCCTGCGACGCAACGCGAGAAGCTACGTGGTCAACGTCGGCTCGATCAGCAGCTTGGTCGGACAGGCCAGGACGCCCGCGTACACGGCGTCCAAGGCGGCCGTGCTGGGACTGAGTCGATCAATCGCGCTGGACTACGCGTCGATCGGGCTTCGCTGCAATTGCGTTTGTCCTGGCATTACCGATACGCCTCTCCTCCGTGAGCATTTGAACAAGACGCCCGATCCTGACGCGACTCTGTCGGACCGTCTACGGCGCGTCCCGATGAACGTCGCCATGACGCCGGAGAATATCGCGCGGGCCATCCTCTATCTGAGCTGCGAAGACTCCGCGGGCGTGACCGGGACTTCCCTGGTGGTTGACGGCGGATACCTGGCGGCCGCGGAGTGGGACGCCGGCTGATGCGTTCCTGGAGAGTCCGATCATGCCGAAACTTGCTTGCGCCGATTTCACGTTTCCGTTGCTGCCGCACGAGAAGGCCCTCGCTCTCATCGCCCTGCTCGACTTCCAGGGCGCGGACATCGGGCTGTTCGAGGGACGTTCGCATCTCTGGCCCTCGCGGGTCTTCCGTGACCTGAAGGCGTCCGCGAACGACCTGTCCCACAGGCTCCGAGACCTCGGATTGGAGCCCGCGGACATCTTCTTGCAGACCGCGCCCGATTTCGAGTCGCTGGCCCCGAACCATCCCGACCCCGCTCGGCGTTGCGAGGCGCGTGACCTGTTCAGCCGGACGCTCGAATTTGCGGCGGAGTGCGGTGCCACTCACGTCTCCGCACTTCCTGGCGTTGTCTTCGCTGGCGTCTCTGAAGACGAGTCGTTTCGCCTCTGCTGCGAAGAATTGTCGTGGCGAACACGCGCGGCTCGGGACCATGGCATCACGTTCTCGGTCGAGGCGCACGTCGGCTCGATCGTGCCGACCCCCGCTTCCGCCGCTCGTCTCGTCCAGTCGGTTCCAGGCCTGACGCTCACTCTGGATTACACGCACTTCACCAGGGACGGTGTCCCCGACGACGAGGTCGAGCCCTTGATCTCGCTCGCGAGCCACTTTCACGCCCGCGGCGCCCGTCCGCAACGGCTCCAGGCGTCGTTTCATGAGAACGTGATCGATTACGGTCGCGTCCTCGACGTCATGAGACAGGTTGGCTACTCGGGATATGTGGGTGTCGAGTACGTCTGGATTGATTGGGAGCATTGCAACGAGGTCGACAACCTGTCGGAAACAATCCTCATGCGAGATTTTCTTCGCAGCCATCGGACGGACTCATGAACCAGCCCAATCCTCTGCTGGGTGTGCTCATGCACGCGACGGGCGGCCTGGCCTCGGCCAGCTTTTACCTGCCGTTTCGCCGGGTCAGGGGCTGGTCGTGGGAGACCTACTGGCTTGTCGGCGGTGTGTTCAGCTGGATCGTCGCGCCCTGGGCGTTCGCCCTGATTCAGACGCCTCATCTGTTCCGGGTTCTCGCGGAAGCGCCGGTTAGATCGCTGGCATGGACTTATCTTTTCGGTGTCCTCTGGGGTATTGGCGGCCTGACCTTCGGCCTGACGATGCGATACCTCGGGATCGCGCTGGGCATGGCGATGGCGCTGGGGTATTGCGCGGCCTTCGGGACGCTGATGCCGCCGTTATTCCAGGGGAAACTTGGCACCATCGCGACGACGACGGGCGGCTCGATCGTCCTGCTCGGCGTGCTCGTGTGTCTGGGCGGTATCCTCGTGAGCGGCCTGGCGGGGCGTTCGAAGGAACGCGAGATGACGGAGTCTCAGAAGCAGGCCGTGATCCACGAGTTCAATTTCCGGAAGGGCGTGCTGGTCGCAACCCTCTCTGGCATCCTGAGCGCTTGCATGTCCTACGGGTTTGAATCCGGCAAACCCATCGCGGAACTTGCGGTCCAGTACGGCTCGGACTCGCTCTGGAAAAACCAGCCGCTCCTGATTGTCGTACTGGCCGGAGGATTCACGACGAACTTCGTCTGGTGCGTCCTGCTGGGCTCTCGGAACGGGACGCGAGGAGAATTCGTCGGCCGTGAGAAAGGTGGTAGTTCGCTACCCGCCACGCAGATTCGGAGCAACTATCTCCTTTGCGCGGCGGCGGGGACCATGTGGTACCTCCAGTTCCTCTTCTACGGGATGGGCAACACGCTGATGGGAAAGTTCGAATTCTCGAGCTGGACCCTTCACATGGCGACCATCATGATTTTCGGAACACTCTGGGGGCTTGCGTTGAAGGAATGGAAAGGCTCGAGCCTGCGTACGCACATGCTGAACGCGGCCGGCCTGTTCATCCTTGTGCTCTCCACGGTCATCGTCGGGTATGGAAATCATGTCGGCACATCCCAGTCCGCTGCGAGTGCATCCGCGGAACCGGAAAAATTCTGAGATCGCAACTTTGGGCCAGCCCGGCCCAGGAATTCGAGTCCTTCCATGAATGCAAAAGGCCCGCGAATCCTCACTCTCGTCCTGTCACTCCTCCTGATTCCGTCGTTTGCGGCCAAGGCGGCGCGGCCTCCGAGTGCGCGGCTCCGCGTGGAAGATCTGCGTTGCGAATATCTGGTCAACCCTCTGGGCATCGATGCGCGCGAGCCGAGGCTTGGCTGGAAGCTGACGGCGATTCGGCCCGAATCGCGCGGCATGACGCAATCCGCGTATCAGATCCTTGTGGCCCCGTCGGAATCCGCGCTACGCGAGAATCGGGGAACGCGCTGGGATTCGGGCAAGGTCCCGACGGATCAATCGATTCACGTTGCCTATTCGGGCATGCCGCTGTCCTCGGGCCAGGAATGCTGGTGGAAAGTTCGGGCCTGGGATCAGGATGGAATTCCCTCGGAGTGGAGCGATCCATCCCGATGGACGATGGGCCTCCTCGCCCCGACGGACTGGTCGGCGCACTGGATC
Organism: Planctomycetota bacterium; assembly: GCA_028291545.1. Lineage (GTDB taxonomy): Bacteria > Planctomycetota > Planctomycetia > Isosphaerales > Isosphaeraceae > JAQGHR01. Next base: position 50,461 of record JAQGHR010000004.1, on the reverse strand, counting down.
GGGCTGGATTCCGGCGAGGAGACCCAGGACCCTTCCGTTTCCCTGAAGTCGGCCACGTGGATCTGGGCACCGGGCGGAAAATCCACCATCGGCGCACCAATCGGCACGCGATACTTCCGAAAAACCCTGAATCTGCCCACGGCCCGTCGTGTGCGAAAGGCATCGCTCCTGGCCGCCGCCGATGACTCGTTCGTTGCATACTTCAACGGTCGCAGAGTGGGCCAGGGCGCTGGCTGGAGTGATGTCAAACTCTTCGACGTGACGAGTACGATCAAGAATGGTGCCAACACCGTCGCCATTGCCGCCACCAATGCCGCGTCAACGACCGTCACTCCCGACAAGAACCCGGCGGGCCTCATCGGCCTCCTCCAGGTCGAATTCGAGGAGGGCCAGCCGCTGCTCGTGCCGACCGACGCAAGCTGGCGCGTTTCCGACAAGCAGGCGGACGGCTGGGAGGGGGAAGGCTTCGGTGCGACCGGTTGGAAGGACGCTCAGGAATCGGGACCGTTCGGCTGCGGCCCCTGGGGCATGCTCTCGTCGAGCGGTTCGAACCATCGGCGCTTGCCCTCGCGCATGCTGCGGCACGAGTTCAAGGTCGCGAAGGAGGTTCGTCGAGCCACGGCCTACGTCTGCGGGCTAGGGTTCTTCGACCTTCATATGAACGGGCAGAGGATCGGCGATTCTCTCATGAATCCCGCGCTCACGGGTTATGATCGTCGTGCCTGCTACGTCACGTTCGACCTGACCCAGGCCATTCATCCCGGCCAGAACGCGGTGGGCGTCGTCCTCGGCAGCGGCCGGTTCTTCGCGCCCCGGCGGGACATCCCGGTTCCGATGCATACGTATGGGTATCCCAAGCTGATTTTTCAGCTTCATCTCGACTATTCCGACGGTTCAGCCGAGGACGTTGTCAGTGATGCGAGCTGGCGCCTGACCGTCAACGGCCCGATCCGCAACAGCAACGAGTTTGATGGTGAGGAGTACGACGCTCGCAAGGAGATACCGGGCTGGTCGAGCCCGGGCTTCGATGATGCCGGCTGGCAACCCGCGTCGCTCGTCAAGCCGCCCGGTGGAACGCTGGAGGCCCAGATGATCGAGCCGATCGGGATCACCGAGGTCCTCAAGCCCGTCCGGGTCACGAACCCGAAGCCAGGCATCTTTGTTGTGGATTTCGGCCAGTCTTTCTACGGATCAGTACGGGTCAAGGTCGCGGGACCCTCGGGCACCCGGGTTAGCCTGCATAGCTCCTTCAACGTCAAACCCGACGGGCTCTTGAACGCGGACAACGATCGCAGCGCGATAAATACCGACATCTACACTCTCAAGGGCCATGGCGATGAGGTCTGGCATCCGCGGTTCAAGGGCAACGCGACCCGCTACGTGCAGGTCGAAGGATTCCCCGGCACGCCGACCGCCGCCAATTTCGAGGGGCTCGTAGTCCACACCAGGATGGAGCCGGTCGGCCAGTTCAGTTGCTCAAATCCGTTGATCAACCGGATCTACCTGAACGGTCGCTGGGGGACGCGGATGCAGAACCGCAGCGTGCCCATGGAACCCGACCGTGACGAAAGAATGCCCTGGTCGGGCCACCCGGCGAAGACCTCCGAGAGCGAGGGATATGCGTTTGACGTGGCTCGGTTCTACGACCATTTCCTCCACAACTATCGCGTCCATCAGGCCGAGGATGGGAGCCTTCAGGAGATCCTCCCGCCGTACTGGACGTTCAATTCGAAGGACATCATCTGGCCGAGCGTGATCACCGTAATCCCCGATTGGTACTACAACTTCTATGGTGATGTCCGTCTGCTTTCAGATAACTATGACTGCATGAAACGCTGGTTCCTCTTCCACCAGAAGGCATACCAGAAGCCGGACTACACCATCGACTTCTGCAACTACGGGGACTGGGTCGATCACTCCTGGATCAAGGGCGCCCTCGACAAACGAACGACGTCCCGGCCGCTGATGTCCACGGCCTACTATTACAATAACTGTCGCATCCTCGCGCGGGCAGCGTCTCTGCTCGGGAAGAAGGAGGACGCGATGCGATTCGGCGACCTGGCGGAAAGGGTAAAGGCGGCGTTCAACACCCGGTTTTTCAACGCGACGTCGAATCGATATGAAAGCGAAACTCAGGGGTCGTACGTCTTCCCGCTGGCATTCGGTCTGGTGCCGGAGGATCATCGTGCCGCGGTGGTCGCGAATCTCGTCGAGGAGATTCAGTCCAGGCACGGCGGTCACACCTCCGTCGGCCTGGTCGGGATGCAATGGTTCATGCAAGTCTTGACCGACGCCGGTCGTCCGGACGTTGCCTATGCGGTCGCGATCCAGACGACCCGCCCCAGTTGGGGCTACATGGTGTCCAGGGGTGCCACGACCGTGTGGGAGCGATGGGACACGGATATCCAGGATGGAGGGATGAACGGGGAGAGCCAGAAAATCCTCTCGGGGAACCTGGAGGCCTGGTTCTATCAGACCCTCGGAGGCATCAATTACGACCCGGAACGACCGGGCTTCAAGCACGTGACACTTCGACCCCGGCCCGTGGGTGAGCTCACGTACGTCCGGGCCTCGCACCGATCGCTCTTCGGCCCGATTGTGAGCGACTGGAAGATCGTTAACGGTGCATTCGCCTGGACCATCTCGCTGCCTCCGAACACCACGGCTACGGTTTATGTGCCCGCGAAAAACGCGGAGGCGGTGACCGAAGGGGGCGATCCTGCGTCCCGGGCCGTAGGAGTCAAATTCTTGCGTATGGACGGAGATTCGGCCGTTTATTCGGTTGGTTCGGGTACGTACTCATTCCGATCGACCGCTTGGGCCGGGCCGTCCAGGCCAGGCCCATCCCGATAGATGACGATAAGCCGTTTGATCGAACCTTCGCGCCACGCCGGAGATCAGGATGGCATTCGATGTTCTTGCGATCGTTCTGGCCCTTGCTTTCCTGATGGTGATCGCCTACCGAGGCCTTCCCGTCATCGTTTTCGCGCCCGTATGCGCGATGCTGGCGGTCGGAATTTCCGGCAGGCCACTGCTTCCCAGCTACACCGATTCCTTCATGAAAAGCGCGGCGGGATATATCCAATCGTTCTTTCCTCTTTTCTTGCTGGGTGCGATCTTCGGAAAGCTCATGGAGACCAGCGGAGCGGCCGGCACGATCGCCTCGGTGATCGCCAGGGCGCTAGGGCCTCGCCATTCCATCCTGGCCGTTGTCCTGGCATGCAGTACGCTGACGTATGGTGGGGTCTCGCTGTTCGTGGTCGCGTTCGCGGTTTACCCGTTCGCCTCGGCGTTGTTTCGAGAGGCCGACATCCCCAAGCGGCTGATCCCCGGCGCGGTCGCTCTCGGGGCATTCACGTTTACGATGGACGCACTTCCCGGCTCACCGCAGATCCAGAATTTGATCCCGACTCGGTACTTCGGGACCGACGCCTACGCGGCGCCCTGGTTCGGCATCCTTGGCAGCTGCCTCGTCTTCGTTGCGGGCATGCTCTGGTTGGAACGGCGTAGAGCGATCGCGGCGGCGTCCGGTGAAGGGTACGGGACGGGACATCAAAACGAGGCCGAGCCCCGGACCGAGGACGCTCGACCGTCGTTGCTGGTCTCCGTCATCCCACTTTTCCTGGTATTGAGTGGAAATTTCATCCTCAGCCGAACGACTTGGTCGGTCGCTCGGTGGTACTCCCTCGAAAAATTGGCGCAGGACTATCCCTCGACGAAACTGTCCGTCGCGGCACCGACCTGGGCACTCATCGTGGCCCTGCTGATCGGTATCGTCGCGGCCGTCGCCATCCAGCCGCGTCGCGTCAAGGCCACGCTCTCCAAGACTCTTTCCGTGGCCACGACCGGAGCGCTGCTCGCGATCTTCAACACGGCGTCCGAGGTCGGATTCGGAAATACGGTGAAGGCGCTGCCCGGATTCCGTTGGATCCAGGACTCGGTCTTCCTGGTCAGCCGCTACGTCCTCGTGTCCGAGGCGGTCGCCGTGAATGTCCTCGCCGGAATCACGGGTTCGGCTTCAGGCGGCCTTTCGATCGCTCTCGATGTCATGGCCCCGCGCTACCTCGAGTTGGCTCAAGTCCAGGGGATCAGTCCGGACCTGCTCCATCGGGTCGCTGCGATGGCCTCCGGAGGCATGGACACGCTCCCCCATAACGGAGCCGTCATCACGCTCCTCGCCATCACGGGACTCACCCATCGACAATCCTACGCAGACATCTTCGCGATCACGGTCGTAAAAACCCTGACCGTCTTTGCCATTGCGCTTGGGATCTCGATGCTCAGATCCGCGTGATCGTGCAAAGGCATCACGCTCCTTTCCATCGGAGCCTTGCGTTGGCCCGGTTCGAGGTCGATACTGGCGGGTCGACTCGGAATAGCAACGGTCCTCCGAGACTCGTCACGCATGAATCCGACACTCGATGAGGTTCGTCGCCGGGTCCAGCCCGCCCGATTGCTTGCCCTCGCTCGGCGGCTGGTTTCGATCCCCAGTCCGACGGGACAGGCCGGGTCCGTCCTGGATGCGCTGGCGGAATTCCTGGATTCCGAGGGGTTCCGCGTGGACCGCCCGAGTGCCGGTCACCCGGAGGCACCGGCTGTGATCGCGCGTCTCTCGGCCACGCGACCGGGCCGGACGCTTCAGTGGAACGGACATCTGGACACCGTCCATCTCCCTTTCGTGCCCGATCATGTCGCTGGAGGTCAGTTGCGCGGCTCTGGCTCAAGCGACATGAAGGCCGGCTTTGCCGCCGCGGTGGAAGCCGTGCTCTCGCTCCGCGATGGCGATCTGCTCGCATCCGGGACCATCTTGCTGACCGCGCACGACCTCCATGAAGCGCCGTGGGGGCATGGCGAACAGTTCGATCAATTGGTGCGAGATGGGGTCGTGGGCGATGCCGTCATGATCCCGGAACCGCTCTGCGAGGAACTGCCCACGATCGGTCGCGGTCAGGCCTGCTGGAACGTCAGGTTCGCCCGTCCCGGGCCGCCGGTCCACGAGGTCATGCGACCGATGGACGAACCCGAGGTCATCACGGCCGGCGGAATTCTCATCAAGAAGCTCCGCGCACTCGAAGATCGACTGCACGAGCAAACCGGTCCGCAGGGCCTGAAGCCGAGCGTCTTCATCGGCCGGATCCAGAGTGGCGAGATCTACAACCAGTTTCCCAAGGAGTGCGTGCTGGAAGGAACGCGACGATGGCTCCCAGGGTCATCGTGCGAGGAGGTCGAGCGAGAGTTTCGCGACATCGTCGTCCGGGCCTGTCAGGAGACAGGCGCGACGGCCGAGATCGAATTCCGCCAGGTTCGCGACGCCTTCTTCCTTGAGAACGGGCATGACATCGTGTCGGACTTCCAGGAGAGTGTCCGCACGGTCACGGGAAAATCCTTGAGGCTCGGCGTGAAGCCGTTCGTGGACGATGGTAATAGCGTCTGGAGCCTGGCCAAGGCACCCGCCATCACGCACGGACCACGCGCGGGCGGTCAGCACACCGTGAATGAGTGGGTCGATATCGACGACCTATCCCGCGTCGCCTTGGTCTATGCGATGACGGCGATCCGCTTCTGCTCGCGAGGAACCGATGCCCGGATTGCCTGACCTGATCGCCGAATCGCAGACGACCGAGGAGCAATTCCTGCGGCACATCTTCGTGCGCGATCAGATGGCCGAGTGGTCGAAACATCCACTCGTCATGGCCAGGGCAGAGGGCGTCCATTACTGGGACGTCTCGGGCAAGCGCTATCTCGACGGCCTGTCCGGGATCTATGTGGCTTCGGTCGGCCATGGGAATCGGCGGGTGATCGACTCGATCAAGCAACAGCTCGATCGGCTTTGCTTCTCGCCGCCCATGCATGGGACCAACCCGCTCGCGGTGCAGTTGGCCAATGTGCTGGCCGAGCTGGCGCCCGGGGATCTCTCGACCGTGAAGTTCGAGTGCGGCGGTTCGGAGGTCACGGAAGCGGCGATCAAGCTGGCGCGCCAGTATCATCGTCTGACGGGGAACCCGGGCAAATACAAGATTATCAGCCGTTATTTATCATGGCATGGTTCGACCCTCGGGGCGCTGTCGGCCTCCGGCTTGAAGGGTCGAAAGACGGTCAATGAACCATTGGCGCCCGGCTTCTTGCACGTCTTCCCGCCCACCTGCTATCGATGCCCCTTCGGCAAGACCTATCCCGACTGCGGGATCACCTGTGCCACCATTATCGGCGACATGATCGAGATGGAAGATCCGTCTACCGTGGCCGCGATCATGGTCGAGCCGATTGGCCACACCGGGGGCGTGATCGATCCGCCCGCCGAGTATCTCCCGATACTTCGCGAGATCTGCGACCGCTACAATGTGCTCCTGATTTTCGATGAGATCATCACCGGAATCGGCCGGACCGGTCGGATGTTCGCCGCCGAGACCTTCGGCGTGATCCCCGATGTCCTGTGCATCGCCAAGGGGCTTGGCGGTGGATATGCTCCCCTGTCGGCCATGATCTGCCGGGAATCGATCGCCGACGCGTTCTGGGGGCCGATCGAGACGAATCCTGGTTTTGTGGAAGGGCATACCTTCGAGGGGAACCCGATCTCATGCGCGGCGGGTCTCGCGGTGCTGGCGGAGATTCTCGAGCGAGACTTGCTCACGAATGTCCGCGTTCAGGGCGATCATCTCCGCGCCGGACTCGAGCGACTCGCCGCGCGATATGACGTCATCGGCGACATTCGCGGCAAGGGCCTTTTCCAGGCGATCGAATTCGTGAGCGATCGGGCCACGAAGGCGAGAATCCCCGACGGGTTTGGTATCAAGGTCGGGAAGTGCGCCCTGGAACGCGGCCTTCTCTGCCGCTTCGATCCTCACTGGATTGCTCTCGGGCCGCCACTGATTGTCACGTCGGGGCAGATCGACGAGATGGTCGCGATCCTGGAAGCGAGCCTCCTGGACGTCCTGAATCCTCCCCCCATCGAGTGACTCCATCATGAGCCAGGCTCCCGTACAATCGGTGTCCCCCGCGGGACTCATGGATGTCACCCCACCAAAGGATTCGCCCACCAGAATTCGGTTCCTCGTTCTTGGCGGCGCATGCCTCCTTGCGATCATTACCTATCTACACCGGGTAGGATTCTCGGCGATCGCGACCGAGTTGCGGGATCAACTCCATCTCGGAGATCGTGCGATCGGCTACTTCACGGCCGCATTCATGATCGCCTACGGCATCTTCGAAGTCCCGTGGGGCCTGCTGGCGGACGCTCGCGGCGGCCGGTCGGCGTTGACGGCGGTGGTGATCGGTGGGTCGTTGATGACGGCGGCTGTCGCGGCCGTGGTCTGGCTGCCCGATCCGGCCGGGATGGGATTGATTGCGCTCATCCTGGCCCGCTTCGCCTTCGGGGCATTTCAGGCAGGAACGTTTCCGGTCCTTGCTCGAATCATGGCCGACTGGATGCCCGTGAGCGAACGTGGCGGCGCGCAGGGGGCGCTCTGGATGTCCACCCGGCTGGGAGGCGCTCTCGCCCCGATCGTACTCATTCCTCTATTCCACCGATTCGGGAACTGGCGGATGCCGCTGGTCATCGGGGCGGGACTCGGCCTGATCTGGTGCGTCGGATTCTGGTCCATCTTTCGCAACACTCCGCAGGAAATTGGGAGCGTGAATGCCGCCGAGCGCGAGCTGATCGCCCACGGTCGAAAAAAGCGACAGTCGAGTTCGCACCGAACGCCCTGGGGGCAGATCTTCGGCCGCACGAATCCGCTGGCACTCTGCGTGATGTATGGGAGCATCGGGTATAGCGGGAATTTCTTCCTGTTCATGCTGAACGACTATCTCCGTACACAGCGGCATCTGGGCAAGAACACCGCCATGTGGCTGACGTCGCTGCCGTTTTTCGCCGGCGTGTTCGCGTGTGTGATGGGTGGTGTACTGTCCGACCTCCTCAGCCGCCAAATGGGTAGTCGCCGGTGGGGCCGCCGCGTCGTGGGGTGTGCGGGGCTCTCGCTCGCCGCCGTGGGGATCATATCGACGCTCGCGGTGACCAACGTGTTCGCGCTGGGCGTGTTGCTATGTCTGACTTTCATCGGGAATGACCTGGCGATGGGGCCTTCCTGGGCCGCCGCGACCGAGATTGGCGAGCGATCGGCCGGTACGCTGGGCGGGACGATGAACATGGTCGGCAGCTTCACCGCGGCGATTGCCGCAATCCTCACCGCCGAACGATTCGCTCGTCTCGACGGGACAACGCCGTTTCTCCTGTTCGGCCTCAGCTACCTGATCGGTGCCCTTTGCTGGCTCAGGATCGACGTGACCGAGCCCCTGGTCGCGACGACCGGCGACCTGGAGGCGTGATTTCCCATGATTGACGCGGACGTTCCTCAACAGGCTTCCGACGACCTCGGCGCGGAAAACAAGCCCGCCGACACCGAAATTTCGTCGACAGTAACCGCGGCCTTACCGAAGGCAGCTCCCGTCGAGGCAACCGAGCGCGTCGCCTCCGTTGACGTCATTCGGGGCGTGGCCCTCCTGGGCATCCTGGCGATGAACATCGTCGATTTTGCCTGGCCGGGGCAGGTCTACAGCATTCCGATCATGGACCCGGAGGCCGGTCCCGTCGATACGACGATCTGGGCGTTCAATCACCTCGTCTTCGATACGAAGATGATGACGCTTTTCTCAATGCTCTTCGGTGCAGGGCTCGTCTTGATGTCCGACCGCTCCGAGCGGCGCGGCGCGAGGATGCGCGGCGTCTATTATCGCCGTGTTGCCTGGCTGCTCGTCATCGGCCTGATCCACGCCTACCTCATCTGGGATGGTGATATCCTGGTCATGTACGCGCTGTGCGGATTCCTGCTCTACCCATTTCGTAAGCTGCGCCCTCGGACACTGATCATCACGGGCACACTGTTTAGCCTGATATTCGTCCCGTTGTTGTTGGGATTTCGCTTCGGCGGCGTCCCCTACATGCGTGAGACGGCCGGGCGTGTCGAGGCAGAGATTAAGCAGGGAAAGAGGCCGCATTGGTGGGACGAAAAGGTCCGCGATGGCTGGAAGGCGATGTCCAAGAGCGAAATGCCAAAGCGGGAAGACTTCCTCAAGGCCATCGCTCTCCATCGTGGCCCCTATCCCGAGCTCGTCAAGCATCGCGCGGGCCAGCTCATCTTCGCTCAAACACTCGGATTCGTCCTGGGGGGCTGGTGGCTCGCGGGAGGGCGGATGCTGATCGGGATGGGCCTCATGAAGCTCGGCGTCTTCTCGGCCGAGCGATCTCGACGGTTCTATCTCTTGATGATGGTGCTCGGCTACGGCCTCGGCCTACCCTTGATGGTGTTCGATTCCGCACATCAGATTACTCATGGATTCTTCCTGGGACACCAGATCTGGTATCTGCTGGACGGCTGGCCGTTCTTGACGCTGTACGGCAGTATCCCGGTGGTCTTCGGGCATATCGGCGCCGTGATGCTGATCTGCAAGTCGGGGGCGCTGACATGGCTGACTCGTCGCCTCGCGGCGGCGGGCCGGATGGCGCTCAGCAACTACCTGCTCGACTCCGTCGTCTGCACGACGCTGTTCTACGGTTACGGCTTCGACCTCTTCGGAGCGATCCATCGGCCGATGCTCTACGCGATCGTGATCTCGCTCTGGGTCGTGCAACTTCTGGTCAGTACGATGTGGCTCGACGTATTCCGTTTCGGGCCGGCGGAGTGGGTGTGGCGGTCGCTGACCTACTGGAAGCCGCAGCCCATCTGGGCCAAACGGCTACCAACAGAATTGGTGCTCACGTGATCCTGAAAGCAGTCCGTCTCTCCCAAGGTGTGCGACTCATGGCATCCCTGAAGCCCTCACTGGTGATTGCGGGACTCTGCTTCGCCACGGCCTTGCCGGTCCTCGCCGACGAGCCACGGCCGAATATCGTGCTAATCGTCGCGGACGACCTGGGTTGGGCCGATCTCGGGTGCTACGGCAGCAAATTTCATCGCACACCTCATCTCGATCAACTCGCGGCCGGCAGTCGCAGGTTCACCCAGGCGTACGCCGCAAGCCCCGTTTGCTCGCCGACTCGCGCGGCGATCCTCACCGGCAAGCATCCCGCGCGTCTCCATCTCACCGACTGGCTCCCCGGCCGGGCCGATCAACCCTCGCAGAAACTATTGAGACCCAAGATTTTGCAGCACCTGCCCCTTGAGGAGATCACGCTCGCGGAGTCCCTGAAGGCCGCCGGATACACCACTGCGAGCATCGGCAAGTGGCATCTGGGTTCCAACGAGTTCGGGCCAACTCATCATGGCTTCGACCTCAATATAGCCGGCAATGACAGCGGCTCGCCCCTCACTTATCTTGGTCCATTTTCGCGAGAAGGCCGGTCCCTGCCGGGTCTCGAAGACGCACCCGCCGGTCAATACCTCACCGACCGGCTCACCACCGAGGCTGAGCGATTTATCGACGCCAACAAGTCGCGGCCGTTTTTTCTCTATCTCTCCCATTTCGCGGTCCACCTGCCGATGGTCGCGAAAGCGGAGTTGATCGCCAAGTACCCGAAATGGGATGGCGTCCCGCACGGCCGCCAGGAGAATCCGATCTACGCCGCCATGCTGGAGAGCCTCGATGACGGCGTCGGCCGCATCGTCGCCAAACTCAAGGACAGCGGGCTTACAGAGCGGACAATTTTCATCTTCACAAGCGACAATGGCGGCCTCGCCGTGATCGAACAGGCGAACACGCCGGCCACCAGCAACGCGCCCTTGCGCGAGGGGAAGGGATTCTTGTATGAGGGCGGAATACGGGTCCCGCTTCTCGTCCGATGGCCCGGTGTGATTGCCCCAGGTGTCGAGAAGACGCCTGTCTGGGCCGCGGACTTCTTCCCGACAGTGATGGCCCTCGTGGGGGCGACCCAGCCCGCTTCGCTCGACGGGATGTCACTCGTCTCGTTATGGAAAGACGGCCAACCGATCCCGGATCGCTCTTTGTACTGGCACTATCCACACTACAGCAATCAGGGCGGTCGGCCCGGCGGAGCCCTCCGTGATGGTGACTGGAAACTTCTGGAAGATTATCAGACCGGTCGGCGTGAATTGTTCAACGTCGAGCGCGATCCCGGCGAGTCGAACAATCTCACCGACGTGGAACCCCGCCGCGTCGACGCGATGGCCGCCAAGCTTGCCGCCTGGCGAACCGAGGTCGGCGCGCAGATGCCCACGCTCAACCCCGCGTTTTTGCCGAATCCTCAAGCGAAGGACGGCACAATCACCCTCCCCGCCAGCTCGGCCGAGGTCCACGGTGTCATGCTCCGCTACGAACCCTTACCTCACAAGAACACACTTGGCTACTGGGTTCGCGCGGACGATTGGGCCTCCTGGGATTTCGAGGTCGATCGGCCCGGCCAGTTCGACGTCGAGGCACTCGTCGGCTGCGGAAATGGCAGCGGCGGCAGCGACGTGGAATTCCGGGTCGGTGATCAGACGCTGAAGCTGACCGTCCCGGTCACCGGAGGCTTTCAGAATTTTGAGTCGCAACGTCTCGGGCGTGTGACCCTCGATCGACCGGGCCGCCTCCGTCTGGAGGTTCGAGCCAAGGCCAAACCCGGTCCCGCCGTGATGGATCTCCGACAGATCACGCTGAGGCCGATCGCCACGGGCAACGAGTGACCAGTTTCGCGACGATCAGGCCAGAATCTCGCGAACCACATCCCCGTGGATGTCGGTGAGGCGAAAGTCGCGACCGGCGTAGCGATAGGTGAGCTTGGCGTGGTCGAGACCCAGGAGGTGGAGAATCGTCGCATGCAGGTCGTGGACGTGAACTTTATCTTCGACCGCGTAGTAACCGTAGTCGTCCGTCTTGCCGTGGACGAGCCCGCCTTTGACTCCTCCGCCCGCCATCCACATCGTGTACCCGTGCGGGTTATGATCTCGCCCGTCGTCTCCCTGCGACGTGGGTGTGCGGCCAAATTCGCCGCCCCAAATCACGAGTGTATCCTCCAGCAGACCGCGTGATTTCAGGTCTTTGAGCAATCCGGCGATCGGTTGATCGACTTCGAGGGCATTGCGGCTGATGTCCTTCTTGAGGCCGCCATGCTGATCCCACTTGTAGCTGTGCGAGACTTGCACGAATCGGACCCCGCGTTCCGCGAATCGGCGGGCCATGAGGCACTGCCGGCCGAAGCTGCGGGTGGGTTCCTGATCGAGACCGTAGAGCCGCCTCGTCTCGGGAGATTCGCCCGAGATTTCCTGAATCTCTGGCGCGGCGGCCTGCATCCGAAACGCCAGTTCGAAGGAAGCGATCCGGCCTTCCAATGCCTGATCGGCTCCGGATTGCGCGATGTGATCCCGGTTCATCTCCTGGATCAGATCCAGCTCCAGCCGTTGCAGTCCTCGCGGCGTCGAGGTATTCGCAATGAATGGGATCTTGGCCTGGTCCGAGGGCACGCCCGTCGCACCGATCGGCGTACCCTGGTAAACGGCCGGCAGGAACGCCGAGCTCCAGTTGTTCACACCGCCGTGCGTGAGGCTCGGGCAAATCGTGAGGAATCCGGGCAAATCCTGATTTTCCGTGCCCAGCCCATAGGTGATCCAGGAGCCCATGCTCGGGCGGACGAACGTATCGCTGCCGGTGTGGAGTTCCAGAAGCGCTCCGCCGTGACGCGAATTCGTGCCGTGCATCGAGTTGATTACACAAAGATCATCGACACATCCCGACACATGAGGGAACAACTCGCTGACGTCGATCCCGCTCTGACCGTGCTTCCGAAATGTGAACGGCGATCTCAGGAGGTTACCGGTCGCGCTCGACACGACCCTCGGCTTGGCAAACGGCAAGGGCTTGCCATGGTCGCGGTCCAGGAGCGGCTTGTGATCGAACGTATCGACCTGAGACGGACCGCCGTGCATGAAGAGGAAGATGACGCGATTCGCCTTCGCTGGGAAATGCGTGGGCCTGGGCGACAGCGGGTTGCGGGTCTCCGCGCCGGCGCCTCGGGCCTCCTCGCCAAGCAACCCGGCCAAGGCGAGAGCGGCGAATCCGCCGCCCGATCGACGCAGCAGATCGCGTCGCGAGATTGCGGATTGGTCCGAAGCGGTCCAGTGACTGTTCATCCCGAGGCCCTCGGCAAGCTCGCTCAGTCGAGGTAAAGAAACGCGCTGGACGCAAGAATCGACTGGCAGAGTGCCTGCCAGGCGCGTTGAGGACGAGCGTCCGGTGAGATCCGCTGAGCCTCCAGTTCACTCTCAAAACGACCGAGGTATTCCGTCGCTCTCAGAACCTCTCTATCGAGCGCGGGCCGCCCGAACGCTTGCCCATAGGCTTCACGGATTCGACCCGACGTGTCGAGATCCGCCCGCGCGAGCAGTCTGCGCGCCATTGCGTCGGAGCATCGTAGAACGAGCTTGTCGTTCAACATGAACAGGGCTTGCGGTGCCACGGTCGTCGGGACTCGTTGGCCGTTGGAGGCGCTCGGGTCGGCGAAGTCGAAGGCCTGGAAAACATCGTAGAGCGCGCTGCGAATCACGGGCAGGTACACGGAGCGGCGATTGACGTCGTAGGTGAGTCCGATGCCCCCGCCCGTCGAGTACACATAGGAATGATTTTTTGCGGTCATGACCGTCCCACCCATCGTCGCGTCCAGCTCCCCGCTGACCGCGAGGATCGCGTCACGCATCGATTCAACGTCGAGCCTTCGGCGTTTCATGTGCCAGAGCAGCCGATTTTCGGGATCGGCCAGGGCTGCGTCTGAGTCGTAACGAGTGCTCATCCGGTAGGTTGAAGAGAGCATGATCTGGCGATGCATCGCCTTGACCGACCAGCCCGATTCGACGAACCGGGTCGCGAGCCAGTCGAGCAGTTCCGGGTGATCGGGTCGCTCGCCGAGATGGCCGAAATTGTCGGGCGAACGAACGATCCCCTCGCCGAAGTGACCGAGCCAGATCCGGTTAACCATCACCCTCGCGGTCAAGGGGTGCTCGGGGCGGACCAACCAGTTGGCGAGTTCGAGTCGCCCGCTGCGAGAGGCGTCGATGGCCTCCGCCTTCACGTCTCCCAGCGCCCTCGGGAAGTGACGGGGCACATCCTCCCCCAGCGTCAGGTGGTTGCCTCGAAGATGAACTCGGAGGTCCGTCGCCTTTCGCTCCTCGACGCTCATCGCTTCGGCGACGACCGGCCCCTTCTTTTCGAGCTCGGCCAGACCCTCGCGGAGACGACGAAGTTCCTCGACCTTTCCGTCCGGAAACAAGCTCTCCGGGGCTTCAGGTAGGCCGAACGGTCCGTTCACGTCGTCGAGTACGTCACGGTAGGCGGCCAGGATCGGGTCATTGATCCGCGACACGATGTCAGCCTTGGCGGCCCTATCGAACGCGGCGTGAGCGTGGCTTGCCCTCGGCTCGGGCCTCGCCTTATCGTCGGACAACCGATGAAAAATGGAGCCTTCGTCACCTCGCGCCTTGGCGAGAACGTCCGTCCATCGTTCGATCAAACGCGGATTCAATCGACGTTCGCGACCCAGGTCGGGCAGCGTCTTCAGCGCCGACAGCTCGACGCCCTCGGGCAACGTTCTCGGCACGAGCGCGAACTTGTCGATATGTGGGAATGGTCCATCTCGCTCCAGGCGAAGCATCGAACGGCCAGACTTGAACGCGTGGAGACCGACGGCCGACCATGCCTGCTTTTCGGGGCCCCATGAGCCCGTCACGGCCCCGGCGACCTCGGCTACGACAACCGAGCCATCGATCAACAAACGCACCGGGCGAGCATCGGCGGCGGTATGGCGGACCTCGATCTGGTAGACGCCTTCTCGGGGCAGATCGATGACATATTCCGCAAAATTCGGCAACTCTCCTCGGTTCAGGACCACGCCAATTCCCCGACCGTAGTTGGTCGTATCGATCAGGACGTTCCCCTTGTCGAAGGATTCCGCTTCCCGGTAGATGGTCCCCGGCGATCGGTCACCAATCTTGCCGTCGACGAGTTTCTTGCGATGTTCACGTGACCGATTCCACTCCCATGCGGCGACGAGGTAGTCGGACAGCCGCGATAGGTTCTCATTCTTGACCGTCGCCCTGGCCTGCTCGACGCGAGTGCCGATCTCCGCCTTACGATCGGCGACCTCCTTCTTATGTGCCTCGAACGCGATCAACTCGCCCCTGGTCGCCAGAGGCCGCTCGTTCCACATGGCGACGACGGAATGGTTCTGCATCGTCTTGGTCGATTTGAAGATCCCCGCCAGTCCGTAATAGTCGGCCGTCGGGATCGGGTCGAACTTGTGATCGTGGCAGCGTGCGCAACCCAGAGTGAGCCCCATGAACACGCGGCCGACCGTATCGACCTGCTCGTCGATGATGTCCATCTCCATCTTGACCGGATCGTCCTCGGCCAGCATTTTCGGACCGAGCACCAGGAATCCGGTCGCGACGAGACGCTCTTGATTGATCGACTCCTCGTCGCTCCGAGGCAGCAAGTCCCCGGCGATCTGCTCCTTGATGAACTGGTCGTAGGGCTTGTCGCTGTTAAGCGACCGGATCACATAGTCCCGATATCGAAACGCGTTCGAATAGGCAACGTTCTCATCCATGCCGTTCGAGTCCGCATAACGAGCTAGATCGAGCCAGTGCCGGCCCCATCGCTGCCCGTAAGAGGGGGACGCAAGGAGTCGGTCCACGACCTTGGCGAACGCTAGCGGCGATTCATCATTGAGGAACGTATTGATCTCTTCGGTCGAAGGGGGCAGGCCGACAAGATCGAAGGTGGCGCGGCGGATCAGGGCTCTCTTTTCGGCGGCGGGAGCTGGTTTCAGGCTTCTCCGCTCGAGCGAAGAGAGGATAAATCTGTCGATCGGCGATTTCGGCCACGGATTATTGGTCACATTGGGCGGGATGGGATCTCGCGTCGGCTGGAATGCCCAGAAGGCATCGTTTCCTGGGGTTGGAGGAGGACTACCGGGCGGCGACGTCTTCGGTCGTGAATCGCTGTTCCCCGGTCCAGGCCAATCGGCCCCGGTACGGACCCATTCGACCAGGTCGGCGACCTCCGCATCACTTAGCTTCCCCTTCGGAGGCATCTTGAGATCGCCCTGATAGCGGATGGCGGCTATCAAAGGACTCTCGTCCGGCTTACCTCGCACGACGACGGCCCCGGAATCACCTCCGCGCGCCAGTCCCTCGGCGGAATCGAGCCGTAGGCCCGCCTTGATCTTCTCGGCGCCGTGACACGACCAGCACCGGTTCGCGAGCAGCGGTCGGACCTTCTTTTCAAACCGCTCGCTCACGGCGGGCGGCGAGGGTTCGCCCGCTCGAACACTCAACGGGAGGACCAGCAACATGCAGCCGAGGAGTCGCGCGGACATTCGGTGCTCGCTCCGGTTAAATCTCATCCGAGGGCGTTTAACAACTGTTGCATCATAACCAGGTTTGCGATGATGGTCCACGGCCGAGACAGGATGCCGTCCCGGCATTTCTACCAGGGCTGACCCACCAAGCGACGTTGGATTCGAAACCCGGCGATCGGGAGTCTTGCAATGACGCGTCGGAAGAAGGCTGTATTCATCCTCGGGCTGTTGGTTTGCCTCGCCGGTCTGGCGCATCGAGTCAGCGTGCGGATGGGAAAGCAGCCGGATGGCAGTTACCTTGTCTCCTCGGGGCAGCGGATCGAGGGAGGATCGATCGCCTTCGACGGCCGCCCGATCGACCTGGCCATGCATCCGTCGGGCAGGTTCTTCGCGGTCTTGAACAAGTCCAGGGTGTTCCTGGCCGATGCCGATGGCGTCCTCAAAGGGAGCACGACGTCCCTGGGAGCCGATGCCGGATTCCACGGACTCGCCTGGTCGCCGGACGGAAATCGCCTGTTCGCAAGTACCTCGATAGGCCACCTCCAATCGTTCAAGTACGAAAACGGAACCCTCCGGGGCGAGACGAAATTCACGATCAATCCTGCCGGCAAGAGCGCAAATCCGGTCCCGGGCGGAATGGCGATCACCCGGGATGGATCTCGCATGTTCGTGGCAGCCGCCAACCGGAATGCAGTCGTCGAGATCGACCTCAAGAGCAAGGCTCGGATACGCGAGTATCCCGTTGAGAATCTTCCGTTCGAGCCTCGACTCTCGGAGGACGAACGAACCTTGATCGTGAGCAACTGGGGAGGCCGAATTGCGAAGCCGGGCGAGAGGACCGCGAAGAGCCAGGATATCGACATCTTGATCGACGACCGTGGCGCTCCGGCCTCGGGCACGGTGAGCCTGATCGACCGTGAGACGGGTTCAACCCGAAACGTCGCCGTCGGCATCCATCCGACCGCAATTACCATCTCCGGCGACAAGGCTTATGTCGCCAATGCGATGAGCGATTCGATCTCCGAGATTGATCTGGCCTCCGCCAAGGTCGCTCGAACCATCGAGCTTCGTTGGGGATCGCTTCGGGTCCTGGGCGGCATGCCCAACGCACTCGCGATCCGAGGCGATACGCTTTACGTGGCCGACGGTGGGGATAACGCACTCGTGGAGGTTGACCTCATCAAGGGTCAGGTGCGGGGTTATCGACCGGCCGGTTATTTTCCGACGGCGATTGCGGTAGCGACGGACGGGAAACGCGCCTTTCTGCTGAATACCAAGGGAAACGGCTCGGTCACCAAGACATCTCTAGGCCAACCCGGCAACGCCCACGACTTCCAGGGCACCGTGACCGTCGTCGACCTGACTCGGGACCTCGGGGAGACGACGAGGCTTGTCGCGAGCAACAATCGATGGGAGGCTCACCCCCAACGTCCCGCGCTGAAAGTCTACAACGGCGCGATCAAGCACGTTCTCTACATCATCAAGGAGAACCGCACCTACGACGAGGTCTTCGGCGACCTCCCGCAAGGCAACGGCGATCCCAAGCTCTGCTCTCTCGGCGAAAAGGTCATGCCGAACCATCGCAAGATCGCCCGGGAATTCACGCTATTTGACAATGGCTACGTGAGCGGGACCAACAGCGCGGAGGGCCATGCGTGGTCCACGCAATGCCTGGCGAACGATTATCTCGAACACTTCTACGTCGGCTATTCCCGGACCTATCCGGACGATGGTGATGACTCGATGGCGATTTCCAACGGCGGAGCGCTCTGGGACGCCGCAGCACGAAAGCACAAGTCAATCCGCGTCTACGGTGAGTTCTGCGACGAGAAGCTCGCGACCTACGAGCCCATGCCCAAGGACTGGTTCGAGGTCTGGGAAGATCGGAAGAACGGGACCCATAAGTTCAAGTTCGGCGCCGACACCCGGCTGGCGGGACTCAAGCCCTACATCAATCGCGAGGTCCATTACTGGCCGCTCCTCATGAGCGATCAGCATCGCGCCGACGTGTTCCTGCGGGAGTATGAGCAATACTCCCGGGATGACAAGGTCCCCGATCTGATGATCCTGAGTCTTCCCTGCGACCACGGGGAAGGAGTCAACCCCCAGTATCCCACGCCCCGGGCCATGATGGCGGACAACGACCTGGCCTTGGGGCGGATCGTCGAGGCCGTCTCAAAGAGCCCTCAATGGAAAGAGACCTGCATCTTCGTCGTCGAGGATGACGCGCAGGCGGGACCGGACCATGTCGACGGACATCGCACGGTCTTCATGGCGATCAGCCCCTTCAACAAGCGGAAACACGTCGATTCCTCGTTCTATACGCAATCGAACATGATTCGGTCGATCGAGATGATTCTCGGCCTCGATCCGATGAATAAGTTCGACTCCGTCGCCGATCCGATGGTCGATTGCTTCTCGGATTCGATCGACCTCAGTCCGTACCGATCCGCGCCGAATAATGTCCCCCTCGACGAGAGGAATCCATCGGGAAGGAACTTGACGGAACAGGAACAATTCTGGCTGAAGAAGACGAAGGAGCTGGACTGGAGCCATATCGACGCAGCCGATCCTTACTGGCTGAATCGGATCAACTGGTTCAGCCTCTTCAAAGGCACTCGCCCCTATCCGGGCCGACCGGGTGAGCAGCCCGGGATTGTGGATTCCGACGACTAGACGCGGTCACTCGCCTCGTTCGTCGATGGCATCGCAGGCCTTCAAGGCCATGACCGCGAACCCCGTGCCCGCGTGTGTGATGTAGTGCGCTTTGTCGTTGTTGAGCGAGCGGGTGAACCAACGACCCGAGACCCGTTGATTCGCCCGAAGCCAGGAGACGCCGCGCTGAATCCGAGGGCTATCCGCCGTCATTCCCGACTGCCGGAGGACGTAGACCACGAATCCGGTCCCGAAACCGTCGCTCGGTGCATCCTTTGGGTTTGCCTTACCGTCCATCCGCTTCCAATCTCCCAGCGAAGCCAGGTTCCAGCCGCCGTCCGGCCGTTGCCGATCCAGCAGTTCGCGGATTGTGACCTCGCGATCCGAGGGCGTCATCAGACCCTCGACCTTTTGCGAAGCCCAGAGCAGCATCGCCCTGTGATGGAGGCTCGGGGCGGGCGTCTCGCGGAAGTAGCGGCGGAGTTTCGTCAAACCCTCCAGCGCGGGCTTGGTTTCCTGATAGTTCTCGGGCGCGCATCCGACGCCGAGAGCGGCGAATGTCGCGCCGTAGTAGTCGTCGTGCTCGTAGGGGGGCCAGCCGCACTTCAACCAGTCCCAGGCCCCGTCCGGCCTTTGCAGGGTCCACATCTTGTCCAGGGCCTGTTGAGTCCGAGGGTGCAGCCGTCCGGTCGTGGTTGCGTCGTTGAAAGCCAGGGCAACGGCGGTTGTCACCACCTCTGCGTCCCACCGAGGCTTGGCGTCGCCCTCCTTGTCCTCCCAGTGGGCAACGCGATTCTCGAAGAACGCGCGGACGTCCGTCATGGCGGGCGTGGCCGCCCCGAGCGCCGGCCGCGCGAGCATGTAGTTGATGTTGGTGTGGCAGGTTCCGCATTTTCGCTGACTGGTCCATGACGCCGAGACTTGATCGAGGAACTCGGTGGCCTTCCTCCCCGAAAACACCTTGGCGATCGGTTCATCCGGCGAGTTCGGCGTAGGCTCGGCAGCAACCGCGATCGTTGTGAAGCTGATGAAGGCCATCGTGATCGCCAGGGCCAGAGTCCCGGCTCTCCGAGTTCGCGCGGCAGGCCTGATCGTTGTCGGATCTGTATACATCGAAATCTCCGAGCTGCAGGTTTGGATTCGCGTCGCGCTTTCTGCACGGCCGAGACGGACACACGACTCCAGCCCGCACACGATCCTTGTTCCGCGGGGCGTCGCGACGGAGATCCGCGGATAAGGAGAAATTTAGCGTCCGCTCATCGGCGATTCATGGCAACTTGCTAAGATCTCCGTCGGCCGACGATTCTCATCAACGGGGTGCGGGATCGAGGCCGAACCTCCTCAGCATGATTGGAGCCGATCGATGAAGCGACCTACACGATGGATGGGACTGTTCGCCTCCCTGAGTCTCATCGCCGCGATTGCGGTCGTGCGTGCCGACGAGGAAAAGGTCCCGTTGAAGGATGTCCCGAAGGCCGTCCTGGATGCCGTGAAGGCCAAGTTTCCGAAAGCGGAGATCCTGGGGGCCGAGAAGGAAGTCGAAAAGGGCAAGACGACCTTTGAGTTGGAGTTGAAGGACGCGGGCAAGACCCTCTCGGTTTCCCTGAAGCCCGACGGGACCATCCTCGAGATCGAAACCACAATCGCCGTCAAGGATCTTCCCAAGAAGGTCTCGGGTGCCGTCGTGGCGAAGTACCCCAAGGGCACGATCAAGAGCGCCGAGATGGTCACAGTCGGAGAGAAAACGACTTACGAAGTCGTCGTCACCCTGGCGGGCAAAGAGCCTCGCGAACTCGTGCTTGATCCCGACGGAAAGATCCTTGAGGACGAAGAAGAAGAGAAGGATTGAGGCCTATAACGGTCGCCGCGTTCTCTTGAACGGGACGCGAAACCAACCGTCAACAAGACCCGCTTCCCTCGCGCAGTCTGGCCGACGTCCCACGGTCATCGGCCAGACTGCCGCCGATTATCCCTCACGCCACGCCGTTTTTCTTGAACCATTCAAGAAGCCGCTTCCATCCATCCTCGGCTTTGTCCTTGCGATAGCTCGGCCGATAATCCGCGTGGAAGCCGTGGGGCGTCTCGGGGTAGAGCACGATCTCGGAGGGCTTGCCGGCTTTCTTGAGAGCGGCCTGCATCCTCTCGACCGACTCGACAGGGATGCCCTGGTCGGCTCCGCCGTAAAGGCCGAGGACGGGCGCCTTCAGCGAATCGACCACGTCGATCGGCTGCTTCGGATGTAACTTGTCCGACTTGTCGGCCAGCCGCCCGTACCATGCGACACCGGCCTTCACGTCCTTGTTATGGGCCGCGTACAGCCACACAATTCGCCCGCCCCAGCAGAATCCGGTCACTCCGAGCCGGGATGTGTCGCCCTTGCCCGACGCTTTGACCCAGGCCACGGTCGCGTCCAGGTCGGACATCACCTGGGCGTCGGGAACTTTCGAGACCACCTCGGAAATGATCTTGCCGAAGTCCGTCATTTTCGAGACGTCGCCCTGCCTCGCGTACAACTCGGGAGCGATTGCCAGATAGCCGAGCTTGGCCAGACGTCGACAGATGTCTTTGATATGTTCGTGGACGCCGAAAATCTCCTGGACGACCAGAATGACAGGGAACGGTCCGCCCTTGGCGGGCATCGCGCGATAGGCGGGAATCTGGCCGTCGGGTGTCGGGATCTTGACCTCGCCGGCTTCCAGATCCTTGGTATCGGTCGTGACCGTCTGCGCCGAGACGGGCTGCACGGCCAGCGCGAATCCTGCGGCCAAGGTTGTGACCGCGAAGCCCCGGCGCGTGAGATCATCCTTGAGCGAGGTGTAAGCCAGGTCTTGGTTCATCGTCCGGTTTCCCCTTGAACTGTTAGTCGATTGGCCGCGACGGCGGCCAGCCTCCCCAGGGTAATTCGCGATCTCCATCATTGCCAGGGCGTAGTCTCGCCCCCTGACCTGGTGCAGCCACGGAGATCGGAATCGACTTGCGGGGAAGATCGCGGCTTCGAGCGAATCCGCGATCAGACGAGCCGATCCTCGCGATGATTCTCACGAGGAGAGCGTTCCAGGGACGGGGGCCGGCCGAAGATACGGGCGTAGGAGTTTCGATTCCTCTCAGGGAGTTTTTACTATCCGCCGTCCGGATCAGGAGCCGGCCGGAGTCTCCCGACCCCCGAGATCCCGCGGCAGGCGACTCGCAAAGGCGAACCCATGCCCCACTCCCGAAGAGATCGAGCGAGTTTTCTCGCGTACTTCTGACTTGTGTCAGACACTCCAATCCTGTTTCATGGGAAGGCCCCAACAATGGACTGACAACTCAAGGTCTGGACGATGCCCCCCATTGTTCCCATAAGCGAACACACAATAAAGACATCGGAACTGGCCGTGGAGGCGCGTGGGTTAACGAAGACCTACGACGCGGGTGGCTCGACCATCTGGGCCTTGCGGAGCCTGGATCTGAGAATCGGCCGAGGTGAGAGGGTGGCACTGCTGGGGAAATCAGGTTCGGGGAAATCAACGCTGTTGAATCTCCTCGGCGGCCTCGACCAACCGACGTCCGGAACGATCCGCGTTGCCGGTGCGGACTTGCATGCGATGCGACCTGATGCGATGGCACGATTCCGGCTAGAGACAGTCGGCATGATCTTTCAGGCGTACAACCTGATCGATTCACGCACTGCGCTCGAAAACGTCGAACTCCCCATGATCTTCGCGGGCCGGGGCAAGCGGGCACGACGGGCGAGGGCCCGCGACGCGCTTGCGGAGGTCGGATTGAGCGATCGGCTGAGTCACCGTCCCAATCAACTTTCGGGAGGCGAGAGGCAGCGGGTCGCCATCGCCCGAGCCCTGGTGAACCGGCCCTCCGTTCTTCTTGCTGACGAACCCACCGGCAATCTCGATTCGACGACCGCCCGCGAGGTGCTGGACCATCTGCTCGATCATTTAACGCAGAACAAGACCACCTTGATCGTTGTCACTCACGATAAGGATCTCGCGGATCTGGCGGCCGCTCGGATCGTCCGGCTGCACGATGGACAGATCGTGTCGGAGGACGAGTCATGAGCCGCTCTTCGACACGGATGCGGGCGTCTGACCTGCTCTCCATCGCGGTTTCCGCGCTCGCTCAACAGAAGGTGCGCACGGCCCTGACGGTTCTCGGCGTCGCTGTCGGGACGTTCGCCTTGATCGTGAGCATTTCCGTCGGACAAGGCGTCGACCGGGCGATCCTCGACTTATTTCGCGGCACGAATGCCCTGAGGCAGGTCGCCGTCTATGTCAAGTACGAGACGGTGCCCGGAGACGTTCCCGAGGCGAACAAGACGGTCATCGGAGATATGAGCGAATCAAAACGGGCAAGGCTGCGGCATGCGATGATTCGAAAATGGGACCGCCGTAGCGTCGCACGGGTCAAGAACCGGCTGGATCAAGAGGGATTGGAGCG
Organism: Planctomycetota bacterium; assembly: GCA_028291545.1. Lineage (GTDB taxonomy): Bacteria > Planctomycetota > Planctomycetia > Isosphaerales > Isosphaeraceae > JAQGHR01. The sequence goes on along the minus strand of JAQGHR010000004.1, from coordinate 27,093 downwards.
GCTGGCAAAGGTTCCTCACGTCGAGCGACTTGTCCCCGTCGTCCAGCACGCGGGCCGCGGCAAGGTCGAGGGATTCAGCAAGGATCTGGAAGTGAATTTTTCTTCGGCCGATCCCGACTCCGACTTCAACAATCGCCTCATCGCGGGCCGCTCACTCACCAACGACGTCTGCCAGGAGGCGATCGTTCACGAATTCTTGCTCTACGAGCTTGGAATGGTCGCGGATGAAGACGTTCGAAAGGCGATCGGAAAGTCGATACGGCTTGAATACCGGATGGGGCGCGGTAGCAATTGGTCCCTCACCCATCTCCTGACGTTCGGGCCAAAAGGGTTCACCGCGATCGAGAGCGAGGCGCTGATCCGTGCGCTTCATCGTCTCGCAATCCTCATCAAGCTTCTGCCAATCCCGGGCGAGGAACGCGTAGCCTTTCTGAAGCTACTTGAACGATCGCCGATCGAGACCGAGTCCATGCGGGAAGATATCTTCGAGGAGACATTTACGATTGTCGGCGTGATGAGGGAAGCGCTACCGGAGGACGAGAAGCGAAACAATCTCTTCTTCGCCGGCAATTCGAACGGGACCGACATTCTCCTACCCCCACGAACCGCCGCCAAATTCTTTCTACGATCCTCCGTACTTGCGGAGAATGGCTTGAACAACGCCGTGTTGATCGTGGATCGCGATGAGAACGTCAAGGCAGTGACGAAGGCGGTGGAGGCGAGTGGCTTCTCGCAGTCGTCGCTCGTCCAGGTGCTCGAGACGATCCGGATGAACGTCCTGCTGATCTCTCTCGCCACGGCGTTCATCGCCGCCGTGGCCCTGACTGTGGCCGCCATCGGCATCACCAATACGATGATCATGAGCGTGCTTGAACGAATCCACGAGATTGGAATCATGAAGGCGTTGGGGGCACGAACGAGCCAGATCCGCGTGATCTTTCTCGTTGAGGGAGCCTTCATCGGCTTGCTCGGCGGTAGCCTGGGGCTCCTGCTGTCCTGGCTGGCCTCGATTCCCGGTGACAGGTTCGCGAAGTCCATCATGGAGGCGCAGACACCTCGACCCGTCGCGGGATCGTTGTTCGCGTTTCCACTCTGGCTCGTGCTTGGCGGCCCCGCCCTGGCAGCGCTCATAACAATGCTGGCGTCCGTCTACCCGGCTTCGCGCGCGGCGAAGGTTGACCCGATTACCTCACTTCGGCATGAATAATTGCAATGCGTCCGGAGGGTTTGAGTCCTCTCGCGGCGGCTATCCGACGGTTCGTCTAATCGATCTCAGCCCCGTCCCACCAGCGGCATTTTCGTGGCCATCACGGTCATGAACAGGACGTTGGCATCCAGGGGCAGCCCCGCCATGTACACGACCGCGCGAGCCACGTGCGCAACATCCATTGTCGGTTCCGGCGTGAGATCGCCGTTCGCCTGGACCACGCCATTTTTCATTCGGGCGGTCATCTCGGTCGCCGCGTTCCCGATGTCGATCTGGCCGCACGCTATGTCATACTTCCGGCCGTCCAGCGCGGTGGACTTGGTGAGCCCCGTGATCGCGTGCTTCGCGGCCGTGTAGGGTGCCGAATTCGGCCGTGGAGTTTGCGCGGAGATTGATCCATTGTTGATGATTCGTCCGCCCCTCGGCACCTGATCCTTCATCAACCGAAACGCCTCGCGAATGCAGAGGAACGAGCCGGTGAGAAGCACGTCCACGACCTGCCGCCAATCCTGGACCGACAGATCCTCGATCGGAACCGCCGGCGCACTCCGGCCCGCGTTGTTGAAAAGCAGGTCAAGGCGGCCAAACGCCTGCCTCGTCGTCTGGAAAAGCAACCGGACGGATTCTGCGTCCGTGACATCGGTCGGGACCGGCAGGGCTCGATCGCCCGCAGTTGCGGCCAGTGCCTTCGTCTCCGAAAGCGCCTCGGGCCGCCGACCGGCCAGGACGACCGCGTAGCCCTCCGCCAGGAGTGCGAGCGCCGTCGCGCGCCCGATCCCCGAGCCTGCGCCGGTGACAATCGCCGTTTTTCCGAGCCGACTCATCGTCATCGCCCCTCCTCCGGGTCTAACCCCGGGGACGACGTTTCAGCCGATCGAGCAAGACCGCGCCAAGGATGACACCGCCAAGAATGATCTTCTGCGTATAACTCTCGACGCCCCGGAGATTCATGCCATTCTGGATGACCGCAATGATCAATGCACCGACCAGAGTGCCGAGAATTTTGCCCGATCCCCCCGAAAGCGAGGTCCCTCCCACGACCACCGCGGCGATCACGTAGAGTTCATACATCTGGCCATACGTGGGTGCCCCGCTCTTGAGCTGCGAGGCGGTGATGACCCCGCCCAGGCCGGCGAGAGCCCCGCAGAGCGCATAGACGAGCAGCAGCACCGACCGGATCGAGACGCCGGAGAGCCTCGCCGCTTCCGAATTTCCGCCCACGGCATAGATGTATCGACCGATCCGCATTCGCTTCATCATGAGGTGCGCGACCGCGTACAGGACGATCATCAGCAAGACCGCGTTCGGAAGCCAGAAAACATCCGCGCCTCGTCCCAACCACACGAACGCGTCCGGGACCTGATTAATCGATTGACCCTCGGCCAGGATGTACGCGAGCCCGCTGGTCGCGAGCATCATCGCAAGCGTGACGATGAACGGAGGTATGGCGAAAAGCGTCACCATCGCGCCCGAGAAAAGTCCGCAAACCGCGCAGGCGAGGATGCCGCAAACGCTCGCCAGGATCATGCCGCTCGTGGTGGCCGCGTCTCCACCGGCCAGGTCGCGAATCAGACGGGAGGTGACGACGGCGGACAAGGCGATGAGGCTGCCGACGGAAAGGTCGATGCCGCCGGTGATGATCACCATCGTCATTCCGATCGCGATGATGGCGATCACCGCGATCTGATTCGCGATGTTCAGCAGGTTTTCGGTCTTGAGAAAGTTGGGCCAGTAGTAGCTCTCGGGCTTGAAGATTCGCGCTCCGGCGAGGGAAGGAAATCGTTGCTGCAGGGGTGCGAAAACCTCCCAATTGGACGTGACCTGGTTACAGGCGAAGAAGGCGATCGGTTCACCCTTCTGCCCGAGCTGGGTGATCGCCCTTCGCGCATCGGCCGGCTGTCCGCGGACGGTACCGACGACTTCCAGCCGATCGGCCGATAACGTCTTGCGGAGTTCTTCGGCGAAGAGACGATCTTCGGTACTGTCCCGGACGACGATCACGACGCGATCGCGATCCTTCGAAGCCGCACGTATCGCCGACCCGAGTTGCCGCGCCGCGACGACGCCGGTCGGGTGCTGCTCGTCATAGGTGACGGCGCAGAAGAAGACGCATAGCAAGAAGAGGACGACGACCATGCCGTACTCGGAGAGCAGGTGATTCACCGCGGAATGGAAATGTCGATTGGTCATCGCTGATGATGTCTTGAGAGGTCTGAGCGGACGAGACGATCGAGTTTACCTTGATACTTCCGTGATGCCCGAAGGACCCGACGCTATTTGAGCATCGGGTCGCTCAGCCCGTCCTTCTTCCGATACAGGGAGGTGGGGATCAACTGGTTTGCGGGCACGTCCTCGCCCGCGAGGAACTGAAAAATGGAGGCAACCGCCATCTGGCCGATCTTCTCGGGAAATTGGACCGGGTCCGCATAAATCTTGCCCTCCTTGATGCCTTGCTTTCCCTCGAGCTGGCCGTCGAAGCCGACGATTTTCACCTGATCGGCTTTCCCCGCCTTTTCCAGCGCAGCCCGTGCTCCGAGCGCGGAGGGATCATTGATCGCGAAGATTCCCGCCATGTCAGCGTGGGACTGGAGAGCGTCCTCCGCACACTTGAAGCCCTGATCTTTCTTGCCGTCGCCGGGCAGCTCCGCAACGATCAAGACTCGGCCAGATCCCCGCTTCGTGTTATAAGCGTCGATGACTTCCTTGAACCCTTGAACCCGTAGCTGACAGGACTCCGCTTGCTTGAAGTCGAGGATCACGACCTTGCCGCCGGCCTCTCCCAGAGCCTCGATCATGGCCTGACCCGCCTGCTTGCCGCCGCCATAATTGTCTGTGGCGATATGGGACACCACTTTCGCGGCCGGGTCCAGGCAGGCGATGTCGGCGGTGAAGACGGGAATCCCGGCCGAGGCGGCTTCCTGGATCGCGGGGCCGATGGACTTGGAGTCGCACGGGCAAAGGACAATGGCCGCGACCTTCTTGACGATGAAGTCCTTCACCTGGTTCTGCTGCCTCGCCACGTCGAACTCCCCGCTCGTCACGATCACGTCATACCCATGCTTGCGAGCTTCCTCGGTGATCGAGTCTCCGATCACCTTGAAGAAGGGATTGGTGAGCGTGAGGACCGAGACGCCGATGGTCCCCTTGGTGGCCTTCGAAGCCGAACCGCCCTTCGCGTCCGCCTGCGGGGTGGCGGCTTCCCTGTTGGAGCAACCGGTTGCAGCCGTGAGGATCGATGTCCCGAGGATCGCTAGCAAGAGTCGATTCATGGTGCTTGGCCTTGTTTCCGACAGGAAAGATGCAGGTGCCTCGATCACGGCCGTGACGAGGCATCAAAGCGGACGCAGCGACACACCCGAGCGTATTCGATCCCGTGGTGCGGAAACGTGACGGATTCGCGGATTCGTTCTGGAGTGTGGTCCACCTATCCTCGCACACTCCGTCACGGCACTCCAGAGGCTCGCGGTACTTGCCCTTTGGGCGACGTGGATCCGTCTCGCCACAGAGGGAAGCCGCGAGTCCCTGGAACCCGGGGCGGAACTCACAAGCTCGACTGCATCATGACCTGCGCCGGGTTGATGGCCTTGTATTCCCCTTTGTTTGCCGTGATCTCAAAGGCCTTCGGCACGGATTTCATGCCATGGAGCACGTGCGTGATGGTCGGTTGGAGGCGAACCCGACCGCTAGCGACAAGTCGGACTGTATGTTGGAGATGTGCCTGAGTGCTGATGTCCGGAAAGAGGTAGCGCAGACTCCGTTCACGAAAGAGGTCGATGTCGAGCTGGAGCGGGGCGCCGAACCAGGAAACACCGAGGATCTTCCCGCCCGATCGGACCGCGTCAACGGCCTGCGACAGCGTCTGAGAGCCGGCGAGCCCTTGTTTCGGGCTGCCTCCCGCGCATTCGAAGACGACATCCGCCCCAATTCCACCGGTCAGGTCGCGAATCTCCGCCACGATGTCGGTCGAACGCGCATTCAGCGCATGATCCGCCCCGAGTTCACGCGAGACCTGGCAGGCTTCCTCGCGCACGTCCACCGTGATGACCAAGCCCGCGCCGCTCAATCGGGCAACTTGAAGGCATTCGAGGCCCATGCTCCCCTGACCAAGAATCACCACCGAATTCCCGATCTGCAATTGCGCCGTCTCGACGGCGGCAACGCTGTCGCTCAACGATTGTAGACATGCCGCCTCGCTATCCGAGATCCGGTCGTCCACCTTCACCAGGGCGATCGCGGGAAGGATGGCGACCTCGGAAAAGCAGCCAGGAAGATCGAATCCGATGACAGGCCCCTTGCGGCACAGGTCGCTCCGTTCGGACCGGCAAAGCGAGCATTGACCACACGGAAGTTTCGCCCTCGCCGCGACCCGATCGCCGACCTGAAATTGAGTCACCCCCTCCCCAACCTCGACGATGCGGGCGCAGAACTCGTGCCCGAAAAGCTGGATGGGGGCCTCGGTCTCCAGCCGACGCTTGACTCGCTCGAAGGCCAGGGTCGGAATGCCGCGGGCCAGAAGCGCCTCAGTGATGCTCGGCTGAACGCAGAGGGGCTCGACAAGCACATGGCCGGGGAAGCAGATGGGGTCCGGTACGTCATCCAGCCGCATGTCGTTGAATGCGTGAAATCGCCAGGCTTTCATCGGCCGTGATTCCTCTTCAGAAAGATCGCTCGCCGGTTGACGGGCAGACTGACGAGACGGTTCGTTTCAGGTCGGCTTCCGCACGAATTTCTGCAAGGTGTGGCAATCCTTCGAAACCAGCCCGCGATTGCCTCCGGCGGACATGGTCACTTCGGTCACATAGAAATCGCCTCGCGAATCGACCCAGATTCCATGCGGCGCGAAGAAGTCGCCCGGCGAACACGGGTTGCGGCCCCCTCCCGATCGGGCGAGCAACCGGCCGTCACCGTCGAATATGCTCACTCGACCTCCCGGAGCGCCGGCCGGAGCGGTCGTCCCGGGCCACATCCCCGCGAGGAACCCTAACTCAGCAACATAGGCCGTGCCGATCCCATCGATGAAAATCTGACACGGCCTGGCCACATCGACCCACTCCGAGAGATAGTCCCCATCGGCCGTGAATCGTTGGATCCGGCTGTTCTCTCGGTCGGCGACGTGAACAATGCCATCGGGAGCCACCGCGATGCCGTGCGGCACCCGAAATTGTCCCGGGCCGCTTCCGGGTTCGCCCCAGGAGAGGAGATGAATACCTTCGGATGAAAATTTGTGAATCCTCGCGTTTCCGTATCCGTCGCTCACGTACAGGTCGCCTTCGGGCGAGATCGCGGTGTTCGTGGGGAAGTGGAACGGCGGACCGGCTCGGACGATGCTGCGAAAGTCGACACTCGTTGCCCCGGTATCCGAGGGCCGGCCGCTCGTGCCGAGGGTGAGGAGGAGTCGTCCTTCCAGGGTGAATTTGCGGACCGTATGATCGAGGTCGTCGGTGCAATAGACGGCGTTGTCCGGCCCGATGAAGATGCCGTGCGGCCGGGCGAACATGCCCTCACCCCACGAATGAAGGAATCCACCCTCGCGATCGAGGACGATGACCGGGTGCTCGCCGCGATTGAAAACGTAGACCCGATCCTGGTCATCGGTCGCCACGGCCGTCGTCTCGACCCAACTCCATCCCGGGGGTAATTTCGCCCAATGATCGTCGGCTTCAAATTCCAGATCGGCACGAACGGAGTTGATCGAGTCATCCCGATCGGAAACCTTGTTCAGGTTCATGTCAGATCCTCTCCCAAATCCGGCGGACATTTCCTGCGTTCGTCCGGTAGGTCGGGAAGCAACCAGGCGATTCCGGCCGCGGGCAGGAACAGGAAACCCGAATAGAGGATCGCGAGTCGGTAGTCGCCAACCCTCGAAAACAGACCGAAGACGACCGTGCCCACGCCGGCGGCGATGCGGCCGATGTTGAAACAGAAGCCTGCGCCCGTCGTTCGTAACAGGGTCGGGAAGAGAGGAGGAAGATACATCGTGAATAAGGCGAAAACTCCCTGACAGAGTCCAATCGCCGCCCAGCCGTACCAGAGGTTATTCAGCTCCAACGGCCGGCCGTAGGTGGCGACAAGCGCCGCGAGGTATGCCAGGCAAAGCCACGCGATGGCTCGCCTGTACCCTAACCAGCGCGCGATCCAGGCTGCGAGAAAGTTTCCCGCGATCGAACTCAACATGACCGCCGTCATGACCTTGCTGACCAGGCGCGTTTTCTCCGTACCGGTCCAGTCCGCCAGCTCGGGCAGATTTCGCAGCTGCTGTAGGTACCAGAACAGGAAGGCCCAGTGCGCCGTGAGCGCCAGAGCACATACGAGCGTGGTCAAGACGGTGATCCGGCGTACCGAGCCGTGGAAAAGCTCCAGAAAACGCGGCTGTGTGTCGGCCGACAGTCGCTTGGCCTCATGCCATTCCTCGGGTTCCGGCACGGCGCGGCGAATCCAGAGCACAAGAAACGCAGGGAGCACGCCGACCAGGAAGACCGTTCGCTTCGGATAGTCGGCCAGCAGGAAGTTCGCCAGACTCGCCAGCATCACCCCCAGGTTGACGCCGGTTTGCAGGACGGCCGCCATCCATGGCCGCCAGCGTCGCGGCCAGGTCTCGGAGAGGAGGGATGCGCCCACCGCCCACTCTCCGCCGATGCCGAGGGCCGCGAGGAATCGAAAAATAAGCAGTTGCCACCACGTTTGCGCAAAGTAGGACAAACCGGTGAAGGTCGCATAGGTGAGGATTGTCAGCATCAAAGAACGGCTACGGCCGAGCCTGTCGGCGATCCGCCCGAAAAATCCTCCCCCCAGAGCCCAGCCGAACAGAAATGCCGCCTGAATCCACGAACTGTAATAGCTCACGTTCGGATCGGTCTGGCCTACACCGAGCAATTCCGCGACGAACGGGGCGGCGACCAGCACGTACAGGTGCATGTCCAGCCCGTCGAAGAGCCAGCCCAACCAGGCCGCGGCGCCGGACTTCCATTGCTGGGAAGATAGATCCCGCAACCGGGTCACGTCTCGATCGGGCGGACCGCCCATTTCGCCGACGTCGGCGGGGCTTGATAATCCGGGCGTTCCCATGCTCAAGGTCACTTTCCGCCTGTGTACGGGTGAAGGCCGTGTGTTTTGACCTGGATTCGATTCAGGCTCTTGTCGATCGTGATGTAGAGCGTGTTGGCGTCGCCCCCGATCCCGAATTCCATGTTGCTGGGAATGCCCTTCCAGTCCTCGAAAACGCCCTTCTGGCCGGTGGGGCCGGTCGCGAGAAAGGCCAATTCCTTGCCCGAAGGATCGATCACGAGAATCCCCGGCCGGGCGAGGCTGCGGACGGCCAGATAAATGTTGCCCTGCGCGTCAACTCGCATTCCATCGCATCCGTTCTCCTTCCCGAAATCCACGAGAGTCTTGCGATTGCCGCTCACCAGACCGTTCTCGTCGAGCGGAAAGGCGTAAATTTTCATCACCCCACGCCGAGGCTCCGGGTCGTTCGGGGACAGCCGATTGCCTCCATTGTTGTGGTCGGCGACGTACAACGTGCGCTGGTCCGGGCTGAGGCACAGGCCGTTCGGCTTCTCGACGTCATGTGTGATCTCGCTGACGCTTCCATCCTTCTCGATGCGATACACGGCTTCCCTGGCGAGCTCGCGCGGCTCCGTCCCACTGTAGCGGGGGTCGCTGAAGTAGATGCGGCCCTTTTTATCGACGCATAGATCGTTGGGAGAGTTGAATCGCTTGCCCTGATAGCGATCGGAGACGATCTCGCTTCGGCCCGTAACGAGATCCCATCGTCGGACGCACCGTCCACCACCGTCGGCGCCGTCGCAGGAGAGGAGTTTCCCCTCCCGGTCGAACGCCAGGCCGTTCGACTTGTAGGCCTGATCGGTGAAAACGGTGGTTTTCCTCGTGCGAGGGTCGAAGCGGAGAATCATCCCATGACCACTTCCAAACGGCATGTCCGTGAAGTAGATGCTGCCATCCGGGGCGACTGCGGGACCTTCGGTCAGCCCGCTGTTGAGCCCGGCGAGGCGAGTGTGGATACGCTCGAGTTTTGCGCCATCCAGGAAGATCGGATTTTCGGCCACGACTCCCGAAAAGGAAGAAACCGACGTCGCGATTAACAAGCACGCGATACGCGGCCAGTAAGTGCAGAACGCATTCATAAATCGAGTCATGACAGGATCTCCTTGACAACTCGGGCTTCGCTCACACCCGTCAGTTTTTCCTTGAGGCCGTTCTGCTCGATGAAGAGACGATCGTGATGAAGCCCCAGGAGGTGGAGGATGGTCGCATGCCAGTCGGGCACGCTCACGCGATTCTCGACGGCCTTGAGTCCCAGTTCATCGGTCGTTCCGTGGGTTGTACCGCCCTTGATTCCGGCACCAGCCATCCACGTGCAGAAGGCGTTCTTGTTGTGGTCTCGACCGGCCTTGCTCTCATTCTTGTCGGGCGGCAATTGCGCGATCGGGAGACGGCCGAATTCGCCTCCCCAGACGACAAGCGTCGTGTCGAACAATCCCCGTTGCTTCAGGTCGTTGAGAAGCGCGGCGATTGGCCGATCCGTGCGATCGCAGGCGCTCTTGAGCTCGGTCGCGAGCGACGTGTGCGTGTCCCAGATGTGACTGTTGATGTAGAGCTGGACGAAACGCACGCCGCGTTCGACCAGACGCCGCGCGATCAGGCAACGGCGACCGTAGGAGTCGGTCGGCTGACGCCCGATGCCGTACATCTCCTGCGTCTTCACCGACTCCCGCGAGACGTCCAGCGCCTCCGTCGCCGCGAGTTGCATCCGGGCGGCGAGACCGTAACTGGCGATGCGAGCTTCCAGGTTGGGCTGACCCGGCCGGTCGTGTTTGTGGATCTGGTCGAGGCGGTTGATCAGGTCTTGCTCCAGGTGCAAGACGTCGGCCGGACGATCAATTTCGCTCTTGAGATTCAGGATCGGAGACCCGGTGGAACGGAATCGCGTCCCCTGAAACGTCGGGGGGAGGAATCCCGCCTGCCAGTTTTCGACGCCGTTGACGGGCAGGCCCAGCGGATCATCGAGCACGACGTAAGCCGGAAGGTTCTGGTTCTCGCTGCCCAGGCCATAGACGACCCATGATCCCACCGTGGGGCGGCCTGGTCCCATCTTGCCCGTCTGGATGAGGTACACCGCCGGCTCGTGGGTCAGGTTGGTCGTATGCATCGAACGGATGAACGCGATGTCATCGACGAGCCCGGCGAGGTGAGGCATGACCTCCGAGACCGGCGCGCCGCATTCGCCGTGTCGGGCGAACTTGAACGGGCTGCGCATCAGGGCACCCGCGTCCTTGATGAACTCGACCTCACCGGCGATCTTGTCGGAATAGCTCTCCCCGTGGTGCTTATCGAGCATCGGCTTCGGGTCGAACAGGTCCATCTGGCTGGGGCCGCCATTCATGAAAAGATGAATGACGGACTTTGCCTTGGGATCGAAATGCGGATCGCGCGGCTTCAAGTCCTGGTAGCGGTCTCCTGGGCCATCCGAGGCTTGCAGGTCCCGCGCGAGCAGATAAGTCAGCGCCGAACCAAGTATGCCGCTGGAGACGCCCTGGTGAAAGCTGCGCCGGGAGATGTTGGTCGCTTCTCGCAGTCCGCTTTCCGACATTGTCTCTTCTCCCCGGCGCCGGTACGACTCGCGCGCCAATTCACGGGGTGCGCCACAGGTTCTTGGACGGATCGACGTCTCAATCCACGTACAGGAACCCTGCCGAGTTCATGATCGCGTGGCAATACGTCGCGATTGCTTTTCGCGACGCGGCATCGGGGTCTGTATGTCCGACGCCTGGCGACGCCAGTTGCCAGTGTCGGGCCAGCTTCGCCAAGGCCTCGACGCCGATCCGATTTTCTTCGTCGCTGGGGAGGCGGTTCAGTGCGATCAGGTAGATCTGTTCGATCTGCTTCGGCGCTTCGGTTCCGGCCTCTCGTCGGACTCGTCGGGAGAACTCCTCGGCCAGCTCGTGATTCATCCGGGCGTTCATGAGTTGGAGGGCCTGAAGGGCGACAATCGAGTCGCGTCGCTCGACGCAATTGGGGTTCATCTGAGGAAAATCAAAATTCTCCATGTGTGTCGGGATCTGCTTCCGCGCCTGTCGCACGTAGATCATCCGACGCCAACCGGCCTGCGTGCCGGTCGGGGTCACGAGCCCGTCGGGTTGGACCTGGACCGGATCGGCGGGACCAAAGCGCGTCTCGTTGAGGCGACCGGCGACCACGAGCTGCGTGTCGTATAGGGCCTCGGCATCTAGCCGAACGAGGGGCATGCGAGAATACAAGGCATTGTCGGGGTCCATTGACACCAGTTCCGGGGTCACCGCCGAACTCTGCCGGTAGGTGGCACTATTCATGATCAACCGATGCATTGCCTTGATACTCCAGCCGCTTCGGACGAACTCACCGGCCAGCCAGTCCAATAAATCCGGGTGAGAGGGCGAGGACCCGGCTTTCCCGAGATTGTCGAGCGTCTTCACGATGCCCGAACCCATGTGATGTTTCCAGATTCGATTGATGGCGACCCTCGCCGTGAGCGGGTGGTCCGGTCGGGTGATCCAACGCGCGAAGGCCAGACGTCGTCCGGTCTTTTTCGCGCCCGGCCAGGGTGGCTTCACCTCAAAGGCGGTGTCTTTACCGTCCGTCAAGACGGAGGGGACACCCGGTCCGACCAGGCGGCTGGGGCTCAAGAAATCACCCCGGCGATAAATGTACGTCGGCGATGGTTCGCCCCGGTCCCACAGGGCCTGGATCTTGGGCTCCGGCGACCGTCGGCTCTCCAGGTCTCGAATCTTCGCGTCGGCGTCCTCGAATGCCTTTTTGTACGCCGGGTCGAGCATCTTCAGCGTGTTCGCGTCGACACTCAATTGCGCCTCAAACTTGGTGGCGAGGTACTTCTGGACCGCGTCCCGCTTCCCGGGGGTGGTGGCGAGCATGGTTCTGAGGTCGGCCCTCAAGACCTCGGGCAAACCGGCAAGCCGTTCCTCGCGGTATTTGGCGCACAGGACTTCCGTCTGCTTTCCTATTTCTAGGCGGATCGCGTCCGTCTCTTTCTGGATCTTCGCATGACTTGCCTCCCAGGCGCGACGCTCCGCAGTCGTGACGAAGGGCAGCAGCCGACCTCCCCGCGGGTCCTCGCTCACCGGCCCCAGCCCAGGCCGGACATCGGGCTTGAGCCAGTCGTACTCGTCGTACGCGCCTTTGAAAACGTCCACCAGCCGATAGTAATCGCGATGAGGGATCGGGTCGAATTTGTGCGTGTGGCAACGGGCACACTTGAGGGTCAGGCCCATGACGGCGGAACCGAGAATGTCGATCTCATCGGCGATGACTTCGATCCGGTCGGGGGCATATCCCGTGATATTCGCCCAGGTCGCATCGGGTGCCATGCGGAGGAACCCGGTCGCCACCAGGTTGTCGTAAATTTCCTGCGTGATCTCCGGCGCGTTCTCATAATCGGCCAGCTCATCGCCTGCGAGTTGTTCCATCAGGAAGCGATCGTAGCCCTTGTCGCTGTTGAAGGCACGGATGACGTAATCTCGATATCGCCAGGCGTGGGGACGCGGCAAATCCTGCTCACGCTTCCCCTCCGAGTCCGAGTATCCGGCAAGATCTAGCCAGTAACGGCACCAACGTTCGCCGTATCGGGGCGAGGCGAGGAGGCGATCAATCAGGACGGCGTAAGCATTCGGGTCGGTGTCCGCGAGGAACGAACGGACCTCTTCCGGATCGGGAGGAAGTCCGGTCAGGTCGAACGAGGCCCGGCGCAACAGGACGAGCCGCTCGGCCTCCGGGGCGAGCGAGAGCCCCTTCGCCTCAAGTTTCTGAAGCACAAAGGCATCAACAGGATTCCGAACTCGCTCCTGATGCCTTACGCCGGGCACCGTCACGGGCTTCGGCGGCTGAAAGGCCCAGAATTCTCGGTCCTTGTCCGTGACCAGCGGGTCGGGTCGGTTTGTCGCGATATCGGGATCAATCGCGATTTCGGGTGCGCCCTGGCTGATCCAACGGCCGAGAATTTCCGTCTCCGCCTGATCGACCGGCTTCACGCTCCCTTCGACCAGGCGTGCGGGCGGAGGCATCTGGCCGAGATGAATCCGCTTGATCAGCAGGCTTGCCTCGGGTTTGCCCGGAACAATGGCGGCGCCGGATTTCCCGCCACGGAGCATTGAGGCCCTGCTCCGAAGATCCAGGTTGCCCTCTTTTTGACGAAGTCCGTGACAACCGGTGCAGTGTCGCAGCACGATGGGGATGACGTCATGTTGACTCAACGGTGCCTTGGCGATCGGATTGACGTCGTCACCTGGATCCGAATCCGACTTCGCGCCCGAGGCAATCCATCGCCGGAGGGAGTCCGCCTGGACCTCGCTGAGACGATCCTTCTTTGCGGGGGGCATCTCGCCTTTATGGACCTTTTCATACAGCGGGCTTTCGTCCGGCTTGCCGGTCACGATGACGGGACCGGACTCTCCGCCCTTGACAATGCCCTTGAACGTGCTCAGGTCCAGATCCGCTTTGAGCGATTTTTCGCCATGGCACCGAACGCACTTGGACTGAAGGAGAGGCTGAATCTCGGTCTTGAATGACGGGGCCAGTGGGGCGGATTTCTGATCCTGGCTGCCAGGGTCCGATTGGGCCATCGTTCGCGCCAGAGGCAAAACGACCAGGATAAGAAGGCTCACGAACCTCGATGGCTGCATCGGAACCTCAAGATCGGACGATCGGGTCGTCGCCTACGTCTTCGTCCTCGCGCGGACACGAGTCGCCCCCCGATGGATTATCCCATCGTGTGCGTCCCGCACAAGCCATGGTCGGCCGCGGCGAACGGTTTCCGTGAGGACGAGCCGTGCGGAGGGACGGGTATCCGCAGCTTCTGCGATACGGATGGGGGTACAACGGCAAGCGAAAGCAATTCGGGGCGTCCGCCTAGAGATCGTGTCACGGGAAAACAAGAACGCGTCCGAATAATCGGACGCGCTCGAACTGGCCGCTACCTGATTAATCGCAATTTCAAACCGGAACCTCGGCCCGGAAGTTGATCGAGGACTCGGCGATACTCGTCAGCAGCTTATCCGTTTCGCCTTCCTCGGCGAGTGTCTGACGGAGGAGTTGTTCCGCCACCGTGTCCCCCAGGTGCCTGGCGTATGTTGCCGCTGTTCCGTACGCCGCGATCTCATAATGTTCAACCCGCTGGGCGGCCCCGATGAGCCCTGCGTCCTTGACCGCGGGCTCGGCATTCTCGCCGAGCATCTCCTCGCCCTCCTCAATCAGCCCCTCCATCGCCTTGCACTTCTTGCGTTTGGGCGACTCTCCGAGTTCTTCAAAGATGGTCTGCAATCGCTGCACATGTCCCTTCGTCTGTTCGAGATGGTCCTCGAATGCCTTCCGAAGGTCCGGCGAGCTGGCGCCCTTGGCCATCTTCGGAAGGGCCTTGATGAGTTGATTCTCTGCGCTCATGAGATCACTCAGCTCGACAATGAACAGGTCCGAAAGAGAACGCAACTTCATGATCGTGCCTCCCAATCAGTTTGTTGATTTGTTCACGCCGATCGCCGCTTCATCGGGAAGCGGAACCTCCTCCACGGAACTCGCCCGACACGAAGGCCCTTCGGCCTGCATTGTGACTGCCAATTCCTGGAACCGTTCGTAGATGGAACGCATGGCCTCATCATCCAGATCCTCCGCATTGATCAGCCGGTTGCTGGCTCCCTCCACGGCAGCGATGAGCTCATTCAGCTTCAGGTGGATGGCCCGCGTGTCGCGATTCTGCGTGCGCTGGATGAGGAACACCATCAAGAACGTGATGACCGAGGTTCCCGTATTGATGGTCAACTGCCATGTGTCGGAGTATCCGCACAACGGACCAACGGCCAGCCAAGCCACGACGAGCGCGGCCGCCCCGTAGAGTGCAAATGGGCTGCCAGCCCACGCCGTAAACGTTTCGGAGGTCCAGAAAGTTCGAGGCTTTTGCGTCGAGGGCGTTTCTAGCGCCGAAGTCATCGTGCCAGTAGGATTTCTCGTTCCGTTCATCTGGTGAGCGCCGTTCACACCGTTCTTGCCGGGAGTTCCGGGGCTGGGCGATTCTTTCATCTGGTGCGCACTCCACAAAGAACCACATGCACATACAATACCAGGCATAACCTTTATCGAGCCTGAATTCGTGCCGTGGGGAAAGGGTCAATTTTCAGAAAGGAGCTTGCTTCAGGTCTTGACCGAGCCCCGAGCCCCCTGCTCGATCATGTGTTTGAGGCCCTCCAGCAGGGCATCATGGTGAACTTGATCTTCCTTCAGCACAGCCGAGAGTTCGTCCGCGCTCGTCGCATCGCCGATGGCCACGAACGCCTGGGTCCAGGCGGTCTCCCAATGGAGAGCATCGGACTTGGCCTGGAGATCTCTGTTGAGAAGGTCCGAGGGTGTGGAGCCGATCTCGGACACCTTGTCCCTGAGGCGTCCGAGCGTCTCACCGACCCCACCGCTCTCGGAACGACTCGGCGTATAGCCGTAACGAGCTGCGATGGTTTCGAGGACTTTCAGATGACGCTCGTCCGCGATTTCGATCTCATGATATAGGACGCCAAGGGTCGGGTCCGGCGGCGAGGATGCCCTCGACTTCGCTTCGGTGATCAAGGATCGCTCTGCGGCGATCAACTTCGCGAACTCGGATTGGATCCAGGGACGGTCAATCTCAGTCATCGCGGCCATCGCGGGCACATGCTTTCTCATTTGGAGGGAGGCTTGGGATTCGCGACGGGTCCTCGGAGGAGTTGACCCTCGGCCACGCCTGCTCTGGGAATCAGGTTGCTTGATCATCGCTCGATCTACCCGTGGAGGCTTTCAATTACCCATGATAAGCAATGTATATGCCACTCGCGAACTGTCTCACGCAGGCAGCGGCAGCGCAGACGCTTCATGTGCCTTTTCGGGCAGAGCGAGACCGACAATGCGGTCTCTCGCGTCCGCGACGGTGAAGACGACCCTGGAGGCTCCGATCGCAATTAGCCGTTCCGCGGCTGAGGCTGCCGCGCCCGTTTCTCCCCATCGGCCGACCACGATTGGCAAGTCCGCGAATTGAGCGCGAAGACGCTGCACGAGGTAACGAGCCGTCCTCAACCCTTCCGGTGGCACGTGCGACACGACAATGAGCGTAGGCGAGAACTCGGCCACGCGTTCGGCGGCCTGGAGCGGCGTTTCGGAATCCGCGATGATCTCCAGATCGATGCCCGCCGGGCTCAGAACCTCGCCCAGCATTCGAAGGACCAACGTGTCGGCCGCACCCTGAGCGGGCAGTCCGACGATGACCCGTCTGGGTGCCGGAGACGAATTTCCCCCAATGGATGCTCCATTGGCCGAAAGGGCCACCGAGGCGAGGTTGATGTCCGGAACCCCGGACAGACCATCCAGCACGTCACCGATGACCTGCCAGATGAATGCCTGCTCGGCCTCATCAAGTTCTTCCCGGATGGCATCACGCTGCGCCAGGGACAGCGTCGGCACAAGGATCTGGTCGAACAGCTGCACCCGAGGGAGCGATTTCGTGGCCTCGTTGACGACTTCGAGCGCGCCCTCACGGTCCAGGGCAACGAGCCGCTGATAGAACCGAACGTCGGCCGACAATTCGGACTCTTCACCCAGCAGGATCGCGAAGAAGCGAAGGCTGGGAACATATTTGCCCAGCACGGCCAGGCAAACGGTCAACGGGGTTGAGAGTAGAAGGCCCATGGTCCCCCACAGCCAGGTCCAGAACATGGCGGCCACCAGGAGCCCGAGTGCCGAGACCCCGGTCGTCTTGCCATAAATGACTGGCTCCAGGAAGCTGTTCAGGATGATCTCAACCCCGAGGAAGAGGGCGGTGAGTTCCAGTGGCTCGCCCCAGCCCTTGAAGTGAGCGATCGAGAAGATGAGAGGCAACGCAAACGACACGGCGGACCCAACGTAGGGGATAAATCTTAGCAAAGCCGCGAGGCAGCCCCAGAGGACCGCGTAGGGCACGCCGATCAACCACAGGCCGGACCCGATCACCAGGCCAAAGCCCGAGTTGACCACGGCATTCGTCGCCAGATACCGGCTGGTCCGCTGGAGGATTTCTTCCATGGTTCGCGTCGTCAGACCGATCTGGCGATGACCGAACAGCCCGACGATCCGGTCCCTCAGGCTCTCTCGTCCGATGAGCATGAACAACACCAGAACCAGGACGAAGCTTGCGACTCCCAGGAATTCCAAGTAGGGTCCCATCACCGAGTGCAGCTGATCCTGGAATCTTGGCTGCGCGACGACCTCAACCTTCTGGATCGGGACCAGTTGGCCATCCTTCTCTTCCGGATGCTTCTCCATCTTCGCCGTCACTTCGTCAACCATCGTGCTCAGCCGGTCCGTCGCGGATTGCTGCTCGGGCTTGAAGATGCCCTTGAGTTTCCTCTCGATGTTGTCCTGGTAATCGGGGAGATGCTCCGCCAGGGTGCTCAATTGCTGGCCGACGACGTATCCGACACCGCCCAGGAGGCCCAGGGTGATCACGACCGCCAGTACGGCCGCGGCTGCTCTCGGCAGTCGGAGTCGCTCGAATAATCGGACCGCCGGGCTCAGGGCCAGGCTCAAGAGTACCGACAGCGCCAACGGCTTGAGAACCTCGCCCGTGAAGTACATGAAGGCGATGATCGCGAAGATGAGCATCGTCAATTCAAACGGTCGCATCTTCATGGATCGACGTTGTTGAGCAGTCATGGCGTGGCACCTCCTCGTGTCGCGGCCGACCCCAAGCTCGGAGTCGTGGGAAGGGGCTGAGAGGCATCGAGGAAAACGCGGCTCAGCAAGATGAGCTGATCGTCCTCCTGAAGCGGCCCGACCTCGGAACCGATGGGGTTCAGCATCATGTCATCACCGCGCTGGATGCCGAGCAGAAGGCACGACCTCCTGTCCCCGCGATAGTGCAGGAACATGTCGGCCAGTTCGATGAAGTCCTTCCCCACGAGCCCTTCGGGAGCTCGAAGTAGGTACATCTCATTGGCGTCGCGCCCCACCGTCAGAAGCTCCTGGTAGACGCGGGTCATGCCGTGGAACAGGGCGGTGCGGGCAAGTAGCCTGAGGCCAAGTTCGGTGGACGAGATGATCTCATCCGCCCCGGCCTTCTTGAGATGGTGTCGATTGCTCGGGTTCAGGCACTCGGCCGCGATACTCGGCTGCTTCTCGCCGCGACAGATGTTGCGGATAGCGATGCACGTTAAAACCGATTTGCCGTCCGCGTGCTTCCCCTCGCGTTCGTCGGTCAGGACGACCACCGAGTGTGCCCTGGGCACCTTGGCCCGCCGTAGCACGATCTCGCTGGTGGGGTCGCCCTTCACGATGTAAACGTCCCCGAAAGCCGCCTCGTCCTGCTTGTCGGGCAGGTCGATTTCTTCGGGGACGTCATGAATGATGACGATCGGCCGGGGCTCGTGGATGATCTTCGCGTGAACCTCGCGGATCCAATCCAGCCCTCGCGGTGCCCAGTTGCACAGGACGAGATGGTTCTCCATTTCGAACGTGGACACGTCTTTCCTCCGCATATAGCGCGCGATCAATACGGACGCCACGCTCGCCGTGAACAAACTCGACAAGCCGACACCAAGGACCAGAATGACCATCGTCGCCAGCCGGCCGACGACCGTCTTCGGGGGCGTGTCGAGGCCGCTGAACAGGAGGACCCAGACATTCCAGAGCGACCCGCCCCAGGTGTCGAAGTCATCGTTGACTCGCCTCTCCGCAAAGTGGATTGCCGTCGCCCCGAGAATCCAGCTCGCGATGACCGCGAGCACGACGCGGCTTACCTGGTTCCGGTTCCAGGAATTCAGCGCGGCGAGGAGCACCTCACGCCAGTGTCGGATCCACCAGGCGCGACGCGGTCTCCTGGCTCGTTTCATAGAGGGGGACCCGTGGCTCCAGATTCACTTTCGGTTTTCCAAAACCCGCATCGAACGGGCCCGGCTAACAGATAAAGAGGAACTTTCTTGCCCGAGCCCAACTTCGAGTCCGCCCTGTTGAGCAGGCTAGTTCTCGACGCACTTTGCGATCCAGGCCAGAGTGTCAAAGCTCGACATGCAATTCCAATACCAGTCAGCGGCAAAGGTCGCTTCTTGGCGCGATAGGCGGTGAGAAGCTCTCGCAGGTTCAACCACTCTAACGGGGAAATTCTCCCTCAAAATCTCAGGTACTGGAGTCATCTCGGGCCTTCGGAGATACCTTGTCACTCGCACAACTTTTTGCCAACCTCCTCACACCTCCAGCAGGAATGTTTCTTCGATGGGGTTGCCAGGCGATCTGGTGTCGATGGGCGAGACGGAACCTCCGACGGGAAACGAATTGCGCAAAATTTCCCTCGCGGCGGCCGATGAAAACGCACAGACCCAGCCGAGCAATCGTGTCTGCGTTTGAGAAGCCCCAGCGATGGATGTATGCATGGAAAAATCGACGGACGGGCTCGGAGGGCGAGATCTGAAAACTCTCGTTGGAACAAGGAAAGGCTTCGAGGATCGCTGCCGGTCGAGCCTCGATTCGAGGCGACACATTTCGCAACACGTCCTGGCATTTTTCAGTCGCCCTCCGGTGCCTTCCCGCCTTTCGAGAATCGCGAAAATCCGAGTGGCTGGCGGCAATTCAAGCAATGTCCGGAACCCGCACAGGATGATTCCCTCCCCTGGGCTCCTTCGTAATCTGGGCTGCCATCCCCCCAAAAAGCCGTGCAGTGGTCGCCAGGGGGCTTTCCCTCGCCGGTTTCAACCGTCATCATCAATTTCCATGTCGCGGACACGTGTCAAATATGGATTCGGAGCTACCATGATCCCTCTGCTGATCGCGACCGTTTCCCTTCTTGCCGCCGACAACCCCTCCGGCCCAGCCCATTGGTGGGGACCGGACGTCGAAGCCTCGATCGCTCGCAAACCGGAGCGTCGCGATGCCTGGGAGGCCATGCTCAAGGGAGTCGAGCCCGAGCATCAGCACGGAGTGGCGTATCTGATGGCCGATCTCCCGGTGCGCGACCTGGAAGCACTCGCGCCCGGGGTGCTCGCCGTCAATGTGGAACTGGCCGATCGAGTTCGGAGCGAGGTTCCCTGGGGTCGTTCGCTGCCGGATGCGGTCTTTCGCGATGCGGTCCTGCCACACGTCAGTGTCACCGAGCCTCGCGACTCCATGCGGTCGGAATTTCATGAAAAGTATCTGCCGTTGGTCCGCGACTGCAAGACTCCGGGGGAGGCCGCTCTGAAGCTCAACACCGCGCTCTTCCGCGACTACAAAGTCACTTACAATACGCGGCGATTACGAACCGACCAGTGCTCGCGAGAGTCGATCGCCCAGGGTATGGCGACCTGCACGGGCCTCTCCATCATGCTGATCGAGGCCGCCCGAGCCGTCGGCATTCCCGCGAGGCTGGCGGGTATCCACTCCTGGCCCGGGCGGGGGGGCAATCATACCTGGGTCGAGATCTGGAACGACGGCTGGCACTTTGTCGGCGCGGCCGAGCCCGACTCCAATGGCCTGGACCACGCCTGGTTCGTCGGCGACGCCTCCCGAGCCGTCGCCGATTCCCCCAATAATGCCATCTGGGCCGCCGCCTATCGCAGTACCGGCTTTCACTTCCCCCTCGCCTGGAATCCACGCGCGAGAGTCAACGCGGAGAACGTAACCGCTCGTTACACCAAGGGCGCGGCACCGACCAAACCCAGGCTGATGGTTGAAGTCCGTAATCATGGCGAGCGCGTGAAGGCCGAGGTCAAGGCGCTCGCCCTCGACTCGGGAAAGGTCCTTCTTGAGGGCACCAGCCTCGGCCCGCAGGCCGACATCAACCTGCATCTGTCGGCACCTGCATCCGCCGGTGATCGCGTCATGGCGGTGGCCCGGTTCGGCGATCGATCGAGTGTGCGATTTGCCACCGTCGCGGCTGATACCGTCGTCCGCCTTGATGTTGATCGACCTCCCGCGGGGGACGACCTCAAGGCGATCGTGTCTCTGCTCGCGGACCGATTCGGCGCGGATGAATCAAAGCGGGAGCGAGCTCGTACCCTTCTGAACGATCTGCCCTTCTCCGACGCACTTCGAGAACTCGCGTGGGCCACCTACAAGTCGTCGCAATTGCACGAGCCTTTGCGCAAAGAATGGGAGGAAAAGGTCACCAAGACGGCCGATCGCAGCAGTCCCTATCTCTGGAGATCTGTGGGCAATGCGACCGCAAAATCGCGGGGGCTGGTGATCGCCATGCATGGCGGGGGTGGTGCGCCCAAGCGAGTGAACGACTCGCAATGGAAGAGCATGTTTGAGGTGTATTATCGCGATCATCCGGAAGCGGGCGACTACGTTTACCTCGCTCTTCGCGCCCCGAACGACGCATGGAACGGCTTCTACGACGACGCGATTTGCCCACTCGTCGAGCGATTGATCCGCCAGTTTGTGTTGTTCGGCAACGTCGACCCGGATCGTGTGTACATCCTTGGAGCCTCCCACGGAGGCTACGGCGCGTTCGTGATCGGTCCAAAGATTCCCGACCGATTCGCCGCCATTCATGCTTCCGCGTCGGCACCCTCACCGGGCGAGACGCTCGGCGAAAACCTGCGAAACGTCCGTTTCACGTTCATGGTTGGCGAGAAGGATACTGCGTACGGTCGCGCCGAACGATGCCAGGCGTTCGCGAAGGAACTTGCCGGC
The DNA here is from genome assembly GCA_028291545.1 of Planctomycetota bacterium. Lineage (GTDB taxonomy): Bacteria > Planctomycetota > Planctomycetia > Isosphaerales > Isosphaeraceae > JAQGHR01. Next base: position 5,222 of record JAQGHR010000004.1, on the reverse strand, counting down.
TGGAAGACGACGCTTGGCGGGTTCCCCGGCGAGTTCGAGTGGAAGCCCGGTGTCGGACACTCCGTTCCCGATCGCGACAAGGTCGCCGACATGCTCCGCTCCGGCTCGCGCAACCCTCGCCCGAACAAGATCGTCTGGGTCCAGTCCGACGAAATCCTCATGCACTCCTACTGGATCGAATCCCCGAGGCCCGTCGAGGGTGCCCGAGTGGAGGCCTCGGTTGAAGACAATAAGGTCCGTCTGAAGATGGACAAGCTAGAAAAGCTCTCGCTCTGGCTCGATTCGCCGCTCGTCGATCTTTCCAGGCCGGTCACGATCGAAATCGAGGGTCAGCCTGCGCGAACGGTGATCCCGCGGCCCAACCTGGGGACCTTTTGTGACGGTCTGGAGAAGCGGAGCGATCCTCGACTCGCGGCCCCCGTCAAGATTGACGTTGACCGAAAACCCTGATCGACTTAGCTGGACCCCTGGATGTAACTCATCAAGTGCTGATTTTCCGACCTCACGTTCTCGTAGAGCACCTTGATAACGTCGCCGACGGAGACGATCCCGCAGAGCTTCGAGTCACAGAGCACGGGGACCTTCGCGATACGGAAATGGCTCATTTTCCCCATCACCTCCTCGACGTCCTGATCGAGGTCGGAGCTCTGAGGGTCCCGGGTCATCACGTCAGAAACCTTGGCCTGGCCGAAGGCGAGCCCATGTTCGTGAATGGCCCGTAGCACGTCGCGCTCGCTGAGGATTCCCACGAGTCCTCCATCGAGATCGATGACGGGCAAAGACCCGATGTTGTTGCTCACCAACTCCGAAATCGCGTCGGAGATGGTGGCCTCAGTCCCGATCGAGATGATCCGATTGCCTTTTTGCCTGAGGACATCACGGACTCTCATGATTCTCAACCCTCCTGCAAGGAACCGATCCGCGCAAGTTCCCGTCCTGAGGCGGTGAACGCATGCATCCGGGATTTGCGGGGATTTTTTCGGACGATTGGGCAGACTCATTCATACTGCCGTCCGCGACGTGACAACGCAAAATATTTCTTGAGAGTTACCGCTCAGATCCCCGCCATGATTTCCCGGAGGACATCGGGCTGGGGCCGCAAATCGCCGTCCGAGAGTTGCGACAGGGGAGTTTCGCACATCTCCTGAAGGCCGACAAAATCGGGCCGGTCGGGATTCACGTACATGAGCCCGGTCAGGAATTCGCCGCGCTCCTGGCTCTCGACCAGGAACCGCATCGCGCCCGCTCGGTTGGTCACTTCGTGTTCGCTGTGACTCAGAGCGCGGAGCGTGATCCACGACCCGTCGTGGAGCCGGACGCGAGTGGTCGTGCCGGCCTCTTGCTCGACCTCGATCTCGGGCAACTGGCGGACGAAGCCGATCTCCTGGATCGGCTCCTCGTGGGCTTTGGCCCAATCCCAGCTCTTGGTCGAGCTGGAAAAGTCATTGAAAGTGACACATGGGCTGATGATGTCGAGGACCGCGGTCCCGCCATGCCTGAGCGCGCCCTTCAGGAGGGGCAGCAACTGCTTGCGGTCGCCCGCGAACGAGCGTGCAACGTACGTCGCTCCGGCGGCGATGGCCTCCAGGCAGAGGTCGAATGGCGGGATCACGTTTTCCTCGCCGGCCTCGCGACGCAGATGGGCGTGAAGGTCCGACGTCGCGGAAAACTGCCCCTTGGTCAGACCGTAACACCCATTGTTCTCGATCAGATAGACCACCGGAACGTTTCGGCGGCATGCGTGCTTGAACTGGCCGAGACCAATGTTCGCCGTATCGCCGTCGCCGCTCACGCCGATGCACGTCAGGGTCCGATTCGCGACCAGAGCACCGGTCGCCACCGAAGGCATTCGGCCATGGAGCGCATTGAATCCATGGCTATACTGGAGGAAATACGCCGGAGTCTTGCTCGAACAACCGATGCCGCTGATCTTGATCGTGTAGTACGGGTCCAGGCCGACCGACTTACATGCGTCGATCAATGCACTGGTGATGCTATTATGGCCGCACCCCTTGCACAGGGTCGAAGGCAGCCCCTGAAATGCCAACGTCGGCAGCGAGGTCGTGCGCCCCGGCGACTCGACGAGGACCGCGGTGTCGTCTCTGGCCATGATGATCACCTCATAAGCGGATTTTCAGGATTACCCCATACACGCCCGATGTAGTTGATGAAACGCGCCTGCCTCATTCGGAAGAGTCTCCCCCGCGTGCCGACTCACCGGGGAGGCCCGTACCGTTGGTCAGGGTCGTGTGTTCCGAGAAGGTACGCTCCCAGTTGAGGATCGGATTGGTAATATTTTCGGCCGCGATCGGGGTGCCGTTGTAATGGGTGACGGAGATCAGACGATCGTCGAGGGTGCCTTCCAGCGAGCTTCGAAGCAGGCTGCAAACCTGCCCGTCGCGGTTTTGCTCCACCACATAGACGCGTTCGTACTTGCCGACGAAGGCCGAGACCTCCTCGCTCACCGGCAAGGCGCGGAGACGGCAATATCCGGAGAGGATTCCGCACTCGCGGAGAAGGTCGCGTGCTTCGGTCATCGCCGGGTGGGTTGACCCATAAGCAATCAAGCCTATCTTTGCCCCCACATCGTGTTCCGCGACCGGAGCGGGGAGCTTGGCCCGGGCTCCATTGAGCTTGAGTGCCAGGCGATCCAGGTTGCGCTTCCAGTCCTCCGGGCGTTCGCTATATCCCGACTTCTCGTTGTGGCCGGTTCCTCGCGTGAAGTACGCGGCCAGCGGGTGCTCGGTGCCGGGCAAAGTTCGGTAACAGACCCCGTCGCCATCGACATCCCGATAGCGCTCGAACTGGCCGAGTTCGTCCAGGGCCTTGGCGTCAAGCACCTTGCCTCGGCTCAATGGCTTCTCCGGGTAGGCGAAGGGCTCGCTGAGCCACAGGTTCATTCCCAGGTCGAGATCAGTTGCAACGAAGATCGGGGTCTGAAGATCCTGGGCGAGGTCTAGCGCCTCGATCGTGAACGCGAAACACTCGGCCACCGAGCCGGGGATCAAGACGATTTGCCGGCAATCGCCGTGACCGAGGTAGTGGAGCTTGACCACGTCTCCCTGATTGGTCCGCGTCGGAAGGCCGGTGCTGGGACCCATGCGCTGGACATCGACGATGACCACGGGAATCTCCGCAAAATACGCCAGTCCCACGAATTCCGTCATCAGCGAGATCCCGGGGCCACTGGTGGCCGTGATCGACCGGGCCCCGGCCCACCCCGCGCCGACCGCCATGCCGACGGCCGCCAGCTCGTCCTCGGCCTGAATGACGCTGAAGGTTCGCTTGCCGTCCGGCAATGTCCGGTGGGCCTTGAGATACCCCTCCGCATATTCCGCCAGGCTGCTGGACGGCGTGATCGGATACCAGGTCAGTACGCTGGCACCGCCGAACAACACGCCCAGCGCCGCGGCTTTGTTGCCCTCTATGAGTACCTGCCCGGTGGTGACGTCGAGCCGCTCCACCTTGAAAGGCAGGTCCATGGGCAGGTTCGCTGCGGCCCATGCGGCACCCGCCTCGGCCGCGAGTATGTTGATCTCGGCAGCCTTGGCCTTTCTGCCCGGAAATTCCCGGCGAATCGCCGTGCGGACCTCCTCCATCTCGATCCCGCAGGCCGTGGCAACCACGCCTACGTAAACCATATTCACGACCTTGCGGAGCTTGTCGCGATACCCCTTATCGGTCGGAACCGGCGGAAAAGCCTCCTCGGCCAGTGGGGCGAAGGGAACGGGGAAAAACGTGATATCATCGCGAAGCTTGGCGAGATCCTCTTTGAAATCGCTGCGGAAAAAGCAAAGAGAACCCGGCCGAAGCTGCCGGACGTCGTCTGCCGCAGTCTGCTCGTTCATGCAGACCAGCACCGGTGTGTCCAGACGATGAGCCACGTACCCCCGGCCACTGGCCCGGATGTGAAACCAGGTCGGCAGGCCCTCGATGTTGGACGGGAAGACATTCTTGCCGCTGCAAGGAATGCCCATCCCATTGATCGCCCTCAACAACACAAGGTTTGCCGATTGGCTGCCGGAACCATTGACGGTCCCGACGCGGATCGCCAGATCGTTCACCGGGGGATGAGACGACACATTGTCCGCGCCCGCCGAGCGCGGCCGGACCGAGTAGAGTACGGTTGGCATGATGTCCCTCGCGATTACGGGCATCACGTCCGGCGCCGCGAGAATTCCACGTCTCCGCCGGAATTCCGATGCAGACCCCGTCGAGAGCATCGGGGAGAGATTTGAGTACGTGGATGCCCTGATCCGTCTTCCAGTCCATCACACCCCGGCGCCGATGGCAAGACGTTCGACCAATTCCGTCAAAATCGTTCTCGCCATTCGAGACCCTCTGGGCGAGAAACGCCGATCAAATCCTGGAGCAAGGCTCATCCCGCTTATCCTATCCACCCCAGTCGGCACGCAGCCGCGAGGCGATCCCATCCTTCCCCGATACGGCCGCCGACGCAGATCCCTTGCAAATGTCGCTCGCCACGCTAAGATCGTTGTTGTCGCTGGGCTCGAAGACTGTCTGACGTGCCTTGTCTCGATCGGGTCCGGTGTACAGGATTCGTCTCTGCTGGGTTGCCCGGATGGACCGGCGATGGACGATTCCCCGATGCAACTTGCGTTGGCCCTGGCAAACGAAGCCATGTCCTTGGGCGAGGTTCCCGTCGGCGCCGTTGTGACTCGAAACGGACGCGTTCTTTCACAAGCCCATAACTTACGAGAGACCCTACACGATCCAACCGCCCACGCCGAGCGAATCGCAATCACCATGGCCGGTCGAGCCCTGGGCACCTGGCGACTCGATGGTTGCAAGCTTTTCGTCACGCTTGAACCTTGTCCAATGTGTGCCGGCGCGATCGTCCAGGCCCGACTTTCGGAGGTAATCTTCGGAGCCTTTGACCCGAAGGCCGGTGCCTGCTCCAGCCTGTACCGTCTTGCGGACGATCCCCGCCTCAATCATCGGGCAATCGTCCGTGGAGGCGTGATGGCCGAGGAATGTGGGGAAGTTCTGTCCCAGTTTTTTCGATCTCGCCGTCGTTAACCGCAGATTCTGAATTGCCACCCTACGGAGGGGTGCCTGAGTGGTTGAAAGGGCCGGTCTCGAAAACCGGTGTGGGTGCAAGCTCACCGTGGGTTCGAATCCCACCTCCTCCGCTTCTGTGTTCATGCTTGTCGACGAAAGTCGCACCGACATCAACGTTTTGCGTCGTCCGGCTACCCTGC
>JAQGHR010000018.1 GCA_028291545.1 Planctomycetota bacterium | reverse complement strand
GGCGCTGCCCCCGGCGCATCGGTCGAAGCCACAGCGCCGGGGGCAGCGCCGCGGACGCGGCTCGACCCCAGCCACCCACCCCCGAGAAGCCCAACTCGGATCTCCACGTTCCTGGGCGATTCCTGGCGTCCTGGCGGTTCAATTCCACTTTCTCTCTGCCGTTCTCACGCAAACAGTTCCTTCACCGCCGTGCCGCCATCGACGATCTTGATCGGGCGGCCGAGGGAGCTCATGTTCTCTTTCTTGGGGTCGATCTTGAGGGAGTGGCAGAAGGTGGTGAGCAGGTCGTTCACGTTGACGGGGCGATCCTTGACCTCGGTGCCGGCGTCGGAGGAGGCGCCGATGACCTGGCCGCCCTTGATCCCGCCACCGGCGAGGGCGACGTTGAAGACGCGGGGGAAGTGGTCGCGGCCGGCGTTGGGGTTGACCTTGGGGGTGCGGCCGAACTCGCCCATCCAGACGACCAGGGTGCGGTCGAGAAGGCCGCGCTGCTTCAGGTCGGTGACCAGAGTGCCGAACCCGGGATCGACGGAGCCGGCGTTCTTGGCCATGTTGTCGTGGACCTTCTGGTGCATGTCCCAGCCGCCGGAGCGGACTTCCACGAACGTGACGCCCGCCTCGACCAAACGCCGGGCCAGCAGGCAGCCCTGGCCGAACGGGTTGCGGCCGTAGGCGTCGCGGAGGACCGATTCCTCACCCTCCAGGTCGAACGCCTTCATCCGGGGCGAGAGGACCATGTTCTGGGTCTGCTTGTAGACGGCGTGATGCTCCTTCACGCGGTCCTTGCCCCCGGCCTTCTCGAACCCTTCGCTCTCCAGCTCCTGGAGCAGCCCCATGCGCCTGACGAACCGCTCCGGGCCGACGGGCGGGCGGACGTTCGTGGGCGGCTGGGAGGGATTGCCGATGTTGAACGGCTCGTATGCCACGCCCAGCAGGCCCGCGCCGACGCTCAGGCCGCCGATCGAGACGATGTGCGGCAGGTCAAACTTCGGGTCGCCCAGTTCGGCCGCCGCCACGCAACCGAAGGCGGGGTGCTTCACGGTGCCGGTCGGCGAATAGCCGGTGTGAAGCTGATAGGTGGCGCGCTGGTGGTTGCCTTCCTTGTTGGTCATGGAGCGGATGAGGGCGATGTCCTTCATCGCGGCGGCCGTCTTCTCCCAGCCCTTGGCGATCTTGACGCCGGGCACGGCAGTGTCGATGACTGCGGTCTCGCCGCCGTTCTTGTGGTCGGGCTTGGGGTCGAACGTCTCGAACTGACTCGGTCCGCCCTGCATCCAGAGCAGGATGCAGGCCATCTGCCGCTTGCGCAAGTCGTCCGCATGGACGGCCATCAGGTCCGAGAAGCTCAGGCCCATCAGGCCCGCCGCCCCCAGGCCGAGCCCCTTCAAGAACCCGCGCCGGCCCAGCACGCCCTGGCCGTTCATCGCAACCTTCACGACCGACTTCTCGTGGATCATGGCTTCCCCCGTGGGGTGGGTGACAGTGGCCGAGTTAGTTTGAAAAGAGGCCGGGGCTGGACGTGTTTTGATGTTGTTGGGTGGCATGCTTACGTACTCGTAAGCATGGGATCGCCCTGTGATCGGGATCGCCCTGTGATTTGGTTTCCAAAATATGCTTACAAGTACGTGAGCATGCCACCCGGATCCGAAGGGAACATCCGAGGCTCCGGGAGCCCTCACGGATCACTTCCGGCTCAGGAACTCGGTGGAATTGATCAGAGCCCAGAGGATGTCCTCGAACCCCTCTTTGTGACTGGGGGCGGATCGGAGGTACTTGTCGCAGGTCCGGACCTCGTCCTTGGTCGGAGAACGCGCCAGCACGCGGAGATAGAGCGATTCGAGGGCCGTCCGCTCGTCGGGGTTGGAGGCGAGGATATTGGCGAGCACGGTGCCGTTGTTCGCCTTGACGGCGCGGTCGATCTGAGGGCTGTTCATCAGGAACAACGCCTGCGGGATCGTCCCCATCACGTCCTCGTTCGGGATCGACGGATCGACGCCGAAGGTCAGGTTGAAGAGCCCGCGAGGCCCGCCGCGAAGCCGGGCGGCCGCGGCGGCGATCTTTTGCGCGTTCGCGGCCGCGGGCTTGGGCTGACCCTTGGGTGTCATGGCCGGCGCGTTGTCGAACTGGAGGTTCAGCGCCTGCGTGAGGGCGTCGAGGATCTGGTCCGCCCGCAACCGACTCGGGCAGTTGGCCGCGAACGGCGTCTTGCCGGCCGAGGTGGTCGTGGGGCGGAACTCGCGCTGATACGTCTTGCTGTTCAGGATCGTGCGGAACAGCCAGCGAACGTCGTATCCGCCCTTCTGCCAGGCGTCCGCCAGCTCGTTCAGGATCTCGACGTGATGCGCCGCGCGGGTGGGTCCGAGGTCGTCCACGGGGTTGTAGAACCCGTCGCCCATCAGGACGTACCACGCCCGGTTCACGAACGCTCGGGCGAACCACGGGTTATCCTGGGCCGTGATGTATGAGGCCGCCAGCAAACGCCGCTGGCTGGCCGTCAAGTTCGCGGGGAGCGGGCTCTCCGACGAGGCGAGGAAGAACCTGGGCGACACCGGGATCTGCTTGGTCGGGTCCTTCAGGTCGGGCATCCGGTAGTTGACCCGGCCGGGCCGGTCGATGATGTCCATGCTCGGCCCGTTGGCCGCCTGCGCGTTGTTATTGCGGGCCTGGATGCCCCCGAAGAACGCGGCGAACTCGTGGAACTGCTCGCGCTTCCACGCGTCGGTCGGATGGTCGTGGCACTGGGCGCACTGGATCTGAACGCCGAGGAACACCCGCGAGACCTCCCCCGCCAGCTCGACGGCCTGCCCCTGGTGGGCGGCGCTGAGGACCGTCGCACCGTTCTCCCCGGTGTTGCCCGTCGCGGTGATGAAGTCCGTGGCGATCTCGTCCCACGGCCGGTTCTTCTCCAGTTGTTCGGCCAGCCAGTCCTCCATTTTGGGGAATCGGACAAGACCGAGGTTCTGGGCCGTCGCGTGGTACTGCACCACGTCCTTCCAGTACCTCGCCCAGTTCCTCGCGTAGTCCGGAGTGACGAGCAAGGCGTCGATCAGCTCCGCCCGCTTGTTCTTCTCCGTGCTCTTTCGGAAACGAATGACCTGTTCGGGCGTGGGCAGCTTGCCCGTGACGTCGAGCGTGACTCGGCGGATGAATTCCTCGTCGCCGGTGACCTTGGCCGGGACGACCTTGGCGGCGGCGTGGGCCTTTTCCAGGATGGCATCGATCGTCGCGCTATCGAAGGTCGATTTCTGGACGGTCTTTGTGGGACGACCCGCCCTGGCCAGAACCTCGGCGTCCGAAAGCCCCTTCGGCTCCCCGCCCTTCTTGCCCTTTTCCTTCTGGAGCGAGCCGGCCAGCTCGTTGAGATCCCTGAGGATCGCCCTCGCCTCCGCTTTTTCGGCGTCCTTGCTGGCCGCGGCGGGAGGCGGGACCTTGTCCTTATCTTCCGGAATTGCGGCCAGGACCGGTGTTGCCACCAGTGCCGCCGCGACCAGTGCGTTCCAACCACCGAGTTTCGCGTTCCATTTCGCCATGGGGGGAACCGTCCTTTTGCCTGGCCATCCCGGGCCGAATCCGGCCGTCGATCGCCCGTCTCGGAGGAAGACCGGAGGGCGTGATACAGTATGGAACCCGGGACCCGGGACTTGGTTCCGCGCGCTTTTTTCGCGATGGATGCCGATGCCACCCGTCACACGATGATGTCGCCCGGCTGTATCTGGAATGACTCGAACTGCACCGAGTCGTCGAAGATCTGCAACTCGTCGCCCCCCTCAAAGCGGAAAGACACCCGGGACGGTGCCGCCACCTCGATCGACTCGACCCTGCGACCCAGGAGACGATGCAATCGGAATGGCTCGCGCTCGGCAGCCGCGACCTCGGAGTCCTTATCGACGATCTCGCCCAGAGCGTCTCGCTGCTGCCAGCCGCCCTGGACGGAGACATGTCCGGTCGGATGGAAATGGAACTGAATATCCGCAGTGCCGAGGCAAACCTGCATCAGCGTCGCGCCGTGGAGAAAGCGGAGGTCGAGATCGGCGGGAACGCCATACATGGAACCTCGACCCTCCCGCAGCCTGTGCTGAGACATGGTTCTGTTGGGCTATCCGGACTGCATCCGCCTCGTCGCGTAGCCCGCCGGGTTCCCGAATTACTCCGGGACCGCCTTGTCGAGGTCGCCGGTCCCCAGGCTCGTCATGGCTTGCTGGATGGCGGGATGGCCCACGTGGTAGAGCGTGTAGCCGCCATCGGAATACACCCGGAATTCGTACTGGCCGGGGTCGTGGCCGGCGAGCAGGGTGATCCTGGCGGTGGCTCCGTCCTGCGTGTGAAGCGTCAGCGAGCCGGTGTCGCCGCACTTGTGGTCCGATGTCGGGCTGCCCGATCGGAGGAGAGCGAGGAGGGGCGCGATCTTGGCGGGGTCGGTCGTGGTGATTCGAATCGCCTTTTGTCCCTGCGGGGTGGCCTGGAGGTCGACGTCGAGTGCCGAGACCTTGCCCGGTGGTGGAACGCTCGGGGGTCTCATCGCGGAGATCGCCCACCCCATCAACCCGATCATCACAAGGCTCATCACGGCCAGCATCCCCGAGGGCATGAACTTGCCGGTCTTGCGGAAGCGGACGGCGAACGTGCCGGTCATCAGGACGGCGAGGATCAGGCCGAGCCAGAAGCCGAGGCCGCCCAGCCAGGTCAGGCCGAGGCTGAGCATGGCGATGGCGGCGCTACTCAGGCCGGCGATCAAGGACGGGCGGCTGCCGGCCTTCAAGAAGCCGATCAGGCCGCCAACCCCCAGGAGCACGGCGTAAACCAGCAAGGCAACCTGGCCGACCATCACCACGGTCGTCGGATCGATCGGCACCTAAAACGCTCCCGTCACCCAGAGGTAGCTCAAATAACAGAGCAGGGGAAAACCGACGAAGACCAGGCCATAGGCCAGGACGACCGTCACAAGCTTATCGGGCCAGCGGAACATGGTCGGATCGTTCGTGGAGGAAGACGGCAGGAAATAAGACCTTATGACCAATTCAGTCTAATCCGTCCGGCGCCTAATCGTCAATTGAAGGGCGAGACGTGGGATGGAGGGGATGGAATCGAAGAGTTTCACGCAGAGACGGGGAGGGGGACGCAGAGCGCGCAGAGAATTAAATACTGCACTCGCCATAATTGAATGTATGCAAACTTAACATTTCGCAACTTTTTGAATATTTCTTTCTTCTCTGCGTCCTCTGCGTCCCCTCCCTGTCTCCGCGTGAAATCTTGTCCTCTTGCGATCGACTCCCGGCGCCGACGCGACCGGGCTCGCCGGGGGCTCGTTCGTCCTGGTCCCTGGGCATCGCCTGCAATCGAGCTATTCGGGGCGGCCGGGCTGGATTAGAATCCGAAGGGTTCTCGACCAATCCCGAACCGCCAGGATGAGCGATACGAAATGTGCGCATTTCCCTATCTAATCGCCTTGCCGATCCTGCTCCTACCCGTCGCCGCGTTCGCTGTCGAGCCCGAGCCGATCGAGGAGACGTCCGAATCGTTCGAGAGCCACGGCAAGAAGATCGCGGTGGATCGGTTCGCACCCAAGACGCCGGGCAAGCATCCGGCGGTGGTGATCCTGCACGGTTCGGGCGGATTGCAGGGACGAGGGGGATACGACGTCGCGGCCAGGGGGCTGGCCCGGCGGGGTTACGTCGCGCTGATCCCCCATTACTTCGATCGCACGGGCACCACGATCGCCCTGCCCAAGACGATGAAGGACGAGTTCACGCCGTGGATGGAGACCGTCGCCGACACGGTGGGCTTCGCCGCCGGCCGCGCCGAGGTGGACGCCGCGAAGATCGGCCTGGTCGGGTTCTCTCTGGGCGGTTACCTGTCGCTGTCCACGGCCACCCACGACCCGCGAATCAAGGTCATCGTGGATTATTTCGGCGGCCTCCCCAAGGAACTCCACGAACGGGCCGGCAAGCTACCGCCAACCCTCATCCTCCACGGGGACGCCGACCCGATCGTCCCGGTACACGAGGCGCACACCCTGGAAGGGCTCCTGAAGACGCACAAGATCCTGCATGAGGTCAAGATTTACCCGGGCCTCGGCCACGGTTTCAGCGGCACGACGGGCGACGATGCCGCGCGGAGGGCGCTCGCGTTCCTGGACACCCATCTCAAGACGTGACGGCCTCCATTCGTTCGAGGCACACCACCCAACCCAGCGGCAATCCGACGTATCGGGCGGCGCGGGGGTACGGGATGACGAGCGATTCGGGAACGATGAGCGAGACCTCCTCACGCACGAGCCATCCCGACGATTCGGCGATCGATCGGTACTCATCGATCGTGCGATGAATGGTCGCGATCGGCCTCCGTATCCCCGTTTCCGGATCGATGAAACGCGCCCGCTGCCCTTCGGCCGTACGATCGGGATGAAGCGCCGAGAGGAGGCATCGCGCCCGGGGCTTCACAACGCGGATCAACTCGCGCAAGACCGTGGCCAGGTCCGCGACGTGCTCGGCCACAAGGCCCATCACCGCGAGGTCGAATTGTTCGCCGTCGAACGGGAACGGCTCGGGCAGCGTGTGGCGAATCCAGGTCACTTCACTGCCGGCGAACTTGCGACGCGCCCTCTCCATCATCTCCGGGCTCTGGTCGGTCGCCACGACCCTCGCCCCGGCCTCGACCAGTGCCCGCGTGTGCCGGCCCGTCCCGCATCCCACGTCCAGGACCGCGAACCCCGCGACCCGCCCGGCCATCGCCATCACGGCCGGGCCTTCGAGCGCAATTAACGGGTTGCCGTCGCTGTCGTAGCACGAGGCCCACGCGGCATAACCGTCTTTCGGGGATAGCTCGGATGGAGCCTCTTGTACTGGCTTTGCGTCCATGGGGGCCGACTTTATACTGATCAGACGTGCGCGTCCAGGGGATGGTGGGGAAAATCGAGGAGGTTTCACGCAGAGACGGGGAGAGGACGCAGAGAAGAAAATCAGGGCCAAGGGTGGGCTGCGGGGTGGCAGCGACACAAGGCCTGGAATGGGCAACCGTAGGTCCGACTTCAGTCGGTCCTGCCCCCAACACAATCTATGGACAGGACCGACTGAAGTCGGACCTTCCGGAGCGGAGCGCGAGGGCCGATCCGACGCCACGCCGCGACCCATTCTGAATGTGCTATAGAATTTATATATTAAAATTTTAACATTGTTGCACCAAAAATTCACCGTTTTTCTTTCCCCTCTGCGTCCTCTGTGCCTTCTCCCCGCCTCTGCGTGAAACGCTTTACTCTCTTTCTTCCGCCGCCCTGGCCCGCAAAGCGTCCGGGACGGCATTCTCGCGGAGGATCGTAGGAGCGAGGGTCAGTTGGCGGTCGGCTGGCCCTTCCGAAGATCGAGCCCGGCACGTACGATAACCGGCTCGCGGCCGGGAGTCGCGAGCAGAGTCCACGAACCTGAGGATTCGGATGTCGCACGGATTGCCCGCGCTCTGGCCCCTGGTGCTCGCAACGGCCGGACCGGCCCTGGTGGAGCCGGCCGATCCGGCTCGACCGCAGACCCCGCTCCGATTCGAGGTCCGCGTCGCCCGCAAGATCGCCCCCCGAGACGGCCGACTGTTCGTCGTGCTGGGCAAGGCCGACGGGCCAGAGCCTCGCTTCTCGCTCGGCCACACCGGTCTGGACGCCCCGCCCGCCTTGGCCCGCGATGTCGTCGGGCTGGACACCGGCAAGGTCGCTGTGCTGGACGCGACGGTCGCCACCTTCCCGATCGACAGCCTCGGCCAGCTCCCGGCCGGAGATTACAACGCCCAGGCGGTGTTCCACTCGAATCCCGACCTGAACCTCCCGAACGCGCCGGGCGATCTGTACGGGCCGACTCGCAGGCTCACGATCGACCCGGCGAAGGGCGGCATCGTGGCCCTGGAGCTGAGCGAACAGGTCCCCGCCGAGACGATGCCCGCCGAGACCGATCTCGTCAAGTTCGTGAAGCTCGAATCGAAGCTCCTGAGCAAGTTCCACGGCCGCCCGATCTCCCTCCGCGCGGGGATTATCTTGCCCCGCGATTTCGCCCGCGAGACCGATCGCCGCTACCCCCTGCGCGTCCACATCGGCGGCTACGGCGCACGCTACACGGGCGTCTCGGGCAGGATGCGCGAAGGCTCGGCCTTCCGCCGCGCATGGATGGCCGACGAGGCACCGAGGATGATTCTGGTCCAGCTCGACGGCGCGGGCCCGCTGGGCGATCCCTATCAGGTCAATTCGGCCAATCACGGCCCGTATGGAGACGCGATCACGCGCGAGTTGATCCCGTACATCGAGGCCACCTATCGCGGGATCGGCGCGGGCCAGGCCCGCGTTCTGGACGGCGGCTCGACGGGCGGCTGGGTGTCGCTGGCGCTCCAGGTCTTCTATCCCGACTTCTTCAACGGCTGCTGGTCGTCCTGCCCCGATAGCGTCGACTTCCGCGACCTCCAGCTCGTCAACATCTACGAGGACGGCAACGCCTACCTGAACGCCGACGGCTTCGAGCGCCCGGCCGCCCGGTTGCTCAACGGCGACGTGAAATACACGATGAGCCACGAGCTTCAGATGGAGAACCTCCTCGGCCGCCGCGATTCCTGGACCCTGTCCGGCGGCCAGTGGGGGGCGTGGAACGCCACCTATGGTCCACGATCGGCCGACGGGCGGCCCGCGCCCCTCTGGAACCCCAAGACGGGCCGGATCGACCGGTCGGTCGTCGACCACTGGAAGCGCTACGACCTCCGCCTGATCCTCGATCGCGACTGGAAGACGCTCGGCCCCAGGCTCCGCGGCAAGATCCACGTCTACGTGGGCGAGGCCGATGATTACTTCCTGAACAACGCCGTCCACCGCCTGAGCGACTCCCTCTCCCGCGCCACCGATCCCCCCTTCGATGGCGTGATCCGCTTCGGTCCCGGCAAGGGTCATTGCTGGTGCGAGATCGGCGAAGAGGAGATGATGAAGCAGATGGCCGAGCGGTTCGAGGGGAAGAAATAGGGCAGGATTGCTCGATTGGTTGCGCTCTTACAGTATTTCCAGTGGGGCGGGCGTCCCTGCCCGCCTACAAAGATTTTGGACTTTTGTAGGCGGGCAGG
>JAQGHR010000008.1 GCA_028291545.1 Planctomycetota bacterium | reverse complement strand
TCGGTCATGGCGTGTCCGCGCGGGTCGCTGGGCCGTTGGGTTGTGGGCTCTGGGGTGGCTGGGGTCGCGCCGGCGCCGCCGGCTCGACCCCAGCCACACGATGCGGCACACAGAGCCGCTTCCAGGCTCGTGAAGGAAACTGCGTCATCTCGCAGGTAGTTCCAGCGTGTACAGGTCCGTTCCGCCATCGCGATCGGAGACGAACGTCACGCCCTTGCCGTCCGGAGTCCACGACGGTTGCGTGTCGCGGCCGGGATGGTTGCTGAGATTGGCGGGATTCGAGCCGTCGGCATCCATCACGTAAATCTCCGCGTTCCCGTCTCGCTGTGAGACGAACGCGACGCGCGACCCATCGGGAGAAATCGCGGGAAAATCGTCGATTCCGGGACTCCTGGTCAATCGTACCAACCCCGTGCCGTCGGGCTTGACCGTCGCGATTTCGAGGCCGCCCCAGCGGTCGGTGGCGAAGGCAATGACCTCGCCCTTCGGCGACCAGCAGGGGTGGGCGTCATGGCCGGGGCTCTGGGTCAGGCGGATGACCTCGATTCCATCACTTTTACATGCATAAATTTCCTGGTTCCCTTCATGCGTCGAGCTGAAGGCGAACCGCGAGCCATCGGGCGAGGGACTGGGCCAGTCCTGGTGCGAGAGCTTGCCGGAGAGGTCGCCGACGACCTTCTTCAGGCCCTTTCCATCTTCGCCGATGACGGAGAGATCGACGTTTCCTTGCGTGCCGGACAGCTCGACGACGGCGACGATGAGGCGCTTTCCGTCGGGAAAGTACGAGGCGTGGAAATCCGGAGCCTTGCGATCGGTCAGCCTCCAGGCCGACCTCGGGTCGTTGGCGGTCATGATATATTGCCAGATGTGCGCGCCGCCCAATTCATGACGTGCAAACGTCAGTCTCTTCCCGTCGGGTGACCACACGGGCCGGGCCTTCTCCTGGCCATCCTCGGTGAGTCGCGCGAGGGGGGAACTCGGGGGCAAGGATACGGGAGTCGCGGGAGTAAATCGACAGTGCGTAGGCCGCACTGTTAACGGCAGCAAAAGACCAGCAACAATCCCGATGGCCACCACGATGACGAACGATTCCGTGACAGAAAGCCCCAGCTTCCAGAGGAGGAGAGTGAGTAGCGCCGGGATGACAACGAGCAGCAACACCGGCCACGCGCACGCAACTGCGCACGCCACGATGCTCCACATGATCTGGGCGATTGTGAGCTGATTCGGTGGGGACCACGCTTGCGACACTCGCCCGACTCCCCTACGAGAATACCGCAGCCACCTGCTCAGAACAGCTCATCGATCACCTGCCCCATCGGGTTCAGCCCGATCCCCGTCATCTCGGCGGCGCCGATGCCCAGCCGAGACAGGATCGTGGCCCCCAGGTCGGCGGGCGTGGCGGGCCGATCGATGGGGTGCTCGCCGCGCCTGTCGGAGGAGCCGATCGCGCGACCGCCCTGGATGCCGCCGCCGGCGATCAGGGCGGAATAGCACTGGTTCCAGTGCTCGCGGCCCGCCTTGTCGTTGATCTTGGGCATGCGGCCGAACTCGCCGACGGCGAGGACCATCGTGGTGTCGAGCAAGCGGCGATCCTGGAGATCGTCCAGCAGCGCCGAGAGGGCGCGGTCGAGCATCCAGCCGTGGCGGTCCTGCATGATCTGAAAATAGCGGTCGTGCATGTCCCAGCCGCCATCCCCGGCGTCCTCGGGGCATTCCACGTGTGTGCTCCAGTTGACCTGGACGAACGGCAGACCCGTCTCGACCAACCGCCGGGCGATCAGGCAGCACTGGCCGAACCGATGCGGCCCGTAGCGCTCGCGCGTCCTCGGCGACTCGCGGGTCACGTCCAGCGCCGCCAGGCTCTCGCGCGACACAATCATGTCGTGCGCCAGCTCGTAATTGCGTCCCATCACGGCGTGCGGCCGGGAGGCGGGGTTCGTCGTGTCGATCTTGCGGAGCAGGTCCCAGCGCGCCCCCAGGCGTTGCGCGGTGACCGATTCGGGCAACTGGACATCGGGCAGCTTGAGCCCCACGCCCGGCTCGTAATCCAGGCGGAACGGGTCGAACGTGGTGCCGAGCGTGCCCCCGCCCTCGCCCACGACGCGCTTGAGGCCCTGATGCAACTGGCTGCCCAGAATCACGTACGGCGGCAGCGTCCCCTTCGCCGCGCCGCGATCCTTGAAGACCCGGCCGACGATCGCCCCGGTGCTGGGCCGCGTGGCCCCGGCCGCGCTCTTGCCGTCGAGCCCGACGGCCCCGGCGATGTTCCCCGTAAGCGCGATCGTGCCGGCCACGCCGTGGTCGTTGGATTCGTGGTGCATCGCGCGGAGGATCGCGAATTTGTCCGCCCGCTTCGCCAGTCCCGGCAGAAGCTCGCAGACCCGCAGGCCCGGCACCGGCGTGGCGATCGGCTCGAACGGCCCGCGATATTCGAGCGGGGCGTCCGGCTTCAAATCGAACGTTTCCAGATGGCTCGGCCCGCCCCACAGCCACAGCACGATCACCGCCTTGGCCTGCGGTCGCGCGCCCTGGGCCTGCGCCCTCATGGCGATCAGGTCCGCCAGATTCAGCCCCAGCGCACCCAGCCCGCCCACCTGGAGGAACGCCCTTCGCGACACCCCGCCGCACGTCCGCCCACGCAGATTCCCCAGGCTCAGCATGGGATCGCTCCCCCATTCACGACCGACCGCTCGGGCTCGCACGACCGGAGTGAAGAGGATTCACCCCGAGGTCAGTCTATCGCGCCCGGGAGATTTGGCCCATCCCGTTGATCGAGATCCCGCCGTCCGCAAACATCCGTCAATTCGTTGTAGCACCTTCGCCCGGCACCGGATAGGATTTCCTCATCCCCCGACAGGCGGACGGACGAAGACGCGTTCTCAGGTTCTCGCGAGATCCGGAGGCCCGTGTGAGGCGTCGCACGATGCTCGCGACACTCGCGGCCGCGATGGCGGCCCCGGCGAACCTGTGCGCGGGGGCGGACGAGGCGGCGGTCCGGGACGAGGAGCGAGAGGTCTTCGAGAAGATCCGCGACCTCCTGAAGAAAGCAGGGACCGGGCCGCTCCAGTCGTCCGCGACGCCGCACTATCTTTGCGGCGGGGATATCCCCGAGAGCGACCGCATGCGGGTGGGGCGGTATTGCGAGGAATTGCTGTCGCGGGCGATGGCCATGTACAAACTGGCGGGATTCGCGCCGCGACGCCCGGAACGGCGCCTGACGGTCGTGGCGCTGGCCCGGCATGATACGTTCGCCGACATTGCCGATGCCGCCGGTTCGGACCCCGCGCGAGTGGGATTCTACGCGCAGAGCATGCGGACGGCGTTCTTCTTCCTGCGCTATCGCGATGGGGAGCTGGGCGGCCCGATCGATTGGGACCAGAGCCTGCGCGGGCTCGGGCACGAGGCCATGCACCAGATCTGTTATGGGACGGGCCTGCTCCAGGTCGGCAGAGACATTCCCTCGTGCGTGAACGAGGGACTTGCGACCCTGGGCGAGGGTGGCTCGCACGACACGTCCAACCTGCTCCACCGTCACCATCCCGATCACTTCGCTCGCCTGAGCGAGTCGGCACCCCGGCTGCCGTTCGCCCTGACAACGCTCTTCCGCGAAGACGATCTGCTGGAGGCCAAGAATGGCGGTGCGCGGACGAATCTCGGCTACGCCCAGGCCTGGCTCCTGGTGACGATGCTGATGACCGAAGCCGACCTCCGTCCCAGATTCGTCGCCTACCTCAAGGCGATCGCCTCCCGGACCGATCGGGAGCATCGCATGGACGATGTCCGGACCCACCTCGGCAATCTCAAGGATCTGGAACTCCGCCTGATGCGGCGATTGCAAAAACTGAGCGAACATCCGCCGAGCACATACTCCTCGCCCCGCAGAGGTGCGTCGGGCCGGTAACTCAAGCGGGCGCCACAAGCCATTTCCGGAGTGGGGCGGGCGTCTCTGCCCGCCTACTCAAATTGAATCGCTTTTGTAGGCGGGCAGAGACGCCCGCCCCACGGAATCGAAGAATGCGGAAACATGCGACACCCGGGTCATCCCGAACGTCCATCACCTCGGCCGATCCTCCCGTCGTGCAGCGCCGAGCCAACCAGCACGGCCGATGCGCCGGATATTCCTGAGTTCTCAATATCTTCATGGGTTGAAATACCGCCGCCCACGGTGATCTCGACTTCGGGATAATCCGCCCGGATCGAACGGAGCAGCGCATCGGTCCCGACGCCCTGGCCCGTGCCGACGCGGGCCAGGTCGAGCAAGATCAGGCGGCGAACACCGATCGCGAGGGCCGTCGCGGCGATCTGGCGAGGATCGTCGGTCCCCCACGAGGTCAGGGTCGGAACCAGGGGTTTTCCGTCGCGGAGATCGAGGCTGAAGATGACGCGCTCGGGGCCGAACCGGGAGACGAGGTCCCCCAGCACGTCCGGCCCTCGCAACGTCTCCAGCCCGGCGACCACGGCCGAGGCGCCCGCCGCGATCAGCGGGCCCGCATCGTCGACCTCGCGCACACCGGCATCGACCCAGAGGGCCATTCCCGCGTCGTCAATCGCTCGGTAGAGGGGCAAGGCGGGGCCTGCGCCCGCGATGGCATCGAGGTCGGCGAGATAGACGTCGCGGAGGCCGAGGACGTCGCGATAGGCGAGGGCGATCGCGATCGGGTCGGACCCCTCGTGCAAGATCGACCGCACCGGGCGATAATTGGCCCGGTCGCCGGCCCGGGCGGCGACGGCCCGGCCGGATTTGATGTCAAGAACGGGAATGATCCGCATGGGACGCGCGTCCGCCTTCCAGAAGCCGACCTTGTTCCTTCACGAATACGTGACCGGCGGCGGTTTGGCGGGCGAGGCCCTCCCGCCCTCCTGGGCCGCCGAGGGCGGCGCCATGCGGCGGGCATTGGCCGAGGATTTCGCCTGGTCGTTCGACGGCCGCATGACCATGACCCTCGACGCCCGCCTGCCCGACGAGCGCGACAACTGGCACCTGTCCGACTCACCCACGATCGTGCGGGTCGGACCCGGCGAGGAACTCGCGACGTTTACTCGTCTCGCGGCCGAATCCGATTATACCTTGTGCATCGCCCCCGAGACGGGCGGCCTCCTGGAAGCCCGCGCGCGGATCATCGAATCCGTCGGTGGCCGGTCTCTTGGCTCTTCGCCCGAGGCGATCGCATTGTGCGGGGACAAGCTGCGGCTGGGCGAGCATCTGCGGGCGATCGGGATCGACACCCCGATAACGATCCGCGTGAACCCGCGCGACGGCCTGCCGCGCGACTTCCCTTACCCGGCCGTGTTGAAGCCGATCGACGGCGCGGGCTCGATCGACACGTATTATGTGGAGTCGCCCTCGGACGTTCCCGAATCGGCCCTCCTCATGAAGGACGCGATCCTTCAACCGTTCGTGCCCGGAACGCCGATGAGCGCGTCGTTTCTCGTCGACTCGGACGGCCGCGCCGCGTCGATCGGCGCTGGCCGGCAGCTCGTCACCCTCCGCTCGGGCCGATTCGTTTACGAGGGCGGCATCGTGCCGTTTCCCATCGCGGGCGGCGGCTCGCGACTCCTCGACGCCGTCGAATCGGTCCCCGGCCTTCTCGGCTGGATCGGCGTGGATTTCGCGTGGGACGAATCGCGTGGGATCACGGTCCTGGAGATCAACCCGCGCGTGACGACCTCCTATGTGGGCTGGCGTGAACTCGCTCCGTCCCGAACCGCCATCGCCGGGGTATGGCTCGGATCGATTCACGGCCCGCGTCTCGGCGACGAACGGTCGAGATTGGCGGCTGGTCCCCCCATTTCCGGCTCGGCACGGTTCTCGGCCGACGGCCGTGTCGATCGCGTGGAGAGTGCATAAGATGTGGGTTCCTCCCGACCCTCATCGTACCGGAGCCGACGCACCCCCCGTTCCCACGCTCCGGTTTCGGGTGCCACTGGCAGCTCGCCTGCCAGTGTCTTCGGATCGGTATGGATGACACCGGCAGGCGAGCTGCCAGTGGCACCCGGACGACGCGGAGCGTCGAGGACGGCATTCCCTCGGAGGACCGTGCGGACGAGAACGGGCCGGGCCACCCTGGAATCAAATAGCCGTTTCATGAGCGAAGTTGCTAATATCACCTATTGCAAGCCGGGACGAGTCACGCAGTTGGGGGGCGGCGGGTCCGAGCTTTTTCCAGTGGGGCGGGCGTCCCTGCCCGCCTACAAAGGCCTTGATCCCTCGTAGACGGGCAGG
>JAQGHR010000154.1 GCA_028291545.1 Planctomycetota bacterium | reverse complement strand
GCCGCCGGCTTGGCGGCGGGGGCAGGCCCGCCAGCCGCCGGGGCCCCGACGCCTCGGGCCGCGGCCAGCTTCTCCTTCATCGTCAGCGGCCGGCCGGTGGGGATCGGCGCGGAGGCGGGCGCGGCCGCCACCTCGTCTGCGGCGGGAGCCGGAGCGGCCTCGACGGCCGCCTTGGCCGGAGCTGGCTTGGCGGCCGGAGCCGCGCCGGGAGACGGCGCGCCTCCGCTCCTCGCGGCGGCCAGCTTCTCCTTGAGCGTCAGCGGACGGCCGAGCGCCGCCGCCGGAGCCGCCGCACTCTCTACCGCCGCCTCGACAGCCGGAGCCTCTTCAACAGCTTCGGCATCGGGCGCGTGCGATACCTCATCCGCGGGCTTCGCCGCACCGCCGCGGCGGGCGGCCGCCAGAATATCCTTGACGTTCGGTCGTTCAGCCATGGAATTTTCCCAGCCGATTCGTCGGATTCGCTCGGGTGCGGATCAAAGCGGCGTCCTGATGATCCGCGAGCGTGAAGGGATGGATTTGCTAGGTGCAAAGCCGATGCCGGTCCGGCGGAAGTGTCGAAACCCGCATCGGAGGAACAACTTACGGTGATCGAATCCTCGCAGCAATGATCCCATATTCTCAATTTCGAGAATGTGGCCCCGCCTTGGTTCTCGCCGCCGGGAATCCCGTGACGAGGTTCGAGGCGCAGGGACATCGTGCATATTTCCGATCGAGGCCTAGCCTAGCAATCCGGCTCGTTGATCGCAACACGCTAGGCCCGCGATCGTTCGTTTCCGACCATACGTTGGGCCGCCGTGCCTCAGGCCGAGCTGCGAGGGCGTCTCTCGGGAGACGACCGGGCTGCGCCGGGGGTGTCTCCCGCGCGCTCAAGGTCACGGAGTTCCGCCCCCATCCGCGACAGGGTGTCCTCGCAGATCGCGACCAGCGTCTGGACGTGGCCGTCCTGGCTCTCACCCTCGGCGGCGAGGAGCCATGCCAGGCCGTCTTTCATGGCGATCAGGGGCCCTGCGAGGGCCCGATCGAGGTGGTCGAGTGCGATCCGAAGATCCCCGTGGGCCAGACGGGAGCGACCCGGCGATCGGGGTTCATCCATGACGTGTTTCCGAGGATGCGCTGGCGCGACACCGTCGTGGTGCCAGACTCCAGGCGCGGAATGCTTAATTCAACGAACCGCTATTTCATTGGCTAAAATGAGCCGTGTTCCGGTCAGGTCGAGCGCCGCTTCTTGGGCCAGTTGTTTCGCGTGATAGGTCCGTGATCGCCCTTGCAGGAGGAGACGATCCTCGCTGAGCGTGACGTGGAGGTTGCGGATCTGTCCGCCAGTCCGCCGCATAATGTGGCCTTCAATCCGTTCCGCCAGAGTCTCTTCAACGATCGCGACGGCCTGAGCCTCGTCATGAAGCGTCTGCATGCCCCGACCCCCGGAGATCCCTTCGGCGTCCGATTCGGCCCTGCCCACGAGGAACCTGAATTAGCTTAATTCGGGAGCCCGTGCGATGTCAAACGGAAACCTGCGTAGGAGGTCTGGGCGCTCTTGTTTGTGCTTGACCGACCCATCGCGATCTGCTGAAATCGGCACCCGTAGGTTTCCCGGCTCACGAAGGACCGTGACGCAGGAGTCCTGCTTCCTCTCCAGGAATCTCGGCTGAAGGGAATCGGAGTCGAGATTCTATGCCCTATGACTACGACTGCGCGCAGGAGACCCGGGCGGCCGGCGGTTCCGTCGTCATCCTGATCCCCTTGTTTGACGACTGGGAATCGTTCGCGGAGCTCGCTCCTCGACTCGATGAGGCCCTTGCCCTGGCCGGTGAGACGGCCGATGTGTTGATCGTCGATGACGGCTCGGCCCTTGAGCCGGTCGAGGACCTGGGGGCACGGCCCTTCAGGGCGATCGGGCAGATCGACGTCCTGACCCTGAGGCGGAACCTCGGCCATCAGCGGGCGATCGCCGTGGGGCTGGCCTTCGTGGAGGACCGACTGGCGTACGACGCCGTGGTGGTCATGGACGGCGACGGTGAGGACCGGCCCGAGGACGTCCCGAGGCTGCTGGCGCGGCTTCGCGACGAGGGGGAACGCAAGATCGTCTTCGCCGAGCGAGCGAGGCGGTCGGAGTCGCTGACCTTCCGCGTGAATTACGCCCTGTACAAGCTCCTGCACCGCGTCCTCATCGGCCAGCCGGTGCGTGTGGGCAACTTCAGCGCGATCCCCAGGCGGAGACTGGAGAGCCTGGTGGTGGTCTCCGAATTGTGGAACCACTACGCGGCCGCCGCATTCCATTCGCGGCAGCCCCTCTGCACGATTCCGACCCATCGGGGCCGGCGGCTCCGGGGCCGATCGTCGATGAATTTCGTCAGGCTGGTCATGCATGGCCTCAGCGCCATCTCGGTCTATAGCGAGATCCTCGGGGTCCGACTCCTGGTCGGGGCCGCGGCCCTGGCGATGATGGCGTTGACGGGGATCGCGGCGACCGTGGGCATCCGCCTGATGACGGATCTGGCCATCCCGGGGTGGGCCACCTATACCGTGGGCTGCCTCTCGATTGTCTTGTTGCAGGGCGTGATGCTGGCGACGACCTTCAGCTTCGTCATGCTCGGCGGTCGTCACGATGCCGTGTTCCTGCCGCGGCGCGACTACGCGTTCTTCGTCGGCCGCATGCGGTGCCTGTCCCAGGCGGCCGACGTGACGCTTGAGAGCCAGACGGCCGGCCATGGTTGATTACACCTACGTCGGGCGGGAGCTGGACCTGTTCGCCGAGGCGAGCGTCTGGAAATCGCATCTCCGCCGCCAGGTGGGGCCGTTCCTCGGTCCCGAGGTGCTGGAGGTCGGCGCGGGGCACGGGGGGACGACCCGGGTCTTCTGCTCGCCCGGATTCACCCGGTGGGTCTGCCTGGAGCCCGACGCCAGCCTCGCCGCCCGGCTCGCCTCGGCGATCGATGCGGGAGAATTGCCCGCCTGCTGCTCGCAAATCGTCGGCACCCTCGACCAGATGCGAGAGCGCGCGGCGTTCGACACCCTGCTCTATATCGACGTCCTGGAGCATATCGAGGACGATCGCGCGGAGATCCTCCACGCCGCCGAGATGCTCCGGCCCGGGGGATATCTCGTCGTGCTCGCGCCCGCCCACCAGTGGCTCACGAGCCCGTTCGATCATGCCGTCGGGCACTTCCGCCGCTACTCGAAGGCCTCGCTCCGCGCCGTCGGCCCGCCGGGCCTGGATCTGGTCCGCCTCGCCTACCTGGACGCGGCCGGGCTGCTGGCGTCGCTCGGCAATCGCCTGGTGCTCAAGCGGTCGAGCCCCAATAGCCGCCAGATCAAGTTCTGGGACAAGTGGCTGGTGCCGGTATCCCGCGTCGTCGGCCCGGTGATCCGCTACACGGTCGGCAAGTCGGTGCTGGGGGTCTGGCGCAAACCTTGACGCCGTCCGCGACGCCACCTCCGCGAATCCGACGCACGACGGCGGATCGGGTCGGAACCCGCGCACCGGGTTTCCGAAGCACGATATCCCGCGCACTGCAAGAGACTTGATAAAATTTCCATTGCTTTTTTCAGATCGAGAAAACAATACTTTCCGGGTAGTTGTTATCAAAAGTGTTACCGGCACGACGGGGTGCAGGCCCTCATTGTTCGGTGGGCTCGACGTAACCGCGATCGGGCGGCGGTTCCGTATCGTCGTTCGTCAGCGGGCCCCGGAACCGGATATTTCGCCCCGGATCGATTGATGTGACTGTCCGGACCGGGCGGTTTGGTGGTGACTTCGGATTGAAGCTCTGTGACCTAGCGTACGTCGAGAGAGTGGCTGCGTACGTGGGTGTTCCGACCGGCGTCAACCAGGAGAGGTGTTCCACCAGCGGCTCGCTACTTCGGGGACGATGCATGATCTTCAATGAAATTATCTTCTATCTCGTCTTTTTGCTGCCTTCCGTCGCCCTATTCCATGCGGCAGACCAGACGTTCCGGCCCTGGATCATCGCGCTGTTCGGGATGATCTTCTTCGGGTATTTTGGATACATCCATTTCGGAGGGAAGTGGGGCGCGCTGGCCCTCCTGATTTTCGTCTGGGAATTGATCGTCTCGCGGCTTTATCGGCCCGGCTCGAAGTGGTGCCTGTTCGGCGTTGCGCAGGCGGTGCTGATCCTTGCGGCGTTCAAGTACCTGACGTTCTTCAGCCATGCCTGGGATGACGCCCTGGTCCTGCTATCCTTGCCGCCGATGGGGCCGATCCCCAGGGTCATGCTGCCGCTGGGAATCAGCTTCTTCACCTTTGAATTCATCCATTTCGCCGTCGATCGCTACCAGGGGAAGATCGAGAGGGCGACCCTGGCGGATTATGCGGCCTTCATCTTCTTCTTCCCGACCATGGTGGCCGGGCCGATCAAGCGATACCAGGAGTTCGTCCCCAAGCTTCACGCGGCGCGGCTCGATCCGGGGCTAGTCTCGCGAGGGATCACGAGGATCCTCGTCGGGCTGGCCAAGAAAACCGTCCTGGCCGATACGTTCTCGCTCTGGTCGGACAAGTTGAACACCTCGGCGTTGCTCAACGCGAGCGGCCCGCAGGTGCTCGGGTGGATTTTCGCCTATGGGATGAAGATCTACTTCGATTTCTCCGGATATTCGGATATCGCCATCGGTTGCAGCTACCTGTTCGGCATCGAGGTGCCGGAGAATTTCCGCTGGCCTTACCTGAGCCGCAACATCTCCGAATTCTGGCGGCGATGGCACATCTCGCTCGGCCGCTGGATCTTCGATTACGTCTATGTGCCGCTGGGCGGCTCGCGCCGTGGCGAGGCGCGAACGGCGCTCAACCTGCTGACCGCGTTCGCGATCTCGGGCCTGTGGCATGGCGCGGCGTACAACTTCGTCATCTGGGGCCTGTGGCACGGCGTGATGATGGTGGTGCATCGAGCCTGGACCCGCTTCTCCGAAACGACGGGCGTGCGTATCCCGGCCCCGCTGGGGATCGCGCTCACGTTCACCGGAGTCACGCTGGGCTGGGGCCTGTTCGCCATGGACATCTCCCGCGTCGGGGTGGCCCTTGGGAGGATCGCTCGGCGATGAACGACATTTTTTCCAGGATCGGTGCCGGGATGGAAGTGCTCGGCGGCTCGCGCGCCTGGCCCGAGGCGCAATCCGCGGCCTCTCGGTTCGCGATCAACGTGCTGTGGGGGACGTGGTGGGCGGTGCTGCTGCTGGCGGTGCTGGCCTTCGGAGGCGGCAACTCGAAGTTTGTATATATCGACTTCTGACGCGACAACAGAGGAAGCCCGGACGATGAAGTCTCTCGTGCTCCGACTGGCCGTGTTCACCGCGCTTCTGGTGAGCTTCGATCACGCGCTGGCGTGGTACGGCCGGCGATCCTTCCTGAGCGAACGGAAGATTCACGCCGCACTCGCGCGAGACGAAGGTGGCCTGCTTTTCGTGGGCGATTCGCGCACCGTCGCGGCCCTGTCCTTCAATGTCATGGAAGAACGGCTCAAACAGGCCGGCACGCCGATCAGGCTCGTGGACTTGACCCTCAACAGCACCGGGATCGAATGGCACTCGCTGGCCGCCAGGCAGATCGTCCGGGCCGCCCCGAAAACCCGGGGTGTCGTCCTCGGTTTTGCCATGAATCGAATGCTCCGGCGCGATCTCCCCGTCGACCCTGACCTATGGGTCGGATTCAACAGTACGTTCTACTCCCTGATCCACCCCGACGACCTCGACAGGCTCTACCCCGGAGGGCCGCTTGCCAGGCTCGACCTGAAACTCAAGTACTACCTCGGACACTTCAGCTCGCTGTATCGTTACCGTTCCATTCTCCAGTATCGTTCCGATCAGTTCCGCGCACGGATCATCAACGGCGAGCGGAAGAAGAAGGGATACAACGCGTTCGGACGGATTGCCGACATGGAGCAGGACGGCAAATTCGTGCGTAGCTCCAGCCGCGAGCTTCTTCTCGTCCATAAGACGGCCGACGGCTGGTCGATGAATCCCTGGTTCGAACACCTGCGATCCGAGCTGAGACGCCGCGGGATTCCGCTCTATGTGGTCGAGCTCACTGTCAATGGCGCAGATAGGCTCAGCGTCGCCGATTCTCCGGAGGGCCTGGCCTTCCGCACCTGGCTCTCCCGCGAGATCGACTCGGGCGGGGGTCACTTTTTTGACATGAGCCACGTCCCGGGCATCTCCGACGCCGATTTCCCCGACACCATCCACATGGACAAGCCCGCCTCCATTCGTTTCTCCACGGCATTCGGCGACGAGCTCGCGTCCTACTTCCGTCGCCATCCCGACCTGGTCAACCGGTAAGAATGCGAACGCGCGGCATGGAAGCCGGCGTACAAGCGGCCCCTGGCGAGCTGGAAATAGCGAGACGTCGAGAGGCGGGGAATGATCCGTCCGCCCTCTCCCCCGGCGGGGAGAGGGGACCGGAAAAGCCTACGGGCTCAGCGGCGACGTTGCGAGGGGAGTCGGCCGCTGTAGGCCAGGACGGTCTTGATCCAGGCCACGTTGCGTTCGAGTTCTTCCTTCGAGTTGACCAGGTTGTCAAAGCTCCGTCTGAGCCGGGGCAGGCTGATCAAGGCGAGGACGATGGTCAGGACGAGGGCGATCCCCGCGACGATCACATAGGCCCAGCCGCGGTGCGCGAGGACCAGGACGTCGGCCAGCAGCTCGGAGGCTCCGATCAGGGCAATCGGCAGCGCCGCGAGGAGCACGACCAGGCCCGTGGCGAGCATCGTCGCCGGGACCACCGCGCGGCGGAGGCTGGTCTGGAGATCGACGGCCGTGAGCTTGACCTGAAGCTCGGCGAGGTTGGCGATATCCGAGCCCAGCTCGGCGAGGTTGCCGAACACCCCGGCGGTCAGCGGGGCGTTCGCGGGCACCGAAGCGCCGCGGTTGGCGCTGGAGTTCACCGTCGCTTGATCAACCATCCGAGGAGCACTCCCATGCCAAGCGCGAGGCCCAACGCCCGCGCGGGTTGTTCGAGCGTGTAACTCTTGATCGCCTCGCTGCCCAGGGCGAAGCGCTCGCGCGCGGCCGCCGCCAGGTCCAGGGCCCTTTCTTTTGCCGCATCGGCCGTCGAGCCGAATCCGGCTTCCATCTCGCTCATGCGGTCGATCATCGCGTGGGTCTCCTCGGGAAATCGGGCTGAGAGCACAATCGCGCTGCGGATTGGCAAAGGATCTCGGGATCAATCCGTCTCAAGCACCCCACTGCTGCCTGGCTCCCGGAGATCGATCGGCACCCGGCTGTGTCTCTTCGGACGGACCCGCATTGGCGGCGGTGGCCTGCTGCTGGGCAATCCAGTTCTCAACATAGCTCAAGGCGTACCCTTGCGCTGCGCGGATGAGGAACGGGCTGAGCAGTCCGAACGCACCACCCAGCAGGCCGCTCTTCTTCTCCTTGGCCTTGGTTTCCGTCGCCTGGGCTGCGGCTTGACCGTTCTCGATGACACCGCTGATCTTCGCGACCGCGGCCTCGGCCGCCTTCTCGGCGGTCTTCGAGACCGAGCGTCGCTTGCGAGGCACGAGCAGGAAGCCGCCGACGAGTGTCACGGCGAGCGCGGCCCACGGGTATTGCCGGACATAATGCTTCCAGTCCGACGCCGCCTCGGCACCGGCGACCATGCCCTGCATGTCCTGGTGGAGTCGCTGCCGGATCTGGGCCATCTCCCGGCGAATCTTCTCCACGTCGTTCTGTTCGGTCGTCGCGGTTGCCACGTCTGCTCTCCCGTCGAGCGGGTCTCGGCCATGCACGTCGGGCTCGAACCAGAGCAACCGACGTGCCAAAATTGCGCGACCCGGTGCAATAAATGGGATCGAGATTGCGCATGCGCGGCGAAGTGCGAGTCCAGGGACACCGGTTCGGGGCTATCTCAACTCGGGGGAGTCTTTCGGACCGATCGGATGCTCTGGAACAGACGCTTGCCCTGGGTCCCGATCTGGCCGAACAACCGCCGCGCCTTGGAGCGGGCGGTGTAGTCTTGCATGTGGCGAATCACGGCGATCTTCTCGGAGCGTTCCAGCAGCGGGGCCAGCGTCAGCAAGAGGCGGTCGGAGATCCCGGTGGGCGGGTCGGTGCCGAGACCGACGGGGATGACCTCCACGACGCTCGCGGGCATCCGCTTGCGGACGGCCTCGACCTTGGCGCGGACCAGCGAATCCATGTTGTGACCGTTCGAGCCGGGCTCGACGAGCCGGTCGGCCTCGGTCAAGACGACCACCAGCGGAGGGGCCTCGGAGCTGGAATTCTTGGCGAAGTAGGCGGACCAGTCCTCCAGGAATTTCAGGTCCGGACCCAGATTTTCGCGGCGGGCGTCGATCGTCATCAGGACGAGGTCGGCGCGGACGACATGCTTGAGGACGTCCCGGCGGGTCGCCCGGTCGCGGGCGGTCTCGGCGTCGGGGTGGATCGTGTAGTCGGGGGCCTTGACCCACTCGGCGGTCATCAGCAGATCGGCCAGCGATTCATCGAAACCGTCGGCCTCCAGCCGGCCCCGGACGGCCGAGAGATCCTTGTGGCGGGCGCGGTCGAGGGCCGCGATCAGCGAGGAACGGCCCGAACCCCGGGCGCCGACGACGGCGATATCCAGGGTCGGCGGGCTGATGTCGGTCGTCGCATGCACGCCTCGCTTG
Source organism: Planctomycetota bacterium (assembly GCA_028291545.1). GTDB lineage: Bacteria > Planctomycetota > Planctomycetia > Isosphaerales > Isosphaeraceae > JAQGHR01. The sequence goes on along the minus strand of JAQGHR010000154.1, from coordinate 33,885 downwards.
CGCGTGAGCTTGCGGTAGTGCTCGGCCCCGATCGCCAGACGGCCGCTGTACAGCTCGATCAGGTGGATGCCCAGGCGGTTGACATAGGCGCGGTAGAACCATCGCAACACATTCTGCTGCATGTTCTTCCACGCCGGCTGGACCATCAGCTTCTGCGTCCCCAGGCGCACCAGACCGGTGGCCGGCTGGAACAGGGGCAATAAGTAGCCGTATATCTCGTTGGCCTTGGAGAAGAAGCCGGCCGCCTGCACGGCCTTCTTCCAGTGCGCCGGCGTCACCATGTCGCCGCCGGGGATCTCCCGGCAGAGGTTCGAGAGATCCTCGGCCGCCAGCTCCAGCGCGGTGAGGATGTGGACGACCGGCACGTGCTCGATGGCGTCGTTCGAGAGCGGGTGATAATGGGCCGCGAGCCGCAAGGAGAGGCGTTTCCCGGTGTTCACGTACGTGTCCAGTTCCGAGAGCGCGTCCATCGCCAGGCCGTCGCCCAGCTCGGCCTCGGCTTCCACGAGGGTCCAGGCGTGCCGGTCGAGCGGCGTGAAGGTGCGCGGGGAGTCCCAGTCGATCGGCGGGAGCACGGCCTCGCGCCCCTTGGTCCAGCGGACCAGCAGGTAACCGAAGATGACGCCCGCCGTGACCCAGATCGAGAACGCGTAAAAGATCCAGCCCTTTCGCGTCAACCAGAGGGCGCCAAAGCCCACGTAGGCCACGACCGGGCCGACCAGAAGCACGAACAGCACCCAGAAACGCCAGCTTCGAATCACGTCGCCTCGCCTCCCTCGAATCCTCGTGCCGGAAGGGCCACGCGTCCTCCCCCTCGGCTCCCCTCGTTACGCTTACCGCACCTTCGGTTCCCGGCCCACCGAAGTCAACGGGTCAACGTCCCACGATTCACGGTTCGCGGCTCGCAGAGGGGACCGGGGCGGTTGCGTCCTCTGGTCGCGGCGGGCCGATCCCGGACCGCCTGATCCTTCCGGGCGCTCCGGCCTCGCTCGCCGGGGAATAAAAAATCCCCCGAGAGGAATCGAAACTCCTCGGCCGGCGTGACTGGCCGCCGAAATCGGAGCAGAGACCAAGGTCACCGAGACGATCATCGCGACTCCTCCGGAGTTTCATCGCGGAATCCGTCGAATGGCGCGATCCTCCAACGCATCGGCCTGGCCCCAAGGCGCATCGTTTGCCTGCGCCAGCAGCGCCGGAGGCCCGATTTGTCTGCGGCCTATTTTTAAGGAGACACCCATGCGACGTCGAATCGCCCTGACAGCCCTGGCCGGAGCATTTGGAGCTTTGGTCGTGGCCCAACCTGTCCAGGCCGGTGGCCACAAGACGAGTTATGGACATCACGCCAAGTACGTGACTTACAACGGCTCGTATTTCACCACCTATCCTCTCTACAACCCGCCCGTCTACCACGCGCCCGTCCATTACGTGCCCGCGCCTTCCTCTACGACCCCCTGGTATCCCGCCAGCCCGTACTATGTCCCGCAAGCGCCAAGGGTGATGCTGCCTCCCCCGCCCATGGGAAGCTGAAAAGGCGCTCGCGAGCAGGCCGAATTTTATCCGGGCAATATTGACCTCCGAGTTTTACCCGGATAAAATCTGCCGTCGAGTCAATCCTGGCGGAGGCGAATGGAATGGTTCACAACAACGAGGCCCGCTGTACGGCCTTTGTAGGCACGACGCGGATTGCGGCGGGTGGGGTGGCAACCGTCGCGTTGAAGGCGAAGGAAGCGATCGACCGGGGCGACCAAGCGCCCGTCTTGATCTTCGACGACGAGACGAGCGAGTTGATCGAGCTGGACCTTCGAGGAACGGCCGACGATGTCCTGGGGCGACTTGAGGCGACAGGCGCGGGCAGGGTCGCTGAGGAGACAACCTGTCCCGAGAGCGCGGCTGCTCGCGGTCCTGGGCGCCCAAGACTGGGGGTCGTCGCGCGTGAAGTCACCCTCTTGCCTCGTCACTGGGACTGGCTGAGCGGCCAACCGGGGGGCGCGTCCGTCGCGTTGCGGAAGTTGGTGGAAGCGGCCAGACGCGAAAACGAGGGCCAAGATCGGTTCCGCCGCGCGCAAGAATCGGCTTACCGGTTCATGTCGACCATGGCCGGGAACCTGCCCGGCTTCGAGGAAGCGACGCGAGCCTTTTTCGCCGGGGATCGGCAGCGTTTCCACGAACGGATTGAATCCTGGCCGGTCGACGTGAAGGATCACGCGACCAGGCTGGCGGCCGTCGTGTTCTCATAGAAGCGATGGCGGGGTGCGCCGCGTGCGTCGGCGCAACCCGCCACGAAGTAGGAACCTCGACGAGCCGCCTCAATGTCCGGGCAGGTGGCGAGACAGGGACTCGGGTAGGTGGATGTTGCGGAGCCGATCAGGGACATAACGCTCGTACCAGCTCTCTTCCTCGCGGCGCATGAGCAGGGTCGTGAGGAGCACACCCAGGCCGAAGCCGACGCCGAAGCCGACCAGGACGGACTGGGTCGGATTGCGAGCGATCATCCCCTCGGCCTGGCGGTATCGGTGGCTGAGTTGCTCGCGGGTGGCGTCATAGCCCTCGCGGACCCGTTCACCCACGCGGGACGCACCTTCGCCGATGCGGTCGGCGACCTGGTGAGCTTGCTCGCGAATGTCCTGCGGCCCGCCGCCTTGGGGTCGACCCTGCTGGGGCTGTCCGTGTTTCTGGTTGGGCATGGGGGTCATCCTCCCTCAGTAGACAAAAGATCCGTATTTCTCAGACCTCCTCGGGAGATCCGATCAGGTTTCCGAATGTGCAAGGCATGTGCCGATGGCCGGGTCGGGCCATGCATTCGCATTCTCGGCGACGTGCAGTGCAATACTCGGCCCGGAATTCCGAATTCTCTCGGGGCGAAGACCAAGAGACTAGCGTGAGGGAATTCGCCCTGCTATAACGGTCGTGCGTTTGCGAGGCCGGCCCATCGGGGAGTCGGCTCGCACGGACTGCGACGATGACACCTTTGGATGGACAGAACACCATGAAGCGCCTCTCTGCCCTGGCCCTCGGCCTCGCCCTGCTCGCCCCCGCCGTGCTCGTTGGTTGTGGCGAAGAAGTCAAGGACGCCAAGACCGCCGAAGCCGGCGCCAAGTCGGCCGAAGCCGGCGCCAAGTCGGCCGAAGCCGGTGCCAAAGACGCCGCTGCTCCTAAGTGAATGGACGCCCCGATCGGGGCACGTCGATTCGTGATCGCGAACGCCCTCCGGGTGAATAACTCGGGGGGCGTTTTTCTTGCGCGGGACCCAAAAAAACGAATCCTTGGAGGTTGGCACTGCGCTTGCACTAAAAACTTCAGAGAATTCTTTGCTGCAACGGGCGCCGCTCGCCGTACTAGAGATGACTGCGTTCCCGGCCCGTCTAACCCCGAGAGAGACGACTACGATGAAGCGCGCATGGATCCTGGCTCTGGCTCTTGGTGTCTTCGCCCCGGTTGGGCTCATCGGTTGCGGCGATACCGAGAAGGAAAAGGTCACGGTCGAGAAGAAGGGCCCCGAAGGCTCGACCACGACGAGCTCCGAGACCAAGACCACGAAGACCGGTGACGGCGGCGCCGCCCCGGCCGCCCCCAAGTAATCCGGCCTCGGATCGACGGAATGAACAAGACGCTGTCCGGCGAGAGCCGAGCGGCGTCTTTTTTTGCGCCTACGGTTTCCCATGCGAACAAATAATCGCAGAACACCTTCGACTTGGCATTCCGGTTGCTCATTGTTCGTCCCTCAGTGAGACGACGGCCGGACGGCCGGATCGGGATGGACCGAAAGACCAAGACGAGAGGAGCTTCTCATGGCGATCAACGCGCAGGAACTTCAGGGGCAGTGGAATCAGCTCAAGGGCAAGGTCAAGGAGAAGTGGGGCCAGCTCACCGATGACGACCTGAACATCTCCGGCGGCAACATCGACCAGGTTGTCGGCAAGATCCAGCAGAAGACCGGCGAGGGTCGCGAGGCGATCGAGAAGTTCTTCACGTCTCTGACTTCCGGCGGCGGTTCGGCCATCAGCGGCGCGGCCGAGAAAGCCCGGGACTTCGCCGCCAACACCGGCGAGCGTCTCCGCGATAGCTACGGTCAGGCCGGCGATTACGCCCGCGAACGCTACGAGATGGCCGAGGATCTGGTCCGTCATCGCCCGGCGCAGTCGGTCGCGGCCGCCTTCGGGATCGGCCTCGCCGTCGGATTGGTGGTCGGCGTCGCGATTCGCTCACGCTAAGTGTCCCCGAGAGTCCGGGGTCGGGTCCGATGGCTCGACCTCGTCTTTGAACCCCCTCGTTCCCCTCAAGATAGGACCTTCCGATGCTACGCTGGGCGCTGATCTTCTTCATCATTGCATTGATTGCCGGTGCTTTCGGCTTCTACAACACCGAGGGCACGGCGATGTACATCGCTCGATTCCTCGCCCTGGTGTTCCTCGTCCTGTTCGTGATCTCCCTGATCGCCGGCAGACGCGTCCTCGATGGGCCGAGGCTGTAACCCACCCCGGGCCTGGGATAGACATCACGCGAGCGGGCCGGCATCCTGGTTTCAGGACGCCGGCCCGCTCGCGTTGTTGTGGTCCGGGATTGTGGGGCCATGCCCGCCCGACCGGACGACCTCAATCACAGAACCGCACTCACGCCGCACTGCCCAGGCAGCACTTCTTGTACTTCTTCCCCGAGCCGCACGGGCAGAGGTCGTTGCGTCCGATGGGGGACGCGGCGGCGGCTTTGCGGATCGTGACTCCGCGCACGCCTCCGCCCGGTTTCAGGCGATTGAGATAAGAAGCGCCGATGATGCGGATCTGGGCGGCCCAGTCGTCACCGTCGCCCAGTCGCCCGGCGTCTTGCAGCGATTCGAAGAAGCGGGCGATGACCTCGGGGACCTGGGCGCGGGCCGCGTGGGGGAGGGCGAGCCGGGGCATCGACTCGGTCATCACCTTCGCGAAGCTCCCCGCCGCGACGGACTCGGGGAAATCAGGGTCGATCGCGCGAATGGATTCCCCGAAGTGCGCAAGGATCTCCGGGACGTACCCTCGCACCGAGGTGTCCAGCAGGCTCGCCGCGAACGACTCGGCGAAGTCGCCCGACCAGTTATCCCAACGATTGTCGAACATCGGTCTCGATCACCATCTGATCTGGAGGACGGTCTCAGGTTCGCAACGAGGCACCGAACCGGGCCGCGCAGGCGTCGATCACCTGCTGCACGGCGAGTTCGACTTCCTCTCCTGTAAGTGTACGCGCCGGATGGCGGAAGGTCATGCCAAAATGGAGGCTATGCTGGCCGGGAGGCAAATTCCCGCCCGCGAAGGTGTCCAGGAAGGTGAGCGACTCCAGCGACGACCCGGCCGTCTGCCTGGCCGCCTCGGCCAGTTCCGACCAGGGCAGCGATTGCTCGACGACCAGGGACAGATCCCGCTCGACGGCCGGGAACGAGGCCGTCGGGCGGTACTGGGGGATCAATTCCGCGTCGTCCAGGAGCACATTGAAGCTGAGTTCGGCCGCCGAGCAAGCAGACCGCAGCCCATGGGCATCAAACTGCGCGGGTTCGACCTCGCCTAAGGTGCCGAAGTGGCGGCCGTCGTAGGTCAGGTCGGCCTGCCGGCCCGGGGTGAACAATGCATGCGTGCTCGGCCGTGCTTCGAGCTTGCCGGTAAGATGGAGACGCCTGAGCATCGCCTCGATCACGCCCTTCAGCCCCAGGAAGTCACGGCCGCTGACGATCGCCAGCCGGGCGGGTTCGTCGGGCAACGGCGCCCCGGATCGGGGGAGATAGACGTTCGCGATCTCGAAGAATTCCGCGTTCGGGTTGCCGTGTGCCTCGTTGTACCCGCGCGCCAGCAGCAGGCTGGGCGAGAGACTGCGCCTGAGCGTCACTTCTCGCTTACGGGTCGAGTGCTCGACGCGAAGCGGGGGGACCGGGTCGCCGCTGGGCTGGATTTCCCAGTCGGGCGTTGAGACGAGGCTGAACGTACAGGCCTCGTCGAACCCCATCCCGGTCAGGGCGCTGCGCACCTCGGTCTCCACGCGTTCTCGACGCGCCTTCGACGACCTGGCCAGCGGGACCGGCCGATCCTCGGGGATATGCTCGTAGCCATGGATGCGGGCGACTTCCTCGATCAGGTCGATCTCCCGTTCCAGGTCCGACCTCCAGCTTGGCGGCCGGAACGCCAGGCTCGTGAACGTCTCGCCCGCCGGCTTCAGGCCCAGCGCGAGCAGGATGCGGGCGACGGTCTCGTGATCGATCTTGATCCCCAGGACGCGCGGGATCTGATCGAGCCGCAGCATGATCGGCGGTCGCGGCGGGACGGGAGCGCCGAGGTCGATCACGCCCGGATGGAGCACGCCCCCGGCCGTCTCCAGGATCAATTCCGCGGCGCGGCGGCTCGCCCATTCGGTCCGTTCGGGGTCGATCGGCCTCTCGAAGCGATAGCCGGCCGCGCTGGTGAGCCCCAGCGCCCGGCCCGTGCGACGGGTCGTCATGGCATCGAACCGCGCGGCCTCGATCAGCACGTTCTTCGTCTTCGGCCCGATCTCCGTGTCCAGCCCGCCCATCACGCCCGCCAGGCCGACGGGCCGTTCGGCGTCGGCGATCGCGAGCATCTCGGGCGACAGCTCATACGTCTTGCCGTTGATCGCGACCAGCGTTTCCCCCGGCCTGGCGCGGCGGACGACTAGCCGCTTGCCGGCCAGGGTATCGAGGTCATAGGCGTGCAGCGGCTGCCCACACTCGAACATGACGTAATTGGTCACGTCCACGATGTTCGAGATCGGCCGGACGCCCAGCGTCTCCAGCCGCTTCCGCATCCACCAGGGGCTCTCCTTGACGGTCGCCCCGCTCACCACCCTCGCCGTGAATTGCGGGCAGAGCGCCCGGTCTTCGATCGTGACCGACGTGAACGTCTCGACCGCCGCGCCCGAGGTTTTCGGCCTCGGGTCGGGGATCTTCAGCTCGTTGCCGAACAGGACCGAGACCTCCCGCGCCACGCCCAGATGGCCGAGGCAATCCGGCCGATTGCTCGTCACCTCCAGGTCGATCGCGAGATCGCCGCCGACCTCCTCGGTCGATTCGTGGTTCAGGCCCGTCAGCGCGAGGCGTTCGGTCAAGACGTCCACGGGCATGTCGAGGCGGACATATTGCGAGAGCCAGTTCCAGCTTACGATCATGTCAGGATTCCACCCTGCTGAGTACCGAACTGACCGCGAGAACGAGATCGGGAAACGCTTCGGGAGAGATCTTGTGGCCTCGAAGGAGGATCAGGCTCTCGGTATAAAGGCCGTTCAAGGGCTTGCGATAGACTTCCAGCATGCCTCCTGGGAGGTCGACGAGCCATGTCTCGCGGATGTTCATCCGGGCATAGAGCGGGAGCTTGTAGCCGCGATCCTTGTAGTGACTCGAATCCATGACCTCCACGGCAAGGAAGATATCCTTGGGCTGAGGGTGCCCCAGCTCGTAGCCGTCCTCCTGTAAACGTGCGAGCGTGATATCGGGCTGAGGCTGAGTCATGTCCCCCAGGAAGATTGGATTCTGGATGACGACCGAGGCGCGATCGCCAAGCTTCCCGAACAATCGGGTGAGCCGATTCACGCAGGAAGTATGCGGCGGGAGCGGACGCGACATCGGGACCAGGTCTCCGTCTAGCAGTTCGAATCGCTGCTCGTCTTCGTCGATAAACCCGAGTTCGTGCAGCTTCTCGAAATCCGCCACCGTAAAGTGCCGGCGGAACTCCGCTGACGAGATTTGAGCCCCGTTTTGCGAGGGCTGGACCCGGATGTCCAAAGTCGGTGAGTTGGAGGAGGTCAAACTCGTCTCGGACGCTACGCCGGTGCTCATGGCTTCTTCTCCTTCGGCCCGAAGATGGAGATCTGCGACGAGAGGTGATATTCCAGGCCGTCGATGTCAAAGGTCAGGTCGGCGAAGACCGCGAGGGTCTGGCCGTCCGAGGGGTTCTTGCGGGTCCATCCGTTCGAATTCCTCGGGCCGGTCCCGTTGGGGTCGTTGGCGGTCCATGCGGACTTACGGAATTCGAGCGACGGAGACATTGCCGTCCAGAAGAGGATCCGCTTGGGCGGGAGATCCGAGACGACCGTGAGACGGGGCTCGCCGGAATCCGACTCGCTATTCGCCCAGGAAAAAAGCGGCATGCTCTTGCCGAGCGCCACATGGCGGAACAGCGCTCCCACGCCGTTGACCGCCCAGTCGCGATGCTCCTTGAGGTTATGCACCGCGTTCGGCAGATAGACGACGTAGCTCGGGCCCTTGAGGTCATTCCAGTAGAGGTTCAGGGAATCGAGCGTCCAGTACGGGTCGTTGGTGCCGTTGATCTGGAGCTTGGGCATCGTGAGGCGATCGCGATAGGTGAACGGGTCGATCAGCTTCCAGAGCTGGGTGCGGTCGGGCTGATCGATGTCCTCCGTGAGTCCGCGGCGGACGTAATCGTCGATCTGCTCGGAATACTTGCCCCAGGTTTCGAGCTGATGCTTGTTCTGGGCCTTCATGTTGAGCGTGGGGATGACCATCGGGGCGATCGCGATCACACGAGGATCGACGGCGCCGGTCAGCCAGGTGGTCCAGCCGCGCTTGGAGGCGCCGGAGACGACGAAGCCCTTCGGGATGGGCTTGTTTTCGGCCTTGGCCCACGCCTGGACGGTGTCCATCGCGCGGACGGCCGACTTGACCATCGGCTGCAAGAGCGGAAGGGTCTCGTCCTTGGTCGCGAGGTAGCGGACGAAGGTCTCGGCGATCAGGTCGTCCTCGACCTTATCGCCCATCAGGGGTTGATTCGGCACCTGGGGGAGCACCGCCACGCGGGCGCCGCAGGCGCGGGCCAGGGCGAAGCCTTCCTCGGCGTTGCGGTACATCTCGGGCGACTTGTTCCGGTTGTTCCCCCCGGTGATGAACAGGAGCATGACGTCCGGGTACTTGATCTCAGCGGGCTCGAAGATCTGGAGCTGGTGCGTCCAGGGCGCGCCCTGCCAGGTCTGCGAGGTGAGCGAAAGCTGATACGCCTTGCCGGCGCCCGGAATCTCCTTCGATCCCAGGCTTTTCCAGGCGAACGACGGGTCGGGCTGCTTGATGAAGCCGTCCAGGTCGGCGCGGGCGGACGCGGCGAATCCCGGGGCCGCGAGCAGTCCCAGGACGAGGATGGTGCGGGCGCGCATGCTCACGGAGAGGTCCCCTTCGTCGGGAAGTGAAGAGATGAGGCCGGCGGTTTCATTTCGGATCGGATCGAGGAACGGTCGTCAGGACTTTTCGGCGAAGCTCTTCACGTCGGCTATGGCGTGCTCGACCGCTTCGCGGCGCCAGTGTGTGAGTGCGCTGTCCAGGGCACGCGTCAACTGATTCACGAGCTGCCCGGCCGCGTCGGCCGCCGAGTTCCCCTCGGCGCGGATCTCCGGGAAGTCGTGATGATGGACCGCGGTGCCCCCGGCCGCCACACCCAAGCTCGTCACGATCACCTTGCTCTTGTCCGTTTCGGTCGCCATGACTTCACCCCAGGGAAGTGCTGTGTCCGAAATGCCCTAATTCCATCGTAACTCGATCGGTCGGGCGGCGGTAATGCTTTTTCTGCGGAGAGGAGGCCAAAGAGTGCGATTTATGGAGGAGAATGCAATCGTTTCACGCAGCGGCGGGGAGACGCAGAGATCGGAGGAAGAACCGCATTTGCCCCCTGGATTCAATGCGTCCTCCGCGTCTCCCCGCCGCTGCGCGAAACCCTTCCCGCTGAATTCGCCCGCAGCGACAACCCTTCAGAACTGCGCGAGGAATCGGGCGTCGTTCTGGTACAGCAGGCGGATATCGTCGATGCCGTGCCGGCGCATGCAGAGCCGCTCGATCCCCAGCCCGAAGGCGAACCCGGTGACGAGCTCGGGGTCGTAACCGACGGCCTTGAAGACGTTGGGATCGACCATGCCCGCGCCGCCCATCTCGACCCAGCGATCGCCGCCGTGCCACATCATGTCCACCTCGACGCTGGGCTCGGTGAACGGGAAGAAGCTGGGGCGGAAGCGGATCTTGACGTCCTCGCCGAGGTAGCTCTGGGCGAACATGCGGAGGACCGATTTCAGGTCGGCCATCGTCACGCCCTTGTCCACCATCAGCCCCTCGACCTGGTGGAACATGAAGGAATGCGTCGCATCCACCTCGTCCGGCCGATACACCCGCCCAATCGCGATGACCCGCACCGGGGGCGGCTGGTTCTTCATCACGCGGATCTGCACGGTGCTGGTCTGCGAGCGGAGCAGCGTGTCTTCCGACAGATAGAAATTGTCGGACGGATCGCGAGCCGGGTGAACGGCCGGGATGTTCAGGGCCTCGAAGTTGTGGAACGTATCCTCTACCTCCGGCCCGCGGGCGACGGAGAAGCCGAACCGGCCGAAGAGGTCGATCAGCTCCTCGGCGGTCTGCGTCAGCGGGTGGCGATGGCCGAGTTTCGGCAGCGGGTGACCGGGACGGGTCACGTCGATCCCGCCGACGACGGATTCGGGCCGATCCAGGCGGCTTTTCGCCGAATCGCAGGCGGCTTCGAGGGCCATCTTGACGGCGTTGAACCGCTGGCCATACGCGCGCTTGGCGTCGTTGGGGATCGACTTCAGCCGCTCCTGCGCGGCCTTGATCTTCCCCTGTTTCTGGCCGAGGAATTCGATCCGCGCCGCCTCGACGTCGGCCGGTGACTTCGCCTCGTGGAAGGCGGCCAGCCCGGCGGCTTCGAGGGATGTCAGCGCCGCGATGGGATCGTCGTTCATGGTGGGGGGCGCGGAAAGACTCAGGCCGTAGGGCGGGCCTCGGCCCGCCGCCGCTCGATTGCCGTCATGCACCGAGCCACGCCGATCGAAGGCGACGCGGAGCGTCGAGGACGGCATTCCCACGCGGAGCGTGGGAACGAGGATAACCCGGACCGGGGAGAGGCGTCAGGACGCCTTGGCCGTCGTCCGTGCCGCGATCTCGGCGTCGAACTTCTCGATCTCGTTACGGACCAGCGTGGTGATCGCGTCGAAGGTCTCGGGATCGTGGATGGCGATCTCCGAGAGGCTCTTGCGATCGAGCGAGATGCTGGCGAGATGCAGCCCATGAATGAACCGGCTGTAGCGGAGGCCCCGCATCTCGACCGCGGCGCTCAGGCGGATGATCCAGAGCTTGCGGAACTCGCGCTTCTTGGCCCGGCGATCGCGGAACGCGAACATCCCGGCGCGAAGCAGGGTCTCCTTGGCCGACTTCAGCAGGCGGCGACGCCCGCCCACGAACCCCTTGGCTCGCTTGAAGATCCGCTTCTTCCGCTGGTTCCGCGCCACGCCGCTTTTCGCACGCATCGGTCACTCGCTCTCTGAAAATTTCGGTCAATCCGTGGGTGTTCTGTCCGGCTCAAGCCTTGGGCGCGTCCGGGGTCTCAACTTCGACGTCGACCTCGTCGCTGGCATGGCGGATCAGTTCCTTGCCCACGTTGGAAAGGCCAAGCTGCCTCTCGCGGGTCTGCATCGCGTGCCTGAGCCTGCGGGCCTCGGGGCCGATCTTGATGACCGACTTCTTCCTCAGCTTGCGGATCTGGCTGCCCGATTTGTGGCTGTTCAGGTGCGACGACCCGCAGCGCTTGTGGGAAACCTTGCCGTTGGCCGAGACCGTGAACCGCTTCTTGGTCCCCTTGTGGGTCTTCATCTTCACTGACGGCATGGCACACCAACGCCTTCGGTTCGGGCAATCGAATCGGTTCGTGTTCGGGCCGAGAATGCCGGGTCCGACCCGGATCTCAGGCGAGTCGAATAACCTACCATACTCTTGCGGTCGCCGCCAAGAGGGTTTTTTCCCCAGTTCGCAGGATGGGTCAGTCGTCGCGGCGCGACGGCTGACACACCTACGGACGCTTTGCCACCGTGATCAGCCGCCTTGCCGTGCGGGATCGGACGTCGTGGGCTTGGCCGGGAGCTCGACCTTGGCATAGACCTCGCGTAACGGAACATCGCAGTCGATCGCGTCGAGGCGGGTCACGTCGTCGAGGCTGGTCCATTCGGTGAGGACCCACTGGCCGCCCCGTCGGGAGAACCGTTCGATGCGGACTTCATCCTGTTCGATCAGGATATACTCTTGCAAGGATGGCACCGTTCGGAACTGCGCGAACTTCTCGCCCCGGTCGTAGGCTTCGGTCGAGGGCGAGAGCACTTCGACGATCACGGTCGGATTCAGAAGCGTGTCGACTTCGGAATCCTCGAACCGGGGTTCTCCCGAGACGGCCACGACGTCGGGATAGGTGTAGAGGCCGGTCGATTCGATCAGGACCCGCATATTGGCCGCGTAAGCTTCACACGGACGGTTCACGAATCCGTTTCCGATGACACAACTGACGTTGAGAACGATCAGGTTATGATCGCGGCTGGCGCCGGCCGTCTCGAACGTCTCCCCCCGACGATACTCGTGCTTGACGACGGACTTCCGCTCCAGCGAAAGGTATTGCGCGGGGGTCAGATAAGATTTGGCGGCAACGGTAGCCATGAGCGGCTCCCTTCTCGTCTCGCCGATCGCCAAATCTCAGCGGACCGGCGCCCCGAGGGATTCCGTTGACTGATCAGTACGGACCGCAGCGGGCCGGGTCCGCTGCAGCGCGAGGCCAGGCACGCGCTCCTCGGCCCACTCAGGGACGAGCGAGCCATCGACCTTCCAATCGTATCGCGGAGGAAGTGGCGTCACGGGGGCGAACCTGTGGGCCGGGACGGTTCGCCCCGTACAGCGATAGGCCTCGAAAGATAGGCCGTGGATCGTCGAGCGTGCCTCATTCTCAAGCCGTGTCATCTCGCTCCCGTGTCGACTTCGGTCGACCACGACGGCCAGCAGCAGGGACGCCACCACGACGAGCCAGCAGAGATCCCGAACCGTCACTCTTGGGGGTTGCATTCGGCAGAGTCCTTTGCCAGCGCTCGCGTGCGAGGCGCAGCGCCCTGCGCCGCCTGAAGATCATGAATTATAATCATCGGCGGTCGGTGACGCGAGGGATCGGCCCTTCCTGGGCGGCGCAACGGGCGCGAACGGTCCCGCGAACCCGACGCGCGGTCGGTCGGGCTCGGGGTAACCTGTTCGATTCAAACCCGTCGATCCGTCCTCCGGCCGTTACGCCCTCGGCGCGACGATGGCGGTCATGCGCTTGCCTTCCATGGAGGGGTTCTTCTCGACCTTGGCGACGTCTTCGAGGGCCTGGAGGACCTCGTTCATGACGCGGCGGCCTTCGTCGATGTGGGCGAGCTCGCGGCCGCGGAAGAGGACGTTGACGAGAACCTTATCCTTGTGTTCAAGGAACTCGCGGGCCCGCTTGACCTTGACCTCGATATCGTGGTCGCCGGTCTTGGGACGGACGCGGATTTCTTTAACCTGGACCTGGTGGGTCTTTTGCTTGCTGGTACGCTTCTTCTGTTCGTACTTGAACTTGCCATAGTCCATGATCTTACAGACCGGCGGGCGCTCGTTGGGAGCGACCTCGACGAGATCCTGGCCCACTTCTCGGGCCATTTCCATCGCTTTGCCGGTCGGCATGACGCCAAGCATGGCGCCGTCGGCGCCGATCACGCGGACGGGGGAAATGCGAATCTGTTCATTGATCCGTTGGCCCCGGTCGGCGTTCTGCTGAGTGCGGTCTTGCGGTCCGATGGCGTCCTCCCCAGGACGATTGCGAGATAAATGCCTCCCGCGGTGGAGGGGAGACGCACGACCGGCCCGGCGCGAAGGGCCCTTGTCTCCCCTCGCCAAGAATAAGGCCCACACCCGCGTGAGAGCCCGTTATTCATCGCGAAGGCAATCTCGCAGACTACGGACCGCGCCGCCCGATGTCAAGGTCGGGCCGGCGCGATCAGGAGGATTGGAACGTCATTCCTCGGTCGCGTAGGCGTCGTCCTGGGGCTCGTAGCCGAGGCGGCCGGTGGCCTCGGTGAGGTCCCAGCGCATGCCGCTGTTGTTGGACATGCCGTTGACGACGAGGAATTCGCCGGGGTCAAGGTCGGCCTCGACGGCGCGGTCGAACAGGCGGATCATGTCGGGATCGGAGAGCCAGAGCGAGCGGGACCAGTCGTCGGGGAGGCTCTCGGGCCGGTTCGCGCCGTGCTGGATCCAGCCGAGGCGGAGGGCCACGACGGTGATCTCGAAGGCGTGGGCGAAGCTCTTGCCCATCCGCTCGCCGAAGAGCTTCGCCGCACCGTAGGCGTTGCCGGGGCGAGGGGGAAGATCCACCGTGATCGGCATGTCGCCCAGCTCGCGATAGCCGCTCATCGCATGGTTGGAGCTGGCGTAGATGATCCGTTCGACCCCGGCGAGTGCGGCCGCGTGGAAGACGTTGCAGAGTGCGTCCATGTTCGGGCGCACGAGCGATTCCCACGAGGTATGCTCGCTGGGGTTGGCCGCGAGGTGGATGACGGTGTCCACGCCCTCGAACAGCGAGGCCCACGACTCGTCCCACTCGGCCAGGTCGACGCCCAGCACCTCGGGATCATCGCCGGCATCGATATCGAGCAAGAGCAGGTCGTAGGCGTCGCCCCAGGCCGCGCGGAGCTTCTTGCCGAGATTGCCGTTGGCCCCGGTGATCAGGACCGAGCGGACCTCGTCTTCCAGGTCATCCAGGTCGTCCTCATCCTCGACGAAGTCCTCGTCCTCCTCCTCTTCCTCGTCCGCTTCGGCTCCCTCGGCCTCGTTGTAGATGGGCAGGTCGGGCCAGGCGTTTGTCGGCTCGGGCGGATCGACGTTCTCGTCGCTGGGATTCATGAGATCGATCCTCTTTCGGGGCGGGGGAGATTCTCGGGGAGAGGGGTCCGGGCCGACGCTCACGGGGCCACGCACATGGCCCGAGCCCCGCGGATCTGACGGGCCAGGGGCTCCCACCAGAGGCCGTCGGCGTTGGTATTCCACATCTCGCCCGAAGCCAGGGCGATCGCGGCGTAAGTCGGGTCCTCGGGCAGGTAACGGATATCGGCGATCGAGTCGGACTCCAGCAGTTCCGGGAACCCTCGCGTGACGTGCTTCCACGTCTTGCCCGCGTCCTTGGACTCATAAAGCGCGAACCGCAACCCGCCGCGATCGGCGATCGGGCCTTCGCCGGCGCCCACCGGAGCGGCCCCGGCGAGCAGGACCTTGGGGTCGGTCGGCTTGATGTCCAGGGCACGGACTTGCCGGGCGTTTTCGAGCCCGACGCTCGAATCGGCCCAGGTGTGGCCGCCGTCGCCGCTGATCCAGACGCCGCCGGACGTGCCGGCGACGACCATCTTGCCCGCGAACCTGACTGCGTACACATCGTCCGGCAGGCCCGGCAAACGCGACCATGATCCGCCGAGATCGTCACTTTTCCACAAGCCCGCGCCCGTGACGGCGGCATAAAGCGTGCCCGCATCATGGGCGATCAGCCGCACCTCGGCCGGGAGAGCCGCGGATTCAGCCGCCGGGTTGGCCATCGGGACCCAGCCATGGAGATTCACCGTCGCCGGCCTCTCCAGCGTGGCGGTCGTCCCGCTTACGCCTCGAATGCGGGCCGCCAACGTCCGGGCGCGGCCGATCACCGCGTCTTCCAGCTTCTTCGCGCGGGAGAACGCGGCGGGTGCGTCGGTCGCGCTGGCAAGGCCGATCGGGCGGCGGTACAACCCCATCGGGCGAGCCGTCGCCAGCACGACTTCCCCGCCTTCCACCCAGGCCAACGTCGTGGCCCGGCCCGCGCCGTCGGGTGCTGGAACCGATCGCCAGTCGATCCCGTTGTTCAGGCTCTCCCAGACCCTGGCGCCATCATCCAGCGCCACCAGGACGCCGCCGCCCGGCGCGACGAGGCTGACGATCGCCCGGCCCTGGAGGCTATGAAAAATCGGCCACGGCGTGCCGCTGAACCAGCGATAAATCCCGAGATCGGTTCCGATGTAAAGCATGGCGTACCTTGGCAGAAGCAGTGGTCAGTGGTCGGTGGTCAGATGCGGGGGATTCCTGGGGGAGGGGGGGCTCACAGCCAGGTTTTGAGGGTCTTGAAGGTGTCTTCGCCGTGGAAGACGTGGCCGGCGGAGAAGAAGCTGTGGGCGACGTGATCGGACGCGCCGCAGGCGGCGTAGATCCGACGGGTGGCGTCGAGGGCGTCACGCACGCCGGACGCGGGGAAGATGTCGTCGTCCAGCCCATTCTCGGCGAACAGGTAACGAGGAGCGATCAGGCCCGTGATATCGGCCACTTCAAGGTCGCGGAGGATGCCCGGCACGTAGTTGTCGATACAGTGGGAGACGGTGTAGATCGAGTCCTTGAACGTGCAGAATGAGCAGGAAAGGACGGCCGCTTTCACGCGTTCGTCGATCGCGGCGGTGAAGAGCGCGACCGTGCCGCCGCCGGAGATGCCCATGACGGCGATGCGATTGGGGTCGACGTAGTCCAGGGATTCCAGGAGGTCGATGGCCCGCATCGTGTCCCAGACCCGCCAGCCGATCATGGTCTCGCCCAGCATCAACGCCGCGCCGGCGGAAGGCTGGCAACTGCTCTGGCCCGCGCCTTTGGCCCGTGCGGCCTTGTCGCGGCGATGGCCGAAGCCGAGGGGCTCGATCGCGAGTGTGACGTAGCCGTTTTTGACGCATTGGACGGCGAAATCGTGCTGGTAGCCGTCATAGGAATCACGATCGTTGCCGTCTTCCCCGATCCCGACGATGTCATCGACCCCCCGGCCGTGTCCGGGCAGGCAGATGATGGCGGGTGCGGCGTCCTTGTCCTGCACGCCCCCAGGAACGAGAAGGTAGCCGAATGCGTCCATGTCCGCACGTGTGGAGAATCGGACGGGAATTCGAGAGTAGCTTCCCTTATCCGTCACCTTCTCTTCGATCCGCTTCAACGGCACACGATCCGCAGGCATCGGCCCCAGCAGTTCGAGCAACCGCGCCTTCGCCTGGCTCTTCCACGCCGGGATATCCTTGGCGCGAAAGGCCAGCCGGGGCGTAACCTCGCGGTAACGCGCCAGCGAATAGCTCAGCGAGTCGAGACGCGCGTCGTCAATCATGGCGGAAGCGGGTCCTGGGTCGGAAGATCGGACTAAGATACCCTCGCGCACGCGCGGGATACAATAGGCGGCGGAGGACTTGCAGATGCCCCAGACCCTCACGATACCGATCGCCGGCATGACGTGCCATCATTGCGAGGAGTCCGTGCGCCGCGCCCTGGAATCGGTCCCGGGCGTGGAATCGGCGGCGGTGGACTTTCGCCAGGGCAAGGCCGACGTGCGGATGGACGGGACGGCGGCCGAGGAGGCGACGCTCCGAAACGCCGTCGAATCGGCCGGCTATCGCGTTGGAATCGAGCGACGTACCGCGGTCCCCGAAACGCCGTCCCCCGAGCCGGTCTCGATCGGCCCGCCCCCGGCACCGCCCTCGACTGATCCCGAGCAATGGAACCTGGCCATCGGCGGGATGCACTGCGCCAGTTGCGTGGGACGGGTGGAATCCGCGCTGAAATCCGTCCCCGGCGTGAGCGACGCCCGCGTCAACCTGGCGACCGAAACCGCCCGCGTCTCGGTCGATCCGGCGCGGGTCTCGGGCAAAAGGATCGCCGAGGCCGTCTGCCGGGCGGGCTATTCCGCCAGGATTGCCGCGTCCCACCAGACGGCCGACGCCGTTCGCGAGGAACGATCGGCCCAGATCCGCGCGTGGCGCAATCGCCTGGCCGTGGGCGTGGCCTTGACGATCCCGCTGCTGGTGCTCGGCCTGGGTCCGATGCTGGCTCCCAGTTTGATCGGCCATGCGCCCTGGATCGGCTGGGCGATGTTCGCGCTGGCGACTCCGCTGCAGATCTACCTCGGCGGACCGTATTTACGCGGCGCGTGGGAGCGGTTGCGGCAGGGATCGTCGAACATGGACACCCTGATCGCGCTCGGGACGACGACGGCGTACGGTTACAGTCTGGCCCAGCTCCTCATGGGCCACACGCACGATGCCCATTTCTTCATGGATGCGGGGATCATCCTCACGCTGATCACGCTCGGCAAGTTTCTGGAGGTCCGATCCCGGGGCGTGGCCGGGGAGGCGATCGAGCGATTGCTGGACCTCGCCCCGAAGACGGCCAGGGTCGTTCGCGACGGGATCGAGCGAGAGATCGCGCTGGCCGAGGTCGGCAAGGGCGATCTCGTCCGCGTCCGACCGGGCGAGACGATCCCGGTGGACGGGACCGTGATCGAGGGCGAATCCAGCGTCGATGAATCGATGCTCACGGGCGAATCGCTGCCCGTCGAGAAGCGCCCCGGGGACCGCGTGACCGGCGCGACGCGGAACGGCGACGGGACCTTGCTCGTCCGTGCGGAACGACTTGGGAGCGAGAGCGCGCTGGAAGGAATCGTCCGCCTGGTTCGCGAGGCGCAGGGCTCGAAGGCCGGCATTCAGCGCCTGGCCGACCGGATCGCGTCCGTATTTGTTCCGGTGGTGCTGGTGATCGCGTTGTTCACGTTGCTGGGCTGGGGATTCGCCACGGGGCGATGGGGATTCGCGGTGCTGAACGCGGCGGCCGTCCTGATCATCGCCTGCCCGTGTGCCCTGGGATTGGCCACGCCGATGGCGGTCGCCGTCGCCACGGGGCGAGGCGCTCGCGAGGGCTTGCTCGTCCGCGACGCGTCGGCGTTCGAGCGGATGGACCGGATCAAGGCCGTGGCCTTCGACAAGACCGGCACGGTAACCGAAGGGAAGCCCCGCGTCGCCGACGTGTTCGTCGCCGAGGGTTGGGACCGCGATCGCCTCATGGAACTCGTCGCGGCGGCGGAAGCGGGGAGCGAGCATCCCCTGGCCCGGGCGTTCGCGCCGGCGGAGCGCGGCCCCAAGGCGACGGAATTTCGCGCGATCCGCGGCCAGGGCGTTTCGGCGCGGGTGGACGGGCACGAGGTCCTCGTCGGGTCGATCGTTCTGGTGGGCGGCCCTCGCCTCGCCGCCGAAGACCGATCGGCGGCCGCCGTCGCGCGCTGGGCGGCGGACCGGGAGTCTCGCGGCGAGACGGTCCTCCGCGTGGCCGTCGATTCCCACCTGGTCGGCGCGATCGCCGTGGCCGACGCGCTGAAGCCTCACAGCCGCGAGGTGATCGCGGAGTTGAAGCGGAGCGGGGCCGTGGTGTACCTCCTCACGGGCGACAATCCGGCGACGGCCCGGGCCATCGGCGCGCAGCTCGGCCTGAGCCCTCCTCACATCATCGCCCTGGCCTCGCCCGGCCAGAAGGTCGCGAATCTGGCGGCGATCCGCCGCGAGACCGGCCGGGTGGCGATGGTCGGCGACGGCCTGAACGACGCCCCCGCGCTGGCGGCGGCCGACGTGGGGATCGCCCTCGGCACCGGGACCGACGTGGCGAAGGCCGCGGCCGATGTCGTGATCGCCTCGGGCGACTTACGGGGCGTTCCGAAGGCCCTGGAGCTGGGTCGCGCCACGATGCGGGCGATCCGCCAGAACCTGTTCTGGGCCTTCGCCTACAACGCCGTCGGCATCCCCGTCGCGGCGTTTGGTCTGTTCGGCCGCTACGGTCCCATGGTCGCCGCGCTGGCCATGGCTTTCAGCTCGGTCACCGTCGTGGCCCGATCGGCCATGCTGACCCGCCTGCGACTCGATGGGTGAACCAGTCTTGCTTGTAGGGTGGGTCCGACGCCGGAGGCGGCGCAACCCACCCTACAGGGAATCATCCCGAGATATCAGAACCAATGTCGGTGGAAGAATCCTCCGCCCGAGACGTGAGTCGTGACGCCGGCCGACGCCTGGATGTCGGAGGCCGCGACCTGGGATGCGAGAGCGATGGCGAAATTCGACTGCAACCGGAAGAGTCGGGTCGAGAACGTGAACGCGCCGGTCGGCGTGGGCAAGTTCGCCAGTTGCGTCTTCAGGCTGTCCGATCCGCTGCCGGTGATGACCGCATCGAGCTGCGACAGCAGGGCCGTGTTGTTCGGCACGCCGTTCAGGGCGGTGTGGACGCTGGTGCTCAACGTCGCGAGGTCGGTGGCCACCTGGGCGTCAAACGCGGCGCGGTTCGTGGCCGGGTTGACGTTGCCGGTCGCATCGGCCTTGTACAGGACGGTCTGCACGTCGTTATTGTAACTTGCCTGGAACGTGGAAAACGCCTGGCGGACCTGGGGCAGCGCCTGGAGGGCCGTCGGCGTGGCCGGCGGGGTTGTGGTGGGCAGGGTCGCGGTGCGAACGGCCTGGAGCAGCGGGCTCTCGACCGCGTCGATGGCCGTCCGAATATTGAATCGGAACGACCGGGCCGACGGCGTGAAGACCCCGCTGGGCGTGGCCACGGCATCAAGCTGCGCCTGGAGCGAATCGGCCGTCGCGCCGGTGATCTCCGCCGAGATCGTGCTCGCCGAGAGCGACGGATTCGACGCGGCGAGGTTGCTCACGTCGTTGGTAAGGCTCGTCGCCAGCGTGGCGAGCGCCGTATGCACCGCCGTATTGAACGCGGCGCGGTTCGCCGCGGGGTTGATGTTGCCGTTGGCGTCGGCCCCATACAGGATGGTGCGGACGTCGAGATTGACCGTATTCTGAAACTGGTTGAAATCGCGCTGTACCTGGCGGGCGTCCTGGGCCTGGATCGACGAATTCCCGCCGAAAACTCCACCGAACAGGCCGAAGAGGCTCGGGACCGAGCGATCCTCCAGCCTCTCGAATATCGCCACACCCTTGCTTCGATGCGTCCTCATGATGGAAAATCTCCTGGGGATGCGTCCTGGCTCGGCCCGAGTGCCTTCCGAGGCTTGAGGAACATGCCGGACGAGGTCCGTCTCCGGCGATCGAGCCGAGCCGTTCCCATACTAGCAAGCACGCATCGTCTTGTGAAGACGTGAGAGTTAACCCGAATGCTGATCCGCCCGCTGCCCGACCAGGGCGAGCAGCGCCGGGTCGTCCAGCCGGGGGACGATCAAATCCGCCGTCTGCAACGCGCCCGCCGGGCTATGGTCGTGGGGCACCACCACCGCGAACGCGCCGGCCGCGTTGGCGGCCGCCAGGCCGGCGGGGCTGTCTTCCAGCACGAGCAATTCGGCCGGGGCGATCCCGAACCGGGACGCCGCCGTCAGGTAGATTTCCGGGTCCGGCTTGCTGTTGGTCACGTCCTCGGCGCAGAGCAAGAAGGCGAAATGCGCCGAGAATCCGTGCGTTTCCAGCAATCGCTCCGCGTACGCCCGGCGGGACGACGTGCAGACCGCGCGGGGGAGGCCGCGATGTTCCAGATGCTCCAGCAACGCGAATAATCCCGGCGTCGGATGCACGGCCGAGTCCATCAGGGCGAAGAACCGCTCGCGCGCCTCGGCCAGAAGCTCGTCGGCCGTCTCCGACAGCCCCGCCATGGCTTTCATCGCCGGATAGGCGATCGCCGCCTGACGGCCGATCATGGCGGCCATGATCTCGGGCGTGAACGCCTTGCCCCGATCGGCCAGCATCGCGGTCGCGACGCGGACGAACAGGGCCTCGGTATCGAACATCAAGCCATCGAGATCGAAGGCCACGGCGCGGATCTTCATATCAGTGGTGCCTTGCTCCAGATGAGCGTCGTCCGCGAACACTTTCGGGGAATAATTCATCCTGATCGAGCGTCCCGAAGTCGTCGATCGGCATCGGGACAAACTCCGTCTCGAACTTCAGGTTCGGATGCGCGTTCACGTCGTCAACCATCGTCGCCGAGACCCAGAGCGTGCCCAGTTCCAGCGTGTTCGGGAGCAGCACCAGCCTCGCCTCCGACCACTCGGCGCGCCAGCACGTATCCAGACATGCCGCCAGCACGTCGCGATCCGTCGGCATGGCGATCGGCACGCGGGCGCGGGTCAGGAAGTTGCTGGTGAGGCAATTGACCAGCATCGGGGTCGGGTCGAGCGCGCGGACGAGCCGGTCGGTCGTGAGATCGGCCAGGCCGACGCCGAGCGCATTTCCTCGCGATTCCGCCGACACGTCCAGCACGGCCAACCTGGTCACGATCGGTCGCTGGAGGTCCGGCATCGTCTCGACCCGTTGCCGGCCGATCACGTTGGGATCGAGCCCCGTGCCGCTGTAATTCTTGCCGAGCTCGCCCACGATCAGCACGTCGATCTGATCGAACGGGAGCCGGCCCATGAGGGCGCGAGACTCGTCCAGCAGGCGAGGCTCGACCTCCAGGATCTCCTCGGGCTCGATGCCGACGACGCGGGCGGTCGTCTCCTCGGCGTTCTCCAGGATCGCCAGCCCGAGCGCCACCTTCGTATTCGCCAGCAGGAACGAGCCGACTTCCGGCAGCAACTTCGCCAGGCCCGGCAGGCCGAGCTTGTGGACCTGCGCCGCCCCCTCGCGCTTGCCCAGGCCGATCGTGAGCATCTTGAGCAGGCCGCTCTCATACCGGCCCGTGAACGATGTGTGCGGCTTGATCCGGTTCAGCAACACGATGCCGTCGGCCTCATGGGCGTTCCTGTCGAAGCAGATCGGCAGGCCGAAGCTGTTCGTGCCGAGTTCCACGGTCTCCATCTCGGCGCGGATCGGGCAGCCGACCGAGGCTTCCGTGATGCCGAACTCCGCGATCATCGCCCGCTGGCCCTCGGCCGTGCCGCCGCCGTGACTGCCCATCGCCGCGACGATAAACGGATTCAAACCCAGCGATTTCAAGGTGTCCACGGCCGCCCGCGTGATCCGATCGATCCCCGCGATCCCCCGACTCCCCACCGTCACCGCGACCGATCCTCCGGCCGGAATGCGCGAACGAATGCGGCTGCCGCGAATGGCCTCGGCGACGGCGCCGGCCGGATCGTCAACGCGCGGCTGCTCGAACTTCTGACGAACACGAGCGATCAACGGGAGCGACGGCATCGGGTGGCGGCTCGCCGGGTCACGATTCGGGTCAGGATCCCACCTTACCCGAGCCGAGGCTTGCGCGCGAAGCGAATGAATGGAATCGATTCGAATCGATTCCATTCATTCGCGATCGATCTGCCTGGCTCGGGCCGATCGGGGGGCGTCTTCGTCGTCGCGCCGGGTGGTGCGGGGGGCTTCGCTCGTGACTTCGGCGTCGAGGATGACGAGCAATTCGCGATCCGAGGGCATGGTGCCGGGGACGCGGAAGAAGCCGTTCTTGGGTTCGAGGATGCCGGGCGTGACGCCGGCCGAGATCACCAGGGTCTGGCCGAGAGGCCAGTTGGTGATCGGCTGGTTAAGCCGGGTCTCGGAGACTTCGGGCACGTTGATCTGCATGTCGTTCGGGCCGATCTCGCGGCGGGTGAGGATCGACGTCTTGATCAGGCGGCGGACGATGTTGGTTTGAAGATCGATGGCCAGGTCCAAGGCGTCACCGTCGTAGGTCAAGAGCGGGCTGAGGCGGAGCGTCACGCCTTCTTTCAATTGCTGCGTGGCCGGCTGGAACCCCAGGCCCGCCGCGCCGTCACGCTCGGCGCCGGCGATGAAGCCGACCTGCTCGGACTTCTCGACCAGGAGTGTCTGGCCGTTCACGAGTTTGAGCGTCTTGTCCACCAGAACTTCGTACCCGCGATAGACTTGCATCTGCGCCTGGACCTGCGCGGCATCGGCCGTGCTGAGCGTCCAGATCTGCTGACCTTGCGGGCCGGTGCCGAGCGAGGTCATGCGATGGTGGACCAGATACCGCCAGCGCGTGTCCGCCGCCCGGACGAACCGGACGCGGATCGAGAGCCGATCGGCCACGGCCTTGGTGAACCGGCGGACGACCTGATCGACCTGCTTGAGCATCTTCGGGCTGTGGTACGCCTTGATCACGTTGCGAGAGGCCGACAGGATCGCGACCTTCTCGCCGTGCCAGTCGGCCGAGCCGGTCCGGCGGAAGATCCAGTCGATGATCTTGGCTTCGGGATGCGGGTTCTCGGGCGTGTACGCCAGGGTCGTGTAACGGCTGATGTTCCAGGTCTGCGAGGTGTAGCCCGCCTCGGGCCGGGTGTCGGGCGGGAGCGTGGTGTCGTCACCGGACGCGGCCGGAGGCTCGGCGGCCGGTGGGTCGTCGTCGAGCGAGCGGTCGGTCGCCGCCTTCTTCGCCAGTGGTTTCTTGCGGCGCGGGGGTGCGGCGTCCAGGTCGTCGGGGTCCTGGGCCAGCAGTGTCGCCGGGATCAAGCCGCCCGAGAGCAATGTCAGGGCCAGGGCCATCCGCCGATTCATGCCAGGGGCCTCCTTGCCGGTCTGGCGAGCGCAAAGCGATGAGATCGATCCGCGCGGGAACCTTAGCAGAGCGGGCGAATTGGCTCAAGTCCAGTTGAGCGATTGCCGACGAGAGGGGACAACAGTTTCACGCAGAGGCGCGGAGGACGCAGAGAAGAGGGACGAGGATGGCTCATGATGGGTTGCGGGGTGGCCGCTACGCAGGGCATCCGAGGACGAATGGTAGGTCCGACTTCAGTCGGTCCTGTCCCCAACCGGATTATGTGGACAGGACCGACTGAAGTCGGACCTACCGGAGTGGACGGGAGGGCCGATCGCCACCGCCCCGCGATCCATCGACCAAGCTCAGCGGACTGGCCGCCGCTCATCCACTCTGACCATGCCGGAAGGCGCCCGCGACGGCCGGGTCCGCTGCGGCGCGCGGTTAGGCATCAGTCGGTAGCGAAGGAGAATATCATCCCCAGTATCAGGAGGATCGGAGGCCAATACCCCACGGGGATGAAGAAAAAGGTGTGATCTCGGCCGACGACCACCTCGGAGCCCGTCTCCGGATCGATAAGGATCTTGCCTTGACGACCCCTGACATATCGGCCAACGACCCATACGAACGCGGCTGCCACGATGAAACCGACCAGTTTCGGCCAACCGTGAGCCTGATAGTAGCGGTCATCGTGAAATGCGGCCTCGACAAGGTACTCGGTAGTGATGAGGCAGCCGAAGGTAATTACGGCGACTAGGAAGCCCAGGCCACTCCAAACGAGGTGTATCATCTCTCAACCCTCATCGAGGTGTATCATCTCTCAACCCTCATCACGGTAGGCCGCTTAACCTGAGCCATAAGGATCTGGAGAGGGGATCACGAGTTCGGGATCTCCCAGGATTCTCGCGACCTGCGTCCCATCCCGCCCTTTCCTCATCATTATCGCTTCCTCTGCGTTCTCTGCGCCCCCTCCGCGTCTCTGCGTGAAATCTTCGATTTACTATCACGCTATCGACCGGATCACCCGTGACGAGCGATCAGCAAGCTCGCGTTATGGCCGCCGAAGCCGAAGCTGTTGGACATCACGCGGTTAACCCGGACCTCGCGGGCGGAGTGGGGGATGTAATCCAGGTCGCACTCGTCGCCGGGATGGTCGAGGTTGATCGTGGGGGGCAGGACGCCGGTGTGGATCGCCAGGGCGGAGGCGATCAGCTCCACGCCGCCGGAAGCGCCCAGTAAGTGGCCAAGCTCGCTCTTGGTGCTGGACACGAGGAGCCCCTTCGTGGCGTAGTGGCCGAAAATGGTCTTCATGGCGCGGGTTTCGGCCAGGTCGCCAAGGCCGGTGCTGGTGCCGTGGGCGTTGATGTAGCCGATCTGATCGGGGGCGCAATGGCCGTCGGCCAGGCAGTTGGCCATGGCGCGGGCGGCGCCGCGACCCTGGTCGTCGGGGGCCGTGATGTGCGAGCCGTCGGCGCTCATGCCGTAGCCGAGGACCTCGGCGTAGATCCGCGCGCCTCGGGCTCGGGCGAAGCTTTCTTCTTCCAGGATGACGATGCCCGCCCCTTCGGAAAGGACGAATCCGTCGCGGTCCTTGTCGAACGGGCGACTGGCGCGGGTGGGGTCATCGTTGCGCGTGGAAAGCGCCCGCATGGCGGCGAATCCGCCGAGGCCCATGTGCGTGATCGCGGCTTCCGAGCCGCCGGTGATCATCGCGTCGGCGTGGTTGAACCGGATCAGGTTGAAGGCGTCGCCGATCGCGTTGGCCGCACTGGCGCAGGCGGTGGCGATGGCGGATGTCGGACCTTTCAGGCCGTACTTGATCGAGACGTGGCCGCTCGCCGCGTTGACCATGAGCTTGGGGATGGTGAACGGGCTGATCCGCGACGGCCCCTTCTCCATCATGATCGTATGCTGGGTCTCGAACTCGTTCAGGCCGCCGATGCCCGAGCCGATATAAACGCCCGCCCGGTACGGCTCGACCTTCTCCCACGCGATCCCCGAATCCGCCACGGCCTGCATCGCCGCGCTCATGGCGAACTGGGCGAACCGATCCAGGTGCCGGGCTTCCTTCACGCCGAACAGCGCGGCGGGGTCCCAGTTGCGGATCTGGCCGCCGAAATGGACCTTGAATTCGGTCGTATCGAACACATCCAGGGGCCCGACCCCGCTCTTTCCCGCGGTCAGACCGTCCCAGAGTTCCTTGACCGTGTGGCCCAGGCCGGTGACCACACCCATCCCTGTGATGACAACGCGACGCGACATTATCCAGTTCGATCCTTCAAGTAGTGAACAAGCTCTCCCAGCGTCCCGATCGATTCTGCGTCATCGTCCGGCACGATCGAGAACTCCTTATGGATCTCGCACTCGAAATCCCAGAGGTCGAGCGAATCCAGCCCGATATCATCGATTATCCGCGTCCCTGGAAGCAGCTTAGAACTCGCCATCCCCGTTTGTTCGTAGAGGATACGCCGCACCCGATCGACGATCGCGACGGGATACCCCTTCCACGGGTCGTTCCCGTCGAAGTCGTGTCCGCCGCGATCTTCGACGTAGGGCATGATCCCGCCGGGGTCTACTTGGAATGTTCCTCGATATACGAGATCGCCTGTCCGACGGTCTGGATCTTCTCGGCCTCTTCGTCGGGGATGGTAATATCGAATTCTTCTTCGAACTCCATCACAAGCTCGACGGTATCGAGCGAGTCGGCCCCGAGGTCGTTGACGAACGACGTCTCGCGGTTGATTTGGTCTTTAGCGACGCCCATTTGCTCGCTGACGATCTCGATCACGCGTTCTTCCACAGACACGGGAAGACCTCCTGCTGGTATCCGAATCACGTCCGTCCCGCGTCCGCTCTTGGCGCGGCGGCGACCACTTCTCAGTCTTATCGGCCGTTTCAATCCACCATCACAAGCCTCGTCCGAGGGCGAGTCGGCGACGGAAGATGCCCAAGCTATCAATCTCGACGTAAGTTGTCTAGCACTCCCTCCTACGGGAGGGATTCTCCCCGGGTCGGTCCGGTCCTTGGTTGCGGTGCTCGGAGTGGGCAGGCCGTTTCCGGGTGCCACTGGCGGCTTGCCTGCCAGTGACTTCGGCTATGGGTCGCACACTCTGGCAGGCAAGCTGCCAGTGGCACCCGGAAAAAGGCGGCAGAACTCAACCGACGGCGACCGTGGAACTCTCCACCGATTGGCCGATCGCTCACCCATTTTGACACGATGATGATCAAGGACCGGGTCGTCCCTCCAGTCCATCGGCCCAAGATTCCCGGAAAATCTTCTGGAAGATCGGGACCCGGTTCCTCACAGGGAATCAGGTTTGTCGGGCGGACCGCTCGGATCTCGGCCGAAATCGGCGGGGCGCAGCAACAGCATGAGCGCGGCGCCGAACCGAAGGCCAGGGCATCTGATGCGGCGCAAACCGTTTGCCCTGGCCGTATTTCGTCTGATCCGCGACCGAACCCCGATCATTTCGTCTCGGACGGGGCCAGGCTGACCTCGTCCTTGGGGAAATTCTTGGGGATGGGCAGGGTAACCTTCCCGGTGGCGGCCCACTCGCTGCCACGGGCGACGACGGTCTGGAACCCGACGCAGCGGATGGCGGTGATGTCGCCGCCGCCGACGTGGCCCATCACGGTCGTGAACACGCGGCCCTTGCCGTAGGGGATGACCCAGATCATCGGCTCATTCGTGCCGGTGCCGCCCTTTTCGCTGGCCGAGAAGGCGCTGGCGAGGATGTGCATGTCCTTCGCGGGGCCGCGCTGGCCGTGGTAAAGCTCGTCCTTGGCGTGCATCCACGAGGCGGGCATGCCCTTGGTGACGGGGTGATCGGCGTCGCGGGTGACGACCGTATACGCATGCTGCGGGCCGTGGCCGGAGCCGGGGCCTTCGCCCTTGGGGGTGCGGACGACCTTGCCCGAGTCAGCGATCGTGACCCGGTCGCCGAACTGCGGGCCGCGCCAGCCCAGGCCGATCATCTCGTTCCACGCGGGCCAACCCTCGAAGGCGTTGTTCGCGGCATGGACGACGACCAGCCCGCCTCCGTCGGCCACGTACGTCTCGAGCGCCTTCTGCACCCGCTCGGGCCAGGGCTCGCCGTTGTAGTTGCTCAGGACGACGTCGTACTTGGAAAACTCGGGCATGAACGCCTTCCAGGATTCGCCGGTGGTCTTCTGGTGGGGCGTCGTGGCCACGTCCACGGTAAACCGGCCGGTCGCTTCCAGAGCGGCCTTCATCGGAGGCGTCATCGCCTTCCAGTCATGATTGTTCTGGCCGTCGATGATCAGCAATTTCAGCTTGTCGGCCGCCTGCAAGGACGACCCGGAGATCGCGAAGATCGCGGCAACGGCGAGGGGAAAGGCGCGTCGGGAGAGGCTCATGCGTGGTGTCCCTTCAAGAAAGCGAGCGATTCGAGGTTCGAGGAGACGGTAGGCAGGGGAAAGCCGCTGGAAGCTGGTTTTCCCGGTAGCGGCCATTCCTCACAGACTGCGACCAAGGCCGGCTCAAGTCAACGACCCGGTGCCGGCATGCGGAGCGAGGGGTCGCCGAACAGCATGAACTTCATCCCCTGAAAGAAGATGCTGGCCGGGTACCAGTCGGCGGTGGGGCGGATGGTCTCCAGGTGCTCGGCGTCGTAGTAATGGGCCAGCGCACCGGACCAGCAATCTCCCAGGCGCGGCTCCCCCTGTTTGGCGAGCGCGGCCGAGAAACCTTCGAGGAGCGTCAGTCCGCACGGCTGGCTGCCGGTGTTGCAGCCGATGTAAGCGACCGCGCCATTGGCCTCGCGGCGGAGGAGCCCTTCGCCAAGCCCCGAGGGGTTGTACTTGCCCCGCTGATAGACGGCCGGTGGCGAAGGCGGGGCCCGGAAGACCTCGCCGAAGTTCGAGCCCTTGTGCTCGTGGCCGTCCACATCAACATAAGGCTCGTACGGGGGCAGCGTCGCGAACCGGGCCGTCGAGCAACCCGCCGAGAGCACGATGGGCAGGCGGTCGGCGTTCGTGAGCTTCGGCAGCAGGGACCCGAGACTCGTGCAGCCCTCCCACGAATCGTCGGAGCCGTGGCCGGCGTGGAAGATCAGGCTCACGCCGTCGTTCATGATCGAGACGAGCCCCGATTCGTCGGGTGCGTTGCTCCCGCGACGGCCGTAAAACCGCTCGTCGGCCGACCAGCCTTTCGGGAGCGTCCTGGCCAGCCTGTCCATCATCCCTCGGCTATCGACCCAGCCTCCGACCGAGAAGTACGCCGCCTTGCGCACGCCCGGCCCGTTGCCCGCAAGCGACCGACGCTCGAAGTCCATCGTCTTCTTCGCCACTCGCCGGACTTCCTCCTCCGTGCTCACCGGCCATCGGCCGACGGCGATATCGGGGCGATAGTCGATCGCGTCGTAGTTAATCGGGTCGTCCTTGTTCTTCTCGCCCCGGACCTCGCCGAAATACCCGGCGTGGAACCCGTCCTTGCGGCCGTTCCAATCGTCGAATTTGCCGTCTTTCTTCGCGAGGTCCGCGTAGTAAAGGTCGCTCGGGTAGAACGCGTAATCGAACGCTTCGGGGGTGGCCCGGTCCAGGACCATGTAGCGCACGGGCAGGACGTCGGCATCGCCCACGAGCAACGCATAACCGGCGTTCCTCTCCTTCCAGGCCGTGAACAGGAACCGCTTGAGCCGCTCCGGATCATCGACGCCGGGCGAGGACATCAGGATTTCCTGGAGCGAGACCAGCTCGGTCGGCATCAGGGTCGTCTTGTGCGCGACGAAGTCCTTGAGCGCCTCGTGGAACCGCTTCGGCGCGATGATGACCACGCCCTTCTTCGCCTCGCCCGCCGAGACGGGATGCGCCAGGAGCGAGAGCGTGGCCACGACGCCGAGCACCAGACGGCGTAGACCTGAATCGGATTCGGATCGCATAAGTACGGCTCTCGATTTCGTCGAGTCTCCTTCGCGGAGGGAGCGTCACGAACACGGCGGTTCGCGATTTCGCGATCATACTCGTCGCGGTGGTGTCGGAAGATGGGGAGGCGGCGAATTCGGATCATTTCGGGAAATGCAAATACAAGGATTTCACGCAGAGGCGGGGAGGCGCGGAGAAGGAAGATGGCAGAGGCTCTCCCGTATTCTCTGCGCCTCCCCGCCTCTGCGTGACACTCTTCGATTCCATCGGTTAGCATGGTCAGAGCACCGCTGATTGCCAGAATCGGAGGCCGCTTCCATGACGACGCGCAGACAGTTCCTCGGCCGGAGCGTGGCGGGTCTCTCGTTCGTCTCGCTCGCGGGAGCCGCGCCGGGGCTGCTGGCGAGGGCGGCCGAGGATGCGGTGAAGGCGGACAGGAATGACCACGTCCTGATCGTCGTCGAGCTGACCGGAGGCAACGACGGCCTCAACACGGTGATCCCGTTCGAGGACGCGCTCTATTACAAGAACCGCCGCACGCTGGGCATCCCGAAGAACGAGGTCGTGAGGCTGTCGGATTCCCTCGGCCTGCATCCGAAGCTGGCGCCGATGGCCGAGCTGTTCAAGGAAGGCAAACTCGCCGTGGTGCAGGGCGTGGGCTACCCGAAGCCCGATCGCTCGCACTTCCGCTCGATGGAGATCTGGCATACCGCCAGCGTCGCGGCCGCGCAGCCGACGACCGGATGGCTCGGACGCTCGCTCGATTCGATGCCCCGCGCGAAGGACGCGACGCTCCGTGGTTTATCCCTGACCGAGGGCCTGCCCCAGGCGCTCCAGGCCGAGGCGTCGTTCGTGCCGGTCGTTGCGCAGCTGGAAGCGCTCACGGCGGCGGCCAACGACCCGAAGGCGAAGCTTCGTCGTGAGCTTTCGACGCAACCCGGAGCGACCAAGGGGCCTGTTGGGCACCTGCGCCGCCAGGCCGAGACGCTCTATCTCGCGGCCGACCGCCTGAAGGCCGCCAACGATCAGCCGGGACCGAGCCTGGAGTATCCGGAATCGGACCTTGGCGCGCAACTGCAAAAGGCCGCCCGGATCGTCGCGGCGAACCTCGGCGTCCGCGTTCTTTACGCCTCGCAGGACGGCTACGACACCCACGCCTCGCAGGCCGAGACGCATGGGCAATTGCTCGAAGAACTCGCCGGCGCGATGGCGACGTTCGAGAAGGACCTCAGCACGCGGAAGCTCGCGGACAAGGTCGTCGTGATGATTTTCAGCGAGTTCGGCCGTCGCGTGGACGAGAACGCCAGCCAGGGCACGGACCACGGCGCGGCCTCTTGCCTGATGCTCGCCGGCTCCCCGATCCAGGGCGGCATCCTCGGCAAGCATCCCAGCCTCGCCACCCTCGGCGAGGGCGACCTGATCCATCACACCGATTTCCGATCCGTTTATGCGTCCCTCCTCGATGGCTGGCTCGGCTGCCTCTCGAAGGAGATTCTCGGGGCCGAGTTCGCGAAGTTAGCGGTGCTGAAGGGTTGAGCCCGGATTTCGGAGTCGTCTTCGGACGTCTGACCCACCCTGCCAGGGAACAACGCCCATGGGGCTTACGACGATCGCGCCTCGGCAATCTCTCTCTGGAAATAGGCGGGAGACCAGCGCTGCATGAACCACTCGAACGGGCCGGGAAGCCAGTGGGCGAGCGTGACGAGGGCCCAGGCGGACCAGGTCGGTATGAGGAACTGCCGGTCACGATCGCGTCCGCGAAGGATGTTGCGCACGACCAGAGCGGTCGACGCCCCGGCCTTTGCCCGTCCCTTGCCGCCGGGCCGACCCAGGGCCACGCTGGTGAACTCGCTCTCGGTCCGGCCGGGACAGGCCGCCCAGACGCGGACACCGGTCCCGCGTAGCTCGTAGCGAAGGCACTTCACCAGGCCGTTGACCGCGTGCTTCGTCGCCACGTAAGCGGCCGAGTATGGGATGCCCACGAACCCCAGGATCGACGAGATCTCCACGATCTGCCCCGACTTCCGCGCCTTCATATGTCTGGCGGCACGCTGCGTGAGATCCATCAGGGCGACCACGTTCACCTCGACGATCCGCCTCCAGACATCGGGATCTTCCTCGGTGAACTCGGCGTAATGCCCGAGACCGGCATTGTTGACGAGCAGGTCCACGCCGCCGGGGAGAACGGCCTCG
Organism: Planctomycetota bacterium; assembly: GCA_028291545.1. Lineage (GTDB taxonomy): Bacteria > Planctomycetota > Planctomycetia > Isosphaerales > Isosphaeraceae > JAQGHR01. The sequence continues at coordinate 1,778 of JAQGHR010000154.1, read as the reverse complement.
GCGTGTTCCCACAACCTCGCGCGAAATCCGGCGTCGGCCAGGTCGCCCTCAAGCACATGGACCGATCCGGCCGGCAGCTCGGCGGCGAGTTCTCGCAGCCGGTCGAGCCGCCTTGCCGTGGCCAGGACGGTCAGGCCCCGGTCGAGGACCAGTTGGCGAACGATCTCGCGTCCAATCCCGGCCGACGCGCCGGTGACGACCGCAGTCTTGATCTCAGGCATGGATGGAAAGGACTCGATCGAGAAAATCGGGGTGATGCCGGGACAATAATGATTGTGTCGTCGCGAAGATAGGAGTACGTTCCGCGACCGGGCTCGCCAAGTGCCATGACACGAAAGGATCCTGCGATGGTGCCCTTCTTGAGACAAGCCTTCCTGAGCTCGGCCGTCGCCTCGGCCGTCGCCTTCCTCGGAGCGATCCCGCTGGCGAGTGCGGCGGGATTCTACGAGGGAGATGACATGCGGCACGGCAATGGCGGGGTCGTCGTATTCTCCTCCGGCGCCCTCCTGTTCTTCCTGACCCTGGCCTTGATTGGTCCGCTCACGCGGGTGGGCGCGTCGGTCGCTTCCTCTCTCGCCCGATCCGAGACCCGCCCCGCCCCGGCCATCGCGCTCGGGCTGATCGCCTGCGGCACGCTCTGCGTGATTTGCTCGCTCTGGTTCGCCTGGTCGTCGCGGGACCCGATGGCTCCCACCGTGAAGCAGATGGAACAATCGATGGCGAACTTGAAGACTCAGGGCTTCAATAACGTGAACTTCACCCTGCCCGGCCCGAGCAATGCTGCCGGTTCACCCGGCCCGATGATCCTGGATGTCCTGGCCTTCTTCCTGGGCACCTCACTCATCGGCCTGGGCGTCTGGGCCAGCTTCTCTTCGGCCACGTCGGGGGCGGCGGGAATGGACCATTACTCGACGAACCACGTCTTCAAGGCCCCAATTCCAGGGACGGACGAGGCGAGGCTCTGAGCGATCGGTCACCACCGTCCGTGCCATTCCAGCGGACCCGGAAGATCCTCGGCCGCAAACTCCAGATGGATCACCCGGCGGTGGCCGGGCGATGCGGCCGGGGATGACGCGTGGAGCAATAGCGGCCTGAGGATCACGATGCCTCCGCGATCCGCCAGGCAGGGGACCTCGGGAGTCGATCGACGCCGATCGGCAATGGCCTGGGCGTCGAGTTTCCCGCAACCGTGCGACCCCGGAAGGACGCGCAGGGGGCCATTCTCGGGTCCGCAGGGGTCGAGGTGAATTCGAAGGGCAAGCATCCTCTCCAGGACGTCGACCGGCGGCTGAACGTGGGGGATTCCGGCCTTTTCCGACCACGGGCCGAACCCGGCGACCTCGCGGCGTTCTCTCACCGCGATCGTCAGGTCCTGGTGCCAGGCCACCTTCCAGTTCGCCCCGGTCGTCTTGTCGAACAGGATCGCCCGGGCCACGAACGCTCCTGGACCGAGAATCGTCTCGGCGAGTCCACGGATTTCAGGCCGTCGTGCCAGGTCCCCGACCGCCGGCACGGCCGAGATCAGGTCCCGGATCGCATGCGGCGCGTCGGCCATCCTGGAGATCAGGTCGTCGATGACGTGGCGAGGGACGATCGGGGGCACGATCGCGAATCCGTCGGCGGCGATCGCGGCGGTCAATTCGGGCATTCCGCCTCCCGGGGGGTGAGGTTGTCGGCCGGGTGGCCGATCGCATACAATGGCGAACTTGTATCCGCAGTTCCAGAGTGATCCGTCTTGCCCGGGTCGGACGATCCGGAGGGGTTTCTGAAGTGGCCAC
>JAQGHR010000111.1 GCA_028291545.1 Planctomycetota bacterium | reverse complement strand
CCGACGGCAAGGTCCTCTCCTGGAAGTTCCAGAAAGACGGCCGCATCGATCTCGACCGCACGCTGAACGAGGCCGACGTCTTCCGTCGCGATCCCAAGCTGACGCCCCCATCCAGCTTCACCGACCTCTGGCCTCCCTTCCTCTGGCTGGCCGCCTGTCTGTTCCTCGGAGACGTCGCCGTCCGGCGTGTCTCGCCCGATTTCGATCGGATGAAGCGGAACCTCAACGACGCCTGGGTCAAGCTTCGCGGCCGCGAGGTCGCCCCCCGCACCGAATACATGGAGAAGCTCAAGGGCCGCAAGGCCGAGGTAACCGATCAGCTCGACCGCGCCCGCATCTCCACCCGGTACGAGGCCCCCCCGGTCGAAATGCTGAATCCCGAATTCATCGTCGATGAGCCATTGCTCGGCGGCGCCACCAGTCCCGAAGGTCCGAAGATCACGCCCACCCGTTCAGCAAACCGGCCCGGCATGGGGCCGGACAAGAAAGAGCCCGCCCAGGAGAGCTACACCAACCGACTGCTCAAGGCGAAGAACAAGGTTTGGGAGGATCGGGAGAAGGAGAAGGACAAGGGAAATTCGTGAGAAGTTTATCGGATCGAAGTCGATCGTTTTGGAGCCATTGTCATGGAAACCGCGTTTGCTCCGATGCCAACCGCAACGCATGCCTTTGCGGGAGACACGCTCTACCGTTTCAGCGTCCAGGACTTCTATGCGATGATTGACGCGGGGCTCTTTCCTCGCGAGACCAGGATCGAACTCTGGGAGGGGCAGATTTACGAGAAGATGGCCGAGTCACGTCCTCACTCGACCGCAGGCCAGCGGTGTGGCCTGGCACTCTCGCGATGGCTTCCTACTGGCTGGTATCTCGTCCACGAAGACTCGCTTGAACTCGCGCCGGGGAAGGTGCCCCTGCCCGACCTCATGGTGCTTCGCGGCTCGCCGGACACCTATGAGGAACGTTACCCGGCCCCCCCGGATGTCGGGCTTCTTGTCGAGGTCGCTCGGACCAGCCACAAGGGCGACACCGGACCCAAGCTGGAGAGTTATGCAAGAGCCAGCATTGTCTCCTATTGGGTTATCAATCTCGTGGCGAAGGTCGTTCAGGTCCACCGCGAGCCCCTCTCGTCGGAAGGACGATATGCTGTTGAGGAGGTCTTTGGATCAGGTCAAGCGATTCCATTTTACTTGGACGGAATGGTCGTTGGCGAGATCGCCGTCGATGATCTGCTTCCCCGCCTAAAGACGTAGGAAACCGATCAAATCTATGGCATAATTGTATTATGTCATTGATCCTGGTCGATGCTGTGCCCCCGGGAATAAATGAGTGAGAAGCGACCGCGAGTCCCCGGAATGTTGAAGCGATTCACGTTGCGTTTTGCGATGGGATGCATCGGGGTGTCCGCCCTCGGGCTTGGGATGATGCGTGCGGCCTCGGATTTTCTCATCAACTGGACTCTGACGCTCGTGGGCTTTGTCCTTCTTATTGCCCTTGTTGGTGCGATCCTGAGCCGAGGTGATCCGAGCTGGGTAGGATTTTCAGTTTTCGGTTTGGGTTATTGCATGAGCTGTGCCTATTTTTCCGCAACGGCCTCCGAGGAGAGGCAGAATCTCCTGCTTCCGCAGGCAGCAGCAAATGCCCTCGCGGAATCGCTTCATGCGACGATGCTTCGCCCACCAAAGCCACCGATGATTCGTCAGAAATACCTGGATCAAGTAAATGCTATCATTTTAAAAGACCCGTTTCACCCGAGATTTGGCGGTTCTGACGACACGCGTCTCTACGAGTTCCTGAGTGGGAGAGAGCACGACTTGCTTGACATCTCCATGTTGAATCCGTCCGAACTCGCGGCCCTCAAGGCCTATGAGGCCAACGTGAAACGCCATCTGGACCAACTTCCTATAACGCAAAAACTCCGTGAGAACTGCAAGCTCATCGGCGGCGCGTGGATGGTCCTCCTCGTCGGGCTCGTCGGATCAATCACCGCCCGCCTTCTCGCGAATCGATTCACGAAGAACTCATTGATGACGGCTGTCTGACAGAGTCGCGAACCTCGGCAGCGTTTCGAATCCAAGGCACCTTGTCGCAACCAGGAACCCTCGCTCATGTCCACCGCCGACAACTCCCCGATGGAAACCCGCACCGCCGAGTTCCGTGACGCCTACGGCAAGGTCAAGGCCGAGATCGGCAAGGTCATCGTCGGTCACGACGAGATCGTGCATGGCGTGCTGACCTGCCTGTTCGTCGGCGGCCATGCCCTGCTCGAAGGCGTTCCCGGGCTGGGCAAGACGCTCTTGATCCGCACGCTGTCCGACGCCATCTCGCTCGATTTCAACCGCATCCAGTTCACTCCCGACCTGATGCCGGCCGACATCCTCGGCACGAACGTCGTCATGGAAGGGCCGGACGGGAGGCGGCACTTCGAGTTCCAGCGCGGGCCGATCTTCTCGCAGATCGTGCTGGCCGACGAGATCAACCGGGCCACGCCCAAGACTCAGTCGGCACTGCTGGAAGCCATGCAGGAGCACTCCGTCACCGTCGGCGGCGTGATCCACAAGCTGAAAGAGCCGTTCTTCGTCATGGCGACGCAGAACCCGATCGAACAGGAGGGGACGTACCCGCTGCCCGAGGCTCAACTTGACCGGTTCCTGTTCAAGCTCGTCGTCGGCTACTCGACTCGCGAGGAACTGACGATCGTCCTCGACCGGACCACTCGTGGGGAGAAACCGAAGGCCGAGAAGGTCATCGACGGCGACACTTTGATCCGGATGCAGAACCTGGTTCGCGAGATCATCATCGCCCCGCACGTCCAGGATTACGCGATCCGGCTGGCGCTCGCGACCCATCCGGAGGGTCCGTTCGCCACGGCGATCACGAACCAGTACATCCGATGGGGATCGAGCCCGCGAGGCGCTCAGACCCTCGTCCTGGCCGCGAAAGTCCGGGCGCTGCTCGATGGCCGCTATAATGTGTCGTTCGAGGACATTCGCCGCGTCTACTTGCCGGCCATGAGGCACCGGGTCTTGCTGAACTTCGAGGCACAGGCCGAGAACATCGCGACGGACGACGTGCTCCTGAAGGTGCTCGACGCCGTCTCCGAGAAGGCGGAAGCCAAGACGGTCGCGAAGGCAAGTTGAACGGTTCCGATCCGCCATCGAGTCATCACCAATGCGCGACATCTACGATCCACCACCCGCGAGACTGACCCTGGATTCCCAGGACTCCCAGCCCCTGCTCTTCTCGGGTCGAGACCTGGCGTGGCTGGGGGGGCTGGTGGTTTTGTGCCTGCTGGCGGCGGTCTGGGCGTGGACCGTCGAGCCCCTGCTCTGGCCGACGGTCCTCATCGGTGGTCTCTTCGTGTCCCTTGAGAGCTGGTTTTCGGCCCTCACGTTCTTGCAGCGCCACCCCGATGCACGCAACGGGGGGCACTGGCGAATCTTCCTGGCAGCGGTCGCCCCCTGGGCCGTCGGGCTCGGGCTGGCGACGGCCCTGATGATCGGCCTCTTCGCCGCAACCGACTGGGTGAGGTTCTGACAATGTCGACCGCATCGACGCACGCCCCGCTTCTCGACGCCGAGTTCCTCCACAAGCTCGAACAGCTCGAGCTCGTGAGCCGGAAAATCTTCGTCGGCCGGATGAAAGGCGAGCGCAAGAGCAAGCGACGCGGGTCATCGGTCGAATTCGCCGACCACCGCAATTACACCTCGGGCGACGACCTTCGCCATATCGACTGGAACGTCTACGGCCGCCTGGACAAGCTCTTTCTCAAGCTCTTCCTGGAAGAAGAGGATCTCCATTTCTACACGCTCCTGGACACGAGCCTGTCCATGGACTTCGGTGAACCCACCAAGCTCCAGTACGGCAAGCAAGTGGCCGCGGCCCTCTCGTTCATCGGGCTGGTCAACCACGACCGGGTCATGATGGACGCATTCTCCACGGCCCTGGACCGCGGGATGCCCAGCGTCCGGGGCCGTTCCCAGATGTATCGCGTGGTCGGTTACCTGGACTCGCTCCAGGCCTCCGGCCAGAGCGACCTGACGGCCGCGGCCAAGGCGTTCGCGATCAAGCACTCGGGCAAGGGGATCGTCGTCGTCATCTCCGACTTCCTCGACAAACGCGGCTATCAGGACGCGCTCCGCTACTTGCTCGCGCGGAACCTCGACATCTACGTCGTCCATGTCCTGAGCAAGGAAGAGGTCGAGCCGGAATTGACCGGTGACCTCAAGCTGGTCGATGCGGAGGATGACGATATCGCCGAGATCACCATCAGCGCGCCGCTCTTGAAGCGCTACAAGGACAACTTGAACGCGTTCGTCGGCGGCTTGAAGCAGTGGTGCACCAAGCGCGGGATCACCTATATCTTCACGACCAACCATAATCCGTTCGACAAGCTGATCTTGAACTATCTCCGCGAACGAGGGCTTGTGAAGTGATCGCCGCCTTCGACCTCGGCCGTTTCCTGAGCCGCTTTGCCATCCATAGCGCATGGATCTTCTACCCGGCCGCCGGCCTGTTCGTTGCCTACCTCCTCTACACGATGATCCGCAAGAGGAAGGGTGAACGCCCCGGCGAGCACGCCCGCGAGCCCGAGCTCTGATCCGCATTCCACCTATTCGACCCCGGCGATCTGCCCGGAGGATTCCGACATGTCCCGGTTCGGGTCATCGCTCAGCGGACTGGTCCCCGTCACCTTCGCGAACCCGCTCAGCGCCGTCCAGTGGGCGGTCCTCGCGGGCGTGCCGGTCGGGATCATCGCCCTCTACTTCCTCAAGCTCCGCCGCCGGCCCGTGCAGGTCGCCAGCACGCTTCTGTGGCGCAGGAGCCTGGAGGATCTTCACGTAAACAGCCTCTTCCAGCGCCTACGCAAGAACCTCCTCCTTTTCCTTCAACTCCTTGCCGTCCTGCTCGCGATGTTCGCGTTGAGCGGGCCGAGGATCAAGGGGTCGAGTACCCAGGCGAATCGGTTCATTCTCGCGATCGATGAGTCGGCCAGCATGGCGGCCACGGACGTCGCGCCGACGCGCCTTGAGAAGGCGAAGTCGGAGGCCGAAAAGGTCATCGCGAACATGGAGAAGAACGACTTAATGATGATCGTCGCCTTCTCGGATCGCGCCCGCGTCGTCTCGAATTACACCTCCAATCAGGATCTCCTCAGGCGTCGGCTGTCCTCGATCAAGCCGACGCAAAACACCACCTCGCTTCGAGAAGCCCTCCAGGTCATCGCCGGACTGGCGAACCCTTCGACGGATCGAACCGCGCGAGACCTGCCCGAAGGCGTGATCGCGGTCAACTCCGCCATGGCCCCCAAGCTTTCGGTCTTCACCGACGGCGGGTTTCCTGATGTGGAAGGGTTGAGCATCGGGAACGTTGAGCCCGAGGTCGTGGTGATCGGACCGGCTAGCGCGATGCCGGACGCGCCCAAGCCGGGCGAGCCGAAGGCGAAGAAAACGCCGCCGTCGGACAATGTCGCCATCCTCGCACTCTCGGCATCGCGCGACGAGGAGAAGCCCGATCAGTTTCAGGTCTTCGGCCGGGTCCGCAATTATCGAGAAGAATCCGTCAAGACCGAGGCAAGGCTGATCCGGCACGATCCCAAGAAGCCCGGAAGCGCGGGAACCCTGCTGGACGCAATCGCCCTGAGCATCGGCCCGCAGGCGGAGCAGTCCTTCAAGTTCGACCTCAACGATAACGGGCTCGCCGAGCTGGAAGTCCGGCTCGACGTCAAGGATTCGCTCCCGCTCGATAACCGGGCCTTCACCGTGTTCGGCACGCCTCGAAAGGCCCAGGTCCTCCTGGTCACGCTACGGAATCGCTATCTCACGGACTCGCTGAAGACGCTTTCCGATCTCTCCGACGTCACGCAGATGACCCCGGAGGAAGCGAAGGCGACGGATGTGAAACGCGACGTCGGCTCCGGGAAATACGACCTCGTCATCTACGACGGCGTGCGGCCCGACGCGGCGCCCGAGGCCAATGCCCTGTACTTCGGAGTCCTTCCACCGGGCAAGGCCTTCGAGAAGCCGAAGGTGGTCGACGGACCGGTGATCCTCGACTGGGACGTGGCTCACCCCATGATGCAATATGTTCGGGACCTCAACACGGTCCTCGTCCAGAAGGCCGTAACCTGCGAATTACCGAGCGGCTCGGCGACCCTGATCGAGAGCAGCGGCGGCCCGATCGCCTTCGTCGCGCCGAGGATGGGCTTCGTCGATGCGGTGATCGGGTTCGCCCTCATGGACGGGGCGAAGTTCAATACCAACTGGCAACTGAAATCGAGCTTCCCGCTCTTCCTGTACAACACCCTTCGTGCCCTCGGCAACGCCAGGGAATCGTCGGGGACCGAGGCCCATCTTCCCGGCATGCCGGTCGTCCTTCGGGCCGACTCATCGGCGACCGAGGTCGAGGTCATCGGCCCGGATGGCAAGTCGGTTGAGACGGTCAAGCGTTCGCCACAGGGGACGTTCCTCTTCAACGGCGCCCGCTCAACGGGTCTGTACCGGGCTCGCTGGGGTAAGGATGAGTCGATGAGTTTCGCCGTGAATCTGTTCGATGGCCGCGAGAGCGACCTCTCCCCTCGCGGGCTGGTCCCGGAGGGGCTTTCCGAGAGCCAGGCCGACTCCTACAAGATCAAGATCGGCTTCAACGCCGTCAAAGGCACCCGTCGGACCGCCCCCGCCATCAAGGATTACTGGTGGCCTCTCGCCGTCGGGATGCTCGGGATCATCTTGCTGGAGTGGTACATCTACAATCGACGGGTCTATGTTTGATAGCGGGCGGCAGCGCCTCGGCGGTCTTGCGATCGTCGGGCCCGCTCGATCACGAGCCCGACGATCGGTCAATTTCACTTCGCCTTGACCGCTAGCAGATACGCCATCAAGTCGAAGAATTCCGCATCCGCGATCTTCTCGGCGAAATCGGCCGGCATCGGTGAGAGCGGAGAGACCTTGCGGGCCTCGACGGAGTCCTTCGTGATCCGCTGTTCCTTGCCTTGAGCGTCGGCCAGGATCAGCACGTCACCCTCTTCTCGAAGCAACAGGCCGGAGAGGACGCGGCCGTCCTTCAGGGCGAGGGTCGTCAATCGAAACGCCTGATCGATATTCCGGTTCGGGTCCAGGATATCCTCGACGAGCCGATCGCCTCCGCGTGCTCCGATGCCGTCGAGCTGCGGGCCGATTTTCGCGCCTTGCCCGCCAATCTGGTGGCAGATCGCGCAATTCTTCTTGTAGACCGCCTCGCCGCGAGTGCCATCGGCCTTGGCCGTCACGAGAGCGGACCTCCGATGATCGAGCAGTTGGGCGAGCTTCGCATCGCTGGGCGCGAGCCCGGCGGTCAACCTGGTAATTCGCTCCGCCAGATCAGGAATGTTCGCTTGATCGAGCCAGATTCGTACCGAGCGTTCCTGAAGCAATCGCGCCGAAGCCTTGCCACCGGTCACGGCGGTGAGCAGGGCTTCCGCGCCGGGTCGGCTGGACGCGAGGGCCGCCGCGATCGTGGTCTGCAGCCGATCCGGAGCGATCGGAAACGCATCGAGGAGCCTGGTCCTCGCGGAATCCTGGTTCGTCTTTCCCATCGCGATCACCGCCGCTTCGCGCATTGCAAACGGAGCGGCGAGGTCGGTCAGAATGCGGCCAAGCGGCTCGGCGGCGGTCGCCGGGTCGAGCGAACCGAGGGCGTTGATCGCCGTGATCCGCAGTGATTCCGGCCGTCCCGGAGCTAGGGCGATGGCAACGATCGCCTCCCGATTGGCCCCGAGCCTGAGCGATTCGGTCAGCTCGATCCCTTGCGCAATCGTCTCCGGCCGCTCGGTCTTGAGGAGCTTCCCGGCGACTCCAGACGACCATTTGAGAGCCAGGCCGATGAGGGGTGCGCCACGTTCCTGGAGACCCCGATGCACGGCCTTGACCATCTCGGCCTGTAGGCCCAAATCGTCGGGATGGTGGGCCGCTGCGAACGAGAGCAACGGGCCGTCGGTCGCCGTGTCGCCATGCCTGGCGACGTGATGGAGATGATCCATCATCAATCCCCGCTCCTCGGGGTAACGAGCGAGATAGGCCACCACGAACCGGGCGGACTCTCGCGACGGAGTCCCCCGGGCAACATCGGCCAAGACCCGCAGATCCTCGGCGCTATACCCGTTCTCGCCGGTGAGAACCGGCCATGCGGCTCGCGTGAGAAACTGATCTCGCAAGCTCACCCGAATCACGTAAGCCAGGGCCTCATCCTCGCCTTTCGCGGCGTGTCGAGCGTCGAGCAGGACGCGCACATTCGCGGCATCCGCATGCAAGCCCAGCGCATCGGCCGAGGCCCGCCTCACGAAGGGATCGGGATCTTTCAATCCGTCCCGAACAAGTGTAAGCGACTCGCCCGCCGGATTCGCTCGCCCGCCGACGATCTTTCTCGCGTGGACCCGCACCTCCCGGTCCGGCTCGGTCAGGGCCGTCGTGAGCGTGGCCTCATCGAGGCTCCCGAGCCGTTCCAGGATCCACAGGCCGTGAACCCGAGCCGTGGCGTTCGCACTCATCACGGCATCGGCCCGGACTCGTTCGATGACTTCTTTGCCTCCGCGGATGACGAGTTGATTCGTCGCAAAGACGCGCCTGGCGAGATTGGGAGCGGCGAGCTCGTGGACGAGGTCGGAAATCTCCATCCTGGTAAAGTCCGGAATCTTCGGGACCTCGCCCTTCCCGTCCGTCCCGCGATAGACGATTCGCCAGACGCGACCGCGCTCGCGATCTCTGCCGGGGTGGGTCAACGGGACTTCATAGTGTCCAATGATCTTGTTGTAGAAGTCGGCGATGTAGAGAGCCCCATCCGGCCCGAGTTTCAGGTCCACCGGGCGGAACCAGGGATCATCACTGCTGAGAAAATCGGGCTGGAGAATGCCCTTGGGCGTGGAGCCCTTCCATTCCACCGTGTCCCGATTGATTCGATTGGTCACCACGTTGCCGATGAACGCATTACCCTGCCACTCGGCCGGAAACCCGTCGCCCGCGTAGTAGACGACACCCGAGATCGCCGTCGATCCGTGATCGTGCGTGATCATCTGGGGCGCGAAGCCCAGGCCGTCATTCTGGGGTCCGAAGGTGGGATACCAGCCGTTTCGGACCAGGTGATAAATGGGCTTGCTGTGACAGTCGGCCGAGAACAGGTTGCCGAGCGCGTCGAAGCAGAGTCCGAAGGGATTCACCTGGCCGTGCGTGAATTGCTCAACGTGCGAGCCGTCCGCCTTCATGCGATACGTGTTCCCCGAATTCAGCGTCATCGCCTTGCCGTCCTTGCCGGCGACCTGGGACGAATTCGAGAATCCGTGGCAGGCGTAGATCCAGCCGTCAACTCCCCAGGTGAACGCGTTCGTCATGCCGTGCGTGTCGCGCGAGCCGTAGGTCTTGTAGGCGACCTCTCGCTTGTCGGCCTTGCCGTCACCGTCGGTATCGGTCACGCGGTCGATCGACGGAATCGAATGCACCAGGGCCTCGCGCCCGCCGGGCATCGGCAAGAGGCCGATCGGGATATTCAGGCCGTCCGCAAAGGTCGTGATCTTTCGCGCCTTTCCGTCCGGGCCGATGTCTTCGAGGACTTTCACGGTGTCTCGCGGCTTCGTGCCGGCGGCGGCGGGGAACGGGTACTCGACGGTCTCGGTCAACCAGAGGCGACCTCGGTCGTCGAAGGCAATGTTCATGGGCTTGTGGATATCGGGATCGGACGCCACGAGCTGGACCTCGAAGCCGGGAGGCACGTGGAAGCCCGACCGCTCGGCCTCGGGCGATCTCGGTCCGGTCGGCGCGACCAATTCCGGCGGGAGCGGCTTATCGTCGCGCGATTGGGCCGAGTTCCAGGGAAAGAGAAGGATGAGCAATCCGCCGCAAAACAGGAAAAAACGTCGCATCGGTCCTCCGCGAACGTCGAGGAAATCGCAGCCATCTGAGAGTCCGGGAACGGTTGGTCCTAGCATACGTCGGCGAGCCCGGCGGGGCCATCCCCGATCGACCCGCGCCCGTGCTCATCGTCGATGAATCGCCATCCCTTCGCATTCGTGTTATCCTCAACCAGCCCGAACCGGTTGGCGCACGCACCCGGACACTTGAGATTTCAGGTCGAGCACGACCCGCGCAATGGACAGAGCGATTGGACGGCATGATTGAATTGAGCGGGGTCTCGAAAACCTATGATGGCATCTCGGTCCTCTCACCGGTGGACCTGGAAATTCCCATCGGCAAGACCACGGTCCTCATCGGACCGAGCGGATGCGGCAAATCGACATTGCTACGACTGATGATCGGCCTCATCCGGCCCGACTCGGGCGTTGTGCGATTTGAAGGGATGGATCTCACACCCGAGAACGCCACCCAGCTGCGCAGAAAGATGGGGTACGTCATCCAGGACGGCGGGCTTTTCCCCCACCTGACGGCTCACGACAATGTGACGATCATGGCCCGACAGTTGGGTTGGGACGCCGGCCGCATCGCGTCGAGACTCGTTGAGCTAGGCGACCTGACGCGGTTTCCGGTCGATGGATTGGGCCGTTATCCGACCCAGCTTTCGGGGGGGCAACGGCAGCGCGTGAGCCTGATGAGGGCGCTCATGCTCGAACCCGACGTGGTCCTGCTGGATGAACCTCTCGGCGCACTCGACCCGATGATCCGATCGGACTTGCAGGCGGAGCTGCGCGACATCTTCCGCTCGCTGAAGAAGACCGTGGTGATGGTGACGCACGACCTCGGCGAGGCAGGGTTCCTCGGTGACTCGATCGTACTGCTCCGTGAAGGGCGAATCGTCCAGCAAGGCACGATCTCCGACCTCATTCATCACCCCGCGGAGCCGTTCGTCACCCAATTCATCAACGCCCAGCGATCCCTGCTGACGGCCCTGGGAGACGCCAACTCGTGATAGCTCGTGGAATCCTAACGATCGTGATCCTTATGCTGCTCGATGCACCAACCGGCGCAGCGGAGGAAGCCGTCCCGAAGGTGACGATCGGATCAAAATCCTTCACCGAGTCGGTCATCCTGGGCGAGCTGGCGGCTCACCTGACGAATGATGCGGGCGCCCATGCCGTCCACCGTCGCCAGCTCGGCGGCACGCGCGTCCTTTTCAATGCGTTGGAGGCGGGCGAGCTGGATGTCTACCCGGAGTATTCCGGGACGATCGCCCGGGAGATTCTGGCGTCCCTCAACGTCAACAGCGAAGCCGAGATCCGGGCGGCCCTGGCTGCGCGAGGGATTGTGATGAGCCGGTCTCTCGGGTTCAGCAACACCTACGCCATCGGGATGCGTGAGGAGCTGGCCGAGACGCTCAAGATTCGGAAAATCTCCGACCTCCGGCAACATCCCGAGCTGGCGCTCGGCTTCAGCAGCGAGTTCATGGACCGTGAAGACGGTTGGCCTCGTCTCCGTGACCGATACCAACTTCCCCAGCGCGACGTGCGAGGCCTGGATCACGACCTCGCCTATCGCGCCCTCCAGCGCGGTGCGATCCAGGCCACGGATCTGTATTCAACCGATGCCGAGATCCGCGCGTACAAACTCCGGGTCCTTCAGGACGACCTGGGCTGTTTCCCCGCCTACGATGCCGTCTGGCTGTACCGGGCCGACTTGCCGAAGCGGGCGCCCCGGGCTGTCGCCGCCCTGACCAGGCTCGAAGGACATATTTCAACGCCGGTGATGATCGCGATGAACGCCAGGGCCAGGCTCGACGGCGTGTCGGAGGATCGTGCCGCCGCCGAGTTCCTGGGCCGTACCCTCGCGATCAAGACGGTCCTCAAGAGTGACGGGATGATTCAGCGTCTCGCCAGGCACGCCGGTGAACATCTCGCCCTCGTGGCAATCTCGCTGACGACCGCCATCGTCGTCGCCTTGCCGCTCGGCATTCTGGCGGCAAACTGGCCGCGACTCGGTCAGGTGATCCTGGCGGTCATGGGGATGATTCAGACGATCCCTTCGCTTGCACTGCTCGTCTTCATGATCCCGGTCCTGGGAATCGGATCGCCTCCCGCGATCGTGGCCCTGTTCCTGTACAGTTTGCTCCCGATCGTGAGAAACACCACGACGGGTTTGCGCGACATCCCGTCATCGCTGCGCGAGTCGGCGGAAGCCCTCGGACTCTCGCGATGGGCTCGATTGCGCCTGGTCGAACTGCCGTTGGCGTCGCGCTCGATTCTTGCCGGGATCAAGACAGCGGCTGTCATCGACGTGGGAACGGCGACTCTCGGCGCTCTGATCGGTGCCGGCGGCTTCGGCCAGCCGATCCTGACGGGCATTCGCCTCGCCGACATGCGATTGATCTTGCTGGAAGGTGCCCTGCCCGCCGCCCTTCTGGCGCTGATCGTCCAGGCCGTCTTCGAACTGGCCGAGCGGTTCCTCGTACCAAGGGGACTGCGTCTCCGTTCTCAGCGCTGAGACGCGTCCGGATCGGTACACCCGGCCCAGCCTATGACACGTCGGCAGCCAGACGGATACCGCTGAATTGCCAGCGGGTCTCGGCGGGGAAGAAGTTACGATAGGTCGACCGGATGTGTCCTCGGGGCGTGGCGCATGACCCTCCCCGAAGGACAATCTGATTACACATAAATTTACCGTTATACTCCCCCAGCGCACCCGAAGCGGCTCGATAGCCCGGATACGGCGTGTACGGGCTGCCGGTCCACTCCCAGGTGTCGCCGAAGAGTTGCTCCAATCCGGAACCGCCAGGAGCGGGCGCGGGGTGGAGGCGACTCTCGCTCCCCTCCAGGAAATGGCCCTCGACCTCTCGGCCGGTCGCGGCAATCTCCCACTCGGCCTCGGTTGGCAGTCGGACGCCGGCCCAGCGGGCGTACGCATCGGCCTCGTAAAAGCTGACGTGGCAAACCGGCCCGGACTCGTCGATCACGCGAGGCCCCGATAACGTCAGGATCTGCCGTTGGCCCTCGTGATTTTCCCAATAAAGTGGCGAGGACCAACCGTGCTCCGTCCGGGCCTTCCAGCCATCGGACAGCCAGAGTTGTGGCCTGTCGTAGCCTCCATCCTCGATAAAGGCGAGATACTCCCCCTGGGTCACAAGCCGGGCGGAAAGCCGGAATCCATCGACGAACACCCGATGCCGAGGTCCCTCGTTGTCGAAAGCAAAGCCGCCGCCGTCGTGCCCGATCGAGTGAAGTTCTTCCGGAAAATCCACCCAGGTGGCCGGCTTGGATCCGATTACGAAAGGAGCGACCACCTCCGTCCGATAGGCCGGTCGAAGGGGGTTGCAAGACAAGGCATGCTTGATGTCTGTGAGGATCAACTCTTGATGTTGCTGTTCGTGGTTGAGGCCGAGTTCCACGAGCGAATCAAGCTCCTCCCGGCCCTGTCCGGCCGAGGATTCCAGCAGCTCGCAAACTCGCTCATCCACGTACCGCCGATAGCGTCCGATCTCCTCGAGCGTCGGCCTCGTGATGAGTCCGCGGTGCGACCGTGAGATCCGGTCACCGATTGAATTATAATACGAATTGAATAAATAATCATATTTTTCGTCGAAGACGCGATACTGCGGAGCGTGTTCCCGCAGAATAAACGTCTCGAAAAACCAGGTCGTGTGAGCGAGGTGCCATTTGACGGGGCTGGAATCCGGCATCGACTGAATCACGCAATCCTCGGCCGACAAGGGCGACGCGAGGGACTCGGTCAATCCTCGCACGGCGACAAATCGATCCGGGGATCGGCGCTGAGATCGATGATCCAGGCCCGCCCTCGCAGTGGGTTCGGCCGATTCCTTCTGCTCCGGCATCGGAAGTCACTCCAGCGTGATGGCTCGGGGCAGCGTTCGGCCACAGATAAGTGCTTTCACCACCCTCGCGGAGGTGGGACAATCAGAATCTCCGACCGTCGAGTTGGAGGCACGCCAATCTCGCGCCTCGGTCAGTATCGACGAAACAATACGGGTCGAGGATCGGGTCCGCTTTCCGCGACCCCTTGAACCGTCGATTCTTGCCCACTCAACGATGAAGCTCCGCGATCAGGGCTCGAACGTAGAGTAGCGGCACGTTCAGGCCATGTCAAGTCCACGCGTTTATGCGGCAAATGGTGCCTGCGTCTCAACTTATAGCAGCGGAGCGTATCTCTCGAACCGGGCCGGGACCGGTTTACCGGGGAGGCAGAAAGCCGGGCGAATTCCGGCAGGCTCCACGCTGGAAGCGGATTCGGCGATCGAAGCAGCCGCTCGTCCCGATGATGCTCATGTGAGGAAGAGTCGCCGGCCGCGCCCGCGCCCGGCTGCGGGGGAGGGAATTTCGATTCCTTTCCGGGAGTTTTTTTCCCGGGTTCGCCGCAACGACGAGATCTGAGTTCCCTCGCGCCAGGAGGACAAGGTCGCGGGATCGCACAGAGCCCGGCAGTCAACGGGATTCATGAGTCCGACCGGGTAACTTGCCTCGCCCACACGGAGAGGTTACGGTCATCGATCGGGGACCGTCGTCGAGAGGATGTAGATCGCCAGGGCACCCAGCCACGGGTAGCACGCCAGGATAACGAGAATCGCACCACTGAACCGCCGCAGGGCAGGGACAAGCCTACCGATCGTGAGGTCGAGGCCGAGGTACAAGGCCCCGAGAATCGTGAAAAGGGCGAGCAACACGGCAAGGAAGATGATGGGCCCACCTTTCTCGCCCTCCACAATCGTCGCGAGCATCGCTGCGGCGGCACAGGCCACAACATTTGCTAGCATCCCGCGAAGGCCCCACCGGCGGAATCTCTGGTCTTTCGCCGGCCACGGATCGATCGGGCGGGTTGTCGCGAGTGCCCCAATCACCCGCTCCGCCTCCTCCGGCTCAGGGCCGTCCTGCAGGCAAAGCCGGGCGTCTTCGATCAGGGCCGATTGCGCCTCCAGAAATGCTCTCCGCCCTTCGGCGTCTGCCCAGCCGTCGGCGACACCCTTCACCGCCACGAGCGCATTTCGGTAGGCGGCCTCAGCACTCGCTCGATCCCCTCGCCCAGAATGGAATCGGGCAAGTACGCGATACAGCCGGAGGTCTCGGGTCGCCGAGGGCCAGCGGGGTCTGTCCGCCTCGTAACGCGCGAGATGCTGCTCGACCGCTCCTTCGTTGCTTCCAGAACATGCGACCGCCAGCCGGACCGTCAGCGTCGCCATGCCGAGTTCCGGGTGACTCTTCGCGACCGGATCGGATGCCAGGGCTTCCAGGGTCTCAGCCGCTCGCGCCGCGTCTCCTTCGAGGGATTGCATGCTCACCCGAAGGAGATCGACGAGGTAGAGGCCCGCCGGTTGTCCCGAACGGCGGTAGATGGCCTCGGCGATGACCAGGGCGGATTCGGCCTCGACCGAGAGCCGCCGGCCGATGGCGATCTCCGCTCGTACCAGGGCGGCCAGCGCCTCGATATGTGGCGGGATCTTGCCTCCCGTCGATTCTGCGTCCCGGAAAAGAGCTTCGGCCCGTCCCAGGTCCCCCAGCTCGACCCAGGCCGAGGCGGCGCTCAGGAGGTAGACGCGGAGGATCAGGGTGTCGCCGATCGAAGCCCAGAGCCCGCGCAGGGAGGACGCGGTCTGAATGGTCCTGGGCGCGGACGTCGAAAGGGTTCCCGACCGGAGGGCCTGAAGGATCAGCGCCCCGTCGGTCCGCAAGGGTGCCTGGCCCGCGGAATAATGGTATGGGATCAAGCTGGAGACCGCCAGGATGGCGTTGATCGCGGCGAAAGCGATCCAGAAAGGGCTGCCCCAGGGCAACATCCATGAGCAAGCCAGCGAGAAAGCGGCGGCAACGGCGTTGGCGAGAATACCTCCGGCGGTGAAGGCCACCAGTTGTAGACGGGTGGGGTGGAGCTGGGGGAGGAAGGCAAAAGTGATCCCCTGAAGCGGACGAACGAGGCAGGCATAGACCCGCATTCCGCCCACGGGAATCACGAACAAGGGACGACCGATCCCAAGCCCGAACGAAGTGACCACGAACCCCGAGGCGCGGCCGGCCAACACGTGACCCAGCTCGTGCATGAAGACGGCGACCGGCAGGGCCGGCAAGCAAGCGAGGAGGATGTGGCCGGGATCAGTCATGCGTCGGCTCGCCGGTGTTGGTCGAGAGGGATCGACATCGCAAAGGAGTTCGCCCAGGGTCGTCTGTCTCTGAATTCCCCTTCGCGACCCGGCGAAGCGCTTCAGCGTCTCCATCGGTGTGAATCGCCGCCAGGGGGTGGCCTCCTTGGCCAGGGTGTTTTCAAGGAGTGATCGAGGCTGGTTACAAGACCATTCGAATCGAAACGATCGGCCGCGAACTCCCTCGTCCCGCCGGCTCGCGGAGGTTCACCGGCCCGTATATTTGGCGATCCGGCCATCCTCGCCAACCGCCCAGCCCGCATTCGTTCCGCGGAAGCTGACCGCGTGGAAGCCCATCGTCCCGAGTGGCTTCCAAATCCGGCCGTCATCGCCGGAGATGTCCGAACCGGAGGGTCCGACCGCGACCAGGCGGGCATGGTTGCCCCTCTCGACAAAGGCGACGGCGGATCGGAACCCGCCCGGCTCGGGACCATCCGCGAGCGTCCAGGACTTGCCCCCGTCTTTAGTTGTGGCAGCGACTCGACCGCCCCGATTCGCTTGATCGTAGGTGCCTCCCACGACAACGCCGTGGTCGCTGTCGCGGAAGGCCAGAGAAAAGATGCCGGATGTCGGCGTGGCGGCCCGCAGGGGCGTCTCGTGGACCGTCCAGGTCCGTCCCCGGTCCACCGAGCGGAAGACCCGGGCCGTCTTGCCGCCCCCGGTCCCGAACCAGGCGTTCTTCCCGCCCTCAGTCACCAGGCAGGTGCCGCTGGCCGCGAACGCCCCTTCATTCGTTAGCGCCGGGGGCATGCCTTCGGCGTTGCCCTTGGTCCAGGTGAGGCCGCCATCGTCGGTCGTCAGGATCGTGTAGCGGCCCTCCACAGGGTCGCCCAGCGCCAGACTGTGTTCGGGATCCCAGAAGGCGATGGCGTCGAGGAATCCCTTCGGATCTCGATTCGTGTGCTGCAACACCCATGTGCCGCCCCCGTCGTTCGTCTTGTAGATGCGGGACTTGTCGCCCTCGCCGATCGAGAGCAGGTAGGCCGACCGGTCATCGACGGCGTGAACATCGCGGAAGTCCAGATCCCCTGCGCCGGGGACGGGCCTCGCCCGCCAGGTCGTGCCGCCGTCGGTGGTCACGATCACCGTACCCTTGGCCCCGGTCGCCCAGGCGACCTCGTGGTCGACGACCGAGAGGCCGCGCAGCCGCGCCTTCGTCCCGCTCTCCTGGACGCTCCATTGAGCCCGGCATGGGGGTCCCACGAAAGCCGACAGGCCGAATACAACGAGAGCGACAACGGGCGGTCGCGGCATGAAGACCTCGGTGTTGTGAAGACCGGCGGAGACTGGGCGGCTCGAACGGCCGCATCATGATATGCGACATGGACCGCTCTCTGGAAGGAGGCCCAACCGCCTTCGGCGTCTCGCTGGACTCGGCTACGAGAGCGCGACCACCGATCGCGACATCGACGCCACGGGTGCGGTCACGTTCGCAGCGCACAACGCCTCCTCTACCGAGACCATCGCCAAGGCTAGTGGTCCGACACGGAAGATCTTGGTTGTTTTTCTGCGTCGATTCGGCGAGCTTCTTCCGCCAAGGAGGAGGCCATGCCCAAGAAATATCACGTCGCGTTGGATGCGGCGTTCGGGCCGTTTCTTCTTCCGTCGGCGAATCTTCCGCTCAGTCAGTATTTCTGGAACATCCTGCATGTTGGGCGGTCGGGCTGAGCAGCCTGTCGACTGCGATCCGACTTTCCGCCTCGGTGACCCCGGGCATCAAAAATCGCGCAGAATTGGGACATCCGCACGTTTGATGATATGGTGCAGTTGCTGTTGAGTGTGGGGTAACGGACTGGCCTCGGGATTATCCGGGCGGACAGCGATTGCGTTCCAGATGGGCAAGCCGGACGGTTACCTTGCTGGCAATGCAGGGTCGCGTTGAGCGCGCAGGATGGGACGTGTTGACAATCGTCCCGTTGGCCAGCTTGGCGACCCGTGGTCGGATGGTAATGAGGGGGCCCAATCGGGCCTTGGCCCTCACCTTGACCACGTTGCCCGGAGCATGGCAAACCGCGTGGGACACGCCGGCCAGTGGTCCGACCGGCGGCTTCGGCCCACGGCCAGCGCACATCAAATTGCCCATGTTCCCAGGGGACTGTCGCCCAGTTATCCTCGTCAGATGCCGAGCTTCAATGACGGCAGTTGCATAAAACACTTGATTTGAAGCAATTTAATGTGCGCTGGCCGTGGGCCGACCCCGCCGGCGATGGTCCCTCGACCTTGCGGGGGCGTGCTGGCCCTCGACAGTCGTCGCCCCTGTCTGCCGGCACCGGGCCGGGATCCCACCGAGGAACATTAGGGCGAGCCGAGGGGCGGAGCGACGGTCGAGGGCAGCGGCGAGCCGGGAGAACCACTGGCAAAAGGCGGGCGGCGGATGCGAGGATATCATCGGGGGCCGGCTGCGGTCGGGTGTCTGTCGCGTGGGGTAACGGCCCTCGTCCCGGTCGGGACGGCCTTCGTCCACTCGCTGCCCGGGCTTTCAGATGGCGGAGGTGCATCAATGTATAAGCGGCGTGGGGAACCGGCTCCGGGCGACATCGTTCCTCGGTACGTCTTGTCCTGGGCACGCCACGTGCGGCCGTAGCGTGCAATCCCCAAGGGCCGTCCTCCGTCGAAGCGCCCCGATTTTTGCCCCGAGGAAGGTGACGGTCCGATGCCGATGACTTTCGCGTGCGAGAACTGCGGCAAGCGCTATCGGGTCGAGGAGTCGGCGGCCGGCAAGAGGGGTAAGTGCAAGGAGTGCGGCCAAACGTTCACGATCCCCCAGCCCGTGTCTCCTCCCTTACCGCAGCAAGCCCCCACTCCGTTGGTGGAGATCCGTCCCGAGCCGCTAACCACGTCATCCCGCAAAGACGCCAAGCTCGGCACTCGTCGGCGGGTCCCGAGGCTCGTGCCGGCCGCCGGACTGCTGATCGGGGTGGGCCTGGTCATCGTTTACTTCGCATGGAGCCGGGCGCGCGTGGCGGGCGACGGCGCGCATATCGGGCGAACGGTCGCCGTTTCCGCGCGGAAACCGGTGGACGTTCCCGCACCCGGCAATCCAGTCGCGATGCCGAAGCTCGAGGTGAAACCGGAACCGGTCGCGATCGGGGAGATCCGGCGGTTCGAGGGGCATACGGACACGGTCTCGAGCGTGGCCTTCTCGCCCGACGGCCTGCGGGCGATCTCGGGCGGCCCCGACAAGATCCCCCGGCTCTGGGAGGTGACGACCGGCAAGGCATCGCGCCAGTTCGAGGGAGATGCGGAAGGGGTCTCGGGCGTGGCCTTCTCGCCCGACGGCCACAGCGTCCTCTCGGCCGGCGGGGAGAAGACGTTGACGCTCTGGGACGCCGAGAGCGGCCGGGCGCTGCGCCGATTCGGGGGGGACGCCGGCGCGCCGATCCACGTGGCGATCGCCCCCGACGGCAAGTCCGTGGCGTCGGGCGGCCTGGATCACGCCGCCCGGCTCTGGGACGTCGCCACTGGGAATCTGATCCGCCCGTTCACGGGACACACCGAGAGGGTCTACGGGATCGCGTTCTCGCCGGACGGCCGCAGCCTCGCCACCGGGAGCTGGGACAGGACCGTCCGCATCTGGGACGTGGCGACCGGCAGGGAGCTGCGTCGGTTCGAGGGGCACCGGGATCGGGCGGGCGACGTCGCGTTCTCGCGTGATGGCCGCCGCATCCTCTCCGGCAGCACCGACCGGACCATGCGGCTCTGGGACGTGGACAGCGGCAAGGAGGTCGCACGGTTCGAGGTCGGGGCCGATGCGGGCTGGGCCGTGGCCCTCTCGCCCGACGGGACCCGCGCGCTGTCCGTACACGACGCGAAGATCGACCTCTGGGACGTTCCCACCGCCGGGCGGATCTACACCTTCGAGGGTCACGCCGACCAGGTGACATGCCTGGCGTTCTCGCCCGACGGCCGCACCGCCTTGTCGTCCAGCGTTGACCGGAGCGTGCGGCTCTGGGGCCTGCCCCCCGCCGGGTTCATGCCGCCCGTAACGACCGCCCCGGACGCCCCGAAGCCGAAGCTACTGGACCCGCTCGCCCGGGGGACCGAGCTGCGTAAACAGCTCATGGCGACCGGGGACCCCGTGCAGCACAAGGCGCTGGGAGGCGAGTTCAACGAGGTCATCCGGCAGGCCGGGCCGGATTTCCAGGAGCTGCCCGTGACGATCGGCGGCGGGCCGATTCCGTTCACAAAGGTGATCCTCAACGCCAAGGGCAAGGCCTTCGACGGGGTCCGCTTCAAGACGCCCGACCGCGCGAGAGCCTGGGACTTCGACTGGGAATTCGCCATGCCTCCCTTCGACGGCCCGAGAGGCCGCATCATCTACAACTGGCGGATGGTCCCGCTCGACGGTTCCGAGATGCGGGAATTCAAGCTGATGAGCGCCCATCGGGACGAGGAGATCGAGGGCCTGGACATGCCCCGCAATTTCCACGTGACGCAGCCCCTGCACGGCGGGCATCTCAAACCCGGCAGCGAATACGTCATCTGGTTCTGGTTCGGCGATCAGACGCCGGAGATCCCCGCATGGATCCGGATCCGCCTGACCCCCACGCCGGACGGAGACGTGGCGAAGACGCACCGGGACGCCCAGGTCCGTCGGCTCGACGTCACCTCTCCGTTCACCGGCCTGGACTTCACCCATGACGGCCGGCTCGCGCTGATCGGCGTCAAGGACGAGATCCTGGTCTGGGACCTGGAGACGGGGCGCGAGGTCCGCCGTCTCCGGGGCAATGGCGGGGGCGTCAACGGCGTGGCGGGCTCGCCCGAGGGCCATCTCGCCGCGGTCGGGTCCGTCGATCACAAGATCCGGCTCTGGGACCCGGAGACGGGGTTGACCGGGCTCACCCTGGAAGGGCACGCCGGCCCGGTCCGGTGCGTGGCGTTCTCGCCCGACGGCCAGCGTCTGATCTCCGGGTCCGAGGACCGGACCATCCGCATCTGGGACGTGGCGACCGGCAAGGAAATCCGCCGTTTCGAGGGCCACACCGACCAGGTCCTCTGCCTGGCATTCTCCCCGGGCGGTCGCCGCTTCGTCTCCGGCGCGAGCATCACCGACCCGATCGCCCGCGTCTGGGACGTCGAGACCGGCCGGGTGGTCGCCCGCCTGGAGGGGAACTCGGAGGCCATCTACGCCGTCTCCGTGTCACCCGACGGCCGCAGTATCCTCACCGGTGGCGAGGACGACACGATCCGCCTTTACGACGCCTCGACCGGCCGCCAGTTGCGCAAGTTCGACGCCCCCAGGGGCAACGTCAATAGCCTTGCCTTCCTCGCCGATGGCCGACGCGCGGCCTCCGCCGGGGAGGACGACGACATCCACTTATGGGATATCGCCACCGGCCGTGAGATCCTCCAAATGGAGGGTCATAACGGCGGCATCATGAAGCTCGCCGCCTCCCGCGACGGCCGCCGCCTGCTCACCGGCAGCCGCGACCTCTCCGCGCGCCTCTGGGCGATCCCGCCCGTCGGCGCGCGGTGAGTTGCCGCCGTTGTAGAGCCAGCTCCTTACGATCGGAGGTGGGACCGACTCCCGGAATCTCACGTCCGATGGATCCGAAATCGGGTCCGAAGGGCGGCATCGTACGAGACCGGGTTACATGAAATCAGGGAGCGTCCAGTTCCTCTGATATCTCCCATGCCGATGGCGGCAAGGGCGTCGTCGTCCGGGAAGCCCATCGTTCGATACCGGGCCGGGTCATCGTCGGTCTCTCGCGAGAGGCGACCGACGACCTCGACGACGCGCCTCCGGTCGCCGAGGGCCGCGGCGCTCTCCTCACGGGCCAGGAGGACCTTGTTCGTCTCCGGCAGCAGGGCGAGCACGCCCCCGTTCCGGACGCGGTAACTGACCACGCCGCCGTCATGCTCCTTCTCGACGGCGGAGGAGCTGGCCACGAACACCTCCTCGCGAGCAAGCCGACACCACCGATGGTCGTCCGGCGACCGCCGGTCGGTCCGCTCGCCGGCCTGGAGCGCCAGCGGCATCCCGATCGGGGGACAGCCCTCGCGCATCGCCCGCTCGGCCATCATCTCCGGCCCGTCTCCGTCGTCCCCGCGCGCTCAGGACCGTGTCCCGAACCGGCACCATGGCGACATGCCGGCCATGCACGTCCGGTTCGGCGACCCTGTAGGTCGGGACGGTCCGCGTCGCATCGTAGGCGTCGCCAATCGCGAAGGAAGAGAGACTCGCCCCGATGGCGGCGTATCCGACCGTGGCCTGACCGAGGTTAATCATATGACCAGTCATGTACTTCCTGAACTTCGTCTGTAGCCGTTCACAGGGTGGGAGAGGTGGACCTACGCGGCTTCGATTTCAGTCATAGAGACCGGCAGAAGTGAGGGGGTCGCTTGGCCACGATGGCCTGCGTCAAAACACCTGCTCAAGTAATCCAGC
>JAQGHR010000041.1 GCA_028291545.1 Planctomycetota bacterium | reverse complement strand
TTTCTTCTCTGCGTCTCCCCGCCTCTGCGTGAAACCCTTCACTCCCCAGGTTATTTCTTCTCGGGTTCTTTCTTGTCCGTGCCCTTCACTACGGCGGTCAGGGCCTCGCGGAGGTTGGCCTCGAAGCTGGGGCCGCCGCCGATGAAAAGGCGGGCGACGGTGCCGTCGCGATTGACGACGACGGTCTGGGGGATGGCGTTCGCCATGTATTTTTCGGCGACGGCGCCGTCGCGGTCAAGGGCGACGGCGGGGTGGAGCTTGTGACGCTCGAGCATGGCCGTGATGACCTTGGGCGCTTCCTGAAGATTCACGGCGACGAGCTTCACGCCCTGGTCCTTGAACTCCTGAGCGACGCGTTCGACCTGGGGCATCGCCTGGAGGCATGGGCCGCACCAGGTCGCCCAGAAGTCGAGGACGACGATGGAGCCCTTGTTTTCCGAGAGCTTGAACGGTTTGCCGTCCAGGAGGTCCAGCGAGAAGTCGGGCGCGGGCTTGCCGACGAGGGACGACTCCGACCCCGGCGAGCGGTCCGAGCCCTGGCCGTCGTCCTGGGCGATCTTGGGCTCCACGGCATTCTGCAGGACCCATTTGCCGTAGGTGAACTGGGCGGCGGCCTGTTCGATGGCCGAGCCGATGAGGAGCTGGTCCACCTCGTCGAGGCGGACCCGGCAGGCGCCCAGGACCTCGCTCTTGCCGGAGACGGTGCCGTCGGCGAAATGCTCGGCGGCGAACGTGAGCCGGATGCCGTCGCTGCGCATCGCCTGGACGCGCATGGCGGGTTCCTTCTCGGGGTTCGTGGCGGGTTTCTTGGTCTTGTCGAGCTCGTCGGGGTGCAGCCAGATGATGCGGGAGATCCGGTCGCGGGGGATCTCCTTCGACTCCAGGCGAACTTCAACCTTCAGCGTCTTGTCGTCCATCTCGGAGACGCGACCGCGCAGGTAGTCGCCGTTCCTGGACCGGACCATCTGGGTGGGGGGGCTGTCCTTCTGCATCCGGGGAAGGGTGAGCAGGCGCTCGCGCTTGGCCTTGTTCAGGCGGATCGGGTCGGGCGGCTCGGGCGCAAGCTCGACGGCCTTGATCTTGTCGTGCGGCACGAAGGTCTTGTCGGACGATGCGGACTTGAAGGAGACGCCGGTCTCGTCGATCTTCGTGACCTCGCAGGGGACGATGTCGCCGGTGCGCAGGTGCAGGGCGCGTCGGCCGGCCATGGCCTGCTGCGGCCGGGAGGGGGAGGAGCCGAGCGCCCGGAACAGCCCCTGGGCGAGCCCCGCCGCGGGGGCCGGGGCGACGCGGATGGCGCGCATCTGCACGGCTTGTTGCTGGGCCGGGGACAGGGTCGGGGGCGGCTCCTTGTAGACGATGCGGCCGGTCACCGCCGGGCGGAACGGGCTGGACGAGGTGCTGCCCTGCGGCCGCCACCCGAGCGGGCTGGCACCGGCCCCGGCGCCGCCTTCGACGAGATGGCCCGGGAGCCGAAGCCCGTCCATCTCCAGGACGCCGTGATTCTCTTCCTTGACCAGTGCTTCCGGATCGTGCCGTGTGACGACCAGCGTCCGCAGCGCGGATGAGGCCAGGCGAGGCGTTTCCTTCACTCCGGGTACGGACATCCAGAGCTCGCCGTTCTCGACTTTGATCAGCTCGCCGCTGAGCCGGGAGCCGTCTTGAGAGACGACCCGGATCGCGCGAGGGGGGACTTCGGAGGCGGGCGCGAGGAAGACGGATGAGATCTGATCCAGGGGCACGCGCGATTCGCCGGCCTCGCCCTTGACGACGAGCTCCTTGCTGTCGGTGTCGAACCGGACAATCTGGCCGTAGGCGATCGAGCCGTCGGCGCGCTGGAGGTGGGTCTCGTTCGCCTTGGACTCGCTGGGGGTTTTCCCATCCCATCGGCGGATTCGCAGCCGTTCGAGACGGACGTCGCCGCTGATGTTGGTCAACTGCACGCCGGGCAGTTCGAGCGACTCCTTGATGGAGACCTTCAGGTCGGCGAGTTGCTTGCCATTGGCGGAGAAGACCGCCATCCTGCCGACTGCCTGGTCGAGATACGCCCGGAGGTGGATCCGGCCGGGACCGGCGGCGATCGTCTGCAACGCGGTCAGGTCCGCCTCGCTCTCGGTCTCTCGGCAGGCGACCAGTTCGCCCGACCAGACCTCGAAGCGGAAGGCCTGCCCGATCATCTTCTCCGAGTCATTGACCCCGATCGCGAGCGAGAAATCCGGCCTGGTCTTCCACGAGAGCTCGAACTCGACGACGGCCTTGGCGGGCAGGCGGAGGTTGCCGCGAAGGGTCGCGCCCTCCTGATCGGTCAGGGGATCGCCCGCCTCTTCGCGCCAGCCGGTCTTCGTCAAGTTCCAGTCGGCCAGGCCGTTGGGCCCGGAATAGACCGAGTCGGCCGTGTGACGCCAGCGGTCGATCCGCCGCAGGGACGATCGCTGGATGTGGAGCGGGCCGAGGTGGGGGACGTCGATGGTCGCCTCGGTGTCGTTCAGGCCGATCAAGGTGCCGTAGAGGACGTCTCCGCCCAGCATCTCGAAGCAATATTCGCCGGTCGGCTCGGGCAGTTTCGCGGGCTGAGGCCAGCGGATGGCGTTCACGGCACTGGCCGAGAAATCGAAGGGGTCGACGAAGGCCGGGGACCGCCAGCGGAGGGTTGCGGACGTGGCCGAGTCGCGCAGCTCGCCCGGCACCGAGGCGCCGTTGGTCAGGGTCAAGACGGGGCCGGGCAACGAGGCGGGCGGGGCATCGGCGCCGGCCGCGATCAGGCAGGACGCGGCCAGCAGGAGCCCGGCGAAGGCGGCGGCCCCGGTCGATCGAAAGGGTCGATTGCGCATGGGGTTCTAGCGCTCGTAGATGGGGAGAAATCGGTAATTGAGGGCCAGCGCCAGCAAGGACATGGACGTGCCGACGCCGGGACCGAACTGGCCGGGGAAGCTGCCGTCGGCCGCCTGGATGACTTTCAGTTGACGGATCAACTGCTTGTTCCATTTCTCCCAGGCCACGACGTCTCCCTGGAAGAGCGCCTGCGACTGGTAGTAGCGGGTGTATTCGGGATAGCTCTGGGCGGGGGTTTCCAGCCGCTGCGTGAGGTAGCCGAGCGACGCCTTGTAATTGGCGAGATCCTTGCGCCGCGCCAGGGCGTGGACGAGCGTGCCGATCGAGATCCGGGCCAGGGATTCGTCGAATCCACCAAAGCCGCCGGAGTACCCGATTTGGCCGGAAGTCGAGGTCATGGACTTGTAGTAACCGAGCGCCTTGTCGACCGCGTCGTCGGGCACCTCGATGCCGGCGTTCCGCGCCGCCAGCAAGCCCACGAGGATGGCGCCGCTGACCGAGGTGTCGGCGTCGGTGGCGTCGGGGGAGTACCGCCAGGCGCTGAGGGGGTTCTTCTTCTGCGACAGCAACGCCGCCCGGACGGCCAGTTCCAGCGCCTGGCCGATCGACCGCTGCCCGGCCTTCTTCTCGGGCCAGAGATTGCGCTCGTCGACCGCGCCGTAGGCCTCAGCCAGGGCCAGCATGCCGAATCCGTGGTGATACATGCTGTTCCCCAGGAAGCCCGTGGAGGGGCTCTGGGCCGAGATGATGTTGCGCAGTGCCTTACGCACGTGGTTGCTGTAAAGGCCGAAGTTGGGGTCTTCGCCCGAGGCGAGGAGGACCATCAGGCACATCCCGGTCGTGCCGGGACCCTGCTGGCCGCCGCTATCCGACCAGTCGCCGCTGGCCGACTGGGTCCTGGCGAGATACTGGAGGCCCCGGTCGTACATCTCACGGACGTCGCGAGGAACGACCTCGCCGAATCGCGTCGTGGGGATCTGGGCGACCGCCGGGACGGCCGAGAGCAGGATCAGACCGAGGGCGAGGCCGGGGCGGATCGGGACGTGGTTCATCATCATGGGGCTCGATCCCGGACACGAGAATCGGATCAATTCTTGGGGAACGCCTTCACGCCGTTGGGGAAGGCGTTCTCCCCCGCATCGGCGGGGGGCCGGTCGGTCGGCTCGTCCTCGGGGACGAACCCGTTGGACTTGAGGAACGGCTCCAGGCGCACCACCTGGGCCATCTGGCGCTGCATGACCTTCCACTGGGTGTCGGTGAAGATCGGCTTGAGCGCCGACTCGGGCAAGCGGGAGGCCTGGAGCATCACGATGTAGTAATCGTACTGGCCGTAGCGTTTTGGGGGGCGGGTTTCTTCGGTGATGAGGGCCACGAGCTTCTTGCGCTGATCGGCGCGAAGGCCGATCGACTCGTCCAGGTTGGCGATCACGAGCTCGACCTTGGCGCGATAGCGGAAGGCGGTCTTTTCGCGGAGGGAGCGCGTGTACTTCGCGGCCTGGGGCGGGTCCAGCGTCTTGAGGATGGTCTTGTAGAAGATGGAGCCGTGGTCGAACGGGCCGGTGGCGAGGGCAGTCTGGAGGGGCTGGATTTCCTGGAAGATCTGTCCGATCTTGTTCTGATCGTTCTTGACCAGTTGGAACCTCCGTTTCTTCTCGGCGACGCGATCGAAGAAGTGCTTGACGTCGCCCTGGCCGGCAAGCTGGAGCTTCTTCTTCTGATCCTCGGTCAGGCCGCAGGTCCGTTCCACGTCCTCAATCTGGAGGATCAAGAGGGACGCGAGCCGGCCGCGAATCCCGGTGATGTCTCGGCCGTTGTAGATCCATTGATCGAAGTTTTCATCGGTCCAGACGTTGACCTGCATCGCGCGCTGCTGCACCTGGACGGCATCGTCCGGTTCGTCCTCATCTTGCGCCCTCGCGAGGCTACCGGCGGCGAGGAACGCCAGCACCAACGCGGCCTGGAACGGGCGACCGAAGGATGGCGGGGTCTGGGTCATGGTGATTCCTCCGGGCGTCGAGAACAGTGGGGCGACTCTTGTCGGGCGGCACGGGTTCCGTACCCGGACCCGTGGGGTGCCATGGTCACGGGGCTCGGGTACGGAACCCGTGCCACCCGACGCAAGAGTGGACCTGACTATTCCTTCTTGGGCTGGGCTTTCTTCTCTTGAACGGGGGCAGCAACTTCGGGTGCGTCGTCCTTGTCGTCGTCACCGACGAGGGCGGGCTCATCCCCAAACTGGATCATCTGCCTCATCTGGAAGCCGTTGAAGTTGGCCCCGCCCGAGATCTTCTGGGTACCGTCCCAGATCTTCTTCTGCGTCTTGTTGAGGATCGGGGCGATGACCTTGTCGGGGATCGTGGGGAAGTATTGCTGGTTGTAGGAGAGGATCTCCATGGTGCCGAGCCAGTTCTCGCTCCAGTTCTGCAACATGGCGTCGCAGAGCTGGTCGCGTTGCACGGCCGTCAGGACCAGATGCTGATCCAGGATCGAGACCAGGTTGTGGACGGTGAGCTCCTTGCGGTCGGCGTTACGCTTATCGATCTCGACCTGATAGCGGGCGAGCTGCTCGGCCGAGAGATGCTTCCTCATGGCGGCCGCCAGCCCGCTCTGGATCAGGTAGCGGGGCTCGGTGTTGGCCGCCGCCGCGCCCACGGCCTGAGCGGGAGCGACAGCACCGAGGAACACGATACGGTTGCCTACACGTCCCCGGAGTTGCGCGGCGGCGAGCGTCTTCATCGCGTCGGTGAACGCCGCCTCGCCCTCGCGGGCGATCTCCTTGCGCTGTTCCTTGGTCGGTTCGCAGACCACGCGGACGAACTGAAGCTCGGAGGCGAGGACCGGACGGTATTGCTGGGTGAACTGCGCGATCATGGGGGCCAGATTCGCGTCGGCCCCGTCCACCGCCACGGCGACGTTCGGGTTGGCGGGCTGCACCATCACTTTGGCCGCCGGGACCGCGATGGCACGAACCCCACCCAGCACCCGACCCCGTAGCTCTGGCTGCACCATCACTTTGGCCGCCGGGACCGCGATGACGGCCTTCCTGACCGCGGGTTTCCCGTCGATTTTCTTCGCCTCGACCTTCTCCGCCGCGGGGACTGCCACCTTCTGATCCTGGGCGGGCGCGATCATGGGCGATGCGCCCAGGATGCCGAAGGAGAAGGCGATGTGCTGGATTCGGTTCATGGCCGTGACTCCGCTCTGCGTTGGACCTGTTCTCAACCTGATCTCGCGGTCTTCGTCGCGTGCTGTTGGGTCTGAGGTATCCGGTCTGTGTGGCCGGGCCTTCGGAGTACCTCAGACCCAGCCACACAGATTTCGCGACGCCGAGAGGGCCACCATGGATTTCATGGCTCCCAGGTCGTCACCTGGTCCCCGGCCGGCGTTCCAGACGGTTGAAATACTCGTCCAGGCCGGAACGGAATTCCTCGGGCAACGAGGGGCCAGAATCGCCGGTGGCCTGGGAGACGCCGTGATCCTCGCGGACTTCCTTCTGGTTCTGACCGTTGCCGATCAAAGCCAGCGCCGAGTCGTTGGTGGTGCCGCCGCCGCCGCCACCGGGGGAGGAGCCGCCACCGCCGCCGCCCTTGGGATTGATCCGCTTCGACGCGAGCAGGAGCTCGATCGCCTCGGTCTCCGCCGCGATGGCCGGCGAGCCGGTCTCGGGCTTGGCGAGCAAGAGGCTCGCGTCGCCCATCACGTCGGCGACCTTATCGAGCAATTGCATCTCCTTGGCGAACTCGTTCTCGGCGTCCGGCAGCTCGCGGATCCGGTAATTGACCTTCACGACGCGATCCTTCAGCCCGTCCTGCGTGTTGGAGAGCTTCCTCGCGCCCTTGGTGTACTCCTCGACGGCCAGGGCGGCCTTGGCTTGCTGGGCGACGCGGGTCTCCTCGCGAAGGTTGACCTCGGCTTCGAGGATTTGCAGCACTTCCAGCACGATCGAGGGCGGCAGGCTGCCGCGCGACCGGGAGCCGGGGCATTTCCCGCTGGCGGTCGGGTCCACCAGATCTTCGGCCCAGCGGTCGAGGTTGTCCGACCAGAACTCGCACTGGGCGATGGAGACCCCGTGCTCTTTCCTGATGTCGTCGCCGAGCTGGCGCAGGCCGCCGATGACGTCGAGCTTCTTCATGTCGTCCAGGACGGTCTTGAACTGGACGTACTGACGGCGCTCGAAGTACGACTGCATGTCGTCCATGATCAGCGAGACATCCTGGCTGCCCTTGCCCTCCTGATCGGACATCTCGGTGAGCACCTTCGACGGCGTGCCGGAAGCCGCGGCCGTGGGCGAGCCGAAGGTGTCGCTCACGACGTCGCTGATCCGTCCCGCGATCTTGTACTGGGTGCGCGAGGCGGCCTTCAGACGTTTGACCAGCGTGCTGCCTTCCAGGTTGGCCAGAACCTTGTTCAGCTCCTCGGAGATCTTCTCGAACTCCGCGAGCAGGTCTTGCTGCTGCTTGACGGCCTCGTCCACGGTCTCATCGGCCGGGGCGTCCGGCTGCTTGGCCTTGCTCGCCTTGCCGGCCAGGGTCGTGACGGGGAGCCTCAGGCTCGGTGACTTCGACTTGCTGGGGGAGGGATCGGGCGGGGCCGCGTTCTTCTCGGGCGACGAGTGCTGGGACTCGCGGTCCACGATGCCCGGGACGCCCGGCTTGGGCTTCTCGCCGGGCTTGGGCGTGGAGGGCGACCCGGCCGACGTGGCGCGGACCTGACCGGCCGTCGGCGAGGGCCCCTTGGGAGCGGCCATCGCCATGACGGGGGCCTGGGACGCCTGCTTCAGCAGGTCGGCCACCGACGGCATCCGGTTGGCGGAGATGTCCTTCAAGATCTGGAGCATCTCGCCCCATTTTTCCAGGTGGCCGACGCCGAACTCCGGGTTCCGCATCGCCTGGCGGACCAGATCCTCGCCCGAGGTGACCAGGCCGCTGAGTCGGCGGCCGTTGGCACGCTCGGCGGTCGCCTGGGTCTCGATCCGGCGGCGGGTGTCGGGCCGGTCCAGCTCCTCGCTGGTCAGTTCCCGCAGTTGCTTGTTGGTCTCGTGCAACTGCTTTTCGCGGTCGCGGACTTCCAAAGACTGGCGATGCCACTTGCTCAACTGCTCGGTGAGCCAGATGGCGTGTTGCTCGGCGTTCAGGACATAGAACGTGTACGGGGAGGAATAGACGCGTTCCCGGCCGGGGAAATAGTCCTCGGCGAAGATGCGCAACACAATCGGCTGGGGCTCGATGCCGAGGGCCTTGGCCGAGAAGGTGCCGCCGAGTTCCAGGACTTCCTTGTCGTTGCCGCCGGCCCCGAGGATGCGTTCGCCCCGGGTCTGCGACTTCACGATCGGGCTGTCGATGCCCTGCCACTCGATCCCCACGCGACGGACGCCGAAATCGTCCTGGGCGCGGACCTTGAAGCTGAGAAGCTCGGAATCGAGCACGACCTTCTGGCGCGGCAGATCCTCGCAGGAGAGGGACGGGGCCTCGTCGTCACGCGACGTGATCGCGAGCGTGAACGGCTCCTTACCGGCCAGGCCGAAGGTATCTTTCCAGCGGAATTCCATCGCGAGGGGGGCCTCGACGAGGACGGTCGGCGCGGTGACGGTCGAGCCCGAGACGGCCGCGTCTCGCCCGTCGAGCCTGGCGCTGGAGAGGGCGCGGCTGGCGGTCACGGAGAAGCTGGCCCGGCTTCCCTTGACCAGCGCGACGGCGCCGGCCCGCACGTCCTTATGAATGAGGCCCGGCCGGCCGAGGTAATCCGGCAGGGCGACCTCGGCGGCCACGGATGTCAGCTCGGGGCGCAGCATCGGTTCGATCCGGACGCGATGCTGCGCGTCGCCGATGCGGACGATGAGCCAGCCGACCTCGATTTGCGGCGGCAACGCGAACTCGTAGCGGCCGTCTTTCAGGCGCGAGGCGACGGGCGCCCGGGTGCCGAGTTGAACCAGGCCTTTCTCCGGCTTCCACGCGGTGCGGTCCGTCAGCCTGACCGCGAACGTGAATGGTTCGCCGTGCGCGACGACCATGGTTTTCGGCAGGGGTTCCAGGGCCGCGAACGTGTAGCGCGGGGTGTCCTTCCACGGCGCGAGGAACCTGGCCCACGCGTTCGAGGCCGCGGCGGGCACGGCCAGCGACAGGCCGATCGCCACCACGGCCGGGACGGCCAGGAGCCATCCGAAGAGACGGTGCTTGGGGCTGGGGACGGCGTCGCGGAAGTCCCGCTTGCGGGCGTCCTGCGCGACCTGCTCGATGGCCGCTTCGCAAAGTCTGCGAGAGCGGGCCTGCTCGGAGTCGCTATGGACGAGCTCGATGATCCCGAGCAACTGGTCGCCGACGTGCGGGTGCTTCCGGGTCAGCAACCGGGCCAGTTGTTCCAGGTGCCGGTTCCGCCAGATCCAGCGATAGGCGGCCGAGGGAATCGCCGCGCAACCCACGCAGGCCGCGACGAACAGGACGGCGCGGAGCCAGCCCGGGGTGTCTCCGACCCGGTCGAGCGCGAACAGGAGCAAGAAGGCGGCGATGATGCCGAAGGCCGACGCGAAGACGGCCTCGGCCATCTTGATCGACCACACCCGCCGCCGGAATTCGTGGAGCTGCGTTTGCAGCGATTCCGGTAACTTCAACTGTCCTGGCGCTCGAGGGTCGCTCATCTGGACCTCACGTTCTGCCGCGGGTTAGGGGGTCTTTGTGAACCTGGAAGACGTTTCACGCAGAGACGGGGAGGAAGCGCAGAGTTCGCAGAGAGGAATAAGGGAGATTGAAAAGCGCAGTTAAAGATAGAGATAGTCAATCAAGGAGACATGTAAAATTTCAATTCGGTTTCCTCATCTTCGTTTCCCCTCCTGTATTCCTCTCTGCGAACTCTGCGCTTCCTCCCCGTCTCTGCGTGAAACGTCTTTTTTTCTCGATCCGCACCATCATACAAGACCGATCAGTTTTCGGCCCACCCAAAAGACGCTCATCAGGGCGACCATGACGGCCGCAAGGGCGGGGTGGCTCCAGAGCTGGACGCGACGGACCGACGGGGGAGGATCGGGCAGGCTGGCGAGGGACTGGACGACGTCGTCGATCTTGTTAGCCGCAATCACCTTACCTCGCGTGACCCGGGCGATCTCCTCCATCACTTCGGGACGGGCCGGGCGCCCGATCCGCTCGGCGGCGACGCCTTGAACGTAAAATGTCGCCTCCAGCGTCGCGCCCGTCTGCTTGCAGAAGAGCGTCACCTTGTGCGTCCCCGGCTCCTCGGCGGCGAACGTTCCGGAGAACATCCCCCATTCGTCGCCCGCCGAGGCGAGACGCACGACGTCGGTCTTGCCCGAGGGCGCGGTGATCCGCGCCGAGACCTCGCCGTTATGGAGCGGTTCGCCGGAGCGCTCCATGACATTGGCGTGGAGCGTGAGCGTCTGGTTCATCTTCGGCTGGTCGGGGACATAATAAAGGCGCATGCTCTCGCCCTTGGCCATGTTCCTCTGGTACGCCATCCAGCGCACCACCTGGCCCCAGAAGCGATAGTGATACTTGTCCTCGACCCCCTTGCGCCAGCGCCATGCGCCGTCGGTGCCCATGAAGAGGACCTTGCCGGCCCCGAAGGTCCGGGTCGCGAGCAACGGCAGGCGGCCGAACTCGTTGGAGGCGTCCTTGTGGACGCATAACACGTCGCTGCCGGCCTTGGCGCGGAGGACGGGGGCGTACCACTGGAAGCCGGGTAAGCCTTCCCAGACCTCGGCGTTGTCGTCCTGCGTGTCGGCCAGCTTGGTGAGCAGGCTGCGACGGCCCAGTTCCGTCAGCTCGAAGTGGCTGGGCGTCCGCGAGCCCCAGCCGCCGGGCTGCGCCGGATCGAGCACGACCGGGCAGAGGTCGCCAAGCTCGGTGCCGAGCAGCGAGAACTGCCGACCTTCCCAGCCCGGCATGAAGACCAGCCCGCTGGCCTGGTGCTCCACCAGCCCCTTGAGCAACCGGCACTGTTCGGCCGTCATCTGGCCGTCGTCCAGGCCCACGTCGCCGAGGAACACGACGTCGTACTTGGAGAGCTCGTCCAGGCCGGTCGGGAACTGCTTGATGTAATCCTTGTTCCCGCCGCCCACCTTGGGCAGACCCGGATGGAACAGCAGGCAGGAAAGCTCGACGCCGGGGTCTCGCGAGAGGGCGTTGCGGAGGTAGCGATACTCCCATCGCGGATACGATTCGACGACCAGAACCTTGAGCTTCTCCTCCCGGATCGCGATCGGCGCGGACAGCTTATTATTGTCGGCCAGAACTTCATCGCTGTGTTTCGGGACCGTCAAGGCCAGCGTGTAATCTCCGGTCGCCTTGGGCTTCCACATGACGAAATCGCTGGTCCGGCCCATCGCGGCGACGCGGACTTCCTTGACCACTTCATCACCGTCCGAGGCGCGAAGCGTGACCGAGGTCGTGTAATCGCGGGGCAGGGAACTCTCGATGGTGAAGGGGACGCGCACCGACTTGCCGCCGACGCCGAAGGTCGGCGCGTCCAGGCTGAGCAGCTCGATGTCGGGCAATCGCGTCGAGCTGCCGACCGGGATCGAGAAGACCGGGACGCCCTTCATCCGCAGGCGCGAGGCGGCCTCCACCGGCGGCGGGCCTTCGTTCCAGTCGCCGTCGGAGACGAACACCACGCCGAGCAGGTTGGGGATCTTGTCGGGCGCATGCAAGAGAGGGTCGCTCAGGTCGCTGCCCCGCCCGGCTTTCTCGGCGGAGAACGGCTGGATCACGACCTTCATCCGGTCCTGCAACCTGGCCCAGGAGGCGTCCTTGGTCAGGGCCTCGATCGCCTCTCGGCGCGAGAAGGCCGTCGATCCGGGCTTGTCCGCCTGGAGCACGTCGCGGGTGTCCATGCTGGGGGAGGCATCCCAGAGCACGACGATCGACGGCTTGTCCTCGGGGCGATATTCCTCGATCCACTCGGGCTGATTAAGCATCACGGCGGCGGTGCAGACCAGCGCGAACCGGAGGAGTTCAAGCAGTCCGAACACCCGGCGGTAGCCGCTACGTCGCCACGCCACGAAGCAGAATCCGGCCGTGGCCAGCACGACCAGGATCGACGCGATGGCCGACCAGGGGGTCCAGAGGAACGTGAGCGATCGCGAAACGCTCATCATGACGCGGTCCTTGAGGGTCGTGCCGGCTTGGGCATGCAGAGTCCGGCCTCGGCCATCATCGCCACCATCATCGCGGCCAGAAATAAGCGCCAGACCTCCTGGATCAACGAGCCGCTGCTGCCGGCGCTATCATCAACACGAGAGAAATCCAGCCCCTTGAACAGCCCCGCCACCCGGCGATCGGCGAGGGCCGGCGCCCCATCTTCCGCGGCGGGCCGATTCACGGCCAGGAGCCGCTCGCCGGACTGGTAGACGCCGCCATGGATCGGATAATCGGACGAGACCGCCTGCTCCATCCCCGCCAGCCGCTTCCACCGGGCCGGGTTTTCCCCGGACGTTTCCCCCGCCACGAGTTGCCGCGTGCTCCCCAGCACGGCCGCGCCTGCCGCCAAGGCGCGCTGGACGAGAACGTAGAAGACGACGCCGTTGGTCGCGAGCGAGGAATCGCCCGGCGAGGGGGTCGTCGCGCAGAAATAGGCGCCGCCGGTCGTGGTCGCGACCCGCGCCAGGAGCGGGGCGTTCCCCTTCAGGACGGCCAGCGGCGTGAACTCGCCGGAGAGCCCGCACGCGTTGCGGACCTGAAGCTGGCCCACCGGCAGGGCCGTGCCGCTCTGCGTGTTGGCGAGCAGATCCTGATCGCCCCGCCAGCTCTCGACGGCCGCCTCGGCGGTCCCGTGGACCCACTCGGTCCAGGATGCGCGGAGGAATTCCGCCTTGGTGGGTGTTTTGGGCGGGAAGAAAATGGCCTGGCCGCCGCGATCCATGAACGCGCGGACCGCCTTGGCGGACTCGCCCTCGGGCAAGGGGGCCTGCCACATCAGCAGCGCGACCTTCTCCCACTCGACCGTCGCCAGCCCGTCGGGCGCGATCACGTCGGCCGAGCACTGGAGCGCCGGGTCGGGTGCGATCGACGCGGCCAGTTGCAACGCGGGCGCGGCCTGGGGATCTTCGGCCACGATCAACGCATGCCGGGGCGAAGGGGGCGAGAACGTGAACCAGTAGTCATTGTCAGCCAGATTGGCGTCGGCCGGGATCGAGACCCGCCCCCAGCCGCGCTCGCGGGCCTTGCCCAGAGGGATGCGGTAGTCCTTGAGGTCGGCTCGCGGCCCGTTCAATTCGACGGCGACCTCGGAGCGAGCGCCGTCGATCTCGAACTGGACGGGCACGGATTCCTTGGTCTCGCCGCCCGCCTCGCGTCCCACGCTCAGCGACACCAGCAGCTCCGCGCCGTCGCCGGTCTTCTGGCGGCGGACCTCGGTGACCCGGACCGAGCGGTTACCGGGCGCGGGCTTGGGGTAGGCGAGCAGGTGGAGGCGCACGCCTTGGGGGAACTCCAGGAAGGCGTCCCGCAGGGTCTGCCAGCGGCCCCCGTCGGCGTTCCAGTCGTTCTCGCGGATGTCGGAGCAGATCCAGATCTCGGTCCGACCCGACTTGTTGGCCTTGATGTAGTCGTGGGCCGCCATCAGCATGCCGGGGATGTCCGACGCGGCGCTGGCCGGCTCGGCCCCGGGGGAATTGAGCAGCGCATCGATCGATTCCAGCTCGCGGGGCTTGTTCGTGTTGCTCTCGATCAAAACCCAGCGCGCCGAGCCCAGGGTCTTGAGCGTGGCGGCCAGTTGCTTCCGGCCGGTTTCGAGCTTGGATTCCCCGGTCCCCCGGCCGCTCTCCTGCATGCTGGGAGAGCGATCCATCAGGAGGATCGTCGTCTCCGGCCGGCTGCCCCCGGCCCGGCCGAGCCATCCCCCGGTCAGGGGGCGGCTGATGGCGAAGATCAGGCCGGCGATGGCGAGCATCCGCGCCGCCATGATCAGGTATTGCCGCAGACGGGCGTAGCCGCGTGACATCTTGTTGGCGGCCAGCAGGAACATCATCGCCGCCCAGCGCACGGTCTGATAGCGGCGCTGGTTGATCAGGTGGATGACGATCGGCAGCGCGATCAGCGGCAGGGCCGCCAGCAGGAAGGGTTGCAGGAAGCTCATCGCCCCCCCTTCGCGCGGGTGCGGCCGACGAGGAACCGGATCAACACCTGTTCGTAATCCTCGTCGATCGAGACCCGGTGGTAATCCATGCCGGATTCGAGGACGACCTGTTTCAGGCCCTCCAGGTAGCCGCCCAGGGCCTTCTGGTAGCGGTCGGCGATCTCGTTGGGCTCGGCGAAGATCGACGGGCCGCCTTCCATGTCGAGGAACCGCATGGGCCGCCGGAAATTGAAGTTCAGCTCCCTGGGGTCGAGCAGGTGGAAGATCGCGACGTCGTGCCGACGGAACCGAAGGTGCTCGAAGCAGCCGCGAAGCTCCTCGGGCTCGACGAACAGGTCCGAGATGATCACGATCAACGCGCGCTGGCGGATGGTCTCGGCCAGCTCGTGCAGGGCCGGGACAAGCCGGGTCTCGCCCTGGGGTTTGGCCTGTTCGAGGAGGTCGAACATCGTGGAGAGATGCGCCGGGTTGCGGCGAGGCGGGAGGCTGCGCACGACGCCCTTGGCCACGCACGACAGGCCGATGGCGTCGCCCTGCTGGAGCGCGAGATGGCCCAGGGCCGCGGCGATCTTCCGCGCGTATTCGATCTTCGTCACGCCGCCCGAGCCGAACTCCATCGAGCCGCTGGTATCGAGGACCAGGCAGCACCGCAGGTTGGTATCGGCCTCGAATTCCTTGATGAAGTGCTTATCCGAGCGCCCGTAGGCCCGCCAGTCCAGCCGTCTCAGGTCGTCGCCCGGCACGTACTTGCGATACTCGGCGAACTCGACGCTCGAGCCCCGATGCGGGCTGGGATGCCGGCCGGAGACGTTCCCCAGCATCGGCTTCCTCGCGAACAGCGGGAAGTTCGCCAGGCGCGACAACACCAGCGGTTCGAGGAAGCTCCGGGGCCGGCGGTCGGAGAACATGGGGCAGATCTCGGCTTGGCGGCGTCTGGTCCCCTCTCCCCTTGTGGGAGAGGGCTAGGGTGAAGGGTCAGGAATGTGCCGTGAGATGGAATACGCCCCCGGCGTTCGTTCGGCGAGGGAGAGATCCCGGCGTTGAGAGACGGTTCAAGGTCAGGCCGCCCCCTCACCCTGGCCCTCTCCCCCGGTGGGGAGAGGGGACCAGAAAAAACCTTCGATCAAGTCTCCGTCTCCTCGATCAGCCTGCGGACGATCTTCTTCGCGTCGATCCCCTCCGCCTGGGCGGCGAAGGTGGTGATCACGCGATGGGTCAACACCGGGGCGGCGACTTCCTGGACGTCTTCCAGGCGCACCATGTAGCTCCCCTGCAAGGCGGCGCGGGCCTTGGCACCGAGGATCAAATACTGCACCGCGCGAGGCCCGGCACCCCACGAGACCAGGGGTTTCAACCACGAGGGGGCGGTCGAGCCGTTGGGCCGGGTCTTGCGGACCAGGCGGGCGGCGTAGGTATAGATGTGGTCCGGCACGGGGACGCGGCGTACCAGGTGCTGATACTCGATGATCTCGGCCGGAGTGAGGATGTGGCCGAGCGTGGGCAGGGCCTCACCGGTCGTGGTGCGGGCGATCAGGATCTCCTCGGCCTCGGACGGATAATCCAGCTCGATCAGGAACATGAAGCGATCGAGCTGCGCCTCGGGCAGGGGGTACGTGCCTTCCTGTTCGACCGGATTCTGGGTGGCGAGGACCATGAACGGCGAATCGAGCCGGAAGGTCTTCCCGACCACGGTCACGTTCTGTTCCTGCATCGCCTCCAGCATCGCCGCCTGGGTCTTCGGTGGGGCGCGATTGATCTCGTCGGCTAGCACGATGTTGGCGAAGACGGGACCGTGGACGAAATGGAACTCGCGGCGGCCGGTCTCGCCATCCTGGAGGATGTCCGTGCCGGTGATGTCCATCGGCATCAGGTCGGGCGTGAACTGGATGCGGCTGAACTTGAGGGACATCGTCTCGGAGAGCTTGCTGACCAGCAACGTCTTGGCCAGCCCCGGCACGCCCATCAGCAGCCCGTGCCCGCGCGCGAAGAGACAGATCGCCAGCCGTTCCACGACCTCGCGCTGACCGACGATGACCCGGGCCAGCTCCTTCTTCAGCCGAGCATTGACGTCCCTCAACTGATCGATCGCCTGAACATCGTCCTCGCTGAGCCGTTCATGCATCGGCGGGTTTTCGGATAACGCCATCAACTCACTCCCAGGGTCGCAGCGGGGGCCGAGCTTCTCCTATTAACTTCAGAGATTAACCGCGAATCGGCTGATATACAAGCGGGAGGACTGGAAGAGTTTCACGCAGAGGCCGGGAGGTGAACGCAGAGGGCGCGGGAGGAGAGGAGAGACTCTGATGCAAATGTATAACATGCTCACAATTTGGTTAAGTCGTGTTCCCTCTTCTTCTCCTCCTCCCGCGCCCTCTGCGTTCCCCTCCCCGTCTCCGCGTGAAACTCTTCGATTACAATGTCTGTCCGGTCCTCCGAAGATAACTTCTCGCCCAAAGGAGCCCGAGATGAAAGTCGCACCCTGCCTGTCGTTCATCATGCTCGTTCACGCCCAGATTGCCTTCGGCCAGGCGAGCGGAAACATCGGCTATTCCCAGGCCGGCGGCAGGGCGAGGGCCGAGCAGTTCGAGCGTAACAAGCGGACGCTCGTCCCGGCCGAGATGCCGCCGACCGGGACCACGATGTTCGTGGACGCCAGCGTCCTGATGAACGTCAGGGCCGATGAATTCGTCGCCATTTTCGGCGTCGCGCAGGACGGCACGACCGTCGCCGAGTGCAACCAGAAGATGGACGCCACGATCGAGGAATTCACCGCCGCGCTGAAGGCGATGGGGATCGGCGGGGCTGACGTCGACGTCGATTTCGCGGCGCAAAACAAGATCTACGGCTTCCAGGTCGTCGGCGACCTGGCCAAGGAGAGCCTCGTCGGCTTCGAACTCAAGAAGAATATCGCGATCCATTACAAGGACAAGCGTTTGCTCGACAAGCTGGTGATCACCGCGTCCCGATCCAGGATTTACGATCTCATCAAGGTGGATTATCTTGTCAACGACATCGAGGCCGTCCAGGACAAGCTCATGGAAGAGGCCGCCCGGATCATCAAGAAGAAGGCGGCCCGCAATGAAAAGCTCCTGGGCATCACGCTGCGGCCCATCCCCCAGGTCTTCGCGGAGAAGACCAGCGTCTACTCGCCCACCGAGATGTACGATTCCTACGTGGCCCAGGAAACCGAAGACATCGACCGGGATCAGTATCGATCGAAGCACATCGTCCAGGGTGCGCGCAAGGGCCGGACCTTCTTCTTCAATCCCCTGAAGGCCGATGGGTTCGACGCCGTGATCCACCCGGTCGTGGTCGAGCCGGTCGTCCAGTTCACGCTTTACCTCAAGCTGAAATACGAGATCGACCCGAAGCGAGGCAAGGGAAACGAGTAGGTGCCGGCTCCTGCCGTAGGGCGGGCCGAGTTCCGCTTTACAAACTCAGGACGATGCTAGAAAATCCCTCATGCGCACCCCGGCCTGATGCCGATGGGACCGTGAGACGGTGGATTCGCGGCGGAGGCCGGTACGAGGATCATAGCATGGATGCTTGGTGCGGGGATCGTCCGGTCCGGTCCGGCGTACGAGGCCATTCGGGGGCCTTGGGGCGTGTGCTGGCGATGCTCGGCGTTGTGCTACTCGCCGGGGCGGGATGTCGGGGGGCGGGCGAGACCACGGATAAGATGGTGCCACGGGGCTGGAAGGGCAATCCGTGGGGGCCGCGGGCCAATGCGGCCAGGGCGAGGGGACAGATCCCCCCCGTCCCGTACAATCCGGATATGGTTGCCTGGGACGACTGGGCGCGTGCCAATCTGAAGGATGGCGACATCGCGCTCCGCATGGGAGATGCACGCGCGGCCATGGGCTTGTTCCCGTTCTCGAAGATCTCGGCGGAGATTGCCGACAGCCGGTTCTCGCATTCGGGGATCGTCGCCATTGAGAACGGCGAGCCGGTGGTCTACGACACGACCACGACCGGCCCGCAACGCCAGCCGTTCGCGATCTGGACCCTCGACACCCGCGGCAGCTTC
The DNA here is from genome assembly GCA_028291545.1 of Planctomycetota bacterium. Classification (GTDB taxonomy): domain Bacteria; phylum Planctomycetota; class Planctomycetia; order Isosphaerales; family Isosphaeraceae; genus JAQGHR01. The sequence goes on along the minus strand of JAQGHR010000041.1, from coordinate 13,901 downwards.
GCCATCAAGCGGCCTCGTCCCGAGTATCAGGACCGAGCGATGCAAGCGGTGGCCTTCTGCCGGGACGCCTACCGCAAGCAGGTTCCTTTCGATTTTGACATGAAGATGGGTGACGAAAAGTTCTACTGCATCGAGATGACCGAGCGAGCCTACAGCACCTCCGGCCTCCCCCTGTCCCGGCCTCTCCGGCTCGATGAGCTGCCACGCTACCGGGAATACCCGAATATCGTGCGGCTGATGAAGCGGTTCACGAAGATGGTGCCCGATCAGAAGGCGTTCGTCATCGGCAACGATTCGATCGGCATCTGGGCCAGCCCCGCCCTCGAACTGGTCTACGATGCCCCGGACGCCCGCCCTCCCGATCAGCAGCCCGCGATGATCGCACGATCGCAACCGGCAAAAGTCACGCGGTAGGGCCGCGACACGCGCCCGTGTGTCTGGATGCCTGCCCCGTAGGGTGGGTCAGTCGTCGCACCGCGACGCGCAACTCACATGGCTGCGGCCAGCCCGGATCGTTGTGGGTTGCGCCGCCTCCGGCGGGCTGACCGACCCCACGGGATCAAGCGACAGGCCGGTGAGGCCGGGCCTTCGCCCGCCCTACCGTGGCGAAGATCATCGCTTCACGCCGCCATCGCGTGCGGCGATCTGCTCGATCTCGCGACGAACCTGGACCCAGCGGCGGAGGGCTTCGTCGCCGCCGAGTACTTCGTCGGAGAGGCGGACCTCGGCGATCCGGCCACGGAAGGTGCGGGTACGGTGATACCAGTCGCCGATGGTGACGGGCAAGCGGCTATCGAGGATCGTCAGGGCCTCGGGCCGGGGCCGGGTCTCGACCAGGCGGCCGTCGAGGAAGGTCGAGGTGGCGTCCTCGCCCACGGTGATCGTCAGGCACGTCCAGCGATCGGGCTGGAGCGCGAAGGTGGAGAGGAGGTGAAACGTGCGGCCGTCGCCGACATACAGGACATAATGATTATCCCGGGTCCCGTCCTGCTGCACCGTGAAGCCGGCGATGGGATTGGGCTGGCCGGGGTGATTGCCGACGAGCGTGGCCGATGGAGGCTGATCGCGGTCGGGGCGGACGATCGCCTCGATCGTGAACGTGCGGCCCAGCGTCAGGGCTGGCGCGGGCAGCTTGGTCGCGAACTTGCCGCCGGCGTAAACTGCGTGGAGCCGGACCGGGGCGGCGATCGGGGGGAGGGCCGCGCGATCGGCGTTCGGTGGCGTGTTGGGATTGAGCAAGACGCCGTGCGGGGTCGGTTCGACGATGGTGCCTCGCCGGAGGAGGCCATCGAGTTCGGCCACTCCGCGGTTCTCGCCGGTGAGGGAGTAGAGGATCGCGGTGTCCACCCAGATGCGGTCGAACTCGCCGCGAGCGACCCGTCGCCCCATCGCCCGGAAATCCTCGACGAGGAGCGCCTCGACCAGGCTGCTCCGCCAGGCCGAGGGATGGCCCAGACGCGCCGAGAGCAGGGACTCGTTGCCGGAGACGGTGAGCACGCGCTCCCCGCGACGCATGGCCCGCTTGATTGCGGCGACATCGGGCGAGGACGGCGCCGGGCCGCGTTTCATGGCCGCGACGAGGTGCCTTCCGAACCATTGCCGCAGGAACGGGCCGCGTTCCCAGAGCGACCACGCGGAGCCCGCGACGATCCACATGAGCACCGAGGCCGCCGCGACGCGCGAGAGCCGGACGCGGACGCGACGGGCGTCGGCGAGGATCTCGTCCAGGAACAGCGTCGCGATCAGGAACGCCGGCCACCAGACCAGCGACAGCACCCGGGGATGGCTGCGGCCCTGGTAGTAGGCGAACAGGCCGATGCCGAGGGTAGCCAGGTGGAACAGGATGGCCGTCCTCGGGGTGACCCGACCCCTCACCAGCGCGTTGGCTGCGTACGACAGGGCCGCCAGATAGATCAGTACCACCGCCCACCAGGCACCCATCGCGGGCATCGGCAGCATGTAGAAGCCGGCCCCGTAGAAGATGCGCTGGAATTCCAGGAAGGAGACGAAATCGGGCAGGCGGCCCGCCCGCAACAGCACCAGGACCGAATATCCCGTCGCGGCGGCGGCGGCACCCAGCCCCCCTGCCCCGAGATGACCGGCAATCCGCGCGGCTTTTCGGCGGATGGTCCCGGTCGCGGCGAGTTCTCCAAAGCTCAGTACGGCCATCCAGGATGCGAGGGCCGGCACGCCCGTGTCGAGGTTCCAGAGCAGGCCGAGGCCGAGAGCGAGCGTCGTCGCCCAGTACCGTCGTCGCGAGGGGCAAGCGAGGTAACGCCAGGTCAGCCAGAGCGATGCGGCGGGGGCGACCATGCGGATCGGCATATATTGAAAATAAAGGTCGTGGGATTCGACGATCGTGAAGGAAAGGTTGGCGATGATGGCCAGAAGGCCCGCGAGCGCGACCATCCGGTTCTGCGTCGCACCCCGGAGGACCGCCCAGAGCGCCGCCATCACGGCGGCGGTGAGCACGGCCAGGACGATCGTGAACTTCAGCACGCTGAGCCCGATGACGCTGAAGATCGGCGCGAGGAAGTGCGGGAAGAGCCCGTACTGGCTGGTCATGTTCGCGAGCACCGTCTTGCCCAGGACGACCTGGACGAGCGGGTGGTAAACGGCCTCGAAATGGTTCCCCCAGGCCAGATCCGCGCGTTCGTCGTAAATCCGGGCGCAGGCCGTGCCCAGGATGGCCACGACGGCGGCCGAATTCGCGGCCACTCTCGCCCAGGAGCCGCCGCGACGACCCCACCAGAAGATCACCGCCGAGAGCCCGAACAGCGCCGCGGCCTGGCGTGAATCCCTCGCGAACCCGTTCATGAGCAACGCGTTATTGCCTTCCGCCCTCACCCCGAACCACGCGGCGGCGGCGGCCATCAGGACGAGAGCGAGCCCGACCAGGTCATCTCGACGGGATGGCGCGACCTCGTCCGTCACGCTGGACCCGATTTTGCGGCCGAGCGTCGCCCAGGCGAAGATCAGCGCGGGCAGCCCCAGGGCGCAAACCATGAACGCGGCCCGTTCTCCCGGCTCGGGCCGGCAGTCCCGGGGCATGACGAACTGTTGCGCGACCTGATCCCGACCGATCGCCCCGGCGTTCCCCGACCTGTTGAGCCAGGCGGCCACGGGGGCCATCAGCACGACGGAAATCACGATCCCCAATGCGGCCTTGCTCACGGGTCTCGCCCCTCCCTGGGCTACGGATGCCTCCCGTCCAGTCCCGGGCGGCGTCAAGGCCCGACACCATACGTCTTGTGTCTATCCCCGCCAAGGCCAATCACTTCAGGAGGATTGCAGGGCCGGTTATTCCTCTCCGTCTCTGCGTGAAGTCTTATCTGGACTCCGCCATCGTCTTGTTTCCCCGCCGACTGATCCCGCCCGAAACCTGATTCCCTGTGAGGAACGGGACTCGTTTCCCCCAAAAGAGGGCTTGGCCCAGTTCAACGAATCATGAGCGAACCGACGGTAACATCATCGCGACCGAGGGCCGAAGAAATCGCGCGATCCGTTCGGGCGGCGAATTCGTCCTTCGGGGCTTCAGGCGCAGGGCGCGAAATTGTATTAATCAAGTCATTACATCATAAAATCCAAACATATTATTATTTGAAAGTATCAAGGAGGTTCACGCAGAGGCGCGGAGACGCAGAGGATCAACGACAAAGAGGTATTATTTCCGTCTTCTCCGCGTCTCCCCGTCTCTGCGTGAACTCCTTGATCTGGACTTTGCCATCCTCCTGCCAATCACCTGGGTCGCCGCGCCCACGGATCGAGCACAACCCGCGACGCCCGGAAACGGGGCCGTCAAGGTTCGTGAGCGTCGACCCGGGGGATAGCAAGCGGCCAGGTCGCCGGACGCGACGGCGTGGTGGGTTTGCGCCGCCTCCGGCAGTTGAACCCACCCTACTAACTGGCTCCCCGCTTATGGGAACGCTAGGGCACGCTATTGCGTGCCTCATGGCTTGGCACGCAATAGCGTGCTCTTGCAAGCTTCGATTTAGCCCATCCGCGAGATCCGCATCCGAACGGGGGGCGCACCAGCCACCGCGCTGGCGATCGACGCCCCGGATATCCCCTCGCGGGGCGAGCGGCCTGAGCGGCGGAAGTCGGGGAGCCGCGGCCGACCCGCGTCCCCGACACCCGCTGGCGAGCCAGGGCATTTTCGATGGACTACTCGACGGGAGGAACTGTCGAAGGACCTACGGTGGGGACCGCGACGCAGGGGCGTGTGATCGTATCTCCGATCTGGGGGAAATTCTTGGTGCCTGGTGCGTCCCCGGGCTCGAATCCGGGATTGCAATTACAGGTGGGAATAAAAATGTGGCCGTCGAAGCGCCACTCGCACTGGTTGCTGGCGGGACCTGGCATAGCGAACGTGCCTCATGTGAGACTGCCTGACGGATGGCGGAATTCGCCGATCCGGGCGTATGGTAAGGGTGCCCGCGGCGGACCGCAAGCGGGCCTCGGCTGGCCAGGGGAATCGGCCCGCGCTACGGCCCTGCCACCAGGGGCCGGACGACGCGGAACCCGAAGTCCCGCAGGCCGATGTCGGTGCGATCGATCATGCCGGACATGGTTTTTACCTCGGAGCCAAGCCACTCCACGCCGACTCCGTAGTATGCCCCGCAGCCGACCGCCTGGTTGCGGGGGTCGTCGGCCGGGGCGGTGCTGCGAGCCCACTCCCGGACGTTGCCCAGGGTATCGAACAGTCCCAGGTCGTTGGGCTTGTAGGCGGCGACGGTCATGCGAGGTCTCGGTGTCGCGACCAGCGAGTAGTAGGGCGCGAGCCTGGCCGACCTGCCGAAATAGCATCGGGAACGGACGCCTCCGCGGCAGAGGGCGTTGAACTCGCGGTCGGTGGGCAGGCGGAATCCCGAGGGCAGGCGGTCCAGGACCGGGAAGAAGATCATTTTCGGGCCGTTCGGGCGGGGCTCGTAGGCGAACTCCAGCGGCGCGATCCCTTCCCGCAGACTGAGCCGATTGCAGAACGCGGCGGAGCGGCTGAAGTCGATGTTGTTGACCGGGCAGTCCGGACCGGGGCCGAGGGGCTGGATCTGAGGATGCTCGGGGAACTCGGCCTGGTACTGACCGACGGTGATCTCGCAATCCGAGACCTCGATGGCGGTCGCGAAGTCCGGGTCGAAAACCTTCACCATCGTCAGGCCCGTCTTGGAGATTCGCCAGCCGAAGTCCGCCTTCACGACCCCGCGCAGCGTATGGTCGATGGCGTGGAGCTGGTCCTTGAAGCCCCATCTGCGTAGGAGCCACTTGGCCGAGCCGTGGACGCCCGGGTCGGGATCGGCGGCGTAGAGGCGCTCGGCCTCGGCCTCGATCGCGGCGTGTATGGCCCCGCGCGCCTCCCATCGGGCCTCGGGGACCTCGCCGAAGGCCTGGAGCAGGGACCGGCGGATCGAGTCGTCGTTGGTCGCCTTCATCGCCTCGAAGAGGATCTCGGGCGGGACGCCCGCCGGGCCGAGCATGTGGATCAGGAACGATCGGGCCTGCGGCTCCTTCGAGAACGTCAGGAGGCGGAAACCCGGGCCGGTCCGGCCGATCAAGATCAGGGCCGTCGCGGCGTTCGCCCGGCGGAGGTCGAGCACCTCGACCTCGTCCTCGGTCGCCGCCTGGGAGAGGGCCGCCGCGTCGCGCTCCAGCCGCGTTCCCAGGTCGGGCAGTCGCCCGTCCAGGGCGCGGGCCAGGGGCTCGATCTCCACGGCCCCGGCCGACAGGAGACGATCGTACGCGAGCCTGGCGCACTCGGGGCGAATGACGGCCAGGGCCACGGCGGCCGAGAGCTTCTTGGCCGGGTCGGGCTCGCCGAACTGGGCCAGGAGGCCCGGCAAGACGCGGGGATCGTTCGGGTCGTGCAGCTTGATCAGTTCGGGAAGCTTCGTGACATTGGCCGCCCTCACGCGATCGAGCCACAAGAGCGCCTCGCCGTCGCCGCGCGCCTTGATCGCACGCTGATATTCGATCGCGACGCCGACCATCGCCCCCGCCAGGGCCAGCACCGCCGCGACGGTCAGCTGCTTGCGGTGACGTCTCGCGAACGATCGCGCCCGCTTCCACAGGGGGGCACCGATCACCGCCTCGCCCCGAGCGAACCTGCGAAGATCCTCGGCCAGCGCCGCGGCCGAGGCGTACCGATCTCTCGGGTCTTTCGCCAGGCAGGTCCGGCAGAGGATCTCCAGCTCTTTCGAGGCGCCTGGCCGCGCCCGGGCCAGCGCGGGCGGGGGCGCATCGCTCAGGAGCGCCGCGAGCAACTCGTCCCGGCTTCCTTGCGGATAGGCGCGCGAGCCCGCCAGCAGCTCGAAGAGGATGGCGCCCAGGCCATACACGTCGCTCGACGGGCCGATTTTCGCGAGGCTGCCTCGGGCCTGTTCCGGGCTCATATAGGCATAGGTGCCGACCGGCGTGCCGTCCACCGACATCCCCTCGCCGTCGCCGTCGAGGAGCTTCGCCAGGCCGAAGTCGGCGACCTTCGGGGACAAGTCCGGCGGGTCCGATCCGTCGTCGGCCCCCACGCGCACGAGCAGCACGTTGGCGGGCTTCAGGTCGCGATGCAGGATCCCCTTCACGTGGGCCTGATGCACGCCCTCGGCGATCTGCGCGACCAGGCGCGCCGCCCATTTCTCGGGGATCGGCCGGTCCTTGGGCCGCGCCCGCATCCACGACGACAGCGAGCCCTCGGGGCAGAATTCCATCACCAGGTAGCAGAGCCCGCCGAGATCGTCGGCTTCGACCACGCGGACGACGTTGGGATGGTCGATCGACGCGGTGAACTTCGCTTCTTTGACGAATCGTCGCCGCGCCGCCTCATGGCTCAGCGCGGCTTCCGTGGGGACCTTCAGGGCGCGCTCGCAGTCGAGGGAGGGATCGTGGACGAGCAGCACCACGCCGAACGAGCCCCGGCCCAGCTCGCGGAGGATCGCGAAGCGGCCGATCGTGCCGCCGGGGAGGTCTTCGCGCGGGGGGCGATCGCCCAGGTAATCCCGCATCCGGCTCAACAGGTCCTGGATCGACGAGTTCGCCGAAGACCCGCCGAGCCGGGCGCCCGGCCCCGCGCCCTCGTGCTGCGAATCGCCGCCGGTTTCCCGATCCGTCATGACGAATCCTCGTCGCGCCGGGTGGTCCGATAGGCCTCGCGCAGACGCTCCTCGGCCCTCTTGCAGATCCGCCTGGCATACCTCGCCGACACGCCCAGGCGTACGCTGATCTCACCGCGGCTGAGGCCCTCTTTGACCGACCAGCTCAGGAGCTGGACATCCTCGGGCGAGAGCATGCCCAGGGCCTCTTCCAGCCGATGCCGTTCCTCATTCGCGATCGCGTGGTCGCTCGGGGTCGAGCCCATGTCGGGAATACCGGACGGCAGCGGCACACGAGCCATCCCGCCGCCCCGTTTTCTGGCGTTCTCGCGGCGGAAGGTCTCGTGAATCTTATTCTCGAGGATCGTCCGGAGCCAGACGCAGATGTCGCCGTCGATGGCCTCCCGGTCCGGGCCCTGGCCCTGACGTCCGGCCACGGTTGCCGCCATCAGGGTCTCCTGCACGAGGTCGGAGGCCGTCACCCCGCCGATCGAGTCGCCCCCGAGCTTGCTTCGGGCGATCGACGTGAGGTACGCACGCCGCGACTCGCTCACGCGGGCCGATCTCGCTTCCTGCCAGGTCCGCAGGGGGGGGACGCGGTGATCCATCGGAGGTTTCCTCGAAGGAATCCGAACGCTCGTGGTTCCGACTTCGCAAGGTCGCGCATTCATAAATACACGAGGGACGTCCTCTTCTGGCGGTCCGAAGATTATCGCAAGAGTTCGACGACGAATCACGGGGAATTTTGACAATAATCCCCGGAAACTTCGGCCGAAAGCCCCAGATCCCGAGGAGCCCGGGACGCCGGGATCGTCCGCGCCTGGATTCGGCGTTCGAATCCGATATTAACGATATTGCTGGCAATAGTAATTTAAGAACTCGACCGAGAAACGGCATGTCGGTCAAGTCGCGAATCCGTCGCGGAATTCGGTTCGCTTTCCCGATGCCGGAAAGCCGCGAGGCTCGCTTTCTCGTCGGGCGAGCGTCACCCTCGTCCATGCCTGGACTGTCTTCTTCACCAAGGATTCCGGAGCAACTTACGATGCGCAGCAAGAGAGCCTTCCTCCCCTCGTCTCCGGACGGCTTCGACCGCCTGGAGGACCGGATGGTCCTGTCGCATGCCGCGGCCTTGTCCCACGGCGTGGTGGCCTTGACCGCTGACCTCCATGCGAAGACCGCGATGGTCACGGTCAAGTCCGACCTGAATAGCCAGGTGCTGGCCTACGCCAAGAGGGCGCTGGGCACCAAGGTCGGCGACGGGGAATGCGCGACCCTGGCCGACGAGGCCGTCCGCACGGCCGGCGGCAAGCGGTTCTACAACCTCGGGCCCTCGGGCAAGGACGCCGACTACGTCTGGGGCCGCAAGGTCACGACCCTGACGACTTCCGGCGGTTCGATCTCGTCGATCAAGGCCGGCGACATCATCCAGTTCCGCAACGTCTCCTTCAGCATGCAGCAAAAGGTCACCAAGCGGGATGGGTCCTATCGCACGACGACCTCCACATCGAGCTACGGCCACCACACCGCGGTCGTGAGCGGGATCAGTGGGAACTTCATCAACTTGCTCCAGCAGAACGTCGGCTCGCAAGGCAAGTCCGCCGACGCCAAGAAGATCGTGCAGAACGGCCAGATCTGGGGCAAGTCCTTCTCGACGACCTCGACCGCGTCGGACAAGACCGTGACGGCGACGACCTTCACGTTCAAGGCGGGGACGATGTGGGTGTACCGCCCCTACTCCTGAGCGAATGGGGCGCAGCAAATTCGAAATCTCAAGAATCCATGGACCGCAACGCTGCGAGCGTTGCGTGTCCTTGCTTGAGCGGTCCGACCCGCGCCCTGTACTTCTACCGGGAGACTCGCGGCGTGCTCTATGACACCGACCATCACATCGAAGTTCAAATTGCAACTGATGAGCCGGGAGGGCGATTGCGATGCATCGTACGCTATTGACGACGGTCCTCGTCTGCTTGGCCGCCGGGCAGGTCGTCCGCGCCGGCGACATTGACAAACTGAAGAACAGCACTTGGGACACGAAATATAAGGGAGACGGACTCGGCGGGACGATCAAGGCCTATGTATACCTCAACGATGACAAGGGGAAATACCGCGCCCTCGACGACGATGGGAACGTGACGTTGAAGGGGAAATTTACCGACGTCGAGGTGAAGAAAAAGGGCGATCAGTACATCATCTCGGGCCGTTGGGAAGCGGGTGGGCTGACCGGTTCCTTCAAGTTCAAGGTCGATGAGGATGACCTCAACTCCTTCAGCGGCACCTGGCAGACCGACGACGGCAATAAGGAAGGCACCTGGAAGGGCACTCGCAAGCCCGTGCCATTCCTTCCCTGACGCATCGGGAAAATGGTGCATTTGGTGGCAGCCGCCAACGTCAAGTCCAACTGAGCACGTTGGCTCTCTTGCGGCATCGGCGCTTCATTTTCCCGACCCCGGATAAGCCAAGGATGGGGCCGTGACTGCCCAACTCGGGGTCGCTATTGAGATGAATCGGTTCTTGTCGGAGGGGAAGCCAGCTCCCGAAGAGGTATCAGGCCGCCGAGGGTCCGCAGCGGACTCCGGGTGGCTGGGGCCGGTACTCCGCCCCCGGGACACCACCATTCGGTCAACGCCGGGGATTCTGGGGGCGGAGTACCGGCCCCAGCCACCCGGAGGGGCCGCGACCGGAATCCGTGACCGCGCCCGATCCGCCTGAGCGAGGAGAAAAATCGTAACACGTCGGGCCGATTCGCCAATATCATCGGGGTGGTGAGGTCCCCCGAGCCCGATGGCGATCACGATGCGACCATGCCCTCGCTGCCAGAGCGGTATCCCCTCCGGGGACGAGCACGGCGTCTGCCGGGCCTGCCTCCTCGCCATGGTCCTGGGACCGGAGGACGACCTGACAATTCCTGCCCCGACGTTCGAGGAACGGATCTATAACTCTCACGGCATCGAGATTTTGAGGCACATCGCCGAGGGGGGGATGGGCGTCGTCTACGAGGCGAGCCAGCCCGAGCTGGACCGCCGCGTGGCGCTGAAGATCCTCCGCGAGGACTGCCGAGACCGGGCGGTCGTCCGCGAGCACTTCATCGAGGAGGCCCGCGTCAGTGGGAGGCTCCAGCATCCCGGAGTCCTCCCGGTCTATGTTTCGGGCATCGTGGACGACCGCCCGTTCTTCACGATGCGGCTGATCGAGGGGCTCACGCTCGCCGACCTCCTGGCCTCGGGGGCGAGCCGGGAGACGTGCCTGGAGCACTTCCACCGCGTCTGCCAGACGGTCGCCTACGCGCACTCGCTCGGCATCGTCCACCGCGACCTGAAGCCGGGCAACGTGCTGGTGGGCGATTTCGGCGAGACGATGGTCGTTGACTGGGGCCTCGCCGCCGTGGCCGGGGACGGCGGGCCGGACGCCGACGCGCGAGCCGGCACTGTGGTCGGCACGCCGGCCTATATGAGCCCGGAGCAGGCACGCGGCGAGGCCGACCGCATGGACCGCCGCGGCGACGTGTTCGGGCTCGGCGCGTTGCTCTGCGAGATCCTCACCGGACGGCCTCCCTATGTCGGAGACTCGGAGGAGATCGTCCGGCAGAAGGCCCGTTCAGGCGACACCGGCGAGGCTCTCTCACAGATCGCGACGAGCGACGCCGACGAGGCGTTGCGCGCCCTGGCGACGGCCTGCCTGGCGACCGATCCGGACCGGCGTCCTCGCGACGCGGGGGCCGTCGCGCTCGCGATGGACGCCCACCAGGCGGGCGTCCAGGCGCGAATCAAGGCCGCCGACCAGGCTCGGTGGAGGGCCGAGGTCCGCGCCGTCGAGGAGAGGAAGCGCTGGGGGCTCGTGTTGCTCGTCCTGGCCGTCTGCACGGCGGCCGGGTTCTGGTGGATCTCCGAGCGATCGGCGCGGTCCCGTCGCGAGGCCGAGGCGGGGCGATCCCTGGCCGAGGCGCTGGACGAGGCGTCCCGCCTGCGCGTGCAGGGGAGGACCGAGGAGAGTCGCGCGGCGGTCCGCAAGGTCGAGGGGCTTCTGGCCCTCCTGGGCGAGCCCGGCCGCCGCCGCTACTCCGGCCGCGTGGCCGACCTGGAGATGCTCGCCCGGCTGGACGACGCCAGGTATCTCCCCGCGCAGGCGGGGCCGGGGCGATTGCTCCACGTGCAGGCGGCGTCGGCGTACGCGGACGCCTTCCGCCGGTACGGGATGGACCCGGAGGCGCAGCCGGGCCAGGCCGGCGAACGGGCCCGCTCCAGCGCGATCCGCGACGACCTGGCCGCCGCCCTGGACGATTGGGCGCGGGCGACGACCGACCCGGCCCGGAAGCGACGGCTCCGCGAGGTCGCCGACGCGGCCGATCCCGAGCCCGGCCGGTTCGCCGCCAGGCTCCGACGGGCGCTCGGGAAGGCCGATCGGGCGGCGCTGGACGGGCTGGCCCGCGCGGTCCGGGTCGAGGATCACCCGGCGTCCAGCCTGGTGGCACTCGGCGCCGGTCTGCGCGCCGCGGGCGCCCTCGACGAGGCGGTCGAGCTGCTCCGGGCCGCGCAGCTCCGTCACCCGGGGGACTTCTGGATCAACCTGGAGCTGGCCTCCGCCCTCGCGGTGCGAGGCCCCGGGGACCGCGCCGAGTCCGACGCGTTCCTGACGGCCGCCCTGGCACTGAGCCGTCGCAACCCCGGGGCCTTCTTCTACCTGGGGTCGGCCCTGCACGACCTCGGCAGGCTCGGGCCGGCGATCGACGCCTACCGTCGGGCGATCGCCGCCCGGCCCGACTACGCCGAGGCATACTGCAACCTGGGGAACGCCCTGACGGCCCAAAAGAAGATCGACGAGGCGGTGGCCGCGTTCCGCTCGGCGATCGCGAATCGCCCCGGCTACGCCCTCGCTTATTTCAATCTGGGCTATGCCCTGGACGAGCGGGAGCGCTTCGAGGAGTCGGCCGAGTCGTATGCGCAGGCGGTGCGTTCCCGCCCCGACTACGCCGAGGCGTACTGCAATCTCGGCCTGGCCGAGTATCGCCTCGGGCGGTTCTCCGCGGCGTCGGCCGACCTCACTCGCGGTCTCGCCCTCCTGCCCGCCTCCGAGCCCCTGCGCTCGTACTGGGGACAGGTCGAGGGGCTGGCCCGTTCCCTGGCGGCCCTGGAGCCCCGTCTCGCCGGGGTGATCGGCGGCGGCCCCGTGCCCTCGGACGTCAAGGACGTGGTGGGACTGGCGAGGCTCTGCGCCTGGAGGAACCGCAGGCTCTACCTCCGCGCCACGAGGCTGTATCAGGCGGCGTTCGCGGCCTTGCCGAGCCTTGCTGAGGATCTGGTGGTCGGTGACCGCTACGCGGCGGCCGGGTCGGCCGCGATGGCCGGCTGCGGGCGCGGCGAGGACGCCTCGGGATCGTCCGAAACCGAGCGATCCGAACTTCGCTCGCTCGCCCTGGGCTGGCTCCGTGCCGACCTCACCCGCAGGGCGAGGCAGATCGAGCAAGGCGACGCCCGCGCCAAGGCCGACGCCCGCTTGCGGCTCCTCTACTGGCTCCGTGACCCCAATTTTGAGGCAGTTCGCGGGGTCGAGGCGATTGACCGCCTGCCCGAGCCGGAGCGAGCCGCGTGGAAGGCGCTCTGGTCCGACCTGATGGCCCTCGCGCCGCCGTTGCCGGTTCGCAAGACGTGAGACGGGGCCGGAGTCATTCGTTTCTTTCGGATGAGCCTTTGCGCATACCGCTTTCACTTCATAATCTGGGTGGCATGCTCACGTACTCGTAAGCATGTCTTCCGGACTGGACCGCAGCCCGATCCCATGCTTACGAGTACGTAAGCATGCCACCCATCGCCGGGCTCGACGTTTGTCCGACTTGGCAATTCTCCTGCCTCATGGGGCGTTGCCCCGAGGCGCGGGGTCGAGTACGCTCAACCCAGGATGTCCGCCCGGGTTCACGCGTCGAGCCCGCGGGCATCGCGGCCGCTCCCGTCCCGGACGAACTCGCCGATGACGGACCCGTCCCGATACCTGCCCTGGCCGAAGACCTCGCACTGGAGCGAGATCGCCGCCGCATGCCGCCCCAATGCGGCCGACCGGCGACGCGCCTTCGAGGCGATCTGCGAGAACTTCCGGGGACCCGTCTATTCCTACCTCCGGCGCGAGGGCCGTGGATACGATGAGGCCCAGGATCTGGCCCAGGAGTTCTTCCTCTACCTCCTGGACGAGTCGCAGCCCCTGGCGGGGTACGACCGCGACCAGAGCCGGTTCCGCACGTTCCTCCTCGGCGTGCTCCGGCACTTCTTGAAGGGGAGACGGCGTTACGAGGGCGCCCGGAAGCGCGGCGGCGGCCAGTCCTTCGTGTCGATGGACGCGGGACCGCCGGGCCTCGCCGACATTGCCGGGGCCGGGCCGACGCCCGAGGTCGAGTACACCCGCGCCTGGGCCGGCACCCTGCTCGACGGCGTGATCGCGACCCTCCGCGAGGAGGAGGCCCGGTCCCCTCGCCGCACGCCGATCGAGCCCCTGCTGGCAAGGCTCATCGAGGGGAAATCCGCCAGCTACGACGACATGGCCGAGGAGCTTGGGATGACGGCGGGCTCCCTCCGCGTCGCCGCCCTGCGCCTCCGCAAGCGGTTCGAGCAGCTCCTCCGACGCGACATCGCCCGCACCGTGCCCCGGGCCGACGACGTCGAGGACGAGATCCGGGAGCTGTTCGCCGCCTACGCCTCCCCGGAACGCTCGGCGCCATAGGAAGGTTCCACGCTGATCAGGTGGATGCGTTTTCAGGTAGGGTGGCGTCAGGCGCCGGAGGCGACGCAACCCACCGGGATTCGGTCCGGCCGGGTGTGGTGGGTTGCGTCGCCTCCG
>JAQGHR010000033.1 GCA_028291545.1 Planctomycetota bacterium | reverse complement strand
TCCCGAGTGGGCTGTCGATTTCAAGTGAGCGCAACTCCGAATTCCATCGCTTCGGTTTTCCCCTTGTTTCATGAGCTTTGAGCCGTTGACAGCCCTATGTCAATCCTCGTATTACGCTTGTTTGAGGCCTAGTCGGACACGTGCTTGTGCCTAGAATATCACCATGAACGACGCCGATGTCGGCCTTCCCAACGACGTTCCTCTCTGTCACGAGCTGATCCGCCAGCAGGCGGACTCGCTCGACAAGGCTCAGCGGCGGATCGAGCAACTCGAGCACGCGATGGACGTGCTGCTGCGCCAGAAGTACGGCCCTCGCAGCGAACGCCTCGACCCCAACCAGTTGCGACTCTTCACCGACGAGGGCGACGACTCCGCCGCATCGCAAGAAGCCGAGGTTTTGACCGAAACTCCCGCGAAGCCGAAGCGCACCTGGAAACGTCGTGGTCGGCAGACCCTCCCCGAGCACCTGCCTCGCGTGCCGGTCGTCATCGAACTCTCCGAGCGGGAGCGAGCCTGCCCGGGTTGCGGCGGGCTTCGCGCCCACTTCGACGATGAGATCAGCGAACAGTTGGACTACGTCCCGGCCTCGCTTTTCGTCCGTCAATTCATCCGTCGCAAGTTTGCGTGCCGATCGTGCCAGGAGCATGTCGCGATCCCGCCCAAACCGCCCCAGCCGATCGACAAAGGGTTGGCCGGCCCGGGTCTCCTGGCCCACGTGATCACCAACAAGTTCGCCTATCATCTGCCGCTCTACCGCCAGGAGCAGATCCTGGCGCATCACGGCGTGACGATCTCGCGGAGCACGCTCTGCGGTTGGCTGGCCCAATCCGCCGAGTTATTCGCACCGCTCTACAACCTGATGATCAGGCGAGTCCGGGGCTCGCGGATCATCTGGACCGATGACACCACGGTGCCGGTCTGGGACCCGACGCTCCCCAGGACGCGGACCGGGCGATTCTGGGTCTATCTCGGCGACGTCTTGAACCCGTACTGCGTGTACGATTTCACGCCGCGTCATACCCGCGACGGTCCTGAGCGGTTTCTCAAAGGCTTTTCGGGTTACCTCCAGGCCGATGCGTTCTCCGGGTACGATCGACTCTGTGTCGGAGCGGACGTGATTCGCGTGGCCTGCTGGGCTCACGTCCGTCGCAAGTTCGACGATGCCCGGCACACCGCTCCGTTACCGGCTCACCAGGCAATGGCTCGGATCGGGCAACTGTACGAGATCGAGAGGGCGTGCAACACTCTCCCGGCCGAGGAACGCTGCGTGATCCGGCAGCGGGATGCGGTCCCGCTGTTGATCGCGTTCGGCGAATGGTTGGACGAGCAGAGTCGAAACGTTCTCCCCAAGAGTCCGGTCGGTAAGGCGATCTCCTATGCACGGAACCAGTGGCAAGATCTTCAGACCTACACCCGCGATGGCGAGTTGAGCATCGACAACAACGTCTCGGAACGGAGTGTGCGTGCTCAAGCTATTGGACGCAAGAACTACTTATTCGTCGGGAGTGATCGCGGCGGCCGGACGGCGGCGACCTTGTACAGTCTCGTGGGAAGTTGCAAGCGTCTTCACATCGATCCGTTCGCCTATCTCAAGGACGTCCTGGAGCGTCTGCCGTCGCATCCCGTCGATCGGCTTGGCGAACTCCTACCCGATGCCTGGATCGCGGTGAATCCCGAGGCGCGGCACAAGATTGCGTCGTAGCGCTGAAACGCCCCGGCCTAATCCGAGGCGACAGGAAGCCGCTTCCATCTCGGTTTGGCGAACAATCATTGATGAAAGTCACGTTTTGCAGGCTCGTTGTGGCTGGTCTCCTTGGCGGGTATCCTCGACCTCATGAATGAGGTCACCCGCATACTCTCGGAGATCGGGCCCGGCGACCGCTCGGCGACCGAGAAGCTCCTGCCGCTGGTCTACGACGAGCTGCGCAAGCTCGCGGCCGTCAGGATGGCCGACGAACGGGCGGATCATACGCTCGACGCCACGGCGCTCGTGCACGAGGCCTACCTGCGTCTGGTCGGCGAACAGGAGTTTGAAGGCCGGGCCCACTTCTTCGCCGCCGCCGCCGAGGCCATGCGACGGGTCCTCGTCGACCACAGCCGCAATCGCGCCCGCTTGAAGCGAGGGGGCGGGAAGCATCGGATCGACCTCGACGGGCTGACGGACCCCGCCTCGGCGACGGACGAGGGCCTCCTCGCGCTCGACGATTGCATCGACGGCCTCGCCCGCGATTATCCCCAGGCCGCCGAACTCGTGAAGCTGCGGTTCTTCGCCGGGATGACCCTGAACGAGGCGGCCGAGGCGTTGCGGCTCTCGCCCAGGACCGCCAACCGTCACAGGGCGTTCGCGCGGGCTTGGCTGGCCGCTTCGCTCTCCCGCGAGTGATCGGGGGAGAAAATTCCGGATCACGTGGCACGATTTCGATCGGGACGGAGCATTGTGAGTCGGACCCCATACACGAGGTGACTCAATGGCGAGCCCCGACCCCCGGTTGATGTCTGTCTTCTCCGACGCCCTAGTGCACAGCGACCCGGTCGCCCGCGCCGCCTTCCTCGACGGCGCCTGCCGGTGCGACGCGGGGCTCCGCCGGCTCGTCGAGGAGTTGCTGGCCGCCCACGATGGCGCCGGGCGGTTCCTCGAGCCCACGCCAACCGACGCGCCGGAGGCCCCCCCGGCCGCCACCCTCGCCCATTCCGGCGAGGCCGAGGCCGCGTGCCCCTCCGGTTCGGGTTCGATCACGGCCGCCTATGACCCGGAGGCCCCAGGCGCCCCGCCCGCGTCCGTCCGGCTCGCCGACGGGGCCGAGGGGACCGTCATCGCCGGGCGTTACAAGCTGCTCCAGCAGATCGGCGAGGGGGGCATGGGCACAGTCTGGATGGCCGACCAGACCGAGCCGGTCAAGCGCCGGGTCGCCGTCAAGCTCATCCGGGTGCAGCAGGGCGGCTCCCGCACGATCCTCTCCCGGTTCGAGGCGGAGCGGCAGGCCATCGCCCTGATGGACCACCCGCACATCGCCAAGCTCCTCGACGCCGGAACCACGCCCGACGGCGCGCCGTTCTTCGTCATGGAACTGGTCAAGGGCATCCCGCTCAACGAGTACTGCGACGAGCACAAGCTCGGCATCCACGAACGACTGCAACTCTTCACGCAGATCTGCTCGGCCGTGCAGCATGCGCATCAGAAGGGGATCATCCACCGCGACCTCAAGCCGACGAACATCCTCGTCGAGAGCCACGACGGCAAGCCGATGCCCAAGGTGATCGACTTCGGCCTGGCCAAGGCCACCTCGGGTCTCCAGCTCAGCGAAGGCACGCTGTTCACGGCGTTCGGCAGCGTGATGGGCACGCCGATGTACATGGCACCGGAGCAGGCGAACTTCAACGCGGTGGACGTCGACACGCGGGCTGACGTCTACACGCTGGGCGTGATCCTCTACGAGTTGCTGACGGGCACGACGCCCATCACGCGGGAGTCGATGAAGAAGGCCGCGTTGGACGAGATGCTCAGGCTGATCCGCGAGCAGGAAGCCCCGACTCCTTCGAGTCGGCTGAGCGGCGTGAACACGATTCCGAGCGTCGCGGCCAACCGTCAGATGGAGCCTCGGAATCTGGGCCGGTACGTGAAGGGAGAGCTCGACTGGATCGTGATGAAGGCGCTCAGTAAGGAGCGGGACCGGCGGTACGAGACAGCCAACGGGTTCGCGCGGGATATCGAGCGGTTCCTGAACAACGAGGCCGTCGCCGCCGGTCCGCCGAGCGCGACGTATCGTCTGCGGAAATTCGCCAGGCGAAACCGGGGCCGGGTGCTTGCCGCGGGCCTGCTGATGTTGACTCTTATGGCCGGCGTCGCGGGGACGTCGTGGGGGTTGTACCGGGCGGCGAAAGCCAACTCCGATTTGGCCGCCAAAAACAGGGCCCTGGCCGCCGAGCAACTCAAGGTCCAGGCCCGCGAGAACCAGGCGATCGACGCGGTCAAGCGGTTCGGCGACGCCGTCTCGAATAATAAGGAGCTCAAGGATAACCCGGCGCTCGAGCCGCTTCGCAAGACACTGCTGAAAGAACCGCTGGAATTCTTCATGGCGCTCCGCGAGCAGCTCCAGGCCGATCACGACACCCGGCCCGAGGCGCTCGCGCGGCTAGCGAGTGCGGCATACGACATGGGCGATCTGACCGACTCGATCGGCGACAAGCAAGACGCCTTGCGTTCGTACCAGGAGGCGCGGGGGATCCGGGAGCGGCTGGCGCGGGAGAATCCCACCGTCACTAAGTTCCAGAGCGACCTGGCCCTCAGCCACAACAACATCGGCACCCTGCTGCATGCGACCGGCAAGCCGGCCCAGGCCCTGGCCGCCTACGAGCAGGCGCGTGGGATCCGGGAGCGGCTGGCGCGGGAGAACCCCACCGTCAACCAGTTCCAGAGCGACCTGGCGGCTAGCCACAACGGCATCGGCGCCCTGCTGCATACGACCGGCAAGCCGGCCCAGGCCCTGGCCGCCTACGAGCAGGCGCAGGCGATCTGGGAGCGGCTGGCGCGGGAGAACCCCACCGTCACCAAGTTCCAGAGCGACCTGGCGGGGAACCACTTCAACATCGGCGTGCTGCTGCTTGATACCGGCAAGCCCGCCGAGGCCCTGGCCGCCTACGAGCAGGGGCGGGCGATCTACGATCGGCTGGCGCGGGAGAACCCCACCGTCACCCATTTACAGAGCGGCCTGGCACACAGCCACTACGGCATCGGCGTGCTGCTGGGTGCGACCGGCAAGCCGGCCGAGGCCCTGGCCGCCTACGAGCAGGCGAGGGCGATCCAGGAGCGGCTGGCGCGGGATCATCCCGAATCCTCCGACTTCGCCAGCGACCTAGGGGCCACCTTGAACAATCACGCGGTCCTCGACCTGGCCACACATCGCTTCGCCGAGGCCCGCGACCGATCTCGAGAGGCGATCGTCTGGCAGCGCAAGGCCCTGGCCGCCAATCCCCGAAATCCGACGTACCGCCAGTACCTCACCAATCACGTGACGAATCACATCAAGGCTTGCAACGGCCTGAACGACACCGAAGGCGCAGCCGAGGCGCGACGCCAACTCGCCGAACTTCAGTCCACGGATCCACGCTTCCAGGCCCTCGACCAACGGCTTGATGCCCTGATCCGGGGAGAAGCCGCCAAGGACAACGCCGAGCGCCTCGCCCTCGCACAACGAGCCCACGAGAAGTCGCTCCACGCAGCAGCCGCGAGACTCTTGGGCGAGGCTCTCGCGATCAACCCGACGCTCGGCGACGACCGCCGGAACAATGTTCGCTACAACGCCGCCTGCGCCGCCGCGCTTGCCGTAGGGCCGGTTCCAACCGGCCGCCCCGAATCCGGCCGGTTGGAACCGGCCCTACAAGATGCCGAAAAGGCGAAGCTACGAGCGCAAGCCCTCGATTGGCTCAAGGCCGAGTTGTCGGCGTGGAAAAAAGTCTCATTCACTATCGAGCCCGGCAGCAAGGAACTCGTTGCCAAGACGCTGGCCCATTGGAAGGCCGACGCCGACCTGACGAGCCTTCGCGATGATGCGGCGCTGGCCAAGCTACCCGAAGACGAGCGCGCGGCGTTCGAGCGGCTCTGGGCCGACATCGACGGCCTCCTGACCAGCGTGGGGGGCGGGAAATAGTCCGTCGGCCCGGGTTCCCGACGGGGTCGCGGCTGACGTCGCCGGTCCCGACGGACCGGTCCCATCGGTCGTCGACAGGGCCCAATGTGAGCGATCCCTGTCCGTCGATCGCCGTCACGATGATGGAGGGACGAGCTGGCTTCCACGGAGGCGTCGGGTTGTTTCGTCACGAGCGAGGCATGGCCCGGGGACAGGGTGTGCTTTCGGCTTCGACGCCGCAGCTCTACTTACGTGTCGTCCGTAAGACGCTTACCGGTCGCTTCTCCGACGCACAACTGCGGGCATTCCGGCGACGCATCAAACTCGGGCGGGCTCAGGAAGCCCAGCCGCAGTCACCCTCGTCCCAACTCACTGCACGCCACGCGCGGCTCCGCCGCGGTCGATCACCGGGTCGTCAGTGGCGACCGGAAGGATGCCCACCTCGTATCCGAGTTCGCTCAGTGCGGACCGGAGATCGCCGAAGATCTCGAAGGAATCGGTTCGGGCAATGATGTCGAGGTAGCAGGTTCGTGTCGGAAAGCGAGCCAATCGTTGTGCGAGGGCTTGCTTCAGTGTGTCTCCCTTCCTGATCGGCAGGCCCGCGGCCGGATTCGGCCGAACGGATAAGCCGTCCGCGGATTCCGCGAGAATCACGTAGTCTTCAAGGTTTGGCCCGATACGAACGTTTCCGGGACCGAAGGCATGCAGGATGTAAAGGCGGCCGTAGCGTACCTCGAGTGCAATCGATTCCTTGCGCGTCTCCTTCAAGGAAGGAGCCTGAATGCTCCTCGTTCGGGCCTTACGCTCGCGCGCCAGATCGTCCTCGGCATGGATCTTCTCTTCCATGGCCTGCTCCAGGGTGTCCGCGAGCTCCGCTAACGCTTCCTCGCCTTTGCGTATGCTTACTTCCCGTCCGCTCAGGTCCAGAAGTGAGCGGTCTCTGTTGCGAGCCAGGTCCGCATGGCGGCGACTCAGCCTCTCGGTCTCGGCGTGGCGGTCACGGATCGCCTTGGCGAGGCCCGGGTCGACGAGGACCGTCTGCTTGTCGAAAGTCTCCCGGAGTGAGTCGATCTCGGTTCGCAAGCTATCGAGTGTCGCCCGGCGGTCTTCGACCCCGGCGGAGCTGACCCGCCGACCCGGGTGATTGCCCGACGACTTGCCGGAGAGCTGGAGCAGCACGACGACGAGCATCGAGATGAAAAGCACGCCGCCGAACGTGTTGCAGAGCGTGTCGAGGAGCAACTCGAGGCTGTCGGGCGGGGCGGATCGTCGTCGTTTCATGGAGGACCGGCTCCAGTCTCGTCATCAAGGACTTTCTTGGACTCGCCGATCAGGTCGAAACCGAAACTGCGGCGGGAACTGCGGAATGTGTCCTCGACCTTTGAGTATCGCTGATATCCACTGGGACGGACCAGGATCAGAAAGTACGCGTCGGGGACATCGGAACGGGACCAGGCGAGGAATCGGTCGAGGCCGGCATCCTCCTCGACCTGGGACCCGCCGAGGAAGGCGACGGGGCGTTGGGGGCGATCGAGGGGCGCGGCCGCGATCTTCTCGCCTCCGAGCTCGACCAACCATCGCTCACGACCGGAACTCTCGCCGGCCGTATAATAAACACGGTCTTCACGCCGCTCGCGATCGATCTGATCGCGGGCCTTCCTGGCATCCTCGCGGATCCGATCGCGCCGGGACTCGTCGTCCCTGGCCGCAAACTTCCGGGCTTCAACGCGGTCTTCGCGGTGTTTCGCGTCCAGGGATCGTTCCTGAAGCGTTCCGACCTCGTGTTCGAGCGAGCGGGAGGCGGCTTCGGCCTCCTCGCGTGACGCCAGCGAGTCGGTTGAGGCATGATCGAGCGCGCGAACCAGGTCGCTGGCCGAGCGGCGGACCTGGTCCTTGAGCGTGTTTCGCTCTCGCTCCGCCTGGTCGACCGCCGCATCAAGGTCTCGCGCGACCCGGTTGGCAGGATCGCCTTCGACGCTCTGGATCAGCTCCAGGGCGAGCAGGAGCGTGATGAAGATCAGGATTCCGCTGACGGATGTGATGATGTCCTGGAACGAGAAGAGCGAGATCGTCACAGCCTGGCCGCGCCGCGCCATGGGTTCAGCCCCCCGCCGAATCGAAGGGGGTCAGCCGCAGCTTGCCGACGACATGCCGGAGGCAATACTCGCCGCAGTTGTCGAGGAACGTCTGTTCGCCGACCTTCATCGCCGTCATCCAGAGCTGGATGATCATCGCGCCGACCAGGCCGTGCAAGGTCGTCTCGAAGGCGACCGCGAGGCCGACGGTCACCTTCTGGAGCGCCGGCTTGATCTGGGCGAGATCGGAACTCGTCGAGAGGATCGCGCCGAAGGAGCCGATCGCCTCGGACAGGCCGAGCACCGTACCGATGAAGCCCAACACCGGGATGGCCCAGACGAATCCCTGGAGGACGCTGTAGCTCGTCTCGATGCCGGCCTCGTCGTTCTCGGCCTGGGCACGGAGCATGTCATCGACGTCGGAGATCCGTCCCAGGTTGCGCAGGTTCGAGAGGGACACGAGGATGCGGTTGAAGAGGAGGAACTCACGGGGATCGTCGGCCGTCTCGTAGATGCGCCGAGTGACCTCGTCGACCGTGGCCGGGGTCAGGACGAAGTCCGGATCGGTCGGCACGACCTGATACCCCAGCGCCCTCTTCTGGAACCGGAGCTTCGAACCCTTCACGACCAGGATCATGAGCGACCAGGAGAAGAAGAAAATGATCGTATAGGGGATGATTCCTCGATGCATGAACGACTGGCCCACGATCGTCGCCTCGAACGGGTAGAGGGCGCCGTAGAAGCCGAGGGTGAGGATGATGCCGGTCAGGAGCGCGAACACGAGGTTGACGCGTGTGTATCTCCCGCCGCGAAAGTACAGCTTTTGCTCGATGTCGGACCGAGACCAGGAAAGCGGCGGCTGGTCAACCGCGCCTGTCGTCTTGTCGTAGCGGTCGGCCGTGGTCATGGGCGTCCTTGTCGCTCGGATCAGGGATATCGGTGTCCATCAGACGTCGTCGGACTCGCCTTGCGCGGCACCTTCGTCGAGCGCCTTGGACATATAGGCGAGGAAGAGCAGCAGGCTCACGACCGCGCTCGCCATGCCGATGGCTCGACCTCCAATCGAAGCCGAGGACGCGAATGTGTCGTAGGTGCCATGGAGGAGCGCCGTCAGGAGCAGGCCCACGATCACCGCCGGCAGGACATTGTTCGCGTCGCGGGAGGCCGACGCGATGAACCAGCCATTGATCCCGGACCAGGCGGCGTGCAGCAGCGGCAGGCTGATGAATCGGGTGATCTGACCCACGAGGGTCCCGGAATAGACCTGGAACAAGATTTCCGTGAGTGTCGCGGACGACGCGGGGTCGCCCGGACCGACCGAGCGGGCGAGATCGGCGATCTGAACGGAACTCTTGAAGAATTGACTCGCGTGGATCTTGTTGTACTGCATGACCGCCTCGGCGATCGCGAAGCCGAACCCGCAGGAGAGACCCCAGAAGAGCCCCGATTTGGCCTCGATCCTCTGCTTCCGGCTGAGGGCGAAGAGGAAGAACGGGAGGACCTTGACGAACTCTTCCGGGAGGCCGACCCCGAAGGTGAAGCCGACGAAGCGATCGAGCACCTTGGGGCTCTCCAGCGCCTTCTTCAGAAGCGTCTGGCGCACGCTCAGCTCTTGCGACGCCAGGAGCAACGGCATGCCGATCAGGACCACGAGGATCGCCCACAGGACGCCCCGATTCCATACCGGGCCCGTCGGTCGCAGGATGGCATGAAAAAAAGCCGCCCAGAAGAGCGCGAAATACGCGCCCAGGAGCGACATCGTGATCCACGATTCCAGCCGGAACTCGGACCGCGCGTAGACCAGCGCCAGCGGGAACAGTCCAAAACCGATGACCCAGCGTACGGCCTTCTTCTTGAGCATCTGGGCCGAGACGATGTAGATCGCGACAGCGACGAGTTCCTGGAAGAACTGAACGAACGGTTCCAGGACGCCATAGGTCTCGGTCGCCCGATCCGAACCGGAGAGGCCGAAGCCGGAGTTGTTCGTGTCGTCGAGAGATGGCCGACGCCCGGCCGGCTTCGTCTTCGCCGCGGGCGCGCCGGTCTCCAACGGGACGTCGAGCAGCCGTAGATCGGTGACCGAAGCGGCGGGCGACCAGTCCTTGAGCGTCTCGTTCCAGACGAGCGTTTCGCGGAGAACTTTGCCTTCCAGGGCGAGTTGGCGGAGCTCGGAATAACTGACGGGCCCACGCCGCTCCTCCCCCTCGCCGTAGTACCAGGCGTAGGCGTCCTGAGGGCTCGGGGGCGGTGCCGGCGGTTCGTGCGCCTTCCCGGCGAGGACCGCGATACTGTCCCCGCTTCCGTCGGCCATCGGGGTTGCCTGCTTCGGTGCAGGAAATAGACCTGGCACCGACTCCGCCTTGGACCACTGCTTGCGGTCGACCGACACCTCGGTCGCGGCCGTCAGCCGGCTACTCCGCTTCATGGCGGCGAGCTGCTCGGGCGTGAACGGTCCGAAGACCTTGCCCTTGTTGCGAACGTACCAGTTCGCGTTCGCGACGGTCTCTGACACGGCAGGGCTCGCTTTCGGTCGATGGAGTGCAATCGTCTGTGCGGGAGTGATCAGTCCGGTGCCGAGAAGACGAGACGACCTTGCACGAGCAGATCGACCTCGGATGGCGATACCACGACCTTGCGGTCCTTGACCGCCCCGACGCTCTTCCAGGCGGATTGCTTGGCCCCGGGCACGATCACGAACAGCCGGCCGTCGCGTGGCGCGGCAATCCGTGGCTCACACTGCCAGTCGCCCTTCTTCGGCTGAACGAGTACGCCGACCGGCTGGGGAACGGTCCTGAGGATCTTGGCCAGCTTCGCTCGACCGTCGGTCATCTTCTCCGCCACGATGTCCCACCGTAATTCCGCGATGATCTCCTCAATGTCCTTGCGCACGGGATCGCATGTGGCGTTCTTCTCCGGATCCATCCAGTACATCCCATCCGGGATCTTGGGGTCCTTGAGCCGCCCCAACATCTCGCCGATCGCATCGCGGAAGCCCATGCTCCCCTGGGACCCGGCCTGGGCCATTTGAATCATCAGGATTCGCTTTGGGATCGGATCCAGCTTGGGGTCCTGGGCCAGACGCTTCATTGCGTCGAGCATCATCCCGTCCCATCGGGCGAGCGTGGGATCGTCCTGAAACGCCTTGCGGATGGCATTCACATGCTTGGTCTGTGGTGCCTGCGAGGTGCGAAACTTGCCCGCGGGAATAACCTTGGGCCGCACATTCGTGGCCGAGAAACCGATCAGGAATCTCGCGTTCTGGCCGTCGGGCGGAGACTTTGCGTAGTATCGCATCGTGCCCCGGGACTCGTCGACTTCGACCAATTGGACCCGGTCGAACAGGAAGCTCGAGAGGACCCCCTCGATCACCTCCTTGGCTTCCCGCCGTTTATCCAGGGCCTGGAAGTGGTCGCGAATCGCCGCGATCGAGTCGCGGTCCGGAAGGGTGGCGTGCTTCTCCAGCAGGACGTCGCACTGCTTGGCGCGGACGAACGCATCCTTGCTCAGGACATCCATCGCATTCTCACCCCAGCCGCGAACGCATCGAGACCAATCGATCGCGGCCGACCAGGCGGGCTTTTCGCCGATGACACGCAGAGAATCCTGACCACGGGGACGGGACGCAAGTTGCTTGTCCTTCAGTGTGGCGTTCAGTGCCGCCTCGTACGACTCGGGTCGGCCTGCAATCTCGCGAATGCTCCTGGCGATCCCTTCGGTCGCCGATCGCTCGCGCCGGCGCAATTCCACCTCGGACCGGATCTCGGCGCTGATCCGTCCGATGCTGTCGCCGGTCTGGTGGAGTTCCTCGCCGTAGAATTCCGGCTGATCCGCGAGGACCGGCTTGGCGGTCAGGGCGGCCTCGACCTGCTTCTCGATCTCCTCATAATCCTCGGCACGCGGGATGGCCTCGCGCAGCGCGGCGATCGTGGTTAGCACGGCCTGGTACTTCGGGAGGAATTCCTTCGTGTTGGTGGTCACTCTCGCCTCGAAGGAGCGATGGCGACTGCCCTCCAACCGCTCGACCTGGCCGATCTCTTCCCCTCGGGCGAGTGCCCGCGCCCTCACCAGCGACTCGGGTGGGTCCTTCGCGATGCCTGCGACAGACGCGTCTCCCAGGGCGGCGGCGAAGTCCGTCCTGCGCTGCTCCTCGGCCTTCACCGCCTGCGCGAGCCGCGATCGCGCCTCGGCCGTCTCGGCACTCCTGAGGAGGCCGGGATCGTTCTTGCGGGCGTCCGCCTCGGCCTTGATCGCGCCTTCCAGCTTGCCCTCGTCCAGTGCCCGGACAATCACGTCGCTCACGAGGCGAGCTTCGCGCGATCGGCCCTGCTGGTAGAAGATCCAGCCTCCGAGGCTGCCGGCGATGACGATGCCCGACACCGAGCACGCCAGGACCAGCCTCCGCCGCCGCGTCCCTTCGATCTCGATCGCGCGGAGGCGAGCTTCATAACGGGTTTGCATCACCGAGGGCAGGCCGCGATCAAAACGCGTGACCGCCTGATACGCACGCTCCAGGTCGCCGCGTGCCGCCTCCTCGTCCAGGTGGGCGTCGAGCAGGCCGCATGCGTGTTGATATTCGGCCTCCTCCTGGTCGTCGCGATCGCGCCTGGCCAGCCACTCCAGGGCGGGCTCGGCGCGCTCGAGCAACGGATCGTCGGAGGGCAGCGAGGCAAGATTGAGAGACGTGGTCCAGCGGCCGCGAGCCGTGCGGGCGCGGGCGTAGTCGAATGCCGAATGCGCCTCGTTCAGCTCGAGTTCCACGGCCGCAAGCTCGCGGCGGGCATCCTCCTTCCGGAACTGAGCCAGCGCCCTGCGGACGTCCGCGAGCACGTTCGGCGGGAGGCTCACCGTCCAGCCCGACGACGATAATTCGGCCTCCAGGGCGCTGAGCCCGGCGACGTCGCGATTGGCCCGCGCCCGCGCGGCCTCGTGGCGAATCTGCTCGATCCGTACGGCCTCGTAGGTGCCGATGTTCTCCAGCCAGATCGGGCTGGTGGGATCCTGCTCCGCGAGTCGGCGCAGCACGCCGATCCGCTCCCTCAACGGCGCCCTCGCCATCGCCAACCGCCGATGCTTGCGGAGCAGGTTTTGCAGTGGAGCCTCCTCCGCGAAGGCCTCTTGCAGCGAGGCGAACGCCTCCTCATCCAGCGCCTGCGACGCGGGCAATGCATACATCTCCACCCGTTCCAACCAGTCGGCCCGGCCGGTGAAGAAGAACAGCGATTCGATGCCTTCTATGAGGTCCGGCTGCGACTTCGCCGCGTGCAGCGCCTCGGCCCTGAGGCCCTGCTTCAGCAGCTTCTGGCTCCCGGCTAGCCGCCCGTTCGCCTCGGCACACGCCTGCGCATAATCCCTCGCTAACGGCTCGTCGCGTTCCGAGCGAGTGGCGTCACTGGAGAGGAGGATGCCACGGATTTCGTCGATGATCGCCTGGTAGTCGGGCATTATTGGGGACCTCCCTGGTGAGGTTTAACAATACTAGGGTTGCCATTGAATTCCGACTGGCTCACAGAAAACAGCCTGTCTCCGACCTTGACACAAAGTGAGTACTTCAGGCTGACTCCGGTCAGGAATTTGGCTTCTTCGAGAACGCTGGGTGCAATTATTGAGAGCCTCTGAATCAAGAGTTCCGCGTCCTTATCGTCCTTCAGCGAGGAGGGAATCATGCCGCTCATCCACAAATTGAACTTCTCAGCCTCTGCCTGTGCCAATTGGATGTCCGTTACCTTGGCTTGTTTTGGAGGCCGTGGTATTGCCAGATGTTGATCGTGAAGATTATTGTCCCTGGCAATCTTCATCCCAAGCAATTTACTTCTCACACTTTCCCACTCCGACGCAGATCCGCGTTTGATAGTCAGAAACACCCGTGGACCCTCACCACTGATGATCCTCGCCTCAAAAGCAAGCTCGCCGAAGGGAGCCTTTTGAGACGCCCACGTTTTTGGCTCCTCCCTGCTGTCAGATGCGAACTGTATTGACCCTTGCATGTCGCTGTCGAGCCAAAGCCGAAGCAGGCGGGGCTTGCTTTCCCAGTTCACGGGGAAGGAAGAGTCAACGCTATTATCCAGCATCTTGGCAGGTTGCGAGTGCAGTTCGCTCAATGTGCCCTTGAATTCATGGAGCGGAAGCGCGACCGGAACGACCCAGTGCTTTTTGAAGATATAATATTCATTTTCACCGGACTCTGAGGTGACCTGTAGGACACATTCGCGGAGCGCGGCGAACGAGTCGACGGAGCCGTTCCCGTCCCAAGTCGCTTCATAGGTGAGGGTCTTTCCCTTCCAAGAGAACCTGGCAACCGGCCTCCCACGGCCGTTTTCTCCCGGACCGCTGGATGTTGTTACCTCAAGGGTGCCTGGTTTCGTGTCCCCGGTTACGAGCAGACAATCCTTGAAGCCAGCGTCTCCTAAGCCTAGTAACGCGACTGAGCGGATGGGCCTCGCAGTCTCTCGACTGATCTCGCCCGATCTGCCTGCGCCTGGGGCTGGCATGGGCTGAAGATCGCCGAAGTACACGGTAGGATGGGGTCTCGTGGGTGCAGGATTCGTCTCGATCGGCACCTTGGCGGGGCCACCCGGACCAGGTGGTGTGGGCGGGTTTTTCAGCGGCATCTTGGGAGGACCGCCGGGAGTATCCACACCGCCGGACGCGTCTTTGTCAGAGCGTGGGCTAAGAAGAGCCGGGCTAGCGCTGCTTTGCTTGTTCGGGTCATTCGGTACTATCTTGGTTCGGTCCGAATTTGGCGTTTCACTGTGTTGGATATCTGCCACTGCCTTCCCTCCCTGCAACTTGGGTGACGGAACCGGCTCTGGCGTTGGGGCCTCCGGCACCTTCGCAATCGACCCGATCGGCGTCTCCTTCATTTCAGGCTTCCCGCGATTCTGCCCCGCCATATATCCCACCGTCAGCCCCGAGACAAAGATCAGCACGGCCGCCGCGGCAAGTCCTGCGTAGTAGGGAGTATTGTTCGTCGCGGGGCGTGTGGATGTCTTACGGGGAGGTGGCGGCACTGACAGGGCAAGCTCGGGCGGGAGTGCGGGCACGACCGTGTAGCGATCGCGACCTCGGGCCGGCTCGGGCTTGCGGACGGCGCGGTCGGGGGCGTCGCTATCGGTGCCGTCGATCACGAGCAGCTCTTCGCGGGGAGGAGGGACCGAACGGGAGGGAGGACCAGGAGGCGCGGCTGCCGCAAGGCCCGTCCTGGCTTGTTCGACGAGCGGGCCGCCCTGGGCCTCGCCCATGGGCTGGGTGAGGTCGAGAACGAGGGCCTCGGGCGAGCGTCGGGCCTGGGTCGCCTCGGCCGAGTCCTTCAAGACACCGCGCCAGGCACAGGAAAGGCCCTGGGGCAGGCTGGTGAAGTAGGTGCTGAAGGTGACCTCCCAGCGCCTCGACGGGGGGATCAGCGCGATCGCCTCCCCGAGGAGCGGGAGCAGGTCGTGACCGAGGTCGCGGATCAAGTAGACGACGCGTCGCGGGTCGTTCAGGAAGGTCTCGGCCAGGACGCCCGCCCAGCCGGGATCGCCGGTGAGCCGTCCCCAGCGGTCACAGACGGCGGGAGACGTGTCGCCCGACGGGATGGCCCGGCCGGTGGGGATGATGCGAGGCTCGCCCTCCCAGGCGGTCTCCAGGACCCCGGCGCGCTGGGCCAGCCAGGCCGGACCGGCCGAGGGGCGTTCGGCGGCGGTGATGGCCACGTGGTGGGCGTACTTGTTCGAGCGGTCGGTGTAATCAAGCCCGGCGGCCGCGACGCGCGACAATACGCTGAGGTCCTGTCCCCCCAGGGAGATTCGAAGGTGCGAGACGACCACCGGATTTCGCGAGGCATCGGGCGACGTGGCCGGGAACACCTGCTTGTATCCGCTCAGCGACTCCAGCCGCTCGGCCAGGGGGCCGGGCAGGTGCGGGGTGCTGGCGACCGTGCAATACCCCTTCACACCCGGCTTCAGGCCTCGCGGAGCCGATGTGTAATGCAGTTCCTGGCTCATGGTCGTGACGCTCGGAAGTCGTGTGTGGTTCGATCGAAAACGTGTCCGCTCAGGCGCGCCGGCTGATCCGGGGAATCAACCCGGGAAGCACCCGCTGAAGGGCATAGAGGACCGGGACGCTGGCCCAGAACGGCTGGATATCGGCCGGCCGAATGCCAGGTTTGCCGCTCTCTAGGTCGATCTGGGTCGCCCTGGGGCCCAGCGACGAGACCGGGATGTACGTGATCTCGCCCGCCAGCGCCTCGGCCGCGGCGACCGTCTCG
Organism: Planctomycetota bacterium; assembly: GCA_028291545.1. Taxonomy (GTDB): domain Bacteria; phylum Planctomycetota; class Planctomycetia; order Isosphaerales; family Isosphaeraceae; genus JAQGHR01. Next base: position 35,211 of record JAQGHR010000033.1, on the reverse strand, counting down.
GGGCAGTGGGCCTGCAGGAGCTTCTTGAGCTCGCGCGAGGTCGCCTCAATGCGGTCGCAGTCCAGGCCGCAGACACCGCTCGTCGGCGACCGTTTCCACGGCGTCTCGTCGAGGTCGTGATCGAGGAGGTGGCTCCAGGCATCGAACTTGGACAGGACGACGATGAGCGGTCGATCGTGGCGTGCGTTATGCGCCAGCCCGGCATGACGGCGGATTCGCGCGGCGGCCTCGTTCAGGATCGTTTCCTGGCGATTGAGTCGGCTATCGATCCCCGGCGCGGGCGGTCGGCCCCGCGCGGCGGCGTCGCGGAAGCGGCGATCCTGCGTCGGGTCGAAGAGGAACAGCAGGGCCCGCGAGATCGCGAGGTGTCGCGTGACGGGATTGGCGGCCGTGTCGGTCCCCGGCTGGAAGTGCTCGCCCGCATTGTCGTAGAGGCAGAGCATCCGCGCGAGGGTGTCGGACTTGTTGGCGCGGAGGTGTCCCGGCGTGGTGCGGAGGCTGAAGAGATAGGGCCGGGCGTACTGGACCGCGTGCTGCCCGTAGTCCACCTGATCGTAGATGCCGCCTTCGAGCACGGTCTTGTCGATCAGCACCTGGGGGTTATACAGGCGGTCGGGCTGCGGGTTCAGGAACAGGTTCTGCTCCCAGGAGTTGAGCAGTTCATTCGCGCCGGGGTCGGCATCCTGGAAGGAGACGGCGAAATCGTGAGGCAGGCACTCGCGCAGCTTCCACGTGGCCGAGGCGAGGAAGTAGCTCTTTCCGCTCCCCGGTGATCCCAGGATGGAGAGGAAAAGCGGCTCCAGCTCGAGCATTCCCCGGGTCAGGCCGAGGTGGCACCGGGGGCAGGCGAGATCGTGGCAGGTCTCGCCCCGGGCGTCGATGGCGTTCCCGGCGGGCGTGAACAGACTGGGGAGGAAGCGGGTGTGGACGGCGCCGAGGCGGGGATCGCCGATCAGTTCGGCATGCTCGGCGATCCATAGGCTGTCCTCCGGCGGGAATCGCTCCCAGCAATGCGGGCAGACGACCCGGCTCACCAGGGGGAAAGCACGCGGCTCGGGGGAGGAAATCGACGTCGCCATTCGGATTCGGTCTCGGTGTAGGAGGTAGTAGGCCGGTTCATTTGCTGATGAGCGGAACATTGTTGATACGCGCGGGATCACCCTCGTCCCGGATCGATCGATTCTGCGAGAGCCCGAGCCGTTCGATGTCCGCGAGCAGTTCACCTGCGAGGTTGTGGCATTGGGGATCGGAGCGTGACCGAACGAGTTCCCATGCGGAGACGGCCTGCTCGTACGCTTCCGATTTGCGGCCCTTGGACTCGGCGGTTTGCGACTTCTCTCGCCGGCCGAGGGCGTCCTTCAGGACCTCGGCGTCGCCCCGAAGGTCCGGCTTGATGGGACCGCGACCGCCGCCCGGGCCCCCACGCCCCCGCCCCTTCGTGAGGGGGCGTTCGCCCGAGGATTCCGCAGGCGGCGAGCCCTTTGACTCCTCGCTGCCGGCGCGACGTTTGCCCTGGGCCGTGGCCTCGACTTTCGATCCTCCTCCACACGTCTTGCACGGTCCGGTAGGCGCCTTCTTCTCGCCGCACGTCTCGCAGACGTCGGACTTCTGGGCCGCCCCGGCTTCTCTCTCGGAGGGAGCCGTGGCCGAGGATTCCTCGCCCTCGCGGGTGGGCTCGCACCCCTCGCAGCCGGGCAGCGACGCTAGACACGCGAGCGTGAGGATCGCCAGCAGGGGAGCAAGTAGTACCCCGAACGAACGGCGAAGGCTCATCAGTGGAACTCCTCGTCCTGCGAACGAAATACGGCAGAACACCGCTCACCTCAGATCCGAACGAGCGTCCGAACGCTCCGGTCAAGGCAGGCAATAATCCGGGTGAAAATTAACGCGCGAGCATCCGCCAAATCCGCCGTTGACGCTCGAGTTCGGCCGCTTCATCCGCCCGGGCGCGCAGGAACGACTCTCCGATCAATCGCGAGATCACGGCGTTGAGCGCGGCCTGATCGTCCTTGACCCTCGCGCTTCGCCGAGCCTCCCGGATCTTGCGCCTGACGTTCGTGGAATAATCGGCCCCGCCCAACCGCTCGACCCAGTCCGGACCATCGCCCAGCGTGAGCTCGGCATCAACGCCCGCGATCCGGCCGACCGCGATGGATCCGTCATAATTTGCCGTGGCAATCTTGTCGTAGTTGAGTCCGAGGAGCACCTCGATCTCGACGACCACCGCCCCCCAGCGAGGTTCGTCACCAATCCTCACACGACGGACCTCGAACTTCAGGCGTGCCTTGGAGGTGGGCCTGATCGACTTCTCGAAATTATTCTTGCTCAGCCACTCGTCGAACGTGTCGGCAACCGCCGGGTCGATGAGATAGAGCATCCCCTCGGCACCAATCGATTCCCCATCGCTCAGGGTCGCGTGGTGGAAGGTCTGGATCGGCAGGATCGCAACGCCGTCCTTCCGTTTGACCCTGGTCCCGATGTAGAAGAAACGCGCAGCGACGATCGTTCGGCCCTCATATTTCTCCGGCATGAGGGTCAAGGCTTCGAGATTTTCAACTGGGCCGCGCGGCGAGTCCACGGGCTCGTCACGGTCCGAATTGTAAGCACCGCGTTCCTCGCGGACCGGCGGGCTTGCCGGTTCAATCGACGCCCGCGGCGGAGCTTCGTGACGCTCGCTTTGGTGATTGGTAAGCCGCTCTGCTACCACCGGATCAGGGGGCGAGATTCGAGAGTTGGCCTGGATGGGGTCTGAACGTGATACGACAGGATCCGGAGCGTTCATTCTGGGGGGCGATACGATTTGCTCCACGCGCCGCCAGCTCAGCCAGCCCAGCAGGGCACACATACTTACGATCGCTGTGATCCAGGACCGGGTCAACCTGGGCGGAGCGGGGAACTCCAGCTCGCCGCCGGGCAACGGAGGCGGCAAGGGGGGCGGCGGCCGTGACGCGTTCATCGAACTACCTCACGACCGGCATCGGTCGGCGGCTAGGAAAACCTAAAAGGAAGACCGGCTCGATGCGATCGGACTCGGTCGACGTCCGAACACGCTTCAGTCATCGAAGGATAGTCGTCGACTGGTCATCCCTGCAACAAGAAAGTCTCATCCACGGCAAGTTTCCGGCGGCGTATCCGTACAGGACCCTCGAGCGTCTTGAGTTGCTTGGCTTGGCTTGGCCGGCCTCCCGGCAACCATCCTCGCGGCTCCCGCGAAAGTTGGTCTAATCGGTGAGGCCGAGGGCCTTGCCTGCCAGCCCGATCGAATTCCCCTCGGCGACCTCGACCTCGGCCCGGCCGTGTGGCAGATCCTGGTCATGAGAAGCCTGACTTTCCGTCGAATCACCGCGATGACCAGTTCAGGGCAGGACACGCGGGCCCGGTGCAGTCAGGACCGCCTCCCCGAAATCGATGCCCAACCTCGAATTCTTCTCCGCATGCAGAGCGCCAAAGCCCAGCCTCAGCCCTATTGCGCGAGAGATTCACTCCGTGCGGGCACGATTTGAAATCTAGTGCATCCAGGGTACCCATCAACGAAAAAAGACTTACGCCTCTCGACGTAAGTCCTTTCGTGAGCAGTGCCGGAGACAGGACTTGAACCTGCACCCGCTTGTAAGCGGACCAGCCCCTCAAGCTGGCGCGTCTGCCAATTCCGCCACTCCGGCGTGGCCTCAGGGCCCAACCATGCGGCGGTTTCCGCCGCTCGATCGAGCGTTTGAGGTCGAGAATCCCTATCTTATCGGAGGATTCTCGACCGTCAAGGGGCGGGCAGCGAGACGGAGGAGAGATCGTCTCGAAAGCCGCGGAAAACGGGGATTGGGGGCCGAAAAGATTCAAGCTTCGGGGTTGTGCAATGATCGGCACAATCGGCTGAAGCTACACGACCGGTCGGGCCGATCGAATGGCTGTCCGAGCTCCCGGCTGCACGACCCCGCTCAGGGTCACGGGGTGGGCGAAGACGACGGCTGAGGCGATCGGATGCCGGCGAGACGCCCGAAAGTATACGCTCGCAGGACGCTCGACGCGATCGTGACGGGACTTGCCGCGCTCGCGGCTCTGGCGGGGCTCGCACGACCGGCAATACCTCGCGACGCGGGCGAGGGAGCCTGGCCAGTCGGCACGCCCCGGCCCATCGCCGTCAGGGCGGGCGCCGCAACATTCGTCGTGCCATCAGGATCGGCCGGATCTCGGACACTGATCGTCGTTTCGTCCTTGTCTCGCAAGCCGGGCGCGTACCCGATACGGATCTCGGCGAGGCCCGCCGATCGTGCCCAGTCGCCGATCCTGGCGGAGGACGGAGCCGCGCGAACACCGTCCCTGCCGCCGCCGCTGCCTCTCACCGCCGAGCCGACGGCGCCAGGCTGGTCGCCGCCGGCAGCGAGAACCTTTCACCTCCCGGTGCGAGACGGAGACCTGGCAAGTCCGAGCAACTATGTCTCGGTCACCGCACGTCTGCGAGGATTCGGCCGGGCCGTCCAGGTCTATGTCGATCCGGCGGACCTCGGTCGAGTGGACGAGGCGACTGTACGCGACGTCGTCGCCACCTTCGACGATCGCGTCTTGCCGCGAGCCCGGCAGACCATCGGGACGGCCCGCGACATCGACGGGGACGGGAGATTTACCGTCCTCTTCAGCGGCTGGCTCGGGCACCTGGCCGACGGAAAGCTCGCCGTCGATGGCTTTGTCCGGGGCTCGGATTTCGAGATCGGCCAGCCCTCTCCACTCGGCAACCGCTGCGACATGATGTATCTGAGCGCCTCGCTCGCCGCCGGGCCCCACCTCCGCACGGTCGTGGCGCACGAATATACGCACGCGGTCACGTACTGCCGCAAGGCGCTCAGGCCGGCGGGGGGCGACGAGGAGGGTTGGCTCGACGAGGCACTCGCTCACCTGGCGGAGGATCTCCACGGTTTCTCGCGATCGAACCTCGACTACCGTGTGGCCGCCTTCCTCGCGGCTCCCGAACGTTACCGCCTGCTGGTCGACGATTATGGAACCGCCGACTTGATCCGCAGTCACGGGCATCGCGGCAGCGCCTATCGTTTTCTCCGCTGGTGTGCCGACCACTACGGACCGGACCTGCTCGGGACGCTGATCCGTTCCGATCGGCGAGGTGTCGCCAATCTCGAAGCCGCGACGGGGATGTCGTTCGCGGCCCTCTATCGCGGCTGGTCGGTCGGCCTCTTCCTCGACGCCATGCGGCCCAATGAATCGCAGGAGGATCGCGTCCCCCCGCGGTTCGCGCGATTGACGCCGGGGGGCGAGGACGACGTCGCCACGCTCGACGGCACGACGAGCCATTTCACGATCGTGGATGGCGCGACGAGCGCCGCCGTCGCGATCACCGTGACCGGCCCGCCCGGGGCCGAGATCCAGGTCACGGCCGTTCGCCTGCCGGAGGACTATCCCCGGGTCGATCTCGATGCCCGCGTCGAGCCGGGCAGCGATGGCCGCCTCTTGCTTCGCGTCCGCCTTCGCGAGCGGGACGGGCGAGAAGTGGCGATGGAATCGCTGCAGTGGTCGCCCGAGGTGCCGCCCGCCGATCGGGCCCGACGGCCCGGGTCGCTCACGGGTGAGGCGCTCGTCAAGGCCTTCGGTCGCGATCGGCTCTCCGGGCACGATCGTATCGCCGCGGCCCCGATCCCCCTCGCCGCCGGGACCGGCCCAGGGCCGCTTGTGGTCCGGTTCGTCGGCCACGATGCGAAGGGGCGGCGCGTCGTCGGTCAGGCCGAATGCGAGGCCATCGGCCGCCCGAGCCGAGACTGAAACACGCCGCGTTGCGGGCCGTCAATGCGCGGATGCTGCCTGAGCACGGGGCATCCCGGCCCGTTTGAACAGGCATTTTCTCATAAAAATACGTCGTATAGATAATGTGAGACATTGACGCCCGCTGGATCCAGCCTTACCATCGAAGCCTGGTAAAGCCGGAGATCCAGGGGGAATGAGCGATGTCGACGCGCGGCTGTGGGACGATAAATCCGGTCCTGGAGTTCGAGCGATGCGAGGATCGGACCCTGACCGCACTCGTGTTCGTCTTGAACGGAATTGCCTTCAGTCCGGTCGGACCTGGGGCCTTGACCGACAGCGCAGCGAAGGTGCTCGAGCAGGCCGGTAACCGGGTGATCCAGTTGACCACGCCCGAGATGGCCACGGCCGGCGCGTTCCGTGGGGTGGCCAGGAAAATCGCGGCGCTCAGCCAGGGTCAGCCCATCGGGTTGGTGGGGTTCAGCGCGGGAGGGAGTCCGGCGACCCGGTTGGCGGGAGTCGGCGTGCTGCATGTGACGGCCGTCCTTGGCTATTTCGGGCCGCCGGACCTCGAGGACTTCTTCCACTTCCATCGCGACGACCGGTTCTCCCGCCATGTGCTGTCGCACGTCCCCTTCACCGCCGCGGCGACCGACCAGTTAAGCGGTCCCAGCGACACGTCGGCCGACGTGGTCACAGCCTTCGGAGTTCGAGACCACAACGTGACGGCCCCCGAGAGCGCGGCCAGCTTCTATCGCGACTTCCGCCAGGGCGAAGTGAACTACTACACTGGTCCTCACGGCGTGTCCATCAATCCCAGCCGCCCCGCGCTCGCACACTCCCTGGCGCATCTCTGATTCCACCGACCCGGCAGTTCGATGCCTGCCGATTCCGATGGTTCGAATCCTTGCGGCGTGCCATATCCTTCCCAACAATGCGGGCTCATGCCCGTCGAACCAACGCGGGAGGTGTCATGTCCGAAACCTCAAATCAACCGTTCGAGATCGTGGAATCCTTCGATCTGGTCTCGTATCGGCCACCCCGACAGGGGGCCCCGATCGTGGCCGTTTTCGGGGTCGTTCTCACGCTGATCGGGCTCATTCCACTGGGCTGCGGAATCGGATTCCTCGGACTGATCCTCTACGCGATGCGATCCTCCTCGCCCGCCGAGATTGTTCTGTTCGCAATGCTTACCGCCATCGTTCCGCTCGTCTTCATCGCGGCGGGGCTTGCGCTCATATTTATCGGCCTGTACATGATCACAGGACGCGATGAGGTGGTTCTCACGAACCGCGATGTGCGAACGGTGATGCATGTCGGCCCGTTCCACTGGGCGCGATCGATGCGACGGGATCGCCTTCGGCAATTCACGGTCGTGCAACGGCTCGACGCCGAGCAATCCCCCGCGCTCGCGCATTCTCGATGGTCGCTCCGCGCCGAGGACGATCGAGGGCGATCGAAAGACTTGTTGCGTGCTTACCCGCATGACCTCCTCCGCGCCCTGGCCGACGACCTGGCCGTGAGATCCAGGACGCTGCCGCTGGACAGCGCCGAGATGTTCGACGTCCCGGGAAAAGTGGTCGTGCGCGAAGAGTCGGACGTGCCGACCGACGTCCGCCAACGGGTCGAACAACCCGTGGGAAGTACGGCCACCCTGGAGACTTTGAAGGACGGGATCCGGATCTCGATCCCGCCAAAAGGCTTCCGGCAAGGGTCGTCGTTCTTCGCGAAGGTCTTCGTCATCTTCTGGTGCCTCATCACGGGCATCATGACCACCACATTCGCCTCGGTGATCCTTTCCGGAGGTGAGATCAAGCGGGAGGGGGGATTCCCTCAATCCAACTGGTTTCTCGTGCTCTTTTTCACGCCGTTCGTCCTGATCGGGATTGGTGGCGTGCTCACCTTGATTCAAGGGGCGCGGCGGAGGGCCGATTTGACGGTCTCCGGTGGCTCGCTCCAGATCGAGCGCTGGGAGTGGTTCCGCACGAAACGAGATCAATGGCCTCGCGACGCGTTGCGATCCCTCGGCGTCCACGTTCGGAAGAATGTCGACTCGGAGGGCGCGACGACCTACGAGAACTCCCTGCGGATCGAATTCAAGGACGGAATCCCCGTCTCCGTGCTGTCGCGATACGGCAAGACGGAACTGGAGTGGGTCGCGACCATGTTGCGGAGGGCGCTCGACCTGCCCTCGAATTGAACAAAAAGTGACGTTGACACACGGGCGATCCTGGCCGATACTCTCGCCCGGTCGAGCCGAAGCCTCTTTTGGAAAAGACTTCGACCCGGACCGAAGGATCGCACCAGGAGACAAGGCCGCACGGACGGGGGCCTGGACGGATGGATTTGCCCGTCGCGCCTTGCCGACTGGGATCGGAACGGACTCTCTCACCACGACTCGACGTCACCAGGCGCGTCACGAGCCACCACGGATGGGCCCCACCATGCGCATTCTCGTCACCGGCGGAGCCGGATACGTTGGATCCACCCTCGTGCCCATGCTTCTGGAGCAGGGCCACAAGGTCCGCGTCTACGACGCGCTGAAGTTCGGCGGCACCGGGCTCTTGCCCTGCTGCCAGAGCCGCAATTTCGAGCTGATCAAGGGCGACGTCTGCGACCCGGTCGGGGTCGCCAAGGCGCTCGACGGCGTCGACGCGATCGTCCACCTCGCCGCCATCGTCGGCTACCCGGCGTGCAAGAAAGAGCCGCAGGTTGCCCAGGCGACCAACGTCGAGGGCACCCGCACGCTCTTGAACCTGCGCAAGGCCGATCAGAAGTTCATCTTCGCCTCCACCGGCTCGATCTACGGGTCGGTGCCCGACTACGTCTGCAACGAGAACACGCCCACCGCCCCGATCACCCTCTACGGCGAGACCAAGGCCGCCGCCGAGGACATGGTCCTGAACGCCGGCAACTCGGTCGCCTACCGCTACGCCACCGCCTTCGGCGTGTCCAACCGGATGCGGCTGGACCTGATGCCGAACGACTTCACCTATCAGGCCGTGAAGAACCGCAACCTCATCGTGTACGAAGGCGGCTTCAAGCGCACCTTCGTCCACGTCCGCGACATGGCCCGCTCGATCATGTTCGCCCTGGACAAGTGGGACACCGTCAAGGACGACGTCTACAACGTCGGCCACGAGTCCATGAACTTCACCAAGGAAGACGTCGCCCGCCAGATCCTCAAGCACACCGATTACTACCTCCACTTCGCCGAGGTCGGTTCCGACGCCGACCAGCGCAACTACGAGGTCAGCTACGAGAAGATCCGCTCCAAGGGGTTCGAGACGACCGTCGACCTGGATCGCGGGATCGCCGAGCTGGTGCGGGCGTCGAAGCTGATCGAGTTCCAGAACCCGTACGCGAACGTGTGACGCTACGATCGCTTTTTCGTAGGGTCCGCAATAGCGGACCCTACGGGGGCCGATTCAATGGTCAAGCGAAAAATCCGGTTGTGGGGCCTCCTCGCGATCATCGCAGTCTTGGCCGTCGTATTCGCTCGTATTCGAGAATCGCCCGATCGAAAACAGCGAGACCAACACGCCCGTTTCGTCGCCGAATGCCTGCGCAGAGTCGAGCGGGCATCGAAACGAAGAACCTACTGTCTGCAACAATCAGATCGAACAACCTACGAGCCAATGAATCGGGATCGAGCTTACAACCAAACTTTTCTCCAGGACACACCCGATCCGCCACCCAACTCATGGACAGACGAGGCCACATGGCTGGACGAGGTGATTAAGCGTTATCGAGGCATAGCGATTTTTCATCAAAACGAGAGTCATCGCTACCGAGATCGCTTGATTCTGCCATTCTGATCCGCCAAGGAAGGTTGCCACCATGCACAGCTTCTGGTCCGACAAACGCGTCACCGTCACCGGCGGCGCCGGCTTCCTCGGTCAACATCTCGTCAAGCGTCTCGAATCGCTCGGCGCGAAGGTGTTCGTCCCCCGACAGCGAGACTACAACCTCACGTCGCTCGACGCTTGCCTCAGATGCCTGCTCGAACATCCTTGCGATCACCTCTTCCACGCCGCCGCCTACTACGGCGGGATCGGGATCAATCAGACCCAACCGGCGACGCTGTACTACAGCAACCTCGTGATGGGCGCGAACATCATGGAGGCGGCTAGGCTGGCCAACGTGAAGAAGTTCGTCGCGATCGGCACGGCATGCAGCTATCCGGGCTATCTGGAAGGACACCTGAAGGAATCCGACCTCTGGGCCGGTCCGTGCCATGCGAGCGTGGTCAATTATGGCCTCACGAAGAAGATGATGGCCGTGCAGGCGCAGGCGTACAAGAAGCAGTATGGCCTGGACTCGATCCACCTGATCCTGACCAACCTCTATGGTCCCGGAGACAGCTACAATCCCGATCGCTCGCACGTCGTCGCGGCCCTCGTCCGCAAGTGGGTCGAGGCGGATATGAACAAGGCGCCGAGCGTGGAAGTCTGGGGGACCGGCAAGGCCGTTCGGGAGTTCATCTACGTCGAGGATTGCGCCGATGCGATCGTTCTCGCGGCGGAAACGTACGACGATTGCTCCACGCCCTTGAACCTCGGCACAGGCATCGGCACCTCCATCCGCGAGCTGGCCGAGACGCTCAACGACGTGGTGCAGTTCAAGGGCAAGATGACCTGGCTCACGGACAAGCCCGACGGCGCCCCGCTGAAGGTGCTGGACGTGACGCGGATGAAGCAAGTCCTGGAAGGCTGGACGCCGCCGACCTCGCTCCGTGACGGGCTGGCGAAGACCGTGGCCTGGTATCGGGCCAACAAGACGATGGCCGATCAGAAGTGGTGATCATGTAGGGTGGTTTCCATCCACCGTCCCCGGATCCGAATATGGTGGCTCTCTCCCACCCTAGATAAGGACGCCAACGATGAGCGCATGGACGCGTCTCTGGAGCGGTTCGCGACGTCTACGAGCCGATCAGAGCCAGACCGGGGCACTCGCCGGTCCGCTCGGTCGCGAGGCGGCGGGGACCTCGGGGAACCCCGCCAAGATCCTCTTCATCAACCAGTACTACTGGCCCGATAACGCGAGCACGGCCCAGCACCTGACGGACCTCGCCGAGTCGCTGGCCAATCGCGGCTACGAATGCCACGTCCTCTGCTGCAAGGGCGGCTACCAGGGCAACCGCGCACACGTTCCCGCGGACGAGGTCCACAACGGCGTCCACATCCACCGCGTGGGTTCGACGGCGCTGGGGCGCCGATCGTTCGCCCGACGGATGGCCGACTACCTGAGCTTCTACGCCCGCGCCCTCTCCCGGGCGATCACCCTGCCCCGTTGCGACGTCTCGATCACGCTCACCACGCCGCCGATCATCGGGCTGATCGGCGTGATCCTGGGCCGACTGAAGGGGACGAAGCACGTCTTCTGGAGCATGGATCTGCACCCCGACGCGGGCATCGCGCTGGGGATCATGCCGAGGAAGAATCCCGTCATCGCCGCCCTTGCGTGGCTCTCCGACGCCGTCCACCGCGCGGCCGATCGCGTCGTCGTCCTCGGCCCCTACATGGCCGACCGGATCGCCGCCAAGCACGTGCGGCCGGGCCGAATCGAGACGATCCACGTCTGGAGCCGTCGCGACGAGATTTATCCGATGCCCCGCCAGGGGCACCCGCTTCGAGAGTCCCTCGGCCTTGGCGACAAGTTCGTCGCCATGTACTCGGGCAACATGGGCCTGGCCCACGCGTTTGATGACTTCCTGGAAGCGGCCCGCCGGTTGAAGGATCGCGACGACATGGTGTTCCTCTTCGTCGGCGACGGCCCTCGCAAGAAGGAAGTCCTGGCGGCGAAGGAGGCCCACGGGCTGGACAATGTCCGCCTGCTGGACTACTTCCCCCGCGAGCAGTTGCACGCCTCGCTGTCGCTTGCCGACGTGCATCTCATGTCCATGCGTCGCGAGATGACGGGGATCGTCGTCCCGTGCAAGCTCTACGGCGCGATGGCCTCGAGCCGCCCTGCCCTGTTCGTGGGTCCGGAGCACTGCGAGACGGCCGACACGATCCGCGAGAGCGGCTGCGGCCACACGATCCGCCTGGGCGAAACCGACGCCGTGGTCGAAGCCCTCGAACTCCTGGCCGCCGACCCCGAGGCCGCCGCCCGGATGGGCCGGAGCGGTCGCGAGGCCTTCCTCTCCGACTTCGAGCGCGAAGGCTGTTGCGACCGCTGGGGTTGGATGATCGGCGAGCTCCTGGGCACGCCCGCCGTCAGGCCCCTGCCGGTGCCACGCCCGGCGCTGTCGGCAGGCCGGCTGGTGGTCCCGACACCGTCGCGGATGCGGAAGGCCTCGTGAGAATGGTATTTGCTGAAACCGCCCTCAATGGAGATGGCCGGAATGCCGCTCGATTCGGACCTCGTCGAAACCTCGTCGGCCAAGCGCGCGATCGACGTCACCGGGTCGCTCCTGGCCTTGGTCCTGCTGGCCCCTGTGTTCGCGCTGGTCGCGGCGCTGGTTCAAATCGGCTCCTCCGGCCCGATCCTCTTCATCCAGGAGCGTACGGGTCGATACGGCAAGCCGTTTCGCGTGTTCAAGTTTAGAACGATGACGCCATCCGATACGATCGCGATCAACAAGGAAGCGACGGCCGACGACCCGAGGATCACGCGTGTCGGCCGGATGTTGCGGAGGACGGGGCTCGATGAGCTGCCCCAGTTGGTGAATGTCCTTCGGGGCGAGATGAGCTTGATCGGTCCCCGGCCCCTGCTCGCCTGGGAGAATCAACTCTGCGACGAGCGCCAGTCGCGCCGCCTGCTCGTCCGCCCGGGCATCACGGGTTTGTCCCAGATCAACGGCCGCAACGCCATCCCCTGGGCCGATCGCATCGAGTGGGACGTGCGTTACGTCGATGGCCCGAGCCTGGGCCTGGATGCTCGAATCCTCCTGCGTACCATCCCCACCGCTCTCTTCGGATGCAACGCCTACGCCCCCGCGCCATCCGGCTATTCGCGGCCATCGGCGGACATGGGGGGCACCTCCGCCCCGGGCATTGCCGGCTGCTGACCGGTCCTGACGAGGGCGGAATGCCCTTGCGGATCGCCTTGATAAACGCCATCCTCGATCCAGGTTTCTCTCCCTCCCGATCCGATCGCGATGGATCGCACCCCGCGCCCGAGAAGGACCCTCCTGCCATGTCCCGCGCCTCCCGCCTCCTCGCGCTCGGCTTGATCGTAGGCTCGGCGGCCTTCCTCCGAGCGCAGGCCCCGGCCGCAGGTCCGCCATACAAGAAGGTCTCCGAACTCCTCGAAGCCCACGATCGCCGCCTGGTCCGCGAGCTCGTCGAGTATGCGGAGAAGAATCCCAAGGCCGACGACCTGGAACAGGCCTACATGGCCTTGTTTGAAAAGGTGATCCAGCACGATTGGTTCCTGGATCACGACAGGATCGCCCGGTCGTATCTTGCCGATCATCCCGCCGGCGCGGTGCGGCCAATGGCGCAGATCGTCGCGACGATGGCCCGCGCCCAGGACGGCAAGTTTGCCGATGCGGCCGTCGAGTACAAGAGCCTCATGAAGGCGCTCGACCAGGACGAGCAGGAGGAATTCGCCTCGAATTTCGCCGACTCGCTCGCTTCGGCCGCGATGGTGGCCGGCGAGCACGAGGTCGCGAAGCAGGTATACGACGCCCTCCTCGACCGATTCGGCGAGAACGCCCGTCTCCGCGCCAAGGTCAAGGACGACCTCGAACGAATCGCGATGGTCGGCAAGCCCGCCCCGAACTTCCCCGTCCGGGATCGCGCGGGCGTGACGTTCCGACTCTCGGACTACAAGGGCAAGTATGTCCTCGTCGATTTCTGGGCCACCTGGTGCGCCCCGTGCGTGGCCGAGCTACCCAACCTCCAGGCCGCTTACAAGACCTATCACGACCGGGGGTTCGAGGTCCTCTCCGTGAGCCTCGACGAGACGACAGCTCCGCTGAACGACTTCCTCAAGACGCACGCCATGCCGTGGCGCCAGGTCCACAATGCCTCCTGCGGCGGGGATGTCGTCGACGCGTTTGCCGTCAATACGATCCCGGCGACCTTTCTGGTTGGGCCGGACGGCACGATCGTCCGCCTGGAACTTCGCGGGGCCGCCCTGGAGAAGGCCCTGGCGAAGCTGATCAAGTGATCGCGGAAGGAGCGGATCGGTCCGTATCCTCATTTCCGCTTGGGTGGATCGTTCTTGACGTCGCCCTTGATCATCTCGAAGAAGTCGTCGTCGGTCGCCGTCACGATTTCGGGCTCGGGAGCGTCACGCAGGCCGTGATCGTCCGAGAAGCCCGCGTCTTCAGACATCGGGCGAGCGACCCGCTCCGGGGCTTTGGGCGTGCGAGCCGACGGAGAGCGGCGGACCGGGGCGTCGGTATTCTCCAGTCCGGCCAGCTCCATCAGGGAGTGCAGCCGAGGTGTCTCGGCCATCTCCTCTTCCAGGATCATGTTCGCGTCCATCACCGAGGTGGGCGCGGCGGCATCGTATTCCAGGCGGAAGAAATGGCCGGCGATGCCAAGCTCGTTGTCCGGTAGCAGGCCGTGCTCGCTGGAGATCCGCAGGCCATCGACGGTGGTGCCGTTCGTGCTGCCCAGGTCGCGGACGTGCCAGGTGCCACGGATGAATTTGAGCATACAGTGCTTACCCGAAATATTCTCGAAGTCGAGCCGGATGTCGCAGTTCGGGCGACGGCCGATTACCAGCTCGTCCTTCTTGAGCGGGATCGGGTCTCCGCCTCCCAGGGGAAGCATCACACCCAAACTCTTACGCGGACTCATCATGGCAGGTCCCTCCCCACAGGCCGAGATCACGACGCGCAGCGGCCTCCGATAAATCGGTACGCGCCATGATAGCTTTCGTGACACCGCCGGACAACCCGCTCCGGCCTCTGGCGTCGCGCCCCCCGTTCGGATAGCCTCGGGCCGGGGTTGTGACGTTCGGGATTCTACCCACCGGGAGAGCACTTCATGGACGCCTTTTCACCGCGCCTCCTGACCAGGCGTGATGCCCTGGCCGCCGGCCTCGCCGCCGCCGGGGCGCTGACCCTGGGCCGCTTCGCCGGCGCCGCCGACACGCCGGCCGACTCGCCCTACGGGCCGTTCCGCATGGGGCTGCAAAGCTATTCGCTCCGGCACTTCAAGCTCGACGACGCCCTGGCCAAGACCAAGGAGCTGGGCCTCCACTACTGGGAATCCTTCCCCGCCCACATCCCCGCCGACGTCTCCAAGGCCGACGCGATGCGGAAGAAGGCCGAATCGTACGACGTGAAGGTCACCGGCTTCGGCGTCGTTGGTTTCGGCAAGGACATGGACGCTAACCGCAAGCTGTTCGAGTTCGGCAAGGCGATCGGCCTGTCCTACATCTCCTGCGACCCGAGCCCCGACTCGTTCGACAACCTCGACAAGTTGACCGAGGAGTACGGCATCCCCGTCGGCATCCACAACCACGGACCCGGCCACAAGTGGGCGAAGATCGACGACATCATGGCCGCGATCAAGGACCACTCGCCCAAGATCGGCTGCTGCATCGACACCGGCCACTTCCTCCGCTCCAAGGAAGACCCCGTCCGCGCCGTCGAGGTCTTCGACAAGCGCATCTACGGCGTCCACCTCAAGGACGTGAAGAACGCCACCGAGTTCAAGATCCTGGGCGAAGGCGACCTCCGCCTGACCGAGCTGCTCAAGCAACTGGCCAAGCGGAAATATAACTACAATCTCGCGCTCGAATACGAAGAGAGCGAGGCCATGCCCATGGACGACATCCGCGCCTGCCTCAAGGCCGAAAAGAAGGCGGCGGAAGGACTTTGATCCCACCGGCGACATGCAATCTACGTATTCAGGGTGGCATGCTCACAAAGACGTGAGCATGTCTTCCCCATCGTTGGGGCGAATGGAGAACGCCATGACTACGCGAATCCTTCCCTCGATCATCGTGGCTGTGTTCGTCTGCGGTTGTGGGATGGCCGAAGACAACAGCAAGAGCGTTGCGAGTACCGGTGAAGCCGGCGTCACTCGCGGCGGCGCGTTAGCATCGGCCCCGGCTGGCGGAGAAGCCAGGGATCGAGTTCCAATCTTTGACCCCGAATTCACAAAGGGCGGTGACGCTGGCAAACCCGCGACCAAGCCCACCCCCCGCAAGATCATCTACACCGCCGACGTGGACCTCATCGTCGAGGATTTCCCCAAGGCGTCGGACGCCATCGTCGCCGCCATGAAGACGTTCGGGGGCCAGCTCGCCGACACCGACGTCACTGGCACGGCGGGCGTCAATCGGCGGGCGACCTGGAAGATCCGCATCCCGGTCGAGCGGTACGACTCGTTCCTGGACGCCGTGGTCAAGCTCGGCGAGCTCCAGCGCAGGCAGGTGCACTCGCAGGACGTGACCGAGGAGTTCTATGACCTGGAGACCCGGATCACGAACAAGAAGGTCGAGGAAGGGCGCCTCGTCAAGCACCTGGAGGAGTCCACGGGCAAGCTCATCGAGATCCTCGCGGTCGAGAAGGAGATTTCTCGGGTCCGCGAAGAGGTCGAGCGCATGGAAGGCCGTATCCGCCTGCTCGCGAACCTCTCCGACCTGACGACCGTGACCATCACTGCCACCGAGCGCATCGGGTTCGTCCCGGCCACCGCGCCGAACTTCGCCACGCGGGCGAGACGCACCTTCGAAAGCTCGATCCAGGGGCTGAAGGACTTCCTGGAAGGGTTCGCCCTGCTCGTCATCTCGATCCTGCCCTGGCTGCCCGTCTGGATCGTCCTGAGCCTGCTCGTCTGGTTCCTCATCCGCCGCATCCGCCGCCGCATCCCGACAACACCGATCCCGACCCCGAGGCCCACGCCCGCATGATCCCCCGAGTGCTCGAACCCGAGGCGATGGACACCGCCGAGGACGCGGCCGAATACGACGCGATGGATCATTCCGGCGTCAACGTCCGCTTCGTCGCCGACTTCCTCGCCTCGCACGGACCCTGCCGGGGCGGGACGATCCTCGACGTCGGCACCGGCACGGCGCGGATTCCCCTCGAACTCTGCCGGGTTGATCCGAACGCCATGGTCCGGGCCGTTGACCTTGCCGAACACATGCTGGCGCTCGGACGTAAGAATGTTCAGGAGGCCGGGCTGACCGATCGCATCCGGCTCGAAAAGGTGGATGCCAAGGGATTTCCCTATCCCGACCGATCGTTCGAGGCGGTAATTTCCAATTCCATCGTCCACCACATCCCCGAGCCCGCCGCCGCCCTGGCGGAGATGGTACGCCTGGTCGCGCCGGGGGGAACGCTGTTCTGCCGCGACCTGGCAAGGCCGGAGAGCAGCGAACATCTTGAGCAATTGGTTACGATGTATGCAGGTAGGGAATCCGCGTCGGCGAGGGACTTGCTTGCCGCCTCCCTGCATGCGGCCTTGACGCTAAACGAGGTTCGCGCCATCGTCTCGGCGATGGGGTTTTCCGCCGACGATGTCGCCTTGACCTCCGACCGACACTGGACCTGGATCTCACGTTTCATCGAATGACAATTGGCGTGTCGCTCACGCCCCACAAGGACGGCTCATGCCCACGAACGCGATGATCCATGCCGCCGATGGAACGGAATTGAAGGCGACCTATTTTCCCGGAACCGCCCCTCGCGGTGTGTTGGTTATCTCCCATGGCCTGGGCGAGCATGCGGGCTGTTACGATGAGCTCGCCGAGACACTCAGCTCGACGCCTGGCCTGGTGGACGTGCTCTCGTTCGACTTCCGCGGACACGGCCACAGCCCCGGCAAGCGCGGCGTGATCGCCCGATACGACGATTTCGTCACCGACCTCGGCGCCGCCATCACCTGGGCCTCCGCGCAACGGCCCGACCTGCCCCGGTTCGTCCTCGGGCACTCCAACGGCGGCCAGGTCGCGCTGCATGCGGCGCTCAAGAACGATCCCGAGATCGACGGCCTGATCCTCTCGAACCCGTCGCTTCGGATCTCCGCGAAAGTGCCCAGGCACAAGTACTATGCCGGCCTGTTCCTCCGCAAGTTCGCCCCGGGCGTGACGCTCACCTCCACCGTGGCCGACGAGCACCTGACGCGCGACCCCGTGAACCTGGCCGAACGCAAGGGCGACCTGCTCCGCCACGGCAAGATCAGCGCCCCGCTCTTCTTCGGCATGGTCGAGGGCGGCGAGCACCTCGTCACCCGTGCCAGTGCCATCCACGTCCCCGTCCTTATGCTGATCGGCGGGTCCGACCCCGTGGTCGATCCCGCGACCACGCTCGACTTCTTCGAGCGTCTCGGCTCCCCCGACAAGACCCTCCGCCTCTACGCCGACATGCTCCACGAACCCCTCAACGAGATCGGCCGCGAAGAGGTCGTCCAGGAGATCCTGGGCTGGCTGGAGAGGCAGCTCAACCCGAAGGTGGAGGTCGCGAAATGAGATCATTCGATGGAAGAGAAAGCGTTATCCGCAGACCCCGCAAATGAACACATATAAAATCAGAAAATTTGCTTTTTATCTGTGCCGATCTGCGCCATCTGCGGATAACTGCACTCACCACTGTGCCGCGATTACAGCCGCACGAACTGGTTGCCCGGCGCCCTCTTGATCAGCTTCCGCATCTCCAGGACGCTCAACGTGGCCATGACCTGCGAGGCCCCGAGGCCGGTCAGGGCAATGACCTCGTCGACGGGCTTGGGCAGGTCGTCGAGGCAGCCCAGGAGCGAGCGTTCCAGGTCGTTGAGCCGCAGCTCGGCCGGGTGGCGGACGGGCGTGGCGCCGTCGGTGGGCTTGATCTCGCGGACCAGGGGGCCAAGCTCCTCCAGGATATCCTCGACCGTCTCGACCAGCCGCGCCCCGTCGCGGATCAGGCGGTGGCAACCTCGGCTGGACAGGCTGTCCACCGGGCCGGGGACGGCGAAGACCTCGCGGTTCTGCTCCATCGCATGATGGGCCGTCACGAGCGAGCCGCTCTTGGGCGCGGCCTCGACGATCACCACGCCGAGCGATAATCCGCTGATGATCCGGTTCCGCCTCGGGAACAGTTCCGAGAGCGGCCCCTGCCGCATCGGCATCTCGCTGACGACCGCCCCGGCCCCGGCTATCTCTTCCGCCAACGCCTCGTGCTCGGGCGGGTAGATCTCCGACAGCCCGTTGGCCATCACAGCGATGGTCCGCCCGCCGGCCTTCAGCGCGCCGCGATGCGCCGCGGCGTCGATCCCACGAGCCAGACCCGAGACGACCGTGAGTCCCACCCTCGCCAGCGACGCGGCCAGACGCTCGGCGATGCGAATTCCATAAGGCGTGGACTTTCGCGATCCCACCAGTGCGATCGCCAGATGATCCTCGGGCTTGAGCGTCCCTTTCACATACAGGATGGAAGGCGGGTCCGGGATCTCGCGCAGCGCCTCGGGATAGTCGGGATCGCTGCGGGGGATCGGCCGGACGCCGCGCTGGCGACACTCGGCAAGCTCCACCTCCGGGTCGAACTCATCCCGCGCCGACGCGATTTTGGACGCGAGCTTCGGCCCCACCCCGTCCACCTCGCGCAGCTCCGCCGTCTTCGCCCTGAGCACTTTGCCCGCCGAGCCGAAATGCTCCAGCAACGCCTGGCAGGTGAGCGGCCCGACGCCCGGCACCATCGCCAGGCCGATCAGGTCGCGGAGGTCGGCGTCGGTAGTCGGCTCGGTCATCCGGGTCCTCGATCCCATTCGTTCAGGACGGCTCTCACGTCATCCACCCCGGCCGCGTCCGTCAGCTCGACGCGGCCGATCTCGCGCGGCAGCACGAATCGGATCTTGCCGTCGCGATTCTTCTTGTCGCGCGTCATGGCCTCGATCAACGCGCCGGCATCCAGGCCGGGCGCCGACGTCGGCAGGCCGAATCGCTCCAGAAGATCGACCACGCGATGCGTCACGTCAGATCCGACCCAGCCGAGCCTCTCCGCGATCCGGCATTCGGCCGCCATCCCGACGGCGACGGCTTCTCCATGCTGGAAACCTCCGCCGTATCCCGCGACGGCCTCGATCGCGTGCCCGACGGTGTGCCCGAAGTTCAGCACCGCGCGAAGGCCCGTCTCCTCGCGTTCGTCCCGCGAGACAACTTCCGCCTTCAACTCGCAGCTCCGCGCCACGATACGGCGGATCGTGGCCAGATCCATCGCCAGGATCGGCCCGACGTTCGCCTCCAGCTCCGCGAAGAACGGCGCGTCCAGGATCACGCCATACTTGACGACTTCCGCCAGTCCGCAACGCACTTCGCGTACAGGAAGCGTAAGCAGCGTCTTTACGTCAACCCAGACGCCAACCGGCTGATGAAACGCGCCGATGATGTTCTTGGCGCGCGGATGATTCACGCCCACCTTGCCGCCGACTGAGCTATCGACCTGCGCAAGCAGCGTCGTCGGCACCATCAGCAGGGGCACACCCCGCGTGAACGTCGCCGCCACGAATCCCGCGAGGTCGCCGATCACGCCTCCGCCGAGCGCGATGATGGCGAAATGGCGATCCGCGCGAAGCTCGATCAATCGGTCGTACAGATCGGACGCTTGCGCAAGGCTCTTGGACGACTCTCCGGGCGGGACGACGGCCACGGTGGTCGCGATCCCGGCGGCGCGGAGGCTGTCCCCGAACGGCTTGGCGCTCGCCGCGAGGTTCTCGTCCGTGACGATCAGCCCCCTCCGGCACGACCGCCCGGCCCAGGTCGCATCGAGCGCGACCCGCGCGAACCTTCCGAGGCCCTCGGGGCCGCCCGACGAGACGCGAATCTCGTAAGAGCGCTCTCCCAGCGCGACGGGGACGATCGTTTCGACTTCAGGCGTGTTCACGGCGGCCTCCGGTTTCGAGCGAGGGCCGATTCTAGCCGACCCGGTCCCCCCGTGGAAGGAACCCCGGCGTTCCGCCCGACCCGCGACCCGGACTTACCGGCCCCGCCTCGACTTTGATATGCTGGTCTCGTCATGATTGCAAACCTCAAATCTTCTCCCAGGCCGGCCACTTGCATCGGGCTCGACCTGGCTGGCGTGGAGCATCGCGAGACCGGGGCGGCCGTCCTGCGCGACGGCCGGCTCGTGAGGCTCACGACGCTGGGCTCCGACGTCGAGGTCGTCCGCTTCGTCCTTCGACACGGCCGTTTATCCACCGTCGCGATCAATGCCCCGCTGACCCGTCCTCTCGGCCGGTGCTGCCTGGACGACGATTGCCGCTGCCGCCACGATCCCGGCACCCGCAGCCGCCAGCTCGAACGCGACCTCGGCCGCATGGGCGTGCCCGCGCTGGCCACCGCCCTCATCAAGGTCCTCGCCCGCCGAGGCGCCCGGATCGCCATGGCCCTCCGCGTCGCCGGCATCGACCCCCTGGAGGTCTACCCGTTCGCCACCTTGCGGCTCCTCGGCCTGCCCTGGGCGAAGAAAAAGACCCGCGACGGCCGCGCTCTCATCCATGATGCGCTCCGTCCCCTCGTTCCCGGGCTGGATCACCCCGCCGCGACGGAACATGAAATCGACGCCGTGGTTTGTGCCCTCACAGCCCGATTCTGGCGCGAAGGCATGGCCCGGAACATCGGCGATCCGGCCGAAGGGCTGATGGTCGTGCCCGATCGCGGGCGCCTCTTCACCGCTTCGGGTCGCCTGCGGCGGCCGGTAAGCCGACCGGTGCTCCCGTG
The DNA here is from genome assembly GCA_028291545.1 of Planctomycetota bacterium. Taxonomy (GTDB): domain Bacteria; phylum Planctomycetota; class Planctomycetia; order Isosphaerales; family Isosphaeraceae; genus JAQGHR01. The sequence goes on along the minus strand of JAQGHR010000033.1, from coordinate 13,866 downwards.
CCAATTACCTTCCAGCCTTCGAGCGAACCCGGCCGGAACAGGTCGTCGGAAAGGACCGGGTTGACCGTGATCTTGGAGTAGCGAACGAGCTTCGTTTCCTTGCCGTCGGACGCCACGATCTTCACGGCACGCGGCAGAAGGGTTTCTTTGTCCAGGAGAACATGAATCAGGGAGAACTCCCCCCGGCCCCGCTCCGTGCGGGGAACCAGGCGCAGGTGGTATCCGCCATCGCGATCCGGGAGCAGTTCCACGCGAAACTTCGCCTTCAGGTCCTCGGCGCGGACCTTCAAGAAGAGCCATGGGGAATCGGGTTTGACGAACCCTTCGAAGTAGAGGGAGAGGTAGAGGGAGAGATTGAATAGCCCAGCTTTCTGCGCGTCGGGGTTCTTCTCATCAGGCCGAGGGAAGACGACGGCCTGATGCGTCGCCCACTTGAACTGATAGAGATCCTTGGCGGCGAGCAGAATTTGTTCGTCCATCTTCAAACCGCCCTGCTCGTCCTTCTCCTTGAGTGTCAGGATCGCCCGACCCATGCCCTTCGCGGAATACTCAGCCTCGTACGTCCGTTTTGTTCCGAAGAGCCGTGAGACGTCCTCGCGGCTGAATTGCGCGTAGATCGTCTCAATTTCGGCCGTCCGCTTCTCCCAGCGAACAAGCAGATCGTCGCGAGCCTTCTCGGCGGCAGGATCGGCGGGGGGCGCCGTGACCGTGGGGGCGGGCGGCGATTCGCGGCCCTGGACCAATCCCATCGAAAACATCAGGCCGAGCAGCGAGGATGCCAGGATCTTGAGCATGGGCATGACCCTTCTGGAAGCGAGGGCGACGGCGCTGTGGGATATCAGGAAAACACCCGCGTGACCAGCCCGACCGGGTGAGGCGATCGGATTCCACGTTCAAAATCCTGTCGTCTCACGATGATTTCTGTGGACGGGCAACCTCGACTTGCGATGGCGGCGAAAAAACCAGGGGATCGGGACTCGGTTCCTCACGGGGGATCGGGTTTTGACGAGGGTGAGGCGGGAATCGAATCGAAGAGGTTTCACGCAGAGGCGGGGAGGCGCAGAGAAGAGGGAGAGGAGGAGGGATGGGCTTGGAGAGGGAATCACCGTTCGGGGTGTCCAGGGCTGGTCCGCTCCTGGTCGCTTTTTCGCTTTCTCGATTTTCTCTCCCTCTGCGCCTCCCCGCCTCTGCGTGAAACCTCTTCGATTCCGCCTATTGGCAGCGTCCCGCCGATCCAGAACCTCCGCTTGCCCGATCGGGCGCGATCGGTTAAATTCCGCAATCCGAGCGAACCGGGCAGGGAGGCCACGCGATGATCGAGGACGCCCCGGCGGCCCTGTTTCTGGGCGAGTTGAGCGACCCGTGGGTCGCGGAGATCGCCGACGCCATGCCGGGGAAGACGGTTCGCCTGGCCCACGGCAGCACGCCGGGCGAGGATGAACTGGGTTCGGTCGAGGCCGCGGCGGTGATCGTCGTGCATTGCGCGATCCTCGGCCCTCGCGAGGGGGAGGCGCTTCGCCTTCTCAAAGAGCGAGACGGGACCGCGCCGCCGAGGTTGGTGCTCTGCATCGGCCCTCACGTCCGCTCGCTCGACCTGGAGCGATGGGCGGGCGTGGCCGATGTCGTCCTGCCCGAGGCGACGGCATCGGAGACCATCGCCCGGCACGTGGGCACCTGGCCCCGGCCCAGGGTCGCAAGGCCGGCGATCACGGTGATTGGGGGCGCATTCGAGTGCAGGCGCGTCCTCGCGGATATGTGCCTTCGCGCGGGATACGCCGCGACGGCCTACGCGACCTGGGACGACGCGCCGCTCGCCCCGCTCGCAATCTGGGACGTCCCGGTCCTGGAAGACGATTGGGACCGCGTGCTCCGCGACAAATCGGCTCGTCGCGAAGTGGTCGCGATCCTCGGTTTCGCCGACCGAGCCACCGTCGCCAGGGCCCGAGCGGCCGGTGCGACGGCCTGTCTGGACAACACGTGCGAGCCGGCCGACCTCGCGTTCGTCCTCGACCGGATCGCGACCCGGTTGGCGATGGACCCGCCGCACCCGGTCCCGCCGGCGCCGAAAACGGCCATGCGGGTCGCCCGACCTCCGGCGGTGGCCGATCCGGGTCGCAATCCCTAAAATAGAGCCGTGCCGCTCGGTGCCACGGCCCGTGATCGGCGAGGACCGGAAATCGGCATCTTCCGCGACGACGACCGATGAGACGCGCATGGCCAGGACGCCACCACCCACCACCGCCGCGACCGTCGCCTCCTTGAAGGATCTGACGCGCGTCGTCCAGCGTGCGCCCGGGTTCCCCGAGATCCTTGCCGCGCTCAAGAACGGCCGATCCGCGACCATCGACGGCGCCTGGGGATCGGCCGGGCCGCTCACCGCCGCGGGGATCGGCCTGCATGCGCCGGAAACCCTGCTGATCGTCCTGCCCCATGTCGCGGATGCCGACGACTTCGCCGAGGATGTCGCCACGTTCTCGGGGGCGAAGGTCGAGGTCTTTCCCGCCTGGGACCGGCTGCCCAGAGAGGCCGGGCCGGGGGATGAAATCTTCGGCCGCAGGGTGCGGGTCGCGAAGCGATTGGCGGGAAACTTGCCCCCCCGATTCGTCGTCGCGCCGTTCCAGGCGCTGCTGCAACCCCTGCCGAAGCCCGAGGTCCTGGCGGGACTGTCCCGGACTATCCGGGTCGGCGACGTCGTGCCGCTGGAGGAGCTGTCCGCCTGGCTCGTCGATCGGGGTATGTCTCGCGTCGAGGTCGTCGAGGTGGCCGGTGAGTTCAGCCTCCGGGGCGGCATTCTCGACGTCTTCCCGCCCGATTCCTCCGAGCCCGTGCGGATCGAGTTCTTCGGGGACGAGGTCGAGTCCATCCGCCCGTTCGACGCCGAGACCCAGCGCTCCCTCGGCAAGACGGACTCCGTCTCGCTGACCGCCCTGCCCTCCCTCGACGGCGACCGCCTCGATCAACTCGGGCATCTCGCCGATTTCCTGCCCGATTCCACCTGGGTCGCCCTCGTCGAGCCGGCCGACCTGAAGGCGGAAGGCAAGCACTATTTCGGGCGGATCGAAGACCCGCGCGGGCTCTATTCGGTCGAGACCACGTTCGCTCGCCTCCTGAAAAAGCCGTCCGTCACGCTCTCGACGCTCTCGGCCAGCTCGCTCGAAGCCACCTGCCACCTGCGCATCGAGTCCGTCGAGCGATTCTCGGGCGAGCTGACGAAGGTCAAGGCCGAGCTCGATGGCGCGGCGGGCCTCGATCGCGTCCTGATCGCCTGCCACAACCAGGGCGAGGTCGATCGCCTGGGCGAGGTCTTCGCCGACACCAAGATCGCGCAGTCCGGCCGATTGAACCTCACGATCGGCCGGATTCGCAGCGGTTTCCGCATGATCGACGCCGAGACCCTGGTCATCGCCGATCATGAACTGTTCGCCCGCGCCGACATTCGCCGGGGGACCACGCGCCGGCGCTACGAGAGCCGCGCGATCGACAGCTTCCTCGACCTCAACGAGGGCGACCTCGTCGTCCACATCAGCCACGGGATCGCGATCTATCGCGGCTTGCAGGTCGTGGACAAGGATAAGGCGGCCGATTTCGCCGAGGAGCAGCTCGTCCTGGAGTTCGCCGAGGGGACGAAGCTGTTCGTGCCAATCGCGAAGGTGGACCTGGTCCAGAAGTACGTCGGCGGCGGCAAGGCGAACCCTCCGCTGTCGAAGATCGGCTCGCTGTCGTGGGAGAAGAAGAAGAAGCGCGTGGCCGAGGCCGTCGTCGATCTCGCCGGGGAATTGATCGATATCCAGGCCGCCCGGGCGAGCAAGCCGGGCATCGCGTACCCGGCCGAAGACTCGCACTGGATGGCGGAATTCGAGGCATCGTTCCCCTATCAAGAGACGCCCGACCAGCTCTCGGCCATCGAATCGCTCAAGGCGGACATGGCGCTGCCGAAGCCGATGGATCGTCTCATCTGCGGGGACGTGGGCTACGGCAAGACCGAGGTCGCGATGCGGGCCGCGTTCAAGGCGGTGGACGCGGGCAAGCAGGTCGCCATACTCGTCCCCACGACGGTGCTGGCCGAGCAGCACCTCCGCACCTTCACCGAGCGCATGGCCGAGTTCCCGTTCACCATCGAGGTGATCAACCGGTTCCGCGCCAGGTCCGAGATCAAGGACGTCCTCAAGCGTGCCGAGGCGGGGACCGTCGATATCCTGATCGGGACGCATCGGATCGTGCAGAAGGACGTCGCCTTCAAGGATCTCGGCCTCGTGGTCATCGACGAGGAGCAGCGGTTCGGCGTCGAGGACAAGGAATGGCTCAAGGCGCTCAAGTCCACGGTGGACGTCCTCACGCTCTCCGCCACGCCCATCCCTCGCACGTTGCACATGAGCCTGCTGGGCATCCGCGATATCTCGAACCTGGAGACCCCGCCGCCGGACCGCAAGGCGATCGAGACGCGGATCTCGCGATGGGATGACGCGATGATCAAGCACGCGATCAATCGCGAGCTGAACCGCGAGGGGCAGATCTACTTCGTGCATAACCGGGTCCACGACATCCACACCATCGTCCACAAGGTCCAGTCGCTCGTGCCCGAGGCCCGGATCATCGTCGCCCACGGCCAGATGCCGGGCGAGGCGCTGGAGCGGGCAATGCTCCAGTTCGTGCGGCACGAGGCCGACGTGCTGGTGTCGACGACGATCATCGAATCCGGCGTCGACATCCCCAACGTCAACACGATCTTCATTCACGAGGCCGACAAGTATGGATTGGCGGATCTGCATCAATTGCGGGGCCGCGTGGGCCGGTTCAAGCATCGGGCGTATGCCTATCTGCTGCTGGAATCGGACAAGCCGGTGACGGAGAACGCGGTCAAGAGGCTCAAGGCGATCGAGGAGTTCACCGAGCTTGGCGCCGGCTTCAAGATCGCCCTGCGCGACCTGGAGATCCGCGGCGCGGGGAACATCCTGGGGGCGGAGCAGTCGGGACACATCGAGAGTGTCGGCTATGAGCTCTATTGCTCCTTGCTGGAATCGGCCGTCCGTGCGCTCACGCACAAGCCGGAGCGGCCGGCCTTCGATTGCTCGATCGAACTGTCGTGGCGGGCCTATTTCCCGAAGGATTACGTGCCGGGGCCGAAGGTCAAGGTCGAGCTGTACCGGCGGCTGGCGAGGATTCGCAGCCTCGACCGCCTCGCCGATTTCCGCCAGGAAATGGTCGACCGATTCGGGCCGTTGCCCCCTCCGGCCGAGAACCTGATGACCGAGGCCGAGCTTCGCGTCCAGGCCGAGCGCTGGCAACTGGCGAGGATTCACGTCGAGGACGAATACGCCGTCCTCACCTACCGCAGCGCGAGACGGATCGAGACGCTCGCCAAGCTCCAGCCGAAGCGGGTCCGCATCGTGGATGAGAAGACCGCGTACGTGCCCCTCGACGATGAGCGGAAGCACCCGCCCGGCGCGGTGGTGGCGGCGGAGCTCAAATCGCTCTTGCAGGTTTCCTGAGTCGCGGGTAGAAGACCGCCGCCCGCAGTTCGCGGTTCGCTGTTCGCGGTTCGCAGTGGAGAGAGACATGAGACCCGGCCGAACTCTCTTCCTCCCGCGAGTCGTGTCCCTGGCGGAACGCCATGCGTTGACCACGCTCTGCGCGATCGCGATTTGCTGGGGAGGCGGTTGCGCCCGCGCCCGATCCGCCCTGCCGCCGAGCCCGACGGAGGTTCAGGAGCCCGCGGTCGAATTGACGCCGCTGGAGCCGATCAAGGCGTCCATCAATCAAGGCAAGATCCCGGCCGATTTGGGCACCGTCCGCGCCAGCTATGTCGTCGAGCCCGAACCCGCACACGAGAATGCCCCGGCGGTCTCCGAGTCGGATGACCTCCCCAAGCCGCCCCCCCCATCCGCCCCGGCCGCCGCGAATCGACCCGATACGCCATCGACGCCTGGCGCGGATGCGATCCCGCTCCGCACGAGTCCCGGCCTCGATCCGGGTCCCCGCGCCGCGCTGACGGCCGCCAGGGTCGGGGACACGGTCATCACCTATCGCGAGCTGGAATTCGCCATCTGCTTCCGGCTCAAATGCAAGCTCCGGGAGCTCCAGGACATCAAGCGCGAGTCGCCCGAGCAGGCCAACATGATGGCCAGGGATACGCTGGAAACGCTGATCGATCGCACGCTGATCCTTCAGGAAGAGCGCCGCCGGAGAAAGCCCCAGCAATGGACCACGTTCGCCGACTACGTGGATAAGATCTGGCGCGAGAAGGAACTCACCGCCATGTGCCGCAAGGCGGGCGTCGAGGACGAGTTCTCGCTGCGGAAGAAGATGGAATCCCAGGGGGAATCGCTCGACGATCATCACGAGGCTTACAAGACCGAGACCATGGCCCGAGAGCTGTTGATGATCCAGATTCAGCCGAAGGTTGGAAAGCCCGGCAAACGGGACATGGAGAAGTATTACCACGAGCACCGCAAGCAGCCGGAGTACCACCGCGACGCGCAGGTCAAGTGGCAGGAGATCCTGATCCCGATCGCGAAACCCTCGGATCTGGCCTCCGCCCAGAAGACGGCCGCGATCGTCCGCAACCGTCTCCTGAGCGGCGAGGACTTCGCCAAGGTCGCGAAGGCGACCAGCTCCGGGGCCACGGCGGACCGGGGCGGCACATGGGAAACCTCGCCCGGCGGCTACCCCGTCCCCGCGGTCAACGCCGCGCTCGCGACGCTTCCGCCCGGCCAGATCAGTGCGCCGATCGAGGGCCCCAAGGGCATCCATCTCGTCCGCGTCGAATCCCGTCGCCCGGCCGGGCCGGTTCCGTTTTCCGACACCAAGATCCAGAAGCAGATCGCCGAGACCCTGTTCCAGGAGCGCTTCAGCGCCCAGATCGACAGCTATCTCAAGGAACTGCGATCCCGCAGCTCCATCACATCGCCCCTGTTCGAAGGCACGTCCACCGCACCTGCCGTCGTCCAGGAGAAGGCCAAGACCGACGGTGAGGCGAAGCGGACGGCCGTCAAGTAAGTGGTAGGTTAGACTCCCGGTCCCGTCGCTCTTGCGCGAAGCGGGACCAGAAGTCGCCCGCGATCAATACCCCTTGCCCTTCGTCGATGTCTTCAGCCGGCCGATGAACATATCCGCCGTGATGTAGAGCACCGAGCCGTCCTCGCCCCAGCCGCAGTTGGCGGTGGCCTGGCCGGTGGCGATGGTGCCGAGATGGGTGCCGTCGGGGGCGAAGATGAGAACGCCGCCGGGGCCGGTCGCGAAGAGGTTGCCGTCCTTGTCCACTTTCAGCCCGTCGGGCAGGCCAGCAACCTTGCCGACCTTGTCGGTGGCATCGAAGAACACTTTGCCCTCGCCCAGCATGCCGTCGTCCTTGATCGGGAAGGCCTTCCAGATCGCCTTCTTGGGGTCGGAATTGGCGACGTAGAGCGTCTTCTCGTCGGGGGAGATCGCGATCCCGTTCGGGTACGTCATCTCCTTCGTGAGCAGGCTGAGCTTGCCGTCGGCCGAGACGCGATAGACGCCGTTGAAATCCAGCTCCTTGGCGGGGTCGTCGTTCTGCTTCAGGAGACCGTAGGGCGGGTCGGTGAAGTAGAGGTTGCCCTTGGAGTCATAGACGCCATCGTTCGGGCTGTTGAACCGCTTGCCTTCGTACTTGTCGACGATGGTGGTGAACCCGCGATTGTTGTCCAGCTTGGCGACGCGACGGTCGCCGTGCTGCATCAGGACCAGCCTTCGCTGCGGGCTCAGGGTCAGGCCATTCGAGCCGGGCTCACCGCCTCTCGGCTCCTTGCCCGTGTAGCCGCTGGGCTTGAGGAACTCGGTGATCCCGCTGCTGTCGGTCCACTGGTAGACGGTGTTTTTCGGGACGTCCGAGAAGAGCAGGAACGATCCCTCGGCAACCCAGACCGGCCCCTCGGACCAATCGAATCCCTCGGCGATCTGCTCGACGGCGGCCTCTTTCGGGATCAAGGCGTCGAGCTTCGGGTTGAGCCGCTCGATCGTGCCCAGGGTCGGGTACTTGCCGTCCTTCTTCTCGGTCGCCTTCTGGGCCGAGGCTGAGTTCACGGCGATCGCGGCCAGGGCGAAGGCCGCGAGGATGGGGCTCGTTACGCGCTGCATCGTCTTCTCCGAAAGGCGGGGCGGTTCTCCTCGCACGACGCGTGACAGGCTAATCGCCCCGAGGCCCGGGAGCAAGCGCCCTCATCCGGCGATCCGTGGTCGAGACCTCCAGGCCGGCCCGTTCCGCGATTTCCCCGGAATTCTCTCGCACGGCCGGCCGCTTGATCGTAATACGTCATGAGCAGGGGCGCGCCGACGCCTCCAGGATCGCTCCGCACCTCGCGAACTTCTCCCGTCTGAAGGAGTCCAGGCCATGGCGCGTCTATCCCGCGTCTTCGTCGTCTGTCTGACTGCACTTGCGGTGGCCGGAGCGGGCGGATTTACGCTTCTCCTCACGCCCGAAGTCCGGGCCTCGCTGTTCGGCCCGCCCGCGCCCGCCAACCGGGGCGAAGAGCCCAGGGGCGACAAGAAGAAGGACACGGTGACCGTCGATGTGACCGAATACACCGCGCCCAAGGATAACGACACCCTGCTCGTCGACGACCGCCTGGCGGACAAGAAGACGAAGTTCGTCCCCGACCTGGTCGATCGCCGCCCGCTCCAGGGCCACGTCCTGAACCTGAGCGATTCGGTCCTCCGGCTCGACGTCCCGATCGTCAAGCCCGACCTGAGCCCCGAGCTGCTCGTGCTGCACCCCTCGTACACGGCGGCCATGAGCAAGTCCAAGGGTCAGGTCCTCCCCTCGGTCAACATGATCGACGGCAAGGCCAAACAGTTCGACGACGGCCTCTACGCGGCTCTCGACCAGGCGTATTACGCCGGTCAAAGCGAGGCCATGAAAAGCCATCTCGGCCTGATCAAGACGCTCCACGATCGCGTGGCCAAGGGCACGCCCGCCGCGAACTACCTCGCCGCCGGCCTCGTGATTGCCGGAGAGCCGATCGAGGCCTCGGCCGCCGCCAGGTCGATGGCCGAGAGCTTCCTCGGCAACGAGGTCTTTTCGAAGCCGATCAGTTTCTACACCTGGAACAAGACCCTCTCGAACTGCTTCCGCACCCTCCGGTTCTTCTCCCGGCCGATCCAGGACAGGCGGATCTATGAAGAGATCGCTCGCGTCCTGGGCGAGGACAAGGCGCTCCTGGCCGACTACCGCAAGGCCACCAATTTCTACGGCAAGCTCACGAACCCGCTCTCGGGCGTGACCCCGGCCGAGGCCATCGGGCGGCCCTTGCCCGTCACGGCCAAGGTCGCCCTGTTCCCGCCCTCGTCTTCGCGAGAGACCGAGCTCTTCGCCCGCCTCTTCCCCTTGGGCCTGCCCGCCGATGCCAACCTGATGCGCGAGCTGATCACCGCGATCCGCTCGGGCAAAGTCGACCTCAAGCCGAGAAACGACGGCGGTTGGTACGACTATCAGGTCTACGCGCTGGAGACGCTGCTCCTGCCCGAGAAGGGCGAGGAATCGAGCCACCTCCTGCTGACGAAGCTCTACAAGAAGCGGATGCTCGAAGCCTTCCAGGCGCTCGTGACCAAGCGTCGCGAGACCCACGCCCGGCAACTGGACTTCCCCGCGCCTCGCGCGATGGCCAGGGAGGAGCCCGAACGGCCGGTCTACGTCTACCCCCGGCTGCGGGTTGAACCGAATCCGACCTACTATCTCCGCACCGCGCGATCCTACGCCTTCCTGGCGAACTTCCTCGAATCGACCCTCGGGGAAGCGACCCTGAAATCGCTCCACGGCCTGCGAGAGACCGGCCCGCGCGAGCTGACCTTGCACGGCGAGCTGCGCTACATGCGCGACCTCTTCTACGGCTTCTACCTGCTCAGCGCCGAGGACATCGGCCTCAAGCCCGCCTTCCTCGCGGGTGAGACCGTCGATCGCGTCGCCTGCGAGACGGCCGCCGCCGACTGGCTCGCCAGGCTCAAGCGCGACCCTGACCTTGCCGCCGACACCCGCGTTTCCGTCCCCGTCTACTACGACCAGCGCACCGGGGCCGTCCGCCTCTGGATGACGATCGGCGTTCGCCTCGCGGTGCTCGACACCAACTACGCCAAGGGTCCGAAGATTCGCAAAGCGGACGGCGCCGCCGATTGGAAGCCCGTCGAGCCCGGCTATTTGATCCCCGCCCAGTACGTGATCCCGGTGGACGAATTCGCCGAGGTCGAGATCCAGGGCGGGCGTGTCCTCACTCGCAACGAGCTTCGCGCGATCTGCGACAAGCTGAAGACGAAGGCCAGGATCGTCGAAGCGATCCAGAAGTAAAGGCAATCCTCGCGATCACCACCTCGATTCCGATGGCCGATGGCTGATCCCTGAAGAGGGTGTCTCCCGATCGGCCGTCGGAATTTCCCCATTCTCCCGCCCTCTTCCCTCCCCGCGACCTAGGACTTGAGTGGGGCTCGCGAACATCGCGGCCCGAGCCAACGACGAGCGACGACCTCGCCCGGCGAGATCGCTCGTCCGATCCGGGGCGTCCGCGCTCCGAGCGTCAAGTCCGGGGGATGAGGGATGACCAGCCCGCACGATTGCGGCGGCCTCGCGGCCGCGCGCACCGAGACCCGCCGCGCCTCAAGACGGGCTCGCCCGGAACTCGTCGGGCTGGAACCGAGGCGACTGCTCTCGTCGGTCGCCTCGGTGGAGCCTTCGGCCGACGAGCAGTACATGCTTCAACTCGTCAACCGAGCCCGGGCGAATCCGCCGGCCGAAGCCCAGCGGCTGCTCTCGATCGCTCGCAACGATCCAACGATCAAGAACGCCCTCCACAACTGGGACGCCTCGGCGTTCCTCCAGGAGATGAACGCGCATGGACCTCTGCCCCCGCTCGCCTTCAATCTCCGGCTCATCGCCGCATCCCGCGAACACAACGCGCGGATGCTCGCCCAGAACGCCCAGGTTCATGCCCCCGCCGGCTCACTCGCTCGCCCGGCCACCCCCGACCAGATGGCCCCCGACGGGCAGCCCTACTATCCCACCGGCGAATCCTCCTGGGCGATGGCCGAGAACGTGTTCGCCTACTCGAACAATCTGCCCGATGCGCACGGCAAGGCGCTCGATGATTATTTCGAGGAAGCCTTCTTCCTCGATTGGGGCAACCCCGACTTCGGCCATCTCCGCAACCTGCTCATGCCGGGCCCTTCCGGCTCGGCCGCGGCGGGGACCTACCCGATGACCGAGATCGGCATCGGCCTCATGACCGACGCGCATCCCACAACGCCTCCCCCCTCCGTGGCCGCCATGGCGGGCAATCAGGGCCTGAACGTCGGCCCGGCCCTCGTCACGCAGGAATTCGGCTGGCGATCGGGCCACCAATTCCTCACCGGGGCCGTCTCTCAGGATGCTAACAACGACGGTTTCTATACCCCCGGCGAGGGCCTCTCGGGCGTGCGCATCGAAGCCATCGGCCGCCACGCCGAGGGCACGTACGACGCCATCACCTGGGGTTCGGGCGGCTACACGCTCGACCTTCCGGCCGGCACCTACGACGTGACGGCGACCGGCGCGGGCCTGGCCTCTCCACGAACGACGGCGATCACGATCGGGACGGACAACGTAGGATGGGATGTGGTGGTTTCGCCCCCCGCCGCGGCGCCGCCGGTGCTCGTCCCACCGACCCAGACGCCGTCGTCGCCGACCGCTTCACAGTCACAGGCAAAGCCCTCGGTGAAAGTGGCCTCGCCGAATGACACTCCGCGCGGATGGTCGTACCTCACGGGCAAGGCTCATCACAAGAAGCGCCGGCACGGCGTCCCACACCCGAAGCCGCCGAAGTTGCACAAGCATCGCTAACGAACAAGCATCGGGCCGATCCTGTCATTCCACGAAGGGCCGTTCCGCGGGACGGTCCATGTCGAAGAGGAAGATGCTATCTCCCACCCGCGAGACCAACCGCCGCGTCCGCAGCCAGCTCACGTCGTTCTGGGAGTAGAGGCCGTGGAGTCGGGACACGCTCACCGCGACGTACCGGGTGTATATGGGCAAATATTCGCCCTCGTCGTCGTATAACCGCCGATTCGGCGGGGTCGCGGCGGGCACCTGGGTCGCCTTGCTCCGGTTCATCACGGTGAACACGCCGGGGAGATCCAACCGGCGCTCGGAGCTGACGTCGGTCGTCACCTCCTTGATCCCCAGCGTCTCGATCGTCCGCCCGAGCGCGTCGAAATCCTGGCCCCAATCGATGTTGGAATCCGCCAGGTACATCCAGCCCATCTTCGGCCCGCCGCCGATCTCGTTGAACGACGAGAGATAACGACCGTGCGCCCCGATCGAGGCCACGGCGAACCACCCGGCCGAGATCAGCACGACCGGCCCCCACACGCGATCTCGGAGCGCCCGTCCTTCGAACATCCTCGCCACGAACGGCATGGCCAAAGGATACGTGAGGACCGCATACCTGACGCCGATGTTGACCTTGTTCCGCACCAGCATCAGCCACAACAGGCCGAGGAATGCGATCGCCACCGCGTCCCACGGCGACGGCCGGCCCAGCTTCATCCGGGCCACGGCCAGCACGAACAGCATCAACAATCCGGTGGGCGTCTTGAGCAGGAACGCGATCGGGAAATAGCTCGGCCAACCACTCTGGCCAAACTCTCCGCAGAGGAAGGCCTCGTGTCCGGCGTTCTGGTGACGAACCTGCTTCACCACACTCACCGCCGAGCTCGGGATCTGAAGTCGCGAGACATCGATCGGCCCCATCCGTTGCGGCAACCCTCGCGACGCGCGCCCGGCAACCTCGCCGAGTGTCAGCGTGCCGAAACCGTCGCCCGCCCAGAGGACCGTGAAGGAGATCACGCCCATCGCGACGATCGCCAGGCCCGAACTCGCGAGGACCTCGGCCAGCGGCGCGACGCCCGGAGCCCTTGGTTTCCGCAGCGCAACCACCAGATGAATGCCCGCCGCGAGGATCAGCAAGACGAGCGCCGTGTGCCGCATCGCCCAGGCCAGGCCGACCGCGAGGGCCGCCAGCGCCCATCTCCGGGCCGTCGGTTTTTCGATATATCGGGCCATGCAAATCAGAGAAAAGAAGGCCGATGTGGTGAACGGCATGTCGCTGCCGGCGATCGCCGAGTGAGCCAGGCATTCCGGAACCGTCGAGACCAGCCCCGCCGCGATCAGGCCCGAGATCGCCCCCCGCGTCCTCGCCGCGGCCCAGAACACCAGGCCGATGAGCAGCATCCCCCAGCCGATCGCCACGCATCGCGCGGGGACGACGACGCGAGGCATCCCGGAGACGACCAGCCGGGCGATTTTTTCCATATCGGCCGACGCCGGCATCATCCCGTCCGCCCTCAGGGCGAGGTATGACGCGTATCCGCCCATCACGTGCGGGAGCCTCGGCGCCCCGAGTTCCCACATCGCCAGGTCGTCGCCATTCTGGAACAGATTCAAGACCCGGATCAGATGCGTCGTCTCGTCCGACGTGATCGCATCCCCCCGCGCCACCGGCCAGCATCGCGCACCGAAAATGCCGAATATCGCGACCAGGACGGCCGCGACGGCCAGGCGCGGAAGTGCTCGATCGGCGTTCGGGACGGCTTCAAATTGGGTCGAAGGGCGCGGGCGGGGCGACGAAATGAGTTCGGTCCGCGACGGTGCGCTCATCATGGTGCATCCTCCCTGATGGCCCATCCGTCGATCGGCGCGAGCGCCGAGACGGGCATCGCCTCCGCGATGCCGGACCAGGCGGGATCATACCCACGCCATGGGTTTTCGTGCAAGCCGGTTCGGAGGGACGTTGTGTCCCACTCGATCTTGGCATCCGGGTGGCTGGGGTCGAGCCGGCGCAGACGGCGAGCCCCCGGCTGGCGACCGGCAGCCCGGGGCCGGGGGCT